>NZ_KB892286.1 GCF_000373745.1 Oligella ureolytica DSM 18253 | reverse complement strand
AGCTTGGTCTCAGCAGACCAGTTATCCGAATTGCGTTTTTTTGACATGGCATTACCTACTAAATTGACTTGTTTCAGCCAATTATAAAGGGTTGAGGTAGGAATGCTCTCTTGCCTAGCTAGTTCGCTAAGACTCAATGTGTTGTCACTATGAAATTTATTGATCACTGCGTTCTTACGCTCTAGTGAATAACGGCCCATAAATAGTATCCTTACCGCTCTCTTGATTTAAATTTAGAGGGTGACAACTATCCTGACATAGAGAGACAGAGCTTGTTTTCAAGATAAGTGGACGAGTTGAAGGCTTAACTGAGAGAGCTAGAGAAAGCATCAGAATATTGAATTTAGGGGATTCTGAACAAAACAACAGAGCCTTAATAGAAAAAAGAAAACAGCTTATTAGTGCATTATTAATTAATTCTGGCCTTGAACCTCATGACCTAGTAGAAGATGACGATCTTTTGAACTTGGTTATTGATGACCTCTCACAACCTATTAATGGGAAATTGCAAGCCTATGCACCAGTGGTTGTGAATATTTTAAAGAATTGGTTAGCTTGATTAATCGTTATTTTTATCTTCTTTAGCGTGTTTGTTTCATCTGGTGAATTTAAAGGGAGAATAAAACTGATAAACTCAATTAATCCATTTTACTCTAGAGGCTGCAATAGTGTCTGAGGATAACTTTGAAACCAAAACGATAAAGGAGAGTGACTAAAAAAACAAGTCACTCCTTAAAAACCACCAACTCCGGATGCTCAGCTTGTTCAAAAATTTGCTTAACCCGCTCTTGCCATGCCTTGGCAAAGGCTTGTTTGCCTTCGATAGGTGTATCGTCTTCCAGTGATGCTAGTAAGTTAGGCATCAGGTCGGCAGGTGCTGGTACCACGGAAGAATTAAAGTCGACAGTGACATTAGCACCACTATCAAGACGAGTAAATTTAATAGCACCGTTAATTGCTCGATTAAAATGTAGCAGGTTACGACGGTCAAATTTGCCCTTAAGTCCCTTGAATCCATTGTCAGTGGTGGCACCTGTAATCATTGAAACCACATTAGCCATCACACCGGTCACGCCTTCAAGTAGGTCATTTTTAAACTCCACCTGAATGTTGCCACGCTCGGGCAAATCGCTACCATATAGTTTTTGTAATGCCTTAACCGTCATGAGATAAGCACCAGCAACGGTGGGGCAGGAGTGACCGGCAAGTTTGACAATATCGCTATAAGTGTATTGGATAACGCCTTGCTCGGCAGCGCCAAGAAATTCGGCCAGTGGATCGCGTAGGCTAATCGTGGGAACTTGTTCAAAGAAAGCTGGAAAACTCATGATGGCTCCTGTCAGAAGAAGGGGTGGCTATCTACACTTTAAACCATCAGTCTGTATTTGTACGTGAAAACCTGAGTGGGGATGTGGCTATGTAGAGTCAGGGCAGTTTTAATATTTGAAGGAATAAGCTGATACACTTATTGAAATTAATTTAATTGGGCTTTAAATTAAATGACTGACAGTGCGTTAGACGATAAGGAATAAAAGATATGCGTAATGCTCAAGATTTGCTTGATGAACTCAATGAGGTAGATGAATCTACGCGTATTGAAGCTAAGCGCGCTAGTGATGTGGGTAAAGCAATTATGGAAACAGTTATTGCTTTTGCTAATGAGCCAGGTTTGGATGGTGGATATCTCCTATTAGGTGTTGATTGGGTTACTAATGAAAAAGGAGATACTATCTATACACCTGCAGGCTTGCCTGAGCCTGATAAGGTGCAGCGTGACTTAGCAAGTCAGTGCGTTACTATGCTTAATATTGCTTTGCGCCCAGAAATGAAATTGGAGCAGCTTGAAGGTAAAACTGTATTAGTCGTGTATGTGCCGGAGGTTGACGTAAGTTATAAACCTGTCTACAAAAAAGCTACGGGTTTGCCAAGAGGAGCATACAGACGGATAGGATCCAGTGACCAACGCTGTGTCGATGAAGACCTATGGGTGCTACGCGGCTCAAATCAGCTTGTACATGGCCCTGATTCTAGTGTTTTTCCTGATGCAACTATTGAAGATCTTGACCCAGCAGCTATAGAGGCTTACCGTCGTGAGCGTAGGCACATTAATTCGCATGCCGAAGAGTTAAGTTATAGTGATGAAGAAATGCTTGAGGCGCTAGGAGCATTAAAACGAGTTGATGGCAGTTTACTGCCTACCTTGGCCGGTATTTTGTTGTTTGGCAAGCCCATGTCTTTACGGCGAGTTTTACCGATGGCTAAAATTGATTATATTCGTGTGCCTGGTTTAGAGTGGATGGAAGATCCTCACGAAAGATTTCAGTCTATCGAAATTAGAAAGCCGTTGTTGTTAGCGTTGCCACAAGTAGAAGCTAGTATCGTAGATGATTTGCCGAAAGGTTTTTATTTGCCTGAGGGGCAATTACAAAGTATACAAGAACCGATTGTACCGAGAAAGGTTGTTCGTGAGGCGCTGGCTAATGCTGTAATGCATCGTACCTATACTAAACATAGTCCGACTCAGATTATTCGTTATAGTAATCGTATTGAAATTCGTAACGTGGGCTATTCCCTCAAGCCTGTCAATCAATTAGGCTCACCTGGGTCATGGCCCCGCAATCCGGTTATTGCTGCTGTACTACATGACTTGAACCTTGCTGAGGCGAAAGGAACAGGGATTCGTAGTATGAGAAAACTAGCAGCAGAAGCAGGGGTTACATTGCCAGAGTTTCACTCTGATCGTGAAGGCGATAGTTTTTGTGTAACGATATTTTTGCATAACCTGATTAATGAAGATGATCATGTTTGGTTACGAACATTGACGACAGAATCGCTTGATGAGGAAGAGAGGAAGGTGCTTATTTATGCTCGTGCAACCGGGGCGGTAGATAATACAGCGTGCCGTGACTTCTCTGGAATGGATACTTTAGCGGCTAGTCGAGTACTGAGACGTTTACGAGATAAAGGTTTACTTAGTAAGCAAGGAGCAGGGAATAGGACTTACTATACTCTTAATCAGTCTCTTACTGTAGAAGATGGTTCGCAGAGTATTGATGATGAGCTTGCAACCTTTCCTCCCGAGCTTGCAACCTTTCCTCCCGAGCTTGCAACCTTTCCTCCCGAGCTTGCAACCTTTCCCCCCGAGCTTGCAACCTTACTTGCAACCTTGCAAGGTCGTTCTAAAGCTCAAAGCTTACGGGATGGGATTAAACAGCTTTGTGCATGGCAACCCATGACAGTTGAACAGCTTGCAACCTTATTAAATAAGTCACGTGATTATTTGCGAAATAAGCATCTTATTCCGATGGTGGAACAAGGGCAGTTACGTTTTCTTTATCCCGAAAGTGCTAATCATCCACACCAAGCGTATGTAAGCGTGGATAAGGAGTAATGTTTTGTCTAGAACAATGGAGAAATAGGGTGGCTTTACTTTAGCTTTCGACTAATTCTTGAAGTATTTCTGGGTGTTTGATGGCTACAGCTAATAAAGTTTGTGCTGCGCCTGATGGCTTTCTTCGACCTTGCTCCCAAGCCTGTAAGGTGCGAACTGATACCCCCATAAGAGCTGCGAATTGTGATTGAGAAAAGCCTGATGCTGCCCGCGCTTCTGCAACTGGAGAATAGACAACAGTACCTTGGCCAGATTTTAGTTGTCTTATAGAGGTTAATAGTTTTTGTCCTAGCGTTGAATAACAGTGTTTTGATAATTGTATACATTTATTTCAATAACCTATCCATGCTCTTGAGTTAAGGTAATCGTTTTTATGCAAAACACCTATTTTCTAATTGATTTTATGCATCTATAATTGACTTAATAGTTTTTAATCAGAAAATAATCGTTTTTATGCACTCAATAGTGCTTCATAGGGGCAACTCATGGATGAGCTTCTCGTCGATCCTATTGGTTTGGCATGGTTGGCCAAAACATATCAAATTACACCTATTGTGCGGATGCCAGTGCAGAGTCAGATTGGTGGTCGGCGACTGACAGAAGTTATCGATGGTTATCGCATAGAAACTTATCAAGAAAGTATGCGACCAGCAGATACGCCAGCAGCGCATTTGCAATTTCATTTGAGACATGAAGTTCTTCATTTAGAGTGTTTGTCACGCTTATTTGAAAGAATTGGTGGGAAATTTATCCAGGCATGGGTAGATGCTGAACCCACGGGACAATATGCGCGTCGAGCAGCTTTTTTATATGAGTTGTTAAGTAATGACACCTTACAGTTGCCAAAGCGTGTCGGCGGTAACTATGTTGATTTATTGGATAGTACTAAATTAGTTGTAGCTTCAAGTGCTTCTGTGATCAAGTCATCGCGATGGCGTATTAATGATAATTTGCCAGGTACACGTTATTTTTGCCCAATGATTGTTAAAACTGATGCTCTTATACAGGCTATGGAGCTAGATGTAACCGCTCTATTTCAGAGTTTGGAAGCCGAGTTTGGTGAAGAGTTGTTAAGTCGCGCCGCCGTATGGATGACTTTGAGGGAAAGCAAGGCTAGTTTTGCCATAGAAGGTGAAGAAGATCGAACTACTCGTATTGAGCGTTTTGCTGACATGATGTCGCGTCGTACAGGTCAAGGGGATTTACCTTTAAGCCATAAGATGCTTGCACAGTTGCAGGCTGACGTTTTAGGTGAAAATACGGTGGTCACTAATTTTGGTGTGCGTCAATCTCCTGTTTTTATAGGAGAAAGTGTTCGTTATCAAGACATTGTTTATTATGTAGCACCACCAGCGGATGAGGTGGCCAATATGTTGGATGGTTTGCGTGTTTTTTTTGAACGGACAAAAGGGCAGTCATCAGTTATGCGTTGTGCCGTGATAGCTTTTGCTTTTGTTTATATCCACCCTTTGGCTGATGGTAATGGCCGTATTCATCGTTTTCTGATTAATGACATATTACGCCGTGATGGGGTGATATCCGATCCTGTTATTTTGCCAATATCAGCTGTGATTAGCGATGATGCAGGTGAACGTCGAAACTATGACAATGTATTGGATGAAATATCCAAGCCGTTGATGCGGGAGATAAGTGAAGATATTTCATTTACTTCTACTTATACTACTTATCTTGACGGAATAGTCTCTAATTTTCAGTTTAGTGGTAACAATAAAGCACGTCCCGTGTGGCGTTATCCAGATATGACTTCTCATGTTCTGTATCTTTCTAATATTATAAGACGTACTTTAACTGAACAAATGCGTGAGCAATCGCAGTATTTGCGTAATCATCTACGGGCCCGCACTGCGCTTAAAGAAATTGTAGAAATGCCCGATCAGCAAGCCGATCGCGTATTGCGTTCTATCGAACAAACTCAGGGTGAGTTAAGTAATGTCCTTGCCAAACAGATGCCAGTGTTACGGGAGCCTGGGATATGGGAAGCTATTGTTGAAGCGGTTAGACAGGCTTTTCGTGAAGAGCCAAGGTAGTCGATGGTTAAGCTCCTCCTCTGTCACACTAGTTGTCCGATCGTTTTATATATATATTTAAAGTTGTATTGAAGGGGGGTAAATACACCCCTTTCTTTACTTGAGTCTATTCGCCCTGAGATTCGGCAGTATTTTTTAGAAAGTGATGACGATAACTTACCGTTTTCACGGGCTCAGCGCTCGATTGTGTATCAGCGAGCCAAGCAGCAGATCGATAAGCGTCCTTTTGGCACTATTGAAAATGTCTATAGCGAGGGTTATGAGTGGGTCAATCACTCCCTGCAAACGACAAAAATTGATAACAGTGATTTTAAGACAACGGTTGGTGGGCCGGACTGTACGCAGACCTATGACTTATCAGCGTTGAATATTTCTGCTATGAGTTTTGGGGCTTTATCGGCCAATGCGGTTTTGGCGCTCAATCGTGGTGCGGCTAAGGGTGGTTTTGCACATGATACGGGTGAGGGTGGGATTAGTCGCTATCACTTAGAGCATGGTGGTGATTTAATTTGGAATATCGGTTCGGGTTATTTTGGTTGTCGTGATGCCGAGGGTAATTTTTCACCAGAAGAGTTCGCTAAGCGCGCCGCTTTGCCGCAGGTAAAAATGATTGAACTCAAGCTGTCACAGGGTGCGAAGCCTGGGCATGGTGGTGTTTTGCCAGGCGCCAAGGTGACTGAAGAAATTGCGCAAGCCCGTGGCATACCGGTCGGTGTGGACTGTAACTCACCGGCTAACCATAGCGCCTTTAGTACACCGCTTGAGCTGATGTATTTTATTCAAGAGTTGCGGACCTTGGCCAAAGGTAAGCCGGTCGGTTTCAAGCTCTGTATTGGACATCCTTGGGAATGGTTCGCCATCGCCAAGGCCATGCTAGAAACTAATATCACGCAGGACTTTATTGTGGTTGATGGTTCCGAAGGCGGTACGGGTGCTGCGCCAGTTGAGTTTGCCGACCACATGGGCGTGCCACTTAATGAATCCCTGCGTTTGGTACATAACACCTTGGTCGGGATTGGTTTACGTCAGCAGATTAAGATTGGTGCCTCCGGTAAGATAATTTCCGCCTTCGATTTGCTCAGAACCTTTTCGTTGGGTGCCGACTGGTGTAATAGTGCCCGCGGCTTTATGTTTGCTGTGGGCTGTATTCAGGCTCAGGCTTGTCATACTGGGCACTGTCCGACTGGTGTGGCGACCCAAGACCCTATGCGTCAAAAGGGTTTAGTAGTATCTGATAAATCAGAGCGAGTCTATAACTTCCACCGTAATACCTTGTTGGCTCTAGCTGAGCTACTGGAAGCCGCCGGACTGAAACATCCGTCACAGCTGAGAGCTCATCACGTGGTGCGCCGTATTTCGGATTCACAGGTTAAGCTATTGTCTGTGCTGTATCCGGAGATTGACGAGGGGGATTTGTTAGTTGAGAAATACCGCTTCAGAATCTTTGAACTAGCTTGGCCTTTAGCGCAAGCGGCGTCTTTTGAGCCGAGATATCCTTTAGAGAAGATCATACGTGAGGCGTATGCTTAGTTGAGTGCGGGAGTTGTTAAGATAAAGCTGCAAAATAGCCATTTACTACTAATAACCCCCTTTTTCTTAATAAGTTACTTTGAGGGCGGACAAATCCATACCTAAACGTAGCTCATATTGTTTCTTCTGGCAGTATATTTTCAATAGGCTAATTAAGAGGCGATTCACTTGGTGTTATTAATCAGGCGTTAGCAGGATAAAATTATCCCACTATCAAAAAGCATTTAAATAATCTAAAGGCTGCGGGTTGGCTTGAGCGTGTTGGTGGAACACGTGGGCATTGGGAAATTAAGAAAAAATAATCATAAGAGCGTTCGGCACTCTCTCATAATATGGTTGCATCTTGTATCTGATGGCGACTTTCGTCACCCTCTCTGCTTATGTTACCGTAGGGGTTAAAAATCCATATTTTTGAAGAATATATTTAACAGAGGGAGTAATCTCGTGCCTGTACCGTCCATGATAATCCAAACATCATCATTGACTCAGTTCCATAGGGAAAAATGGCCACACGCTGTTTTGGGGCTTCTGCTGAAGCTGTTTTTATTACTGTCTTTTGCGCTTTTTATGGTGTTTTCTGTTCAAGCACAGCAGACTGCTACAGAAGCACCTGCAAGTGGAACCTCTTTAACTCAGTTAGCCGATTTGCTAGAAAATGAGCAGACTCGTAATCAATTAATTGAGCAGTTGCGAGCTCAGGTGCCTGAGAATCCAGGTAAAGCGAGTCTTCTGTCAGCAGTGGAGGGTATGGATGATTCCTTACCCAGAAAAGTGGCAGATAGTACGCAGGTTTTTTTGACAAAAGTACTCAATGACCTTGGCCATACGGCGGATGCGGTTGGTGCTATTGCCCGTGGTGAGGAGGTCGAAGGGATTAATATGCCGCGTTGGAAGACTGCATTATGGAATTTAGCCTTAGTTATTGCAGCCACAATAGTCGCTTTTGTGGTGATTCGTCTGCTTGCTTCTCGTGGTTTTCGGTGGGTTAATAACCGGCTTAAACATGCCCCACCGGTTGAGGGGCCGCCTATTCGTCGGCAGGGTGCTGCTTTCTTAAGAAAAAGTATGGCTGTGATTGCTGCACTTCTGATGGATGTGCTTGGCGTTGCGTTGGCTGGGATCGTTGCTTATGGCGTTATCTTGTTAATCGCAGGAGAGGGTGAGGTCGCAGGCACCTTTGAATCACTTTTTGTTAATGCTTTTATTGTGGTGGAAGTGACTAGGGCGTTAGTGCGGACTGTATTTGCAACGCGTTTTCCGAAATTGCGTTTGTTGGCCATGTCCGATGAGGCTGCGCAGTACTGGAACCGATGGCTTGGTGTCTTGGTACAAGTGGTTGGATACGGCATGCTGTTAGTGGTTCCGGTGGTGTCTGCTCTGTTTACAACGGCATTCGGTAGCATGGTCGCTCTGCTGATTATGTTGGGTGTTTATATTTATGCAGTCAGAGGGATTTGGAAAAATAGGATTGAAGTACGTGATCGTGTGATTGAGCGTTCTAAGCAAGCTTCTATGGCTTTTTTCGGCACACTAATGCGTCTGTTCGCTAGAATCTGGCATGTCTTAGCCATTATTTACTTTACTGTGTTACTGGTCGTCAGTCAGATTGATACTGATAATGCTTTGCCTTTTATGGCACAGGCAACCTTGCAAAGTATTGTGGCAATTGTGCTAGGGCTGATTGTATCAGCAGTACTCACTACAACGCTGAGTCGACGTATCCATTTATCCGAGGACATGCGTACTCGTCTTCCTTTACTGGAAGCACGAATTAATTCCTATGTACCAGCTATTCTAAAAGGTTTGCGTCTTTTTACCATCGTGGTGGTGCTATTGGTTGTGTTTGATGCGTGGCATGCTTTTGACTTGGCTGCTTGGCTAGCTTCCGATTCTGCTCAAGCCCTCATCAATATGCTGGTGCATGTGGCGATTATTTTGCTATTTGCAGCGCTAAGTTGGACCATTCTTGCGAGTTTTATAGAGAACCGTTTGAGTGGAGTGGGTCAGCAAGAGCCCAGTGCCCGTGAGAGAACCTTGCTGTCGTTATTTCGTAATGCAGCGCTGATTTTGATTATTACTATGACGGCCTTGGTGCTGCTGTCTCAAATAGGGATTAATATTGGCCCTTTGATTGCTGGTGCCGGTGTGGTGGGTTTAGCCATTGGTTTTGGTGCACAGAAATTAGTGCAGGATATTATTACCGGTGTGTTTATTCAAATTGAAAACGGCATGAACGTCAATGATGTGGTTGAAGCTGGTGGTGTGTTCGGTACGGTGGAAAAAATGACGATCCGTTCGGTTGGCTTACGCACGTTGGATGGTGGTTATCACCTGATTCCCTTCTCCTCTGTGGATGTGGTGGTGAATCATATGCGCGACTTTTCTTATCATATGGGTGAGTACACCATTGCTCACCGAGAAAATGTGGACGAAGCCATTTATCACTTAGAGCAGGCATTTGCCGAGTTGATGGAAAATGATGTCTTGGCACCAGAAATTCTAGAAGAGATCACCATTCCTGGGGTAACGGCGATTAATGAGCGCGGCGTCACTATCAGGGTCTTGATTAAAACTACGCCTGGTATGCAATGGGCAGTTCAGCGTGGCTACAATCGCTTGGTTAAAAAGCACTTTAATGCCGCTAATATTGAATTGCCATATCCGCATACAGTGGTTTATTTTGGTCAGGATAAAGATGGACAGGCACCCGCTGCCAATATAAATGTCGGACGTATGAGCAGCAAAGCACGTACTGCTAAGGGACGTGCAACGGCAGCCGGACATACGCCATCGCGCTTGACGCCTGCAAAAGAAGGAACGGAAGATGTGCTTGGTAATGAGCTTGAGCAGGTGGTGACAGATGAAGACAATGAAGAGGATTTGAGTTTGGCGGCTAAGCCGATGCCGGCTTCGTAGTGGGGGTATGCTTAGCTACTTGCTGGTGGTTGGATTAGGATTTCAGCGGGAATACCAAGCCCTTTGTGTAATCTCCATATCATGGCTAAAGTTAAAGGACGTTTGTGATTGAGGATCTCGTATACTCGGTTACGGCGTCCGATCATTGGCTCTAGATCTTTAGCAGTCAGTCCGTTTTGCTCCATTCGAAACTTGATGGCTTCAATGGGATCAGGGCGTTCTATAGGAAAGTTTTTTGTTTCGTAAGCTTGAATTAAAGTACTTAAAACCTCAAGTTGCTCGCCTTCTGCTGAGTTAATATCAGGATCAAGCTCAATAAGACGGGAAACTTGCTTAAGTGCGTTCTTGTAATCTGATTCAGTGCGGATAGGACGAATTTGCATTTTTTACTCCATATCGATTGTTTCAGCATCAATTTTGTCGTATTCCAAATGTGTCGCGATAAATTTGATGTAAACAATGCCTAATTTATAAGCGATAGCAACAATTAATCTGTAATCATTTCCCTTAATATTAAATACAGCACGTCGATTTTTTTAAGATGCTTGCATGGCGGTAATAAGCTTTAATATCAGAGGGTTGAGTCCATGTGGCTTTACTAGCCTCATCAAACCACGCTTTAAGCGGCTGCTCTGCATCAGGATGTTTTTCCCAGAACTTACGTAAGGTTTGAGTTGAGATAATTTTCATGAGATTTAATTTTAGTCCCAAATAGGGACTACGTCAAGTTAAACATAAAATCAACACTCACTGTGAGTGATTAAGTGCTAGTGTCGTTGATAAGCGCTCAAGCAGCTTAAAGCCCTTTTCCGTTAGGCGGTATTTTTGAGTCGGGCTGCGTGGAGACTCGGGCTGAGTCATTTCAAGCAGACTTGAGTCGAGAGCAGGATGTAAATAGTTTTTTCTAAAACTAGGTAGATGCCTTAATTGCAGTAAGTTTAATAACTCCTGAGTACTTAGTTCATTGTGATTTAAAACAAGTAGAAGTCTTTTTACTTGGTCGCTTACTTGATCGGTCGCTTGGTCGCTTGTGCGGTAAATTGAGGTTTTTCTAATGTCCGATAAAAAATCTTGATGCGCTGCTTTGATAGGTAACTTAATTCGCGTGAAGTTATCTGTGAAAACAAAGTTTTCTCTCTCATAGTGCGCCAGAATACGCTGCACCCCTGTTCCTAGTTGCTCAACTAGTTCAAGATCTTTGAACACTCGCATGAGTTCTTTGTTACGAGGAATAGAGTAGCCTTCAAAAAACTCTTCTTGGCTTAAACCCTCAGGTAGGCTGCCTGCTGAGGTTATTTCTAAACGGTCGCTAAAGATTTCAAACTTGGGTGGTACCTCACGGGTATAGTCATTATGAATCATGGCATTAATGACCGCTTCACGCAAAGCCACAGGCTCCCAAAGGCGCGATTCAATTCGGTTCTTGGCGGTGATTAAGGTGCTTGTCGTATTTTCAGTTTCAAGTTTGTGTAATACACTCAGTGTTGCTTTGATTAGGGAGCTGTAACCATATTCGTTACTCTCTATTAAGTGAACACGTGTAGTATCTGCATACTTGGCGACTTTGATGGAAACAGCATTTTCATCAGCGAGTAGATAGCCAGCGTAGTTTAGCTCACCTTCTTCGGTGAGTAATTCGAGATTTTTCTTGAATTGCTGATTTAAGGGTTTTCTCTTTTCTTCGTAGTAAATGCGCAATTGAGCAAAACTCAGCTCTTGACGATGAGATTTGATTTTGCCAATGGAGTTACGAGTTCGACCTGCAAAAAGTCTATCAATCTGATTTTGCTTCATAGGCTCGGCAGCGCTGCCTAAGCGTATAAAGCAGCCTTTCTCTGTCATGCCGTATTTCTGTTTAAAATAAGGCTTTTCACTGCCACTGGCGATAATCAGTTTGATCACTTCTGTACCTTGCCAATTATCGACAATCACATCAAATAACCCCATGGCCGAAGGCGCAATGTTCATCTTGATGCGGTCTTTGATTTTTAACATGTCGCTATCGATCGCTTGATTACTCAGAGCCTTTGCGTGCTGGTCAACACCGATATAAATAAAGCCTCCCTCAGCAGAGTTGAGAAAAGCAATCACCTCTTTTTCTAAATCGAGAGCGGGTGTCAGCTCGCGTTTAAACTCGACTCGATGTGTTTCGCTGGAAGAATGGTTGATAGTCATAAAAAAATTAAAGTTCAGCAGGAATTAATCATATTCTTCACATGATACCTTGTTAGTTCTCAGAGACTCGTAGCTATGCTAAAAATGTCCATGTACCGATCTTTTTGAAGACCTAAGGTTTAACATTTGAGATACCTCATGTTTAGTAGAAATTGTCAAAAACAGGTCATGAGCGCATGTTAGTATTATCTTATAAAAGAAATAATTTTTAACACCTATTAAAAGGTGTGGAGTTGGGGACGCTAGTTCGATTTTTTTGGTGGTTTTTGTGTGTCACGGCTAAGCGATTTTTTATCAAAATGAGCCATTTTAAAAAGAGTAAGGAATTTAAATTATGCGTCTAGTAAATCGCACCTTCGATGAGTTACAGGTTGGCGATAAAGCCGAGTTACGTCGCCTGATTACGGTTGATGATTTATATGTTTTTGCTTCAGCTTCCGGTAATTACAACCCGCTCAGTTTGCCAAATCATGATCTTGACGGTGATGGTGAACCGGAAAATATGGCACCGACGATGTTTGTAGCTTCTATCGTTTCTGCGGTGGTGGGTAATATTTTACCTGGTCCGGGTACTGCTTTTAAGGACTACCATTTTGAAGCGCATGAACGTGCCCATCCGGGTGATGAGATGCTGATTGAGGTTGAGGTCACTGATAAAAAACCCAAGAACATCGTCAGTCTTAAGTTATCAGTAACACGTACCTCGGATAATGTCCTGATTCTTGATGGTCATGCCGATGCGCATGCCCCGACCATTAAGTATGAGCGTGATAATTTGGCGGTACCGGGTTTGTTGGTGCAGCGTCATCGCCATTTTGAAGAGTTATTACGTCGTGCCAAGCAGTGCGATCCGATTCCAGTGGCGGTGGTTTGCCCACATAATAAAAACTCCCTAGGTGGTGCGGTTTTAGCGGCTAAAGAAGGCATTATTATTCCGATTCTTTTGGGTAATGAGCAAAAGATTCGTGAAGCAGCTGAGAAGCTCGGTGCTGATATTTCCGGTATGGAAATTATTGAGGTGCCTGGTAGTGATCAGGATGTGGCGACGTATGCGTGCAAGATGGTGCATGAGGAACGTGCTGTTTCTATCATGAAGGGCCATTTGCACACCGACGATTTACTACGTGCCATGTTGAATAAAGAGAGTGGTCTGCGTGTTGGTCGTCGCTTTACTCACGTCTTTATTATGGATGCACCAGGTCGCCCAGAGCTGTTTTATATCAGTGATGCAGCGATTAATATTTACCCTGATTTAAATACCAAAGTCGATATCACGCAAAACGCCATTGATTTAGCGGTTTCTTTAGGTGTAGAAGCGCGTGTTGCCGTATTATCTGCGGTTGAAGTGGTTAATCCAGCGATTCAGTCTTCCGTTGATGCAGCGCTATTATCAAAAATGGCCGATCGCGGGCAGATTAAGGGTGGCCTGGTCGAAGGTCCTTTAGCCATGGATAATGCGATTGACGAAAATGCTGCGCGTACTAAAGGCATTGTTAGTGAGGTTGCCGGTCGTGCCAATATCCTTGTGATGCCAGACTTGGACGCCGCTAATATGTTCTTTAAGCAGATGACTTATGTGGCTCATGCTGAGGGTGCAGGTCTAGTATTGGGTGCCAAGGTACCGGTGATTCTTAACTCACGCTCTGATAGTGAGATGTCCCGCCTAGCCTCTTGCGCAGTAGTTTGCCTGCAATATGCGAATCAAAAGAAAGCATCAAAATAGCTTAAAAAGGAGTCATTATGAGCGAAAATAATGTAAAAAATAAAGGCTTTTTAGCGCTTAATGCGGGTTCATCCTCTTTGAAGTTTGCGCTTTATGTGGCAACTCAGGATAACCCAGTGATGGTTGGTAATTGTGAGCGTATCGGTAGCGGTGGTACCGTCAAGCTGAAGGGAGCAAGTGGTGAGGCTCTGGATTTGCCTGAAAATTGCGATTTGCAAAATCATCAGGCCGCGATGGAAGTGGTGATCGCATCGCTTAATCTGCATTTCCCGGAGATTGAGGTAGCAGCAGCCGGTCACCGTGTTGTGCATGGTGGTGATGCGTATGACGGTCCCGTGATGCTTACCCCTGAAGTACTCAAAAATATTGAGTCTTTTAGTAAGTTAGCGCCATTGCACCAACCGCATAATCTGTCTGGTATCTACGCGGCGATGGAGTATTTTCCAGAGATTCCTCAGCTCGTTTGTTTCGATACGGCCTTTCACCGTACCCAGGAGTTTGAGAACAAGGCTTTTGCCATCCCTTATGAGTTATATGAAAAGGGAATTATGCGCTACGGCTTCCATGGTTTAAGCTATGACTATATTAATAGTGAGATAGCACGTATTGCTCCTGAACTGCATCAGGGTAAGGTAGTGGTGGCTCATTTGGGTAATGGTACTTCTCTATGCGCTATTGATAATGGTAAGAGTAAGGCGACAACCATGGGGTTTACAGTCCTTGACGGTTTACCGATGGGTACTCGTTGTGGTCAGATCGATCCTGGTGTTTTGCTTCACTTATTAGAAAGTGAGGGCTATAGTGTGTCGGAGCTTAGCCGTATGCTTTACTATGAATCTGGCTTACTCGGTTTATCTGGTGGCTTATCTAATGATATGCGTACACTTAATGAAGCCGGAACCGAAGAGGGGCAGCGTGCCATTCGTTATTTTGTTAATAAGGTTCGCTCCGGTATCTCAACCATGGCAGCCACTATGCAGGGAGTCGATTTAATTGTCTTTACGGCTGGAATTGGTGAAAACTCTGCTGAGATACGTAGACTAGTATGTGAAGGTTTAGGTTGGATTGGCGTGGACTTTGATAATGAGCGTAATACCGAGGGTGAAGGCCAGCGTTTAATCAGTACCGATGACTCTCGAGTCAAGGTGATGGTGATTCCGACGGATGAAGAGTTAGTCATTGCTCGTGCAGCCAGGGAGTTAGTGGGTCAACGTGCGGCTGTAGCCTAACGTAATAGCAATAAAACAAATTGTGGAGATCAAGATAGATGAGTAGTGAAAATCGCCTTACATTAAAAGATGGCACCACGATTTTTTATCGTGATTCACATCCTGAAGGGTATGAGGGGTTGACCGTTATTGCCTTGGCCGGTTTAACTCGTAATAGTCAGGATTTTGATTATTTGGCTGCTCATTTTGATCCTGCAATTCGTTTATTGCGAATTGATAGCCGTGGTCGTGGCCACTCTGACTGGACCGATTACACGACCTACACGGTGCCGCAGGAGTCTGCTGATGTGTTGGAGGTGATGGATCAATTAGGCATTGAGCGTGCTGCCTTTATCGGTACCTCGCGCGGTGGCCTGATTTCCATGACCTTGGCTTATGCGGCATTGGATCGTATTGTTGGCGTGTTGTTCAACGATATCGGACCAGTACTGGAGCTTGAGGGACTGCGTAAAATCGGTGATTACCTAGGTGTGTTGCCTGAGGTTAAGACTTTGGAGGAAATGGCCGACGTCCTCAAAGCTTCTCGTGTCGGTTTTTATCGTGTGCCTGACTCGCGCTGGTTAGAGGAAGCGGAAAAGCAGTATTTACAGGGTGAAAACGGGATTGAGTTGTTTTACGATCCTGCCTTGCGTAAGGGTTTTGTCGAGAGTATGGTCGATGTCGATGAGGTGCCACCTATCTGGCCTTTATTTGACTTGCTTCAGGATAAGCCTTTAGCCGTGATTCGTGGTGAAAACTCCGATCTTCTGAGTGCTGAGACGGTAGTCGAGATGCAAAAGCGTCACCCAGGTATGTTAGCGTGTACACTCAAAGACCGTGCTCATGTGCCGTTTTTAGATGAGCCTGAGGCTTTAGAGACGATTCGAGCTTGGTTGGATCAGTGTCAGCAAGCTGTTTAAAAGTTCAATTCTTTTTAGTTTATCAGGATTTTTATGCATATTTGGGTCGATGCGGACGCTTGTCCAGTCGTCGTAAAGGAGATTCTTTTCCGAGCTGCACAGCGTTGGCAACAGCCTTTGACGCTGGTTGCCAATCAAATGCTGCGTACACCACCATCACGTTTAATTAATGCAGTACAAGTCCCTCGTGGCTTTGATGTGGCCGATGACTACATTGTGCAACGAGTGCAAGCGGGCGATTTAGTCATCACGGGTGATATCCCCTTAGCGGCAGAGTTGGTTGATAAACAGGCCTTTGTGTTGAGTCCTCGTGGTGAGGAGTTTAGCGTTAATAATATTCGTGAGCGCCTATCCATGCGTAATATGCTGGAGGAACTGCGTGGCTCAGGCGTGGAAATAGGTGGGCCGGCGGCTTTCAGTTCTTCGGATCAGCGTGAGTTTGCCAATGCCTTGGATCGGCTGATGATGAAGCTAAGTCGAGAAGCTTCAGCAGGCTCTAGGTGAGTGTTTTTACTGCGGCCAACCAACTAGAGGCTTTTTAGTAGTTCCATATTTTCATTAGCAAGAATAGCTGCCTGTACTCGACTGCGTAGATGCTGTTTAAGGTGGACAAATTGATACCTAAACGTAGATTTTGTTATTTATTCGTGCATGATTAAGGTTGTGCAAAATATTTTTGCACAACCTATAAGTAATAGATGCAAAAACGGGTATGTATTAATTTGACTTCTGTAGATCTTCGTTATATTATTAAGGTGATACACCCGCTATGCCTCTCAACGATGCACACTTTAGCGGGTTTTTTCTTTTTAGGGGTATGGTATGAGTAACTTTCGGAAGCCATCCTTTGATATGAAACGGCAAATCTCTAAACTTGAGGAACGTGGTCTTATTATTAAGGATAAGACAAAAACTCGACATTATTTGGCAAATATTAGCTATTTTCGTCTATCAGCTTATGCTATACCATTTTATATCCCTGCTCAAAAAGTTAAGCATTTTCTACCAAATACAGAGTTTAACGATATTCTGAGTCTGTATGTATTTGACCGTGAGTTACGTTTAATTATTCTTGATGCGATTGAACGAATCGAGGTGGCTTTAAGAGCACAATTAGGCAATACATTAGCAGACAATTATGGACCCCATGGTTATCTTAATTCAGCTATTTTTAATACTAATTATGCTCATGATTGGCTAATGGATAAACTTGAAAGAGAGGGTGAAAAACGCGAGGTTGAAGTGTTTTTAAAACATTATCTTAGCAAGTATCCTTCTTCACCTAAACAACCTCCTATCTGGATGGCTTTAGAGTTATTAACATTTAGTGAGGTTTCTAGATTGTTTGCAAATTTACGAGAAACTCAAGACATATCACCCATAGAACAATCCTTTGGATTGAAGATGCCTGTTTTACGATCATGGTTTCGTTCTTTGGCAGATTTACGCAATTTATGTGCCCACCATAGTAGGGTTTGGAATCGAGAGTTTGGCACTAGACCGATGATTCCAAAAAATAAGCCTCAGAACTGGCCGTCAATACCAGTTACTATATCTTCTGGCTCAAGTAGCTCACCTCTTCAAGAAATAGCACCGATTAATAGATTGTATTTTCAGCTTGTTATTATTGAGTCATTAATGAGAGTTATTGCTCCAACAAGTCGCTGGTCTGTCAGGTTAATTGCCTTACTTGATAAAAATACTAATATTTCGCTGCCGCATATGGGTTTCCCACCTAATTGGAAGAGTGAGTCATTTTGGCGAATTGCTTTGAATGGCTGATGATGAAACTAAGCAGAGAAGCTTTAGCAGGTTCAAAGTGAGTTTTTATTTAGGCCAACCAAGCAGTCCCCACCATAAATAATCCAGCGGAAATAACACGACAACCGTCAATAAGGTTAACGGCAGTGTAATCTTCAATAATTTGTGTAAAGGCTCCCCTGAAAGCTGCATGGTCACGATCAATGGACCAATTTGATAGGGAAATATCACGGTAGAAAAACCGAGAACTTGTATCATCAACGCTGAGCGTAGAGAGAAACCGGTGGTATCAGCAAAGTCCATGGCCATGGGCGTCAGTACGGTCGGCACACCAGGGATGGTAGTCAGTAAGCCGGTGATGGTTGTCATGATGGACAGAGACATAAAGTTCAGAAAGGTTTCGCCACTTTCTTCAGGTAGTAATTGAATAAATGTCTGTCCCATAGCCGTCCCAAGGCCTGACTCATTAACTAAGGCGCCTAGACCCAAGGCGGCAGCAACAAAGACGACGGTGGCAAAGTCAACCGAGGCATTAAAGTTTTTCGGTGCGACCACACCCCATTTAGGTAATAATAAAATCACCGCAGTGGCTAATCCGACCCAAGCGGGGTTGATGCCATGAATTGAGTCCGTCATCCAGAAAATGAGGGTCAGTCCAAGCAATATAGCTACTTTTTTCTGCATTGCTTTATTACCGTTCTGTTCAGGATCATTGTCTTCTTCAGTTTTTTCAGTGATATTGATTTCAGCTGGGAAAATTTTAACCACTAAAAAAATAATCAAAAAGGTTTTAAGTACGCCAAGTACTGGGAAGTGGAGTAGTAAGTACTCCATGTAGCCAAACTGCATGTTGAATAAATTATCACTGGCACCGGCTAAAATCATATTAGGGATATTGGCCGGTAAGATCGCAAAACCTGGCATATTGCAGGCAATAGCGAGTGAAGTGGCGATTCCTAAACGTCCATTACTCCCTTTTTTAAAACCGACATGATTGGCAAGCGCCATGCCAATTGGGATCATGACCACGGCTCGGCCTACTGAAGAAGGCATGATAAAGCTTAATAAAACAGCGCTGATCACAAGTCCTGTAATCATGCGTGGGTAGCTGCCAGTCAGTTGTGGCGCTATCATCGACGCCATCTTTTTACCTAAACCAGAGGTGGAGATTGCGGCGCCAATGACAAAACCGGAAATGATAAGCCAGACCGCCGTTGAGCTAAAGCCAGAAAATAAGATATCGGCTGGTAATAGATTAAAAATTGCCGCTAAGGCAAAGAAAATCAGACCTGTAAGAAAGGGAGGAAATAAACCGGTACTCCAGCTAGCTAGGGTGATAAGGACTAAGGCAGCACTATGAGAAAAATGTAATGGATAACCATCAAATGGAAAGAGGACGATAAATAAAGCCGCCACCATGGCGACTAGTCCGAGACTCTGTCTAAAATTGAAATTTAGTTGCATGGTTGTTAAGCAGTAGCTAAAGGGTGGTAATAAAAGGTTTGTAGCTTATTGTAGCAAGATCTAATATAACAGATGAGTTTTGATTTAAATGTCTTTAATCTATTAATCGCTCTACAATGGAATCAATAAGTTTTTACATTGGGGACTATTATGATGAAATACCTCTCTGCTCTTATGTTAAGCCTTAGCTTACTCACAACCATGGTTTCTGCTGAAGAAAGGCGTGACTGGATGATGTCTGGTAGCGAATTATTAAAAAATTTAGGGGCTAATGAAGCAAGCCAGAAACTGTTCTCAGATCCCAGTTTACTTAATGCTCAAGCGCAAGGTTATGTGCTCGCGATCGCTGATACAGAGAACTGGTGTTTAAAGAGTCAAGTCTTGCCACATGAGATTTATGTTCAGGTGTTTACATATCTAAATACACTGGATGAAGTGGCTCTAAGGGCTAATGCGAGTGAGCTAGTCAGGCAAGCTTTGTACCTCAAGTGTGAGTCATGAATAACTCAATAGTGCAAAAAAAGGGGATGCTTGTTTATAAAGCATCCCCTTTGAACTTTAATGCGCTGACCGTATGTAACTTAGTCGTCGCTATTAAGCTTAATTAACTCCGCACCTTCGGTTACTTGGTCACCTACCGCAAAGAATAGCTCTTCAACGGTGCCGCCTGTATCGGCCGTAATCGAGTGTTCCATCTTCATGGCTTCCATCACTAGCAGTACATCACCGGCTTCAACGCGGTCACCGACATTAACCAGAATGTTAATGACTTTACCGGGCATAGGGGCGGTTAGGCCACCACCGCCTAGCTCATCACCTTCAGCCGCATGTGCTAAGGTATTAGGCACTCTTAGGCGAATTTGACTTTCTTGAGTGTAGAGGTAAAGTTCTTCACCTTCATGCACCACTTTAGCCTGGCTCAAATCCCCGTCAAGTCCCAATTTGATATCAAAGGTCAGGCCATTGTTGCCAGAGGTGTTGACATCCCAAGTAAGCTCGTGGATAACACCGTTAATTTCCAAAATCCAGTCATCGTTGCTGCGCTGTGTAATACGGAGTGGGTATTCGTTATGATCATCCTCTACGGTGACCGTGGTGCCTTCTCCTTGGCGGACACGCCAGTAATCAGCACTAGCCCATGGGTCAATGTAGCCTATTGGTGCGTTTTTAGCGGCACGGCTATGCTTCAGACCGTGTTTGGCCATATAAGTTGCGGCGACATAAGCCAATGCTTTGCTCGATACGGATTGAGCAGGCGGGAAGAGGCTAGCGTGGTTCTTTTCGATTAAACCCGTGTCCAGATCTGCATTAACAAAGGCCTCATTAGTTATTAAACGATGTAAGAAGGATACGTTAGTATGCAGTCCGATAATATGCGTCCCTAAAAGCGCTTGGCACATACGAGCAATGGCCTGCTCACGGTCAACACCCCACACAATCAGCTTGGCGATCATGGGATCATAGAATGGACTAATGCGGTCGCCCTCGCGAATTCCGCTATCAACGCGAATTGGTGCATTGATAAAGCTCAGGTGCTCTGGGAAGCTCAAGTGACTCAGTTGACCAATTGAGGGCAAGAAGTCGTTATCTGGGTTCTCAGCGTAAATACGTACTTCAATGGCATGGCCATTAATTGCTAAGTCAGCTTGTTGAACCGGAATCGGCTCCTTATTGGCGATGCGTAATTGCCACTCCACTAGGTCGTAGCCAGTAATCATTTCAGTCACTGGGTGCTCTACTTGTAGGCGAGTGTTCATCTCCATAAAGTAGAAGGTGCCGTCTTGCTCCGCAATGAACTCGACGGTACCAGCGCCCACGTAATTAACTGCACGAGCGGCATTGACAGCGGCTTCACCCATGGCGCGACGACGTTGTTCGGTCATGCCGGGGGCGGGTGCTTCTTCAATGACTTTTTGGTGGCGACGTTGGACTGAGCAGTCACGTTCAAATAAATACACGTAATTGCCAAACTCATCACCAAACACCTGAATTTCAATGTGACGAGGTTTAGTAACGTAGCGTTCAATTAATACGTGATCATTGCTGAAACTATTGATGGCTTCGCGTTTACATGACTCCAGCATGCCGATAAACTCATCGCTGCTATTGACGATGCGCATGCCTTTACCGCCCCCACCGGCACTGGCTTTAATTAAGACGGGGTAGCCGATACTATCTGCTTGTTGATGTAAAAAATCGGGATCTTGGTTATCACGGTGATAACCAGGTACGAGCGGCACACCAGCTTTTTCCATCAAGGTCTTAGCGGCTGATTTGGAGCCCATGGCAGCCATTGCTTCAGCCGAAGGGCCAATAAATGTGATGCCGGCTTGTTGACATGCTGCTACAAAATCACCGTTTTCAGCTAAAAAACCATAACCGGGGTGAATGGCCTCGGCCCCCGTTTTTTTAGCTGCCTCAATAATGGCATCAATACGTAAATAACTTTTGGCAGGTTCAGAACCACCAATATAAACTGCCTCATCGCAGGCCTCTACGTGCGCTGCATGACGGTCAGCATCAGAATACACAGCAACCGTTGCAATGCCCATTTGACGAGCGGTGCTGGCGACACGGCAAGCAATCTCACCGCGGTTAGCAATTAGGATTTTTTTAAACATAAAGCAACTCCGCTGAGGTTAAATACGGAAAATACCGAATTTGGTATCTTCAATTGGGGCATTAAGCGAAGCCGATAAGGCTAAGGCTAAAACACGACGAGTATCGGCGGGTTTGATAATGCCGTCATCCCACATCCGCGCACTGGCGTAATAGGGGTGACCCTCATGCTCATATTGCTCACGGATGGGCGCTTTGAATTGCTCTTCTTCTTCAGTAGACCAAGTCCCGCCTTTGCTTTCGATACTATCCCGTTTGACTGTCGCCAAGACACTGGCTGCTTGCTCACCGCCCATGACGGAAATTCGAGCGTTAGGCCACATAAATAAGAAGCGGGGATTAAAGGCACGGCCACACATACCGTAGTTACCAGCGCCGAAGGAGCCACCGATTAGCACAGTAAATTTAGGCACCTTGGCGGTTGATACGGCGGTGACCATTTTGGCACCGTGGCGAGCAATTCCTTCGTTTTCATATTTGCGACCGACCATGAAACCAGTGATGTTTTGTAAGAAAACTAATGGAATCTTGCGCTGGCAGCAAAGCTCGATAAAGTGCGTGCCTTTTTGTGCAGACTCTGAAAATAAAATACCGTTATTAGCAATAATACCGACTGGCATACCTTCGATATGAGCAAAACCGCAGACTAAGGTTGGTCCAAATCGTGCTTTAAACTCATCAAATTCAGAGCCGTCGACAATACGAGCGATGACTTCACGCACATCAAATGGCTTGCGTGTGTCTGCCGGAATAATACCGTTTAACTCCTCAACATCGAATAAAGGAGCACGTGGTGCGATGGTTAGCAGAGGGTTGTGTTTTTTGCGATTTAAGCGAGAAACTGACTGGCGTACAAGCTGTAAGGCATGGCTGTCATTTTGTGCTAAATGATCGGCCACACCGGATAAGCGAGTGTGTACGTCACCGCCACCAAGGTCTTCGGCATTGACCTCTTCACCTGTGGCCGCTTTTACTAGCGGTGGCCCACCCAGGAAAATCGTTCCTTGGTTATTAACGATAATAGACTCGTCGGACATCGCTGGGACGTAAGCGCCACCTGCTGTACATGAACCTAGAACGGCAGCAATTTGGGGAATGCCTTTAGAAGACATCACCGCTTGATTGTAGAAAATGCGGCCAAAGTGATCGCGGTCGGGGAAGACTTCATCCTGTTTTGGCAAGAAAGCGCCACCGGAGTCAACTAAATAAACACATGGCAGATTGTTCTGTTCGGCAATTTCCTGAGCACGGATGTGCTTTTTGACCGTCATCGGGTAGTAAGTACCTCCTTTGACGGTCGGATCGTTACAGACGATAATACACTCAATGCCATTGATACGACCAATACCGGTGATCAAGCCGGCAGCAGGCGAGTCATTGTTATACATATTTAAGGCAGCCAGAGGAGACAGCTCTAAAAAAGGGCTACCCGGATCGAGGAGCTTTTCTACGCGATCTCGTGGCAACAACTTACCGCGCGCTAGGTGTCTCTCTCTTGCGCTATCACTTCCGCCTTTGAGGTTAATCGCGAGCTTTTCGTTTAGATCGTCGATCTGTCGTTGCATAGCCTCCTTATTTTCTTGAAATGATTGGCTACGAACATTAATTTGACTTTTAAGAATAGGCATTAATCTCCTCCAAAACTTAAGTGCGCCTATTAGTAAAGGCTGCCTTGTCTTCATCATGATCGGCAGCCCTTTAATAGTTTGTTATGACCTAGTGCTGATGATTAGTCTACTAGTTCAACTGCTAGGGCAACGGCCTCACCGCCTCCAATACATAGGCTAGCCACACCCTTTTTACCGCCGGTTTTACGTAAAGCAGCGATAAGGGTTACTAAAATACGTGTACCTGAGGCACCAATAGGGTGACCTAAAGCAGTCGCACCCCCATGAATATTTACTTTTGCATGATCTAACTCGAGATCTTTCATTGCACCCATGGTAACGCAAGCAAAGGCTTCGTTAATTTCGTATAAATCCACCTCATCTTTGGTCCAACCAGCTTTTTCCAAACACTTTTTCATCGCGGTCACTGGTGCAGTGGTGAACCACTCTGGCTCATGAGAAAAGTCAGTGTGCGCAACGATACGGGCTAATGGCTTAACACCCAGTTTTTCAGCGGTTGAAGCACGCATCATGACGACGGCTGCGGCACCATCAGAAATTGATGAAGCGTTAGCGGCAGTAATCGTACCGTCTTTCTTAAAGGCAGGGCGTAGACTTGGAATACGGTCAGGTTTGGCATTGCCCGGTTGTTCGTCAGTATCAACAACGACATCGCCACGACGAGAGCTGATGGTGACAGGTGTGATTTCCCACTCAAAGCTACCATCTTCGATCGCTTTATTCGCACGGTTTAAGGATTCAACGGCATAGTTGTCCTGGTCTTCGCGGGTGAAGCCGTATTTTTCAACCATTTGTTCAGCAAAGGCACCCATCGGTGTGCCGCGCTCGTAGGCATCCTCAAGTCCATCTAAGGCCATGTGGTCATACACCGTGGAGTGGCCGTAGCGATAGCCTTCTCGACCTTTGAGTAGGAGATAAGGAGCATTGGACATGCTTTCTTGACCACCAGCAACAATGACATCAGCACTTTCAGCTTTCAAGATATCAGTTGCAAGCATCACGGATTTTAAACCTGAACCACATACTTTATGTACGGTAGTGGCTGAAGTGGATTTGTCCAGACCTGCACCAAGGGTTGCTTGACGCGCAGGCGCTTGGCCTTGACCAGCTTGCAGTACGTTACCCATGATGACTTGATCAACAGCTTTAGGATCAATGCCAGCACGCTCTACAGCCGCTTTAATAGCAGTCGCACCTAATTCATAAGCAGGTACGGCAGAAAGAGTACCCATCATACCGCCAATCGGGGTACGGGCAACAGAAACAATAACAACAGAATCAGACATAAGAAACTCCTCGGAGAGCTAGTGTTAATTAAAAGAAATTAAGCTGTTTCATTAAATAGTTCACGACCAATCAACATGCGACGAATTTCGCTTGTGCCCGCACCGATTTCATACAACTTGGCGTCACGCCATAAACGACCGGCCGGATACTCATTAATATAGCCATTTCCGCCTAAGATTTGAATGCCGTCACCTGCTATTTTTGTGGCTAACTCAGCGACGTATAGGATCAAGGCGGCGCAGTCTTTACGGACATGACGGGCATGACCACTCCCCAAATTATCTAGTTGCTTGCCAACGGCATAGGCATAGGCACGACTGGCTTGGAGGCCGGCATACATATCAGCAATTTTGCCTTGAACCAGCTGAAACTCACCAATGGATTGTCCGAATTGCTTGCGATCGTGGATATAAGGCACAACCATATCCATCACGGCTTGCATAATGCCTAGGGGGCCTCCGGATAGCACTGCACGCTCGTAGTCTAAGCCGCTCATCAGCACCTTAACGCCACCATTTAGCTGACCGAGGATATTTTCTTCGGGAACCTCACAATCTTGGAATACCAATTCGCCCGTGTGTGAACCGCGCATACCTAGTTTGTCCAGCTTTTGAGCAACAGAAAAGCCGGGGAAGTCTTTTTCAATGATAAAGGCGGTAATGCCTTTAGGGCCGGCATTGGGGTCGGTTTTGGCATAGACAACTAAGGTATCGGCGTTCGGACCATTAGTAATCCACATCTTATTGCCGTTTAAAATATAGCGATCGCCTGTTTTATCGGCACGTAACTTCATACTGACCACATCGGAACCGGCACCTGGCTCACTCATTGCAAGCGCACCAATATGTTCTCCAGAGATTAGTTTTGGTAGGTATTTGGCTTTTTGCTCCGCATTGCCGTTGCGAAACAGCTGATTAACACACAGGTTTGAATGCGCGCCATAAGACAGAGCGACTGAGGCAGAGGCGCGTGAAAGCTCTTCCATCGCCACCATATGAGCTAAGTAACCTAAGGAGGTACCGCCATACTCCTCACTGACTGTTAATCCTAAGAGGCCTAGTTCACCGAACTTTTCCCACAAATCCATTGGGAACTGATCGCTGTGGTCAATGTCGTGAGCGCGAGGGGCGATTTCAGCTTGTGCAAAATCACGGACTGCATCACGCAGCATATCTAAATCGTCACCTAAATTAAAATTAATGCCTGGAATATTCATGTTTGTCTCCTGTGGGCGTTTAAATTACTCAATATTTTTTGCTAATAAATCGTGACATACCTGCTCTTGACGACGAATTTCTTCGAGTACTGCCTGAATATCTTTTTGCTGTTGAGCAAGTAGTTCTTTTTGTCTTTTTAAGTGAGCTAAATAAGACTGTAGTTGTTCTGGGTGACTACTGGGACCGTCATACATATCAATCAAACTACGAATTTCTGCTAGTGAAAAGCCCAAACGCTTGCCTCGAAGTGCGAGTTTCAGGCGTGTGCGGTCGCGCTGATTATAAATGCGTTTTTGTCCATCTCTTCTTGGCGCAACAATGCCTTGATCCTCGTAGTAACGAAGTGTTCTGGGTGTTACCTCATACATCTCGGCTAACTCTGAAATGGACCAAAGCTCTTGTGTCATATGTAAACAACTCTCACTGTGATTGAATGACTTAAATGTTTATCTTTACGTTAACGTAAACGTAATTATGAGTTACTATTTCAACTGTGTCAATAATTAACATGTTTTTGTCAGCGTGTTGCTTTAGTATGTGATGGGTAGAACAATCAAAGGTGCTAAAACTGAGACTGCTACAGAGGAGAATCTATATGAATGAAAATGAAAAAAAATTAAACTATCCATTTGGAGATGAGCTACCGAGAGAAGGTAGTACCATCGAAGTGGCTCCCGGGGTGAAGTGGATCCGTTTGCCATTGCCCTTTGCTTTAGACCACGTGAACTGTTGGCTGATTGCTGATGAGTTTGAGGGGGTCAAGGGCTGGACGATGATTGATTGTGGAATTAATAAACCGGTGGTACGTGAGTTTTGGGAGCAGATTTTTGCTAATGAATTAGATGGTTTGCCCATTGTGCGTGTTTTAGTAACACATATGCACCCTGATCATGTGGGTTTAGCCGGTTGGCACTGTGGTCGTTGGAATGCTCCGTTATGGATGAGTATGACCGATTATTTTGTCGCTCGTTCATGGACCGACAGCACGAGTGGTGCCGGTACCGGTGGCGATGGGGCGGTAGAGCACTTTGCCCGTCATGGTTTACTTAATAAGGAGTCACAGGAACAAATTCGTGAACGCGCCGGCTACTATCCAAGTCTCGTGCATCCCTTACCTGCTCATTTTAATCGCCTCATCGATAATCGAGTCATTGCAATTGGCGACCATGATTGGCTTTTAATTAGTGGGTATGGTCATGCGCCTGAGCACATCAGTTTGTATTGCGAGGAGTTAAAGGTGTTAATTTCCGGTGATATGCTGTTGCCCCGCATTTCAACTAATGTCAGTGTGTTTGATTATGAGCCGGACGCCAATCCATTGCCGCTGTATTTAAACTCTGTGATTAAGTTTTTGGAGCTGCCGGATGATACCTTGGTATTGCCTTCACATGGCAGACCATTTAAAGGGATTCAAGAGCGGGTAAGTCAGCAGTTAGCGCATCATGAAGATCGTCTGCAAGAAGTACTCGAGTTATGTCAAGAACCAACCTGCGCTGCTGAGGTAGTGCCTCACATGTTTAAGCGTAAACTCGATTTACACCAATTGACGTTTGCTATGGGAGAGGCGTTGGCGCATCTACAAGCCTTGTATTTTGATGGTAAGTTAAACCGTAGCGAAGATGCACTGGGTGTTTTACGATATCAACAGCTTGAGTAATAAAGAGATTGCCAATAGACATAAAATACACGCGCTCACCCGGTTAAAGATGCGTTGAGCGCGAGCGGATTTTTTTAAATTGGCCCCTAAATGATCAGCAAACACACTAATTGTCCCAAAAACCAGCATGGTCGCGATAATCATCAATATCGCTAGTTGTACGTACTGTAGTGATACATTACCCCGCTCGACATTAATAAATGGCTGAGAAAATGATAAGAAAAATATAATCACTTTGGGATTACTGAGATTCATAATAACCCCACGTCTATAAGCCTGAGCGGGCCTTAGCATATCGCTTGATTGCTGGGTTTGGGTGATTGGGCCGGCATTAAAAAGTAAGTAAGCTAAATATAATAAATAGCAGCCTCCAAAGATATTTATTAACAGATAAAACCAGTGATAACGTGCCACTAACTCTGTCGCACCAAACGCTACGATGCCCGTATGCACCACCAATCCGGAGCATAAGCCCAAGATCAACATAAAGCCAATGCGCCAACCTTGGCGTAATGATTGTGCCATGACATAGAGATTATCCGGTCCCGGCAAAAGAGCCATGAGTGAAGCAGCGAAAAAAAATGATAAAGCAGTGGCAAAGGTCATAAGCGCTAAGGCAGTTGGTTAACATAGTTCAACAGTATAAAATGAATAGTCATTGAGATGACTCGATTGCGAGTCCGTGTACTGCTATCGATCGCCGAGTGTAAAGTCTTTAGAATCTTTGGAGTGAAGTTTTATGAAAAAAACACCTAGTTTAGTTACTCGTCTACAACACTTAGGTACCATGCCGTGTGATGAGGAAAATCCGGTTGCTGCTGTGGCCACTCCCTCAGTGCGTACGAGTACTGTTCGTTTTCATAGTTTACAAGAGTTAGATCACACAGAGTCTTTACGCATGCAGGGTGAACGGGCAATGAGCTATGGGCGCATGGGCTTAGATACACATGCTGATTTAGAAGAGATTTTTGTAGCACTAGAAAATGGCGAACATTGCTTTTTAGCGTCCTCAGGGGTAGGTGCCATCAGCATGACGCTATTGTCTTTGCTAGGTCAAGGTGACCATATGGTGTGTACAGACAATGTCTATGGCCCTGTACGTCAGATGGATAGTACGGTATTACAGCGCATGGGTATTCGCACCACGTATGTGAGCGGTCACGACTATGATGCGATTGAGTCGGCTATTACACCCAAAACAAAGGTGTTGTACGCAGAGTCCCCAGGCTCTTTATTGATGGAAATGCTGGACTTTCCAGCTTTGTCAGCGATTGCTAAAAAGCACGACTTAACGTTTGTGGTCGACAATACTTGGGGTAGTGGTTTAATTTATACGCCCTTAGATTTAGGTGCTGATGTTTCCATTATTGCCGGGACTAAGTATGTTGGTGGTCACTCTGATTTAATGCTGGGTGCTGTCGTGGCTAAGGGTAAGGAGCTTATCGATCGTATCAATAAAAATCAATATGCTTTGGGCTATTCTATTAGTGCCGATGACGCTTGGTTAGCTATTCGTGGGGTGCGCACGATGCCTATTCGCATGAAGCAGCATGCAGAAAGTGCCCTTAAGGTGTGTGAGTATTTGGCAAGTCTAGAAGCCGTCAAAGCGATTTATCATCCCGCCTTTAAAGGTGATAAGCATCATGAGCTATGGCAGCGTGATTGCAAAGGTTCTAATGGTTTAATGTCGATAGAGTTAAAGGGCAGTCGCGAGCAGACTCGCGCCTTTGTTGATGCCTTGGAAATTTTCTTTATTGGTTATTCTTGGGGCGGTTTTGAGAGCTTAGTCCAATGGGTACGTCCGGAAGGCTTAGTCAATCATTCTTATACTTCTGACGAGTTACGTCATGGCGAGACACAGCTTGTCCGCTTACATATCGGTTTAGAAGATATTGATGATTTGATTGCGGATTTACAGCAAGCGTACCATGCTGCTTTTGGTGCCTAATAAGCAGTTGATTCTGCATAGATAGATAAAGATAAACGGCCCTATGTATTTTTGTAGGGCCGTTGTTTTTGAGCGCGAGGGGTGACTCTCTTACTTTGTCGCTTATCGTAATGTCTAGATTATTTCTCGGCTAAGATTTGATCTAACAATACTTGAGCTTGGTTAATAGCCGCTTCATAGGTACCGGTCATGGATGGAGAGGTTAGGTAACGACCACCAACCGCGATTGAGGGAGTGCCTTCAATACGGTAGTTGTCAGTGAGTTGACGGGCATTTCTAGCTTTGGAATTAACACCGAAAGAGCTCATGGCAGCGGTTATTTGCTCTTTGTCGACTCCCTGCTTAGCCGCCCAATCAATTAACGCGTCTTCGGTAAAGAGGCGCTGCTTTTCTTTGTGAATAGCATCAAATAATTTTGAGTGTAAATCTAAGCGGTCTAAGGCTTCTATCGCATAGTAGAATTTTTGCATAGGCTGCATAGAGGCATTGAAAGCGACCGGTACGTGAACTAATTTAACCTCATCACTTAAGGTTTTTTCCCACTCGGTGATCATGGGGTCAATGAGTGCGCAGTGTCCACAAGTGTAGGAGAAAAACTCTAAGACTTCGACTTTATCTGCGGTGCTGGAAGCGTGTGGTTGCTGATAAGTGATATACCCTTGGTCTTGAGCTAAGGCTGTTGGTGCCGCAAAGGTTGCACTTAATAGGGCTGTTGCAAGAAATTTATTACGTAATTTAATCATATTCAGTCCAGTTCTTACTATGCATGCTAGGTTTAGCGCGTATTCGTTATTCATAACAGAACTAATGACCTTTTCTTAGGCAATTGGTTCCATTAGTAGCGTATTTGATTAATGTATAGGGCTTAGCTTTAACTTAGCTGCTTCAACGTTTTTCTGAGCCTTTTCAAGTTCAGTACGTGAGGTGTAAGGACCTATACGGACGCGATACATCGTTTGGTTGTTAACCAGTGCTTTATGTACATTGGCTGTGCCGTGTCCTAATAAAAGAAGTTGAGCGCGCATAGCATCGGCTTCATCTTCTGTCTTATAAAACGTAGTTTGTAAGTAAAAAGGCTTTTCTTTAGTCGGTACAGGATGTAAGGCAATTGCTTTTTCCGGTACGGTATTGAGCGTACTGCTTTGTTTGGTAATGATTTTTTCTTTTGTTACACGCTTTGTGCCGTCAGCGTTGTCGCTAACGGTGGCGGACGGCATGGTATGAATCAGGGCACCTACGTGGTCGGCAGTATCTTTAGGCGTAACGGCATCTTTGGATTGAGAAGGCTTGGCTTGGTTCGGAGCCGGTTTCTGGTTTTGTGCAATGAGGTTGCCGATCGCGTCTTCACTCATGCTGGGTGTTGGTGGCGTTTGTTTTGCCGGCGCTGGCGTAGGCTTGGCACTTGGAGATTTAGTTTGTGTAGTCGCCCCAGTAGAGGCGGTCGCCGGCTGAGACTCGTTTTGCTTAGCCGTGGACTCAGCAATACTCAATGGTGTGTTGACTCGCGTGTCAGATGGGTCAGGAGCAGGGGGTTGGCTCTGGCTAACAGCGGCTGCTAGTTCTTGACGAGGTCTAGGAGGCAAGGGGTTTAGCACATCCGTTTGGTTTGGCGTATGTGCATACTGTGGTGTCGTGCCTTTAGATAAATTAGCATCTTGGCGAATAAAAATCGAATAAAAAAGAATGGCGATGGCTAGGCCCGCAATAATGCCCATGGCCACAAAGGAGCTACTGCTGCGTCCTGATTTTGCCGGTGTACGACGGCGTGACGTCGTCGTTCGTTTAGTTGTGCGTTTGCGGGGTGCTGCCATAAACTTAAATACTTAATTATTAACTACATTCTCTGAGGAGCGCTGACACCTAGTAGGTCTAGGCCATTAGCAATAACCTGACGGGTTGCGTTAGCCAGACTTAAACGAGCCAGTTTTAATTCCTCATCATCAACCATGATGCGCTCAGCATTGTACCAAGAGTGGAAATCTGCAGCGCAGTCAATTAACCAGAATACGAGATGGTGCGGTGATAGTTCGCGCGCCGCCATTTCAATTAAGTTAGGTAACTCAGATAAGCGCTTTAAGAGCGTAAGCTCACTTGGCGCTGTCAGAAGGCTGGTATTTGCTTCGTGTAGGCGAGCGGTCAAGTTTGCGCTGTCCATGAGCAGTTTACAAATACGAGCATGGGCGTACTGTACGTAAAAGACGGGATTTTCTTCGCTCTTAGAGAGAGCTAAGTCGACATCAAAGGTAAATTCGGTGTCAGCACGTCGTTGAATTAAGAAGAAGCGCACCGCATCCTGACCAACCCAGTCAATTAAATCACGCATGGTGACGTAGCTGCCGGCACGTTTGGAAATTTTAACTTCCTCTCCATCACGCATCACGCGAACCATTTTGTGCAAAATATAATCAGGGTAGTCTTTCGGGATACCTAGTTCCAACCCCTGCAAGCCGGCACGAACACGCGCAACCGTACCATGGTGGTCACTGCCTTGGATGTTAATCGCCTGCTTATAACCACGCTCCCACTTGCTGCGGTGGTAGGCTACATCCGGTAGGAAATAGGTGTAAGAACCGTCAGACTTACGCATCACACGGTCTTTGTCGTCGCCGGTATTGAGTTCCGTCGTTTTTAACCAAAGCGCACCGTCTTTTTCATAAACGTGACCGTTGTCGGTTAAAGTCTGAACGGTTTCCTCAACTTTACCATCCGTGTAGAGTGAACTTTCTAGGTAATACTCGTCAAAGATCAGGTTAAAGGCTTGCAAATCAAGATCTTGCTCGCGACGTAAGTAAGCGACTGCAAAGCGACGAATATCACTTAGGTTATCGCTGTCACCGCTAGCGGTTATTTCCTGGCCATCAGCTAAAATGGTTTTTTGGGCCATAAAATCATTGGCAATGTCAAGAATGTAATCGCCGCGATACCCATCTTCAGGGTAGTTAGCGTCATCAGGATCAATACCCTGTGCGCGTGCTTGAACGCTGAGAGCAAGGGCATTGATTTGGTTGCCGGCATCGTTGTAGTAGAATTCGCGATGAACCTCAGCGCCGTTAGCCGCAAATAAACGACAAATACAATCACCTAACGCTGCTTGACGAGCGTGACCGACGTGTAAAGGGCCGGTAGGGTTGGCTGAAACGAATTCAACCATGACCTTTTGATCGGCTTGGCCTTTGGAGTGACCGTACTGCTCTTTTTCAGCTGCGATTTTTTCAATCACAGCCCAAAGCGTTTCCGGCTTGAGTCGGAAGTTAATAAACCCGGGACCGGCAATTTCAGCGGTCGCGAGAATATTCTGTGCTTCCGGATTGTCGATAAGAGCATCACAAATTTCTTGTGCTAGTTCTCGTGGGTTGCGCTTTGCCGGTTTGGCTAATTGCATAGCAATGTTAGTTGCGATATCGCCATGGCTTGCTTGTTTTGGGCGCTCAAGTTTAATCTGTGCCTGATTATCAGGCACAATCTTATTAATAGTTTCTTGGATTAATCGCGTTAGTTTTTCTTGAAGCTCAGGGAGCATAACTTTCTCTACTTATATCACCATCTTAATCAAATGGTGACTTAAACAATCAATAATGGTTAAAAATATCTTATAAAATCAATGTGTAATGATAGCATGAAGGGCTGCTATTGCTGTTGTTGCGATATTGTCTTGAGGGAAGATTCCCACTCTATTGATCCTTTTAAAAAGTTAATATACTTACTCGCGTCGACGATGCCGTAAGGGTAGCCTGCTCCATTAGTGTCATAGAGTGACTCCGTGGCCAGTGATAATGGGAAGTACACGTGCTCAGCGTGCTCCTTGCGTATCGCTCCTCCCAGTCTTTTTGAGAAAGATTGTAAGCCGAGTAGCTTACCGCTTGAAGAATAAACTCTTCTGTCGGCAAGTGACCAGCGACGGCTTGCTAAATCTTGATCAAATAGGCTGTTGAGATGCAAAAGCGGGTTTTTAACGGTGTCGAGTTGCCATTGAGTGAGGGATTCTAACGGCTTGAGTTTAACGTCGGCATCCAGTGCCATATAGTGAATCCAAGCTAAGGGGATGTTGCCTAAGTCTCCATAGGTACCGGGATAGGGGTTAGTTTGGGCGTTTAAATCTTTGGAGAAGATAGTTCCACCAATATCCGAGTGATTACCTAAAAAGCCCTGCTCATACACATTGCTTAAATCATCACTTGCAAAGCTGGTCAAAGGCATCATCCAATAGCGATGCTCATTTAATGCGACCGCATGGGCAACAGTTGACCAGGCAGGGGACACAGTGTAGTTATAGTCATCGTTGTCAGCTCCTAACGTGCCCAGTTGATGGACTGTATCAAATAGCCCGACAAAGCGTAAATTGACGCACGCTCGAATGTGTTGTTGTCCGGGCGGCAGCCACTTAGCCGTGTATTGAAAATAGCCATGTTTGGTATATTGGTCAATTTTATTAGCAAAGATACTGGCGAGGGCAGCCCCTCTGGAAAAACCGGACAAATCAATATTGATTGTGTTGTCTATGAGAGGCCCTGCGGATGTGAGGCGAATCATCTCATCGATTAATTGCATCCACTGCATATTAAGCATATAGGGTGCCATGCCGGCTGAGATTTTATCTTGTGTGACGTGGGGGATAAACTCCGGTACCTTCCACTCTAGGAGTGAAGAGGCGTAGATGCGCTGGGCTCTGATATCATCGGGTACGGTTTGTGTCTCAGTGAGTTCTTTTCGATAGCTATCGAAGAAGTTGATTACCTTGTTTTGCGCTTCTTTGGTGCCTATTCCTTCTAAGTAATTTAGAGGTCCTTCATCATAAAGTTGCCCTAGTTTATAGGCATTACTTTGTGAGCTGGGGGTATTGGTTGTGCCATCAAAGACAAACATGAGCAGACCGAGCGGATCGATGTACTGACGAGGGTTTTGCTTAGCATAGCCAAAGACATCATTGCCGGATATTGGGCCTAAGGGATCGGGCTCAAGATAGTGACCCACTTCAGGGTCGTAGTTTCGATAAAGGTTTTGATGTAAACCGCTCTCTTCGTCATAGTATTGACCGGGTAGGCGTAGATTAAACTCGATTTTTTCGATGATTGGACGGCTTTGTCCAAAAGCGTCATTGTCTGCTAACCAGACCGTTTGTTGAGCATCATCTGTGATTAAAAAAGGTTGCCCGCTACCATCACTATGTATGTAGTAGAGTTGACCATCAATGTCCTTAGAGTAGTCAATTAGGGCGACAGGAAGTACACCATCATAGATGTAGCGTTTTGAAATGAATGATCTCTCAAGAGAGTAGTCACCATAGTTGGGGTTAATTTCATTGGTAGGTATGAAGGCTTCAGCAACTAATTGCTGGTTTAAATAATAGTATTGGGTTTCGCCCTTGGCGGTGACTTTTCTAATACGTTGATTAAGAGCATCGTAGAGATAGCTGGCGATTGTGTCGTTGCCTTTTTTTATCTCTGTCAGTAAATTTCTTTCATCATAGACTAGCTCTAAATTGTCCATTTTGTGTATGAAGCCGGCCTTATCTCTTTCTATATTTTTAATGATTAAGTCTGTTTGCGTTTCAGTATGATCTTCTTTGTCTGTTTTGCTTGTATGCTGACGAGCAAAGGATGCGCCACCAAGTTGCCACGCATATAAATCGGTGGTTGTGCTTTTTTTATTGTGTAGATCGGTATCTACGCGTATGAGTTGGCCGTGGAGATTAAATTGATATTGTCTAAACTTATTGATGTCTAAGTTAGATGATAGTTGGTGCTCTGCTGCTAGGTGCCCGTCAGCATGATAATAGCGAATTTCCTGCCAATAGGGAGTGTCCGTCTTGTCTTTTAATAGTTCCAGTCGTGTGCTGTGTTTAATGAAACCGGTGTTTTTACGAGCACGTGCTAGTATGTGATTGCCGTATTGACGCTCGTGGTTATTTAGGCGTTCATAAACTAACTGCCATTGATGTTCTTCTGTCGTATTAGCAACTTGCCAAAAAATGCTTTTTAACCGCTGATTGTCGTCATATTGATAATAGAGACTACCCCATTCGGGAAGCTGATGCTCTACCAGCTTATTGGCATAGTTTGGTGTGAAATATTCATTTAACCGTGATTCTTTGTGGTTAGCCCACCAACGAGTTGTTCTTAAATTAACACTTTGGCTATGAAGCTTAATGCTGAGACGTTTTCTATTGTCTTCACCGCTTAAATTGAATACCAAAGGTTTAGTTTTTGTTAATAAACCGCTCGGAGCGCTTGCATCGTGACTTCCATTTTCATAACTGTACCTAACTAAGCGTGAGCCACTATCATAGTCCCGGCTATACATCCTCGTCTTATTCGCAAAGCTTTTATACTTTGGAAATAAAGTATCTGTATCTAGCTCATAAAGCGTTTTGCCTGTATGCAGACTGCTCCAACCGTGAGGTGTACCGTCTTTATCGTAATAAATACGTAAACCGGGCCAGCCTCGATGGTTTATTCCTATGCTTTCAATGCTGTTATCGCTCGTGCTACGTCTGATGTTGAGACCGTTGATTGCAGTGATTTGGCCCTTTTCGTTATAGCTGATTTCAGTGCCTGTCGCAGGGCATGCAAAGCAAGGAGCGCCTTCGGCCTTAGTGAGAAGATACTGACTACCTAGCATGGTTGTGTGAAAACGGCTGAGACTTTTTTCGGTGCCAATCCTTTGAGTTAACTCAGTGATACCCTTGTCGCCATTGAATTGAGGCGTTTTCACATAGTTGAATTGCATTGAAAGAGGTTGATTTAACTGTTCATGACGATGAAGAATAGTTTCAGTTGCTCGTCCCCATGTGTCATAACGCCATTCAATATCACGAAAAGCTTGCTTGCTATCCGACGTGTAATGTTTGGCACGTGCTAGTAAATAGGGCGATAGCTCCTCATCAGTAGATGTATCAACGGCGCCATAAGTAATTTTTGCACCATCAATATGATGGGCGCTAAGAAGACGGGTTTCCTCAAAGTCTCTAGGGATGTCATGCCTAAACTCTACACTTCCCTCGGGCGTATCAATTTGACTTAGGCGAGCACGATTTCCCAAAATCGCGTAGTGAAAGTCAATGCTCTGTTGATTTTGGTTTTGTACCTTTAGAATAGCCTCGTAAGTAGGACCCGGTTTAATCTCCCTTTCGATAAAAATGGCCTCACTAAACGGCATTTGGCTAATGACTAGGTGGCCATAGCGATTAAATACATCAATGGCACCGGAAGGGTATTGCCAGAGCCAGAGGTCGCCTTGTAACGTGTGTAAATAGTTTTTTGAGAAAAAATCATTAACGGATTTTCTAGCAGTGGCTGCTTTGGACCAATCTAAGCGCTCCATTGCCCCGTATAATTTGACCCTTTTAAGGGAGCCATATTCATTAAAACGTGACTGTGCCACGTCACCTTGTAGCGGATCAAACATAATGCGGGTACTGTCATCAAGCAGAATTTGAGCTCGATGCCCACGCCAATACAGCTTGCGACTATAGGAATGGCGCCAACCCTGACCAATTAATGAGGGGGTTAATTGGGTTGAGTTGTAATACCGGAGGAATTCGAGGCCGGAATAGTCATCACCACCCCAATAATCCAACTCTTCTTGGTATTTATTGCCGTTAGTCAAATTAATCGGGTTGGCAGCAGAACGATCCTGGCCTGGATTATTAGCGGTACCAAAGCATGGGTTACCGGTAGAGGGGGTGGAGCATTCTGCACCGGCAGTGGAGGCTGTTTGTGCAGAAGCGGGAGTAGGAACAAGTAATGCACTAAATAAGGTTAATACAATAAAAGCCGACGAAATACCTAGATTCATAAAACCATTCTCAACACACTAAAGAAACTATTTATTGTCATAGAGAATACGATTAAAAGATCCTAGTAGGCTAAATTTGTCCTATCAGTATGTATTGAACGTTATTTCCTATATAAATCGGCTTGAATACGGTCAAACACTCCACCATCATTAAAGTGAGTGTCTTGTGCCTTGGTCCAACCGCCGAAGACCTCATCTATGGTGACTAGCTCGATTTGGGGAAATTGATCGCTAAACTCTGCTGCAATATCCGGATTGCTGGGGCGATAAAAGTGCTTGGCAGCAAGGCGTTGGGCATCGTCGCTGTAGAGATTTTCTAAATATGACTGCGCCACTTCACGGGTGCCTTTGCGATCAACGTTTTTATCAATGAGTGTTACAGGAGGCTCAGCCAGAATGCTTAGTGAGGGGACAATCATTTCGAGTTCATTATTACCCAGCTGCTGAATCGATAGATACGCTTCATTTTCCCAAGCGATAAGAACATCGCCTTGGCCGCGTTGAGCAAAGGTGTTGGTAGAGCCACGCGCACCTGAGTCTAAAACAGAGACATTAGCAAAGATTTTACGGACAAAGTCATAGGCTTTGGTCTCATCATTATCGTATTGTCTTAACGCATAAGCCCAAGCGGCTAGATAATTCCAGCGAGCGCCACTGGACGTTTTAGGGTTAGGTGTAATAACCTCTACATCGTCACGAGCTAGATCATTCCAATCTTGAATGTTTTTGTGATTACCTTTACGTACAAGCAACACAATGGTGGACGTGTAAGGTGAACTGTTTTTATCAAGACGGCTTTGCCAATCTTCCGGAATTAATTCATCTCGTAGGCGAAGGACGTCAATGTCGTAAGCCAGGGCTAGGGTGACGATATCTGCATCTAGTCCAAAGGCGACAGAACGCGCCTGAGCTCCCGAACCGCCATGGGATTGACGAATAACGACATCATCACCGGTTTTTTCTTTCCAATGCTTAGCAAAGCTTTTATTGTACTCACGGTAAAACTCGCGAGTTGGGTCGTAAGAGACGTTGAGCAAGTTAATTGTTGCAGCTAAAGCAGGTGCTGCGACTAGGCTCAGTACTGTAGCAATAAAGACCTTAGAAAATAGAGGATGCGTGGAGTACATCATAGGAGTGAAATTCATTTACTAGAAAATACTATTTCGTCATTTGTTTATACTCTTTTCATTTCATGAATAAATAGAGTTGACTTATAAGCGACTGTTTATCATGGTGCTATCAAGTTTTAGCTTAAACATTTGTGACGTTCTTATAATCCTGAAGCTTAAGCTCATGTGATAAAAAGTATTATTAATTGCCTAATAGGCTTAATATTGGCATCATAAATAACATGGATGGTGTTTGTAACAACAGGAGAAATACATGTTAATTACTTTTAAATCTAAAAATAGTGGTGAAGTGTTTATGTTGGATAAGCATGTACTCGCCGTATTAAAAGTCGCTGGACGAGATTATGGTAAAGAGTTACCTACAGAGGGTGTTTTTACTGTGGCAGAGTTACCTGATGCAATTGCCAAATTACGCCAGGCGATTGCAGAGGATGAGAATAAAGATATGCATAGTTATGCTGTGCATGATAAGGAAGAGGAAGAGCGTAAGGAAGAGGAGCGTGAGAAAAAGCACCCAATGCTTGAGGGTGTCAGCTTTAGTCAGCGTGCTTATCCACTATTAAATATGTTCGAAAATGCGCAAAAGCATGGCGATGACGTCATTTGGCAAGGTGGTAGTGGCTGGTAATTAGGCGTTTTGATCGGTATTTAAAAAAACCGAGCGGTTATGAGGTTATGAACACGCTCGGTTTTTCAAGTTTTAGTGCTTTTCGGTCTAACTAAACGGTTTCAGTTGCTGCTTTAGTTTCCACTTCAGCCGTTTGTAAGTGGCGGTTAATTGCACTAATTACAGCTAGGAATGAAGAAGTAACAATGTCTTTATGCATGCCAACACCATAGCCTGACTGAGAATCGCCTAAGCGCAGCTCAACGTAGCTTGCCGCCTTACTACTTTCACCGCTACCTACCGCATGCTCTGAGTAGTCCATAAACTCAATTGGCATATCGATCGCATTGATAAAGGCAGAGATAGCGCCATTACCTTTGCCACTGAAGGTTTTTTCTTCGCCATGGTGGCTCATACGTACAACCACAGAGAAACGCTCATTTTCTGCCGCATCATTGTGACTGGTGATTTGATGATCGATTAATTTCCAAGGGGTATCTTGTGTTAAATACTCATTTTGGAAAATTTCGTAAACTATTTGTGCATTGACTTCTTTACCTGTCTCATCAGTGACACGCTTAATGGCACGGCTAAATTCAATTTGTAAACGACGCGGTAAGCTCAAGCCATGCTCTTCTTCGAGTAAATAAGCGACACCACCTTTACCTGATTGACTATTAACACGAATGACCGCATCATAGCTACGGCCTAAGTCAGCAGGGTCGATTGGTAAGTAGGGTACTTCCCAAACAGCGTCTTTTTTCTGAATTGCAAAGCCTTTTTTAATGGCATCTTGGTGTGAACCTGAAAAAGCGGTAAACACTAAATCGCCGGCCCATGGATGGCGAGGATGTACCGGTAGCTGGTTACAATATTCAGCTGTACGACGTACTGAGTCGATATCTGAGAAGTCTAAGCCGGGGTGAATACCTTGGGTATAAAGGTTAATTGCTAGTGTGACTAAGCATACGTTACCTGTGCGCTCGCCACTGCCAAACAGGCAGCCTTCGACACGATCAGCACCGGCCATTACGGCTAATTCAGCCGCAGCTACTGCTGTACCACGGTCATTGTGTGGGTGGACGCTAACAATGCAAGCCTCACGATTGTTAATGTTATTGCAGAAGTACTCAATTTGGTCAGCGTAAATGTTAGGCGTCGTCGCCTCAATAGTCGCCGGTAAGTTGAAAATAATTTTCTTATCAGTTGTAGCGCCATACGCTTCTGCTACGGCATTACACACCTCGACTGCAAATTCCGGCTCAGTGGTTGAGAAGATCTCCGGAGAGTATTCGTAGCGCCAGTTAATCTCAGGATAACGGGCTTGCTCAGCCATGACCATTTTAGTACCGGCAACCGCAAAATCACGAACCTCGTCTTTGCTCATATTAAAAACGATTTTACGGAAAGAAGGTGCACATGCATTGTATAGATGCACCATGGCATTTTTAGCGCCGGCACACGCGTCGACTGTACGAGAAATGAGTTCCTGGCGCGCTTGAGTCAGTACGATAATGGTTACATCATCAGGGATAAGGTTGTTTTCAATGATATGACGAACAAAATCAAAATCCGTATCTGAGGCTGAAGGGAAGCCTACTTCGATTTCTTTAAAGCCGATTTTAACCAAGTGTTTGAAGAAGCGTAACTTACGATCAATACTCATTGGTTCGATAAGCGCCTGATTACCGTCGCGTAGATCAGTACTCATCCAAATAGGCGGTTCTGTGATGGTTTTAGAAGGCCAGGTACGCTCAGAGAAATCACGTTGAAAAGGCTTAAAAGGGACGTATTTTGTGGCTGGGTTCGATAGCATGATGACACCTATTTCTTTCTACTCAAGTTGGCTTATGACCTTGATTGTCCTATCAATCGTCTTGATGTAGATCTTATCTATAAAAATAAAAAATGTTTTGAGAAAAACACACCGTGAGAGGGGTTTGTTTGGGTGGCTCAAAGAGGTCGGCTGCATAGCACCACCTAGGCTCTAGGCTAGGCAACCGATCAATAGGAGGAGTAAACCGAGGAGGAGAGCCGCAGTTTGAGTGGATAAATTAGCAGTGATAGCAGTGAAAGACGTGTAGACAGGAGTCGCCGACTTAGTTGAGGCTGATAAGCCATCAACAAAGTGCATATAAGGCACAGCGAAAGTTTCCTGTTGAGTATCCATAACTATTATTTCTATCACGGCTATATTAATTTATCAAGCCTTGGGTTCATCTTTTATTATTAAAGCGTCATTTTGTATCTGAACTGTATCATTTTGTCTTAACGTGGGCTCACTTAGAGCGTGCTCGTTGAGTATCGGTTCGACTTGTTGGGTCTCAGACTGCTGAAAATTCGAGGCTATCGGTACTTGGTTTGCCTCTGTATGCGTTTGTCCGTAGAGTCCTTGGCTGAGAAGGCGCTCTTGCTCTCTCGCGTCTTCGATACGGCTAAATCTGCCTTGCTTAAGCTCGCGACTTAGCAGCTTCAAGTCATTGACCTTGAGAGGTTCACGGCGCTCATGCCAGACCCAAGCCAGCACTTCGAGGGCCATTGGAGAAAGGGTGCTAAAGAGATTTCGTGCAACCGGCATGGGCACATTGGTTTTGGAAAAGCTATCAAGACTTTGTCGTACGATATGATTGATAAAAGACAGTACAAAGAGAGCGATGATGATGACAATAGCCCACCAGAAGTAGGTGTCGTATTTTTCTAAGTACTCAATAATCGAGTCAACAGCGGTGTCTTTTAAGGGAGAGTAGTCCAGCGTTTGACCAAAGCTTAGAATTTTTTTAGCAACAAAGTACAGCACGCCCAAAATAAGCATGCTGACAACGATCAATATAAAAATGCGGCCCTTAATTAAGTTTAAGAGCGTGCTATCTACGACTTTAATATCTCTTCTGTAATCAGAGCGTTTGGGGTTCATGGCGAGTACTCTATCAGTTTTTAAATGAATGAAAACTCATTTTACCGATTTTTAACTGGCCTAACCACCTTAGGAGCAATTAACGGGCGGGGCAATCAGTAACACGGCCCCAAGCGTTGTTTGCACCACAGTATTGTTGGCGAACTCGGCTGATGCACGAAGGACGGTCATTGAAGCCGAGCGTGCGGCATTGGGCCATCTCTTGATTAAATGTGCCAACCCACGATAAGTTGTTGCCACCGGCATCGCCTTGAGTAGGGCGCTGGCGTTGAATAGGTTGGAAGTTTTTGGTCACACCGGTTGAGCCCTGCGTGACGACACCACTTAGGCGAAGGTTCTCTTCGGCGTACATGGCGCTACTTTCCTCATTTTTAACTGCCTCATCCAAGTAAGATTCTTTGATTTTCCAATCAATATCCGGGGTTGCTGTTGCTAGCCCTTGCGTACCATCAAGCAAGGGCTGCATTGGCTGAGGGATGATTAACCGACCTTGTTCGTCATATTCTGCCGGGGGATCCAATTCAGTGACGTTAGGAATATTAGCCTGAACCGGTACACGTCCAATTAAGTAATCGCCGGCTTGTAGACCTAGGGCGGTGGCAACACCGGCAAAAACTAAAATGGTAAAAATTAATAAACGCCAAGACATAATAGGTAGGAGGGTGAACCCTTTGAGTTAATTAGTGATTATCAGCAAAAATCTGGCCGCCATGCTCACGCATTACATGGAATTGTATATCGGGATGGAGCTCTTGCGCTACCCTTAGTTGTGCAGGCGAGCTGACTAAAAAGGCAGGCGCTTCAACCACATCATAGGCAATATTTGCGATGTTGGTGTCCAAAAACTTACGCAAGGCTTTGGGGTCGCTGCTAGTGACCCATCTGGCCATATTGTAGCGAGAAGGGCCTAATAGAGCCTCTACACCATATTCAGTTTTGAGGCGGTGAGCCACTACCTCGAACTGTAACTGTCCGACCGCACCTAGTAATAATGCGCCGCCGGCAATTTGTGGTTTAAAGACCTGAATCGCGCCCTCTTCGCCCAATTGGGTTAAACCTGTGCGAAGCTGCTTACTTCTTAATGGATCTTTGACTTCAACCGTTTGAAAAAGTTCTGGGGCAAAAAATGGTAAACCTGTAAAGTGTAGCTTTTCTCCCTCAGTGAGGACATCACCTAGATGTAAAACACCATGGTTAGGAATACCGATCACATCGCCGGCGTACGCTTCATCCACAATATCACGTCGTTGTGATAAAAAAGATACAGGGTTATTGGGGCGAATATCTTTGCCGGTACGAGCAACTCTCAAGCGCATACCGCGCTCGAACTTACCGGAGCTGACACGGACAAAGGCCACGCGGTCGCGGTGAGCCGGATCCATATTTGCTTGTACTTTGAACACAACGCCGGTGAATTTACTTTCGTTTGGCTCAACGGTGCGCTCTAACGCTTCGCGCGCACCCGGTGGCGGAGCATATTCAACGAGCGTATCGAGAAGCTCTTGGACGCCGAAGTTATACACTGCCGAGCCAAAAAATACCGGTGTCTGTTTAGCGTTTAAAAAGGCTTCCCGATCAAAATCAGGTGTGGCGATATTAATGAGTTCGATTTCTTCTCTGGCTTTATCGATGGTCTCAGAACAGCGTTCGTCCAGTAAGGGGTTATCTAAACCGCTAATAAACTCATCGTCCGCAGAGCCGCTTTTTGATGGGTTACTACGGTTAAACATCCGCATATGGCCTTTCTGTAAATCCACAATGCCGCTAAACTGGCGACCCATGCCGACGGGCCAAGTAAAGGGTATACAGTCCATTTCCAGGTGCGATTCTATTTCACCTATCAAATCTAAGGGCTCTTGTACTTCACGGTCTAACTTGTTAATAAAAGTCAAAATCGGTGTATTGCGCGCACGACAAACCTGTAATAAGCGTTCGGTCTGTGGCTCAATACCATTTGCCGCATCAACCACCATGACTGCCGCATCGACAGCGGTGAGTACTCTATAGGTATCTTCAGAGAAGTCTTGGTGACCGGGGGTGTCTAGTAAGTTAATCACGCAGTCTTTATACTCCATCTGCATCACAGAAGAGGCGACAGAAATACCGCGTTGTTTTTCAATTTCCATCCAGTCTGAAGAGGCATGACGCTCAGCTTTACGCGCTTTTACGCTACCGGCAATTTGAATGGCACCAGCAAACAAAAGGAGTTTTTCAGTTAGCGTAGTTTTACCCGCATCAGGGTGGGAGATAATAGCAAAGGTGCGCCGTCTGGCGACTTCTTGAGAGATTTTATTGTTGCTTGACATGCTTTTTATAACGTTATCGTTTTGAGCGTAAATAGAAATTGGTCAATTGTATCATGAGCTTAGCTGGTTTGAGGTGCGCTAAATATTCATAAACGCCATGCTTAGGGCAGCCAAAATAAAGCACACACCAAAGATTTTATTAATCCTAGCTGTGAGGTGAGGATTTTTTAACAGCTTAACTAAATTTGCTGCCAGCGCCACATAGCACAACATGATCACCAGATCTACCAGACATAGTGTGAGGCAAATTAGAACATATTGCAGCATGAGCGGTCGAGTTGTATCAACAAATTGTGGGATTACCGCTAATAAGAAAATAGCCGCTTTAGGATTCGTAATATCAACTAACAAGCCTTGCATAAATAATTTGCCGGCTGTGGCAGAGGGCATCGTGGATACATCGACTCGAATCATACTGACTGGCGAACGGTACTGCTTGATACCTAGGTAAATTAAGTACGAGACCCCAACCCACTTAATGACTTCAAATAAAAGTGGCGAGGTTTTAATTACTGCAGCCACACCCACCACACTAATAATAAACTGTATGGTGTATCCGGTAATTAAACCGCAGACTAAGGCTGCGCCAGGCCACATGCCGTAGCGTAAGCCGGCAGCCATTGAGGCTACTGCGCCCGGGCCCGGGGAAATAGAAATTGCCCATGCTGCTAAGAACAAGGCTAACCAGAGGGAGAAATCCATAGAGATTGAGTAGAAAGTTGGGTGTGAAAACTTGCATAGTTAATCATGCAGACAGAGAATTATAAGCGCTAAGCTAAGTTACAATTAGTTATCCCTTAGGGTAGAGTAATTTTTACTGTGACCTTAAAATAGCGTCAGCTTAACTTATCTTGTAGAGAGTCTCTTATGCGTCAATTGTTTAGATTGTTTATCGCAGCATTATTCGCTAGCTTATTGGCCGGTTGTGGCTATAACGAAATTCAGCGCTTGGATGAGGGTGTTAAGGCCGCTTGGTCAGAGACGTTAAATCAATACCAACGTCGAGCAGACTTAGTACCGCAATTAGTTGAAAGTGTTAACGCTTATATGGTGCACGAACGTGAGTTATTAGCGGAGGTCACAGCGGCACGTTCACGTGTCGGTTCTATTAACGTATCGCCGGATCGCTTACCTACCGAAGAGGAAATGGCGCAGTTCCAAGCAGCACAGTCACAATTAACGTCCGCTCTATCACGTTTGATTGCGGTATCAGAAAACTATCCTGATCTAAAGGCAGATGGTTTGTTTAGAGATTTAAATGTACAACTCGAAGGTACTGAAAATCGCATCGCTACTGCGCGTGGTCGTTATATTCGTGAGGTTCAGGGCTACAACACGTATATCCGCCAGTTTCCTACGTTAATTACAGCAAAGATTTTCGGCTACAAGGTGCTACCAAATTTTGGCGTGGAGAATCAAGACAAGATCATGCAAAGACCAACCATTCAGTTTGATAATCCCCGCTCTGCACCGGCTCAATAATTTAATAACCTATAGCTATTATTCGGGAGAGTGTCATGACGCTGTTTAAGCAGCCTACTACTCTGCGCTCTATTTACCTATGGCTGCTCACGATGCTGATCGCAGCGATGTCTTTCTACACATCGGTACGTGCGGAAGTGCCGGTGCCACCATTGACTAATTATGTGGTGGATATGACAGGCACGCTATCAGCTGCGCAGCAAAGTGAGCTTAATCAAGGTATTGCGCAACTTGAAGAGGAAAAAGGCTCGCAAATCATGGTTTTAATGGTGCCTACGGTGCAACCGGATGATACGGTTGAGACCTATGCCCGACGAGTTTTTGATGAGTGGCGCATTGGTCGAGCCAAGATTGATGACGGGGTATTAGTTTTAGTCGCTAAAAACGACCGTCGAATGCGTATTGAAACCGGTTATGGTTTAGAGGGAGCGATCACTGATGTCCAAGCTTCTTATATCATTAACCGCGATATGGCACCGGCCTTCCAAGCCAATGATTATTATGGCGGCCTTAAAAAGGCAGTTGATCATTTAACGTTATTGATTCAAGGTGAGGATTTACCGGAGGTCAGTACGAGTACAACGATGGATGAGGAGTCGCTGTTTGGTGATATATTGCCAATGGAGTTGCTCCTTTTCATGGGCGTCTTTGTCTTGTTTTGGCCTATTTGGCTAGCCCCTATTGTTGCCGGTTTTTTTATTTTAGCTATCAGTGGTTCGATCGGACTTGCGTTGATCGCTGCTGTTGTTGCGCTAATATGGAACTTGTTCGTCAAGAAATTAATGGCAACGGGACTGGTCGCAGCAAACAGTAATCCAATCACAGGTAGTCGCACGACACGCCGTAAGCGCAACCATGATCATTGGGGTGGCTTTGGTGGCGGCGGAGGTTTCGGCGGCTTCGGTGGCGGTGGTTTTGGCGGCGGGGGCGGTGGCTCCAGCGGCGGTGGAGGAGCATCAGGTGGGTGGTAATGCATTAACAAAGCTAACAGGTATTGCTACGCTAAAAGGCCAGTACCTTGGACGTCGTTACTTTACAAAGGAGTTTTTGGCGGAAATCTCTGCGTTGATTACCGAGGCGGAGCGTGACCATCAGGCCGAGTTAGTGGTGGCAATTGAGCGCAAATTCCCGGAGCATCTGGAGGTCACCCGAGACCGAGCTTTTGAGGTCTTTGGGCGTCTTAAAGTGTGGGATACTCCACTCAATACAGGGCTGTTGCTATACCTGTCTTTAGACAGACAGGCGATTGAAATTATTGCTGATCGCGGTATCGCTGTTGATAATGAGCGGTGGGTTGAGATTAGCAATGTATTAGTCACTTATTTTAAAAATAAGCAGTTCCGAGAAGGGTTAGTCGAAGCCGTTAGGTTGATTGAAGAGGAGCTTCAAAAGGCCTGTCCACAATGTACTGATGGTGATGGCGAGGACTATCTACCTAATACTCCGGTGATTCTTTAAGGGGTGAGTTGTTGGGATGTCGGATTAGGGGTTGAGTGTTTGACTCAATGTCCTAATTTCCTCACCTCTTGCCCGACTATCTTTGAAGTCTTTGTTGAGGCTTGACCATTCGGGGTAGGAGCGGGCGTTTTTCAGTGGCGATGGCAGGGATTCCTCCTGCCAGGTTTTATAGTCTGCATCATGTCGTTCGATACGATGTTGAGCTGCATGACCACGACGGTCTAGGGCATCCAATAAGCGTAAACCGCGTATAGCTAGGAGTCGTAGTACGGCATCATCAACGGTAAGTTCGCGGTAGCCTTGCAGCATGCCGAGTAAGCGATTACCGACTTTTTCTGCGCCTTGCCAGAGCCCTCCGACTAGACCACCCACTAACGTCCCGGCGCCTAGACTTAAACCGCCGGTAATGATATCTACCGTAGCGCCTGCCATCGCGCCTGCGGCAAAACCTTTGCTGACCCTAATACCCATGTCTTTAAGGGCTTCTGTACTGAATAAATCAGTTTTCCAACGCTCGCCGCTAATCGGTAAAAGGTCCTCTTCGTAATCTTCTTCGTGGAAACGGTAAAGACCCAGTAGGTCGCGGATAAACTGATGCTCACGTTGTCGAACCTGTTCTTGCATTGTTTGCCAGAGTCGGATGCCTTCCTGCTCATTATCGGAAGAGGAAGCGCTTTGACGCCTATAGGCGCTCACATCAATTAAGAGCTCAGCTAATAACTCTTGACCTTGTTGGCGACGGCGTTGACGTCTTTTATTGGCACCTTCTGCTAGCTCGTTTAGGCTTTGCTGGTGCTCATCAAGCACTAAGGCTAATTTCTGATAAAGCTGTCGCTCACCATCAATGGCCGGGGCAACGGTATCAAACTCAATAATCAAATGGATTGCTAAGCGTGAGAGGGTGTTTTTCCAATCGTCGCTATAATTATTTGAGTGATGTAAAAAGTTTAAAACCGGAATGATGGGACGACCACAGCGCGCCAAAATAGCCAGCTCATCGCGGTGTTTAGAGCGTACCGGTTCGCGTACATCGACTACGTACAAGCCGGCATCACAGGTGAGGAGTTGACGCAACACACGCGCCTCCTGCTCAAAGCGCTGCCGGCTTTCTGGGCTCTCTAAAAAGCGCTCAATGATGGCAGGACCGTCAAGTCGCGTAATGCTTTGTTGCTGTAATTGATCTAAATAATCCAATAAAGCAATACTATCCTCAATGCCCGGGGTATCAAACCACTGTAGTTTAAGATGCTCAATGCGCAGCATGGCACCCTCCACATGGCGTGTGGTCGCGGGAGCGTTGGCCACCTCACCAAAGTCAGCGTCGTGCAATAGTGTGCGTAAAAGTGATGTCTTGCCGGTGTTGGTATGACCGACCACGGCTAACTTCAGGTAATCCTCTTGAGGTAAAAAACGCTGCTGAATTTGTTTCATAGGCTTTGTGCTTTAGATGTCAAGCATATTATAAGCTGCTTCTTCTTCCATAAAAATAGCTTCTTGTTCAAGACCGGAATCAGTCAGTGATTTTAGCCATAACGCACGTTGGTCGCGTTGAGGATCGTGATGATTAATGAGAAGAACAGCGTGTTTTTGTCCAAAATGAGCGATGGTCTGCATTAAATTTAAATGGCTGCGATCCGGGGTTTGCTCGGCATCACAAATAAAAAGTATTTGTTGTAAGGGCGCCAGTCGTTGACCAAGCTCACTAAGAAGTTGATGGCGCTGCTCTCGGCTTTCTATATTGCCGCCATCAATTATATGCCGACCGTCTGGATTCTTAATGACGGGCCATTTTTCATGGGGGTCCAGTTCGATGCCGATAACCAAGGTGCCATTGCCGGATAGGTCAAGAGAGGCCTTTTGAAGTGCGGGTGCCTTTATCTGAGGTGCTGGGGAGTCCACGCCGGTATTGATCGCAATAGGCGCTAAGCGAGCCAGTAAAGAAGCATAAGCGGCGGAGTCGATATCCAATTGACAGCGGCTGAGACGATAGCGACTGATAGCCAAACAAATAATAAAAGCAATTAAGCGGGTTAAGAGACCAAAAACAATAATTTGACCAACGAACCAACTTGACCATAAGGCGTGCAGTGCCGGATTGTCGGCTGCCCCTGTGCTCAGGAGTTGATCGACTTCCGGCATCGGAAAACCTAAGCAAGCGGGGATAAATCCTAATACATGCGCGATGTTTTCTAAACTTTGTGTAGAAAGAATGGTGGTTTCCCAAACAAAGATGTAGCGTCGAGTCGATAGTAAAAAGAAGACGGTCACCAAGGCAGAAAGGAGTGCCGTGAGCCACAATGCATGACTGATCGTTGATAAAAGCCATGAGGTTGAGCGTTGTTGGCGTGTCAGGCTGAATAAGGCGTTAGGAACGAGAGCTGCATGTGGGCCGCGTGCTAATTTTTTAGTGCACCATAGCCATAACTGACCTAATAATGGGTAGTCTTTATCGCTGCGTTTAGGCACAAATAAATACACTAACCAAATAATAAAACTTAAGGTGTGCAAGCCTAATATCGCCATCCAAGCGCTTAGTAGATTAACTTCCGTGCTACGACTACCTAGCGCCGCATAGGCTAACCCAATACCGGTAAATACGGACAAAACAAGCAATAACAACAAAGCGTATTTAGCTAATCGACGGTAATTAGCAATCGCTTCACTGAGACCTGATGCCGTTGCTAAGCGTTGAGCACGATGAATGATTTTCTGTTGTGGACTAAGATCTTGAGCGCGCAAAGCATAAATATAGGCAGCATCATCCAGAGGACCATCATGATGTTCCTTTAAGCGGACAGCCTCTGTTTGCCAAAGCTCGGTGAATTTAGTCATGTTGTTGGTATAAGGTGTGAAATCAAGTGTGAGGCTATTGCCTATCTAAACGTGATATTATTTCACACTTTGTTGAATGATTAGCTTTTGTGGAACCATTGCGTTACCTTGGCAGCGGATTTTGCTTTAATCTCCGGTGTGATATGGGTTGCAATTGTAGTAAGTGCTGTTGTGATAACTGCCAAATCATCGGTAAAGCCAAGAGCCGGTAAAAAATCCGGAATCGCATCAACCGGTAATACTAAATAAGCAAGCGCTCCGTATACGACACGCCTAGTCCAAGCCGGTGTGTCAGGGCTTTGCGCAGCATAAAAAAGCTGTAAGGCTTTTTCAATGGTGGTTTGACCGGCTTTTAGAGCAATATTGCTTATCTTATTAAAAAAAGAGAAGCGGGAAAATTCGATTTGTTGCATGTTTACCACCTGAAAAAAATGTGTTTTACACATAGGCTAAAAAAAGTGTTTACATTGACTTAACTTGAACACATTTAATAAACGACACGAGTAAATTGATGTAACATCAAGGGTTTAGGCTATGTACTATATTAATCTTGCGATTAAGGCAGTAGAATTCAAGTCTTTAATTTTTTATATAACTAAAATTACCCGAGCGGAGAAAATTATGAAAAAACTAACCTCATTGGTTGCTGCCACTATTTTAGGGCTTGCTTCTTTTGCTGTTGCAGCACAAGACAAGGCCGAGTTACGTATTGGTGCCGAGGCATCTTATGCGCCTTTTGAGTATAAATTACCGAGCGGCGAGCTAGCCGGTTTTGATATTGATATTGGTAATGCTATCTGTGAAAAATTGGATATGACGTGTGTCTGGGTTGAGCAACCGTTTGATAGTTTAATCCCCGGCTTATTAGCACGTAAATTTGATTTAGCTCACTCAGCAATAACAGTGACCGAAGAGCGTAAAAAGACCATTGATTTTACTGATCCTCTTTATGAAGTCAGCAGTCAATTAGTAGCCCCCAAGGGTAGCAGCATCGATGGTAGTGATGAGTCCCTCAAAGGTAAAACAGTTGGCGTATTACAGGGTTCAGTGCAAGAAACCTATGCACGTGAGCGTTGGGGTAGACGTTCTGGTGTCAGAGTCACGGCTTATATGGATCAGACACAAACAATCAGTGATTTAAAAGTGGGTCGTATTGATGCCATTTTATTTGAATCACCCAATGCAGTTGAGGGCTTGTTAGGCACACCGGACGGTGATAGCTATGAGTTTGTAGGTGAGCCAATCACAAACGATCCTATTATGAATAATGAGATTGCCATCGGCTTACGTCAGGGCGATGAGGAGTTAAAAGCCAAAATCAATGAGGTGATTCAGGCACTTAAGGATGAGGGTGTCATCGAGAAGTTTGCCGAGAAGTATTTCCAAGAAGGTGAAATCTCTGTTGTTAACTAAATCTTAAATTAAAAATATCGTGTTCTTAGACGGCTATTGGGAACTCATTAAAAACGGCACTTGGGCAACGATTCAGTTAGCCCTTTTGTCCGTTTTATTGTCCTTTATTTTAGGTTTGCTTGGCGCGAGTGCCAAGCTTTTTGGTGGTGGCTTACTGCGTGGTATAGCCACGCTATACACCACCATTATTCGCTCTGTGCCTGACTTGGTACTGATGTTGCTATTGTTTTTCAGTATTCAAATGGGGCTCAACCAAGTAACTGATGCGCTGGGGTGGCGAGTGATCCAAATTGATCCCTTTTGGGCCGGTGTGATTGTGATTGGTATGATATATGGCGCTTACTTTACGGAAACATTTAGGGGAGCTTTCTTAGCTGTGCCAAAGGGCCAGATCGAGGCCGGTATGGCCTATGGCATGAACTCCACACAGGTGTTTCGCCATATCCTATTTCCACAAATGATGCGCTATGCCATTCCCGGCATCGGTAATAATTGGCTAGTGGTACTAAAAGCAACGGCTCTGGTATCGATTATTGGTCTTAGTGATTTGGTTAAAGCGAGTCAGGACGCGGGGCGAGCAACCGGGGATATGTTTAAGTTTATCCTGATCGCGGGGTTGATTTATTTAGTCCTGACCTCTTTGTCTAATATGGTTCTTTGGCTTTTAGAGCGACGCTATTCAGTGGGTGCTGCTAAATTTGAGCTGGATTAAGCGGCAATGGATAGATTTTTAGACATTTGGCAAGAGTATTGGTCGGCCTATTTGTTTTGGGATGGTTTTGAGGTCTCAGGGCTTGCCGTTACTTTATGGATTTTAGTACTGTCACTGCTTTTTGGCTTTGTGTTGTCAGTACTTTTAGCGATCGGTCGTACTTCAAAAAATCGTTTGATCAAAGGGCCGATTTGGCTCTTTACCTATGTTTTTAGAGGCACTCCCTTTTATATACAGCTGTTGCTGATTTATAGTGGCTTGATGAGCCTTGAGGTGGTGCAGGGTACGCCATTGCTGCGTCACTTTTTTATTAATGGTTATTATTGCGTGATTTTAGCCTTGACACTCAATACAACCGCTTATACGACAGAAATGTTTGCCGGCTATATTCGCACTACGAATAAGGGTGAGATCGAAGCGGCGCTGGCTTATGGTATGAGCAAATGGCAGATTTATACGCGGATTATTATTCCTTCCATGTTGAGGCGTGCTATCCCTGCCTATAGCAATGAAGTGATTTTGATGTTGCATACGACCTCATTAGCCTTTGCGGCGACAGTGCCCGATATTCTGAAGGTGGCGCGTGATGCGTATGCCGCTACTTATCAAGCCTTTATCGCCTATGGTATTGCCGCCTTAGTGTATATGGTGGTGGCGTTTGTGATTGTGGCAGTATTTAGAAAAGTAGAAAAACGGGCGTTAGCTTATCTTGTGGTTAGCTCAAAAAATGATAAACAGGTAGTTAAAAATGTATAAATTAGAAGTTCTGGATATTCATAAGTCTTACGGCGAACACGAGGTTTTGAAGGGAGTTACCCTGCAAGCAAAGGCCGGTGATGTGATTGCTCTGATCGGTTCTAGCGGTTCGGGCAAGAGTACTTTTTTGCGCTGTATTAATTTTTTAGAGCAGCCTAATGACGGTAAAATCGTCCTTAATGGTACGGCGTTACCCTTAGAAAAGAACAATAAGGGTTATTTGCAGGTGAGTGATAAAAAAGTATTACAAAAATTCCGCACTAAACTCACCATGGTATTTCAGCATTTTAATTTATGGGCCCATATGACGGTCTTGGATAATGTGATACAGGCGCCGGTGCATGTGTTGGGTATTAAAAAAGAAGAAGTCATTGAGCGTGCCCGTATATATTTACAGAAAGTGGGTTTGCCACGAGAAGCCGAAGCTAAGTATCCAGCCCAACTTTCAGGTGGGCAGCAACAGCGCGTAGCGATTGCCCGTGCTTTAGCGATGGAGCCGGAGGTTATGCTGTTTGATGAGCCCACATCAGCCCTTGATCCGGAGTTGGTCGGTGAGGTGCTTAAAGTGATGCAGCAGCTGGCCGAAGAGGGACGAACTATGATTGTCGTGACTCATGAGATGGGCTTTGCACGTCATATCGCAACGCAAGTCGTATTCCTACATCAGGGCTTAGTGGAAGAGCAAGGTACCCCGGCGGAAGTCTTGGATAATCCGAAAAGTTTGCGCCTACAGCAGTTTTTATCCGGTAACTTAAAATAATACGTTAGGGCGTTGCAATCGTTTTTATTGTCGTCCTATAAAAGAAGGTGAAAAATGATCAGTTTTGGCTTAGACCTCGCTCTGTGCTTGTTAGTTTTAGGCGCTTTCGGTGGCTTTTTAGCAGGTTTGTTAGGTATAGGCGGGGGTATGATCTTAGTGCCGTTTCTGACCATGTTGTTCCTTTGGAAGGGAATGCCTATTGAGTTAGTGGTGCACTCGTGTATTGCTACATCCATGGCGATGATTTGCTTTACCTCTTTGTCCAGTATGCGAGCTCACCATAAGCGTGGCGGTATTTTATGGCCGGTCGTGGCGGCACTCGTGCCCGGCGTGTTGATTGGTGGTTTCCTGTCGGGAGGGGTGGTTTTCTCCTTTATCAATACTGCTTGGTTAGCATTGATTTTTGCCCTTTTTATGGCCTATTCTTCTTACAATATGGCGGTAAATAAAAAGCCTAAACCATCACGTCAACTCCCCGGCTTTTTAGGCACCTCGGCAATGGGGGCGGTGATTGGTTTTGTTTCAGGTTTGGTCGGTGCGGGCGGCGGCTTTTTAACAGTGCCATTTTTAGTTTGGTGTAATGTTGATATCCGTAAGGCGGTCAGTACGTCTGCGGCATTAGGCTTTCCAATTGCTATTGCTAATAGTGTCGGTTTTATTTTTTCAGGTATCAAAGAGATAGGTTTACAGCCAGGTATGTTGGGTTATGTATATTGGCCTGCTTTGTTAGTACTAATTTCTACCAGTATGTTGATGGCACCGGTTGGCGCTAAATACGCCCATACATGGCCAGTAGGGCGTATTAAAAAAATCTTCGCAGGCATATTAGCTTTTATTTGTATTTATATGTTGAGAACATCGCTTATTGCTTTTGGGGTGATTTAGTTTTAAACAGCGTTTACGGTGAAATAGGCGCTGTTTTTATATGAGACAAGCGTATTGCTTTGTTATCGAGTTGGGAAATATAGTTGACTTTGTCGCGAATGTTTCTGATAATGACTCTCATTACATTGATGTTCAATTAATTTGAATGTCAATGTAGCACTTGGTACTTTTCGGATGGAGATATAACTAATCTGGTGCTGCTATGACGGTTGCACTGAGCGGTTATCGCTATTTTTAATTTTCTTAACTCTTTAATTTAAAAACGATGAAAAAATATTTATTAAGCAGTATGTTAATTGGCTCTAGTTTATTAGCAATGCAAGCGGCTAATGCATTTGAGATCAAACACAGTGAGGGTGTATTAGAACTTGAGCAGACACCTCAAAAAGTAGTGAGCTATGATTTAGCGCAACTAGATACATTAACGGCTTTAGGGATTGAGGCAGTCGCTGTTCCAACGTCTAGTTATAAAAACTCATTAGAGCGATATAATGACAGTCCTACCGTTGGTACCTTATTTGAGCCGGATTATGAGGCCTTAAAGAAAATCGGACCGGATTTAATTATTGCCGGTGGCCGTTCTGCTGCAGCGATACCTGAGCTCTCAAAAATTGCACCAACCATCAGTTTTACTAGCGATCCTAATAATTTTGTTGATTCTGTTAAAGACTCCACAAATAGTATTGCTAAAGCGTGGGATAAAGAGGCCGAGGGCAAGGCACTCCTAGAGAAGCTCGAGCAGAATATTGCACAGCTGCATGAGTTAAACAAGGGTAAAACGGGCGCATTTCTTTTTGTTATCAAAGATCGCGTAATGACTCATGCACCAGGGGATCGATTTGGCTATATTGAAGAGCTAACCGGTTTAAAACCTATCTTAAGCGCTCGTACCGAAGAAGAATTAAATCAACCTCGTCCAAAGCCTGACACACCGGAAGCAAAGGCACGGGCTGAGAAATCTGCTGCAGAAATTTCTACTGTCGCTAAGGCTAACCCTGACTGGTTCATTGTATTAGACCGCGGCGCGCTCAATGATGCTGAGAAAACAGCTGCTAACACCTTAAACAATCACGAAGAGCTTAGCAAAACTGACGCAGTTAAAGAAGGCCGTGTTTTCTATGTAGAGCCTAACCCTTGGTATGTGGTGACTGGCGGTGTAAGTAACCTGACAGAAATTACCGACCAAATGATTAAAGAGATGAAAGCTAAAAACTAAGTTTTTAACTGATTAGCTTTTAGGACATAACGCGACAAACTAGTTATTTGATTGTTTGTCGCGTTAGTGCTTTCCTAGAATGAACCGAAGATGGTTCCAAGTGTGATAACAGCCGCTAGGGCAATCATTGGGCCGATAATAGTCACAGCAGCAATGTTCAAATAAGACTGGCGGTGATTCATACCACAAATAGAGAGTAGGGTGATAATTGCCCCACAATGCGGTAGCGTATCAAAACCGCCCGCCGCAATCACCGCAACACGGTGTAAAAGCTCTGGATTGATATTATTCTCCAGTGCGATTCGTAAGTAGTCTGCTCCTAGGGTTTGTAGTGCAATACTTAAACCACCGGAAGAGGAACCGGTAATACCGGCTAAGGTTGTCATTGCAATAGCTTCAGAAATTAGCGGGTTATTTGGTGAGACGTTAAGGACTAATTCTTTTAAAATCGCAAAACCTGCCAAACTGGCAATCACTGCACCATAACCTACTTCAGAAGCGGTATTAAAGGCCGGTAGCATTGAACCTAAGGTGCCTTTATTGATCGTTTGTTGGAGGTGTTGCCAACGAGGCCAAGCAATCGCAATTAACCATATGCAGGCAATGACGAGAGAAACAATAATTGCCCACAAACCGGTTTTTTTGCTTGGGTCAAGGGCAGAGAATTCAGCATGGATGCCGGTGAAATCCATGTTTGGAAAAATGCCGTAGGTAAAGAGTGCATTTAAAGCAATGACCAGAATCAGTGGAGAAAATGCTAATAAAATAGGCATTTGATTTTCACCACTGATCGTTTCATGTTCCACGCCATCATCGTGCTCGCCGTATGCTTCGCCATTGGCATGGGCTATTCTTACTCTGCTTGTGAGCCAAAGCAAACCTGTTGAGAGCATGATTAGCGAAGCAATAATACCTAATCCGGGAGCTGCAAAAACATTGGTACTATAAAAGGGGATGGGGATGGCATTTTGAATGGCCGGTGTGCCTGGTAAAGCAGTCATGGTAAAGGTAAAAGCACCTAAGGCAATGGTCGCCGGAATGAGCCGCTTCGGGATGCCTGCTTGATAAAACATGACTTTAGCAATTGGATAAATTGCAAATGCGACGACAAAAAGTGATACTCCACCATAAGTTAGTACACTGCAAGCCAGTACGACGGTGAGTATGGCGTGCTTAGGGCCTAACACTTTGGTGAACCAATGAGCAATGCTGGATGCCGCTCCGGAGTCAGCAATCAATTGGCCAAAGATCGCACCCAATAAGAAAATCGGAAAATAATTGATTAAGTAACCACCCAATGCACCCATAAAGGTTTCGGTGTAAATAGGTAGCATGAGATGAATATCACCCGATAACAAAACAGCTAAAGCCGCCAAAACGGGGGCGAGAATTAATACTGAAATCCCTCGATAAGCGAGAAACATCAGTAATAACAGTGAAATTAGAATAGCCCAAATGCTCATGGGAACAGTCTCCAAAGGCTTATTACTGTTTTAATAAGCTGATTGTTTAAAAATTACTTAGGCTGAATTGTAGCACTGAACAATTATTCAATCGATTTAATGCTTTTGCTATTGTGCTGTACCAACAATATTGTAGATAAGACCTAAAAAATGTTAGGAAGGAGGTAATTTTTTATCGGCGCGGTGGTCTAAAAACATGTGTGTCTTGATAAAAGTCATCTTGTTCTTGATCAGGGTGCCATCCGGGAATGCCGAAAATAGGAACCGGTATATAGGGCTTAGTTGCCAGCCACTCCGCTGTGAGCTGCTCACTCAACCAAGTGTCTGTCGTTGTTAAATCTATCGGCTTGTTTTGCTGGGGGACTCGTAATACATGTGCGCAGATACCTTTGTAGGGGTGGAGTAATTTTTCAATTAGGGCGTGACCAAAAATGACTGGTTGACTGCTTTGCCAATGATCACTTAATTCCACAAAAGCAGTGTGCCAATTTTTCTGTACGAGTGCATGCCAAAGCGCATCGGAACAGGCAAGTAAAAGGCCATTTTCATCAATAATGGTGATGGCATCTCGCACCGCACCTCGTTGATTTAAAACGCCATCTTTTTGTATTTGCGCGGCTTGAATTTGATTAAGCTTAGTTTTTGATTTAGGAAATAAAAACCAACAGAGGGCATTGAAGTAATCGTGAGGGCCGTCGCGCGTAGGAATGCGGTTGGTCTCAAAGATAAAGCTTTCATAGGCTTGTCCTTCGGGTAAATCCTCTTGAGGAACAAAGTGCTTAGGAAAACTTGTCGGTTTCACTTGATTTAATAATGCGCTGACCGAAGGATGATTTGCTATCTGTGGCAAAGACGCCTGAATCAGGGGGCGCCAATGCTCGCAATAAGGTGCAGTTAGATCTAAAAGACGTAGTTCAGATAATAAAGGCATAGAAAATTAAATGAGAAACGGGTAATTAAGCGCGTTGATATTGTAATATATAACGGTAGGTTGAAAATGTTAGGAGGAGCTAGTATTAATGGAAGCAGAAAAAGTTCGTATTGATAAGTGGCTATGGGCTGCGCGTTTTTTCAAAACTCGATCCTTGGCAGTAGACAACATCAATAAGGACCGTGTTCAAATTAACGGTCAAAATGTGAAGCCGGCCCGTGAGGTCAAAATTGGTGACACGATTCTCATTAAATTGCCTCGTGATTATAAAACCATCATTGTTAAGGGGCTCAGCCAAGTGCGTGGGCCAGCGCCAGTTGCTCAGCAACTTTATGAAGAAACGTCTGAGAGTATTGCCGAGCGCGAGCGTCGTGCGGAAATGCGCCGCTTTGCGCCAGAACCTGCTCATGATATGCGAGGCGGTCGTCCGACCAAGCGCCAGCGCCGTGATATCGAGCGTTTTACTAAGTTTGGTGGTGAGTGGTAGGGGACGGATAGAGGGTGCTAAGTAGTATGTTGTGCTTTATACCGTTTTTTGGTGACTACGGCTGCGAGCTTTATCCTGTCTAAAGCGCTCTTCATAATCAATAATTAGCTCATCAATTGTAGGTAGACATTAAATAGCCTTTCTGTTTAACAGGTGTTTTTTGTGCTACTATTTGTGAGTCGGTTAATTAAAAAATAATATAAAAAACAGATTTAAATCAAGCATCAACACAAAGTTTCCTAAATTTTCTATTCTCAAGATCTTTTCTTTTTAGAAAAATTCTTTGTGTTTAATTATCCGGTTTTCATGTTAATTCATAAGACTAAAAAATATATTTTGATAAGTTGTCAAAATGAATGGTCTGACTAAAAATAACCTTGCAGGACATTTTATGTATAAATCTATTGACTTATTTGCTGGAATCGGTGGAATCAGACTTGGATTTGATAAAGCCTTTAAAGATGATATAAGTACAGTGTTTGTCAGTGAATGGGACCTCAAGGCACAAGAAAGTTATGCAGCGAACTTTCATGATCCAATTAAAATTCATGGCGATATCACTAAAGTGGCAGCTTGCGCAATTCCTAAGCATGATATTTTGTTGGCTGGTTTTCCCTGCCAAGCTTTTTCCCTAGCCGGACGCAAGAAAGGGTTTGAAGATACAAGAGGAACATTGTTTTTTGATGTAGCTCGTATTGTTGAATATCACAAACCAAAAATTATTTTTTGTGAAAATGTAAAAAATTTAGTAAGTCATGATCGTGGCAAGACATTTAAAGTAATTATTCAAGTTCTTCATGATTTAGGTTATAAGGTTTACTCTGAAGTTCTAAATAGCAAAAACTTTGGGGTTCCTCAGAATAGAGAAAGGATATATATAGTTGCGTTTAGGAATGATATAGAGAACCGCCCCGAGTATATCGGAGAGTGGATTGCTTGAGTCAGGCAACTTTGTCTGACTCAGTAAGACTATCATAGTATCGTCTCTCAAACTCAAAAGGCGACACATAACCAATCGTACTATGAATGCGAGTTTTGTTAAACCAATCGACCCATTCAAGGGTTGCTAATTCAACATCACACGCATCCCGCCACTGCTGTTTTAAATATTCAATCACCTCTGTTTTATAAAGCCCGTTAACCGTTTCAGCCAATGCTATAGAACGTCAACTACTTTGTCCGGTTTAGCGTCAATTAACTTGGCCGGTTTTTACTGCCCCTTGTCTTGGGTTTTTAGTGCTTCTTTCTTGCGATAACTCTCTCCTGTAAAATGAATCATTGTGGCATGATGTACGAGTCGATCAATGGCAGCTACCGTCATCGTGGTATCGTCAAATAGCTCATCCCACTCTTCAAACGACTTATTGGATGTAATAGCTAAACTAAAGCGTTCATAACGGTGCGCTATCAGCTCAAATAAGACGCTAGTTTCTTGTTCGGATTTTCTAACATAACCGACATCATCAATGATAAGTAATTGATATTTATCCAGCTTTTTCAATTCGTCCTGTAGCTTGAGGTGTCGCTTAGCTAGTTGCAACTGCTGTACAAGTGTGGTCGCCTGTATGAACTTAACCTTATAACCCTGCTCTAGTAGCCCATACCCAAGGGCACTAGCGAGATGTGTTTTACCCAGGCCACTTGCTCCGAAGAGCAAGAGGTTTGCACCTCGCGTCAGCCACGTTTTATCTTGAAGTAAATCATAGGTGGTCGCTTGGTTAATGCCATCGACAGCCATAAAATCAAAGTTATTTAAATGCTTCCCGATGGGTAGTGTGGCATCTTTTAGGTTGCGTGCTAAACGTTTATCCTCGCGTGCCAATAGCTCCTGATGGCATAACTCAGCCAAGTATTGCTGGGGTGACCATTGTTCTTTAGTCGCTTTATCTGCCACGCTCTCCCAGAGCGTGCCAANCGTGGCTAATCTTAGCTGCTTTAGCATCAAGGGTAAGGAAGCGGTATTTCTATGCATGATGGGCTCCAAACAATTGACTGTAGTCTTGAAGCGAGTGCTGTTTAATCGCTATGCTAGGCGGCATCGCAATGATGCGAATGAATCGCTCTTCACACTGCCGGATGGTGGGTAATTGTCGCTGTCTTATCCCCTCCAATACATAC
>NZ_KB892285.1 GCF_000373745.1 Oligella ureolytica DSM 18253 | reverse complement strand
TAACACAAAAACCGCCATCGCGATTTTCTCCTAAATAATGCCCTTACGGGCCTCGTGACGCAGGGCTTTCGCCCTGTCTCTCCTCGGGAAAGTCAACAACCGGCTCCTGCGCGTGCAGCAAACAGAACCTTCGGCGTTTTACCTTGCGCCTGCATGAACCTGTCTTTCCAGTGCCTAGAGCTGAAGAAGCACTCTAGGGTGGGTCTGAACGACCTGTTGTTAACGGAGCGACTCAATAAAAGCCGCTTACCCTGGTCAACCCAGCTTGCTTTTACAAGCTCCGTCCCTTTAGGGCGGGGTAGTTGACCGTAAAACTTCTTGCCTCGGTTATTTAATTGTAAACTTAAGAAACTTGCTCGCTGTGCGAACAGCATGATAGACCAAATACAGGCTGACAAAGGGTAGGCCCATACGGTACCAGTCCGGATAATCACTGAGAAGCCAAGTTTGTTCATGCTTGAGCTTACTGTGCCAGCTCTCAATCTGCTTTTCGTCATTGAGTCCAAACTTAAAGGTAGCAGCGGTTCGGCTGATGGCCTCATGAAATGCCGTGTTTTGACTCATCCAATGATTAAACATATCACAGTGTAGCTCTGCACCGCTAAATCGCTCAGCGAGTTGTGTCATAAATTGACGGTTTTCACTCTCTGTAAAGTACATTAGCACACCCTCGATCAGAAAGATAAACTCACCCTCAGGGTGGTCTTTCAATAGCTTATCTTTCCAATCGGCTTTGCGTAAGCAGCCACGGATGTAATGCTCATTACTATCAGGAGGTAGGAGTTGCTCTCTTAAGTCAATTACTTCAGGCAAATCTAATTGATAAAAAACAGCTTGATGGGATATGTCTTCTAGGCGTTGCTTACGCGTATCTAGTCCGCAGCCAACAATAACGACCACCGGATTTTTGTGACAACAAATAAAGTCTCGGGTGACTTTGTCGAAGTGCACTGATCGCAAGGCAATGGCGGCAGAGGTCGTCGGTATATTGTCAAAGAGGTGAAAGTTGTAGTCGATTTGTTCGACCAGTTTGACTGCATACTCGTCTTGAATGAGAGGGCGGGGCTTTTGCGATTCGATAGAACGCGCATAAAGCGTTAGTAGCAGGGTGTCTGCAGTGCTATCCTGCAGACAGGGCTTTGTTTTACTCAATGTCTCAACTCCGTAGAAGCATAGCGAATAACGACGCTGTCTGATATACCCTGCTGTCTCTGCAGCTTGATTATTATTTTAAAGTAGAAACAATATAAATTAAAAAGTCGTTAGAAATAACGATTAAATCACATTAATTCCCTGCTAGTTTAACTTATTCCTGTTTAATCTTGAAGAAAGGAGTAGGAAGCTTTTCTTATATTGCGCAAAAATTTTGTGACAATTAATAACAGATACGAATGAGTTTGAGAGTCAAATGGGTTTTCTGGGCCTTGTTCTTAATCGTTTATAATAAATTTTAGTAGTTTAGTTTTAACTTAATTTAATGTGTAAATGGTATGTCAACAACAACTAGGGTTAGTGCAAGTGAGCGGAATAAAGCGGCTAATTCAACGTCTTTTGTCAGTATTTTAGTCAATGCGCTTTTGGCGATCTTGCAAATTATCTTTGGATTGATCACTCAATCGTATTCATTGATCGCTGATGCCACGCATACCGTGTCTGATTTGTTGTCGGATTTTGTGGTGTTGGTCGCGAATCGTTTTGCTAAGGAAAAAGCGGATGCCTGTCATCCTTATGGTCATTTTCGGTTTGAAACCATTGCTGTACTAATTATTGCTGTCCTGCTGATTATTGTCGGTATGCAAATTATTACCACAAGTGTAGGGCGTCTCCAGAATGCTGATGAGATGGAGGTTAGTGCCGGTCTGGCATTTGTTATTGCATTGATTGCTATTATGGCTAAGGAGTTGTTGTACCGTTACATGGCCAAGGTAGCCAAGCGCGTTGATTCCACCATTATTATGGCGAATGCGCTTCATGCACGCTCAGATGCTATTTCATCGTTGGTCGTAGCCATTGGTTTAGCGGCACACTTTTTTGGTCTAAGCTATGCTGATTTAGTTGCTTCCTTGATCGTTGGTGCAATGATCGCCTTTATGGGCGTGAAAATGGCTTGGAACTCTCTCATGGATTTGGCCGATCGTTCGGTTGGTAAAGTAACGCTCGATACAATCACCAATGCTATCCGCGATACGCCGGGCTTAGTTGATTTTCACGATCTGAAAACTCGTAAAACCGGTGACTTTGTTTTAGTGGAAGTGCATTTGGATTTGCCAGCCAAGATGACCATCGCTGAAGGCCATGATATCGCCGATGAGGTGGAGCGGCGTATCAAAGCGGCCGTGCCATTGGTAACTTATGTATTGACGCACTTTGACCCGATTCCTGAGAAGACAGAATAGGGTGGTGGTGTGCTATGGATGATGTGGGCGCACGCTAACTTGAAGTGTGTCCACATCATTCTATGCTGTTCTAGTATGCGGTTTTAGTATGCTGTTTTAGTATGGGCATAAAAAAACGTCTTATAGAATAATATCTACAAGACGCTAATTCTGTTCAGAGTTTTTGGCTCCCCCAACTGGACTTGAACCAGTGACCTGCGGATTAACAGTCCGTCGCTCTACCGACTGAGCTATGGGGGAACTGCTGAACTAAAGATAGTATTATGTACTGAAATTTAAGTTATGGCAAGCCCTTTATTCATTTATTTATAAAAATGTTGTGTTTTTTGCATAAATGACACGTTTTTGCAACATTACAACAAAAAGACTTGTTTTATACAAAAGCAAGTTGCAATTTTAATATCCTAAGTCGTTAGGTAATACCCCTACACTCAATCTTTTGATTATTTTTCAAAAATTGATAAACTAGTTACTACCTTTACTAACATTAGCAATTTTAAAAATGACAACAGATACTCAACACTCAGCTAAACAGTTTCTTGACAACTATTTCGTAGAAAAGTACGGTTTAAGTCCAACTCACTCGGAAGTACTCGCCGCGACGCCTTACTTTGTTGGTGATAAGGCACTTGATGTTGGTTGTGGGCGTGGTCGTAATACTTTTTATATGGCTCAGCATGGTTTTCAGGTCGATGCGTTTGATGTTAATCCCCATGCTATCGGTATCATGCAGCATATTATCGAGTCGGAGGGCGTGGACTCTGTGCGTCCCTCAGTTAGAAATCTAAATCAGAACCCGTATATTGAGTCAAGCTATGATGTCATCGCATGTACTGTAGTTATGATGTTTTTGGAGCCAAGTACCATTCCGGTACTTATCAAAGAAATGCAAGAGGCCACGCTGCCCGGTGGTATTAATATCATTGTGTCAGCGATGAATACGCCGGCCCATCCTATGCAGCCTGATTTTCGTTTTGGCTTTGCAGAAGGTGAATTAAGTGCCTACTATGATGGGTGGGAGCTTTTAAAGTACAACGAAGATGTCGGTCAAATGCATCGTCGTGATGCTTTCGGCAATTTTGTCGAAATGCAATTTGCCACCATCATTGCTAAAAAGCCACTATAAGTACTTTGAATTGTCATTTTAAAATGACATACTGATTTTTTTAATATAACCACATTATCTAATGATTCGATCTAGTAAACTTCTTGTGCCCGTTTTGTCCGTTTTGCTGTTGGCAGCGTGTGGCAAAAAGGGCGATGATCCGGAACGTGATCTGACTGTCGTCCGCTTTAACTTTGTCAATGCGTGCACTTTTTATGCCGGCAGTAGAAATGCCAATTTCTGTGGCTGTTCTTTTGATGAAATGGTCAAGGAGTTTGGTCGGGATACGGTGATTCGCTTAGGTGGTCTTGCCGAAGAGTCTGAGATTGAGGATCCTGATGATGTGGCGACATTTAGAGCCATGCACGAATTCATGGCTGCCAGCACCACAGGTGTTTGTGAGGAGTTTGTGGTCAAGGACCCTCCTAGCGACAAGGATAATGAGACTTTTTTCCGCAAGTTAATTAATTAGTAGGTGATTGGCCTGCATTAATAGGGGCATTGTCTTCATTTTGTAAAAAACGATCTCTATACTTCATTTGCTTTCATTCTGAACATTTTAGGAAAAACAATGAAGTTAAATTATAGAGCGACGTTAATCTCTACATTAGTTGCATTTGCAGCGACTGCAACCACGGTTTCTGCGGCAGAGCAATTCCCAGCGACGTTGGCCGGTCATCTCATCATCGCCGGTGATACCAAAATACAGGTGCCTGATGATGCGCCTAATGACTTGCGCGTTAATGGTAAGTTTCATGAAAAGCAGCGCATAGACGAGTTGGGCGCCATTGAAGGCAAGTCTAACGGTCGTCCTACCGGCATCAAGTTTCCTTTTGAAGGTCAAGCGATTCAAGGTCATTCAGGCATTGTCAATAACGGTGATGGTACTTTTTGGATTCTTACCGATAACGGCCTTGGCAATAAGTTGAATTCCAGCGATAGCGCTTTGTACTTTAATTTATACAAACTTGATTTTGAAAATGATCAGTGGGAACACTTAGAGACCGTGTTTCTTAAAGATCCTAATAAAAAAATACCTTTCCGAATTACACACGAAGACACAGAAAGTCGTTATTTAACCGGTGAGGATTTTGACCCGGAAAGTATTCAAGTCGTTGGCGATAACTTTTGGATTGGAGATGAGTTTGGTCCTTTCCTAATCAAATTAGATCGTCAAGGTAATGTGATCGATATCTTTGAAACTGAAGTCAATGGCAAAGTAGTCAAGTCGCCTGACTATCCGGGTATGGTGTTACCGGGCAGCCCTGATGGCAGTATGCCTGAGTTTCAAGTTCGTCGCTCTAAAGGGTTTGAGGGCATGGCGTCTTCAAAAGACGGTAAAACCTTATATCCTCTATTAGAGGGTGTGCTTTGGGATAGTGAGAAAAAAGCCTTTGAAAGCGTTGATGGTCAGCCTGTGTTGCGTATTTTAGAGTTCGCTTTAGGTGATGACAAGTACACCGGTAAATCTTGGTTCTATCCATTAGAGGATGCGAAGCATTCGATTGGTGACTTTAATATGATTGATGAGCGCTATGGCCTAATCATTGAGCGTGATGATACTGAGGGGACGGCTGATAAGGCGTGTAAAGACGGTGAAGATGTCACGCGCTGTTTTGATAATGTCGCTAACTTTAAGCGAGTCTACAAAGTAGAGCTTAATCCTGAAGAGCAAATGGTTCGTAAAGTCGGTTACATTGACTTGATGGATATTCAGGATCCTAATCATCAGTCCAAAGTTGCATTGGTTGATGGCAAGTTCCAGTTCCCGTTCTTTACGATTGAAAACGTTGATGTGGTAGAGGATCGTTATATTGTGGTGGGTAATGATAATAACTATCCTAAATCAAGTAGTCGTGAACCAAACGTGGCTGATGACAATGAGTTGATCCTATTAGATGTTCGATCATTGCTAGACGCTAAGTAATAACTGACTACCTTTGCCAAGCCCCTCCTTGCTATCCAGCTCAGGAGGGGTTTTTATTAAAAATATGACATTTACAGTTTAATACACTGCAAGATGGCTTAAGATATTAGAATTAAGTGAGGCGTTAAATGTTAAGTTTAACGGCATGTTAACTTTAAGCAACGATAATTAGGAGCAGCTTATGTCTAAAAAAGGTTTCTGTGACGATATCGAAGAACTAACAGAAGATAATGACTTGTACCGCAAGGTTTTATACACAGGTAAACATCTTCAGTTAGTGCTGATGGCGATTCAGCCGGGTGAGGAAATTGGTGAGGAGGTGCATGATACGCACGACCAATTCTTCCGTTTTGAGCAGGGTACGGGTAAATTGCTGATTGATCAAACAGAGTACGAGGTAAAGGCTGATTTTGGTGCGGTTGTACCAGCCGGCGCTAAACACAATGTTATCAATACCGGTGATGTGCCATTGAAACTGTACACATTGTATGGTCCACCTGAGCATGTTGACGGCGTGGTGGTTGATGTCAAGGCCAATGAAAAAGAAGAGCATTTTGACGGTAAGACCACGGAGTAATTAAGCCAGTCTTGCAGAGACCCTCGAGTTATTGATATCGTAATTCGGGGGTTTTTGTTTGTGTATTAAATTTAATATACTGCTACTATATAGTGAAATAAATCGCCTCTCTCGGCTATAATCTAAATTTCCAGCTAGGCCCTTATGGGCGCATTATCAACATGTCTACAAAATACATATTCGTTACCGGTGGTGTAGTATCTTCTCTGGGCAAGGGAATCGCCGCTGCATCCCTAGGTGCTATTCTCGAATCCCGTGGCCTCAAGGTCACGATGCTTAAATTAGATCCTTATATTAATGTCGATCCGGGCACCATGAGTCCCTTACAGCATGGTGAGGTTTTTGTGACGGAAGACGGTGCAGAAACTGACCTCGATTTAGGTCACTATGAGCGTTTTGTTGCCGCCAAGATGCACAAACAAAACAACTTCACCACGGGTCAAATTTACGAATCAGTTCTTAGAAAAGAACGTCGCGGTGAGTATATGGGTAAAACCGTACAGGTTATTCCTCATATCACCAATGAGATTCAAAACTTTATTGTTCGTGGTGCCAAGAGAGCATTTGATGGTGAGGCTGATATCGCCATTGTCGAAATTGGCGGTACGGTAGGTGATATTGAGTCGCTGCCATTCTTAGAAGCCGTTCGTCAGATGAGTTTACGCTTAGGTCGTCATAATGCAGCCTTTGTGCACCTGACATTAGTGCCGTTTATTGCTTCTGCGGGTGAGCTCAAAACCAAACCGACACAGCATTCTGTACAAAAAATGCGTGAAATTGGCCTTTATCCAAATGCCTTGTTGTGTCGCGCAGACCGACGAATCCCGGATGATGAGCGTTCAAAGATTTCCTTGTTTTCTAATGTACCTCAAGATGCCGTTATTTCGGTTTGGGATGAAAATACGATCTACAAAATCCCATCCATGTTGCATAATCAAAAGTTAGACGAGATTTTATTGGATGCACTTGATATTGAAGCGCCTGCCGCTGATTTATCGAGTTGGGATAAGTTAGTTCATGCACTTGAAAATCCTAAGCACGTGGTGACGATTGGTATCGTCGGTAAGTACATGGAGCTGACTGAATCATATAAGTCGCTTATTGAGGCGTTAATACACGCCGGTGCTCAAACTGAGAGTAAGGTAGCGATCGAGTTTATCGATGCCACTGACATCGAAAACGATAAGATAGAGGTACTTGAGCGTTTAGATGCCGTGTTAGTGCCGGGTGGTTTTGGTAAGCGTGGCACTGAGGGCAAGATCAAAGCGATTCAATATGCCCGCGAAAATAACGTACCGTTCTTAGGTATTTGTTTAGGGATGCAATTAGCCACGATCGAGTTTGCGCGTAATGTCGCCGGTTTCGGTGGTGCTAATAGTACCGAGCTTGATCCTTCAACCGCTCATCCGGTCGTTGCTTTGGTTACCGAGTGGAAAGACCATAACGGCGATGTGCAGAAGCGCGATAAGAATAGCGATTTAGGTGGTACGATGCGTAAGGGCCTACAAACCAGTCCGGTTAAGGCAAACACCTTGGCAGCCAGTATCTACGGCGACGAGGTCAGTGAGCGTCACCGCCATCGCTACGAAGTAAATAACGTGTACGTTGAGCAATTGGAAAAGGCTGGTTTAGTATTTAGTTCTCGTACGGTTGAAGATAATTTACCGGAGATTATTGAGATTACTGATCATCCTTGGTTCTTAGGTGTACAGTTCCATCCGGAATTTACCTCTAAGCCTCGTACAGGTCATCCTTTATTTGTGAGTTACATTAAAGCCGCCTTAGCGGCTAAGGAAGCTTAATGAATTTAGCAGGATATGAAGTGGGCTTAGACAAGCCTTTCTTCTTAATTGCCGGTCCATGCGTGATTGAGTCACGTGCCATGATTATGGACGTGGCAGCAGAATTAAAAGCGGTCACTGAAGACCTGCAGATCCCCTTTATATTTAAGGCCTCTTTCGATAAGGCGAATCGCAGTTCCAGTGCCTCTTTTAGGGGCCTGGGCATGAGCGAAGGCTTGCAGATTTTAGCCGATGTACGCGAGAGCTTTGGTGTGCCGGTCATTACTGATGTGCACGATCAGAGTCAGATCGCTATGGTTGCTGAGGCCGTAGATGTGTTGCAAACACCCGCTTTTTTATGTCGACAAACAGACTTTATTCGAGCGTGTGCAGCTACCCTAAAACCCGTCAACATCAAAAAAGGTCAGTTCCTGGCGCCTTTAGATATGTTGCAGGTGGTTAATAAGGCCAAAGAAGCAGCGATTGAAGCCGGTGGTGATGGTAGTAATATTTTGGTGTGTGAGCGTGGTGCAAGTTTTGGTTATAACAACTTGGTCTCCGATATGCGCTCACTCGCTTTAATGCGCCAAACCGACTGTCCGGTCGTGTTTGATGCAACCCATTCGGTGCAGCTGCCTGGTGGTCAGGGGACCTCTTCGGGTGGTCAGCGCGAGTTTGTACCGGTCCTCGCTAGGGCGGCTGTGGCAGTGGGTGTCAGCGGTTTGTTTATGGAAACTCACCCGGACCCTGCCAATGCCTTGTCGGATGGTCCAAATGCCGTGCCACTCGACAAAATGAAGGCGCTGCTGCAAACCCTTAAGGTTTTAGATGAGACAGTGAAGTCTCAACCATTTCTTGAAAATGACCTCGGTCTTTGATTTTCTTAGCTCTTTAGCTGATTAATAACCTAGAAATTACGATTTTTATTTAAACAGGAATATTTCTAATGAGTGCAATTGTAGATATTATCGGTCGCGAAATTTTAGATTCTCGCGGTAATCCGACGGTAGAATGTGACGTATTACTTGAATCAGGTGCGATGGGTCGTGCCTCTGTGCCATCGGGTGCATCTACCGGTGCGCTGGAAGCACATGAGTTGCGTGACGGCGATAAGTCTCGTTACTTGGGCAAGGGTGTTTTAAAAGCTGTTGAGTATATTAATACTGATATTTCTGAGGTGCTTCTAGGCTTAGACGCACAAGAGCAAAGCTTTATTGATCGCACACTCATTGATTTAGATGGTACTGAAAACAAATCCCGCTTAGGCGCAAATGCCATCTTAGCGGTTAGTATCGCTGTGGCTAAAGCGGCAGCCGAAGAGGCCGGTTTATCGTTGTATCGCTACTTTGGCGGTTCGGGTTTATTCAGTATGCCTGTGCCGATGATGAACGTGATTAACGGTGGTGCGCACGCTAATAATAACCTCGACATGCAGGAATTCATGATTCTGCCGGTGGGTGCCGAGAGTTTCCGTGAGGCGTTACGCATGGGTACTGAGGTGTTTCATGCGTTAAAAGAACTGATTGATGCGCAAGGCATGTCTACAGCAACAGGTGATGAGGGCGGTTTTGCACCTAACGTTGAAAATCATGAAGCAGCGATTCAACTAATTCTTCAAGCGATTGACAAGGCCGGTTACGAAGCGGGTTCACAAATCGCTATTGGTTTGGATTGTGCCAGCTCCGAATTCTACCGTGATGGTAAGTATCACTTAGCAGGCGAGGGCGGTATTGCCCTAGATGCTGAGGGCTTTGCTAATCTGTTGGCTACTTGGTGCGACAAATACCCTATTATCAGCATCGAAGATGGTATGGCTGAGGATGACTGGGAAGGTTGGGCAATTCTGACTGAAAAATTGGGTGATAAAGTCCAATTAGTCGGTGATGATTTGTTTGTGACCAACACCAAGATTCTAAAAAAAGGGATTCAGCAAAACGTTGCCAATTCTATCCTGATTAAAATCAATCAGATTGGTACCTTGACCGAAACTTTCCAAGCCATTGAAATGGCAAAACGTGCCGGTTATACTGCTGTCATCTCTCATCGCTCCGGTGAAACGGAAGACGCAACGATTGCCGATCTGGCGGTTGGTACTAACGCGATGCAAATCAAGACCGGTTCTTTATGCCGTTCTGACCGTATGGCTAAGTACAACCAGTTATTACGCATCGAAGAAGAGTTAGCTGAAATCGCGGTTTATCCGGGTATCGACGCTTTTTATAATATTCGTAAGTAATTCAATAGCGTATGCGACTGCTGCTCTTAGTTCTTTTGCTTGCTTCTATAGCCATTCAAATCCCGCTTCGTTGGGGGGGATCCGGCTATGCGCAGGTAGATGTACTGGCGCAGCAGTTGGAACAGCAGTTACAGCGTAACAAAGCATTAGAAGCAAGAAATAATGCAATGCAGGCTGAAATTGACGATTTGCGGGATGGCACAGAAGCACTTGAAGAGCGTGCCCGCGTCCTGTTAAATCTGCTGGCTGATGACGAGTATCTTATTCAAATTGTCAGCGATAAAGAGCAGGGCGAGTAATTATTTAAATTAATGCCTACATGCTTATTGACCGCCTAGGCGGTCTTTTATTTTGTTGTATTACATACTTGAAATGCCGAGGGTACTCAGCGTATAATTAGAACGTTAATAATTCTCATTTACGTGGAGAGGGTATGTTTAAAGTTTCTTCTATTTTTGCGACAGCGGTATTAAGTGTTGCGTCTTTTAGTGCGATTGCTGATGAGGTAAATATTTATACCACGCGTGAGCCTGGTCTGATTCAGCCGCTACTGGATGAATTTACTAAGGACACCGGTATCAAAGCCAATACGGTGTTTGTCAAAGATGGTTTAACTGAGCGTGTCAGTTCTGAAGGGGCTAACTCTCCAGCTGATGTACTGATGACAGTAGATATTGGTCGTCTATTGGATGTGGTAGATGCCGGTTTAACTCAAGAAATTGTATCGCCAGAATTAGAAGAGCATGTACCTGCTGCCTTTAAAGACCCGAATAAGCATTGGTATGCCTTGTCTTTACGTGATCGTATCGTGTATGTATCCAAAGACTTAGATCTGACAGAAATGACTTATGAGGATTTAGCCGATCCTAAGTACAAGGGTAAGCTTTGTTCTCGTTCCGGTCAGCATCCTTATAATACGAGTTTAATCGCTGCTAAAATTGCCCATGATGGCGTGGAAGCCGCAGAAGAATGGCTAAAGGGGCTTAAAAATAATCTTGCACGCAAAGCGGCGGGCGGCGATCGTGAAGGAGCTCGTGATATTTTAGCCGGTATTTGTGATGTGGCGATTGGTAATGCTTATTATGTAGGTCGTATGAAAAACGCAGAGCCGGGCACCGATCAGTATCAATGGGGAGAAGCGATTAATGTGATTCGCCCAACCTTTGAAAATTCTAAATCTAAGGGTACTCACGCTAATATCACCGGTGCAGCCATCGCAAAAAATGCCCCTAATCCTGAAAATGCACTTAAATTACTCGATTTCCTGATTTCTGAAAAGGGTCAATCTATGTATGCTAAGAGCAATTATGAGTACCCGGTTCGTGCCGGCGTTGAGCTCGATCCCGTTGTTGCCAGTTTTGGTGATTTAGTGATCGATGATCTGCATATTCTTGAAATCGCTAAGCACCGCCAGGAAGCGAGTGAATTAGTTGATAAAGTGGGTTATGATCAATAATGATTTTTAGACTAGTTAGCTTGGAGAGTTTTAGTAGCACACATGTTTAGTCATCAAGCCAAGCTACAAAAGGTGCAAGGTTGGAGCGTAGGCTCTAGCCTTGCGCTTATTTTTGTTTTCATTGTTTTTCTGCCTATTGCTGCTTTAGCAGTGCATTCGATGAGTTCCGGTGTTGACCACTGGTCTAATTTGATGCGTTATGTATTGCCCGCGGCCACAAAAAATACCCTTATATTGTTATTAGGTGTGGCTGTTGTGGTGTCCATTGTCGGTACCACAACCTCGTGGCTGGTCACTGCTTTTTATTTTCCGACACGTAAAGTCTTAGTCTGGGCTCTATTGCTGCCGCTTAGTTTGCCGGCATATATTATGGCCTTTGCTTACGTGGACTTACTGCATCCTTTGGGGCCCATTCAAGGGTTTATTCGGGAGTTGTTGGGGTACACCTCACCCCGTGAATTTCGTCTACCCGATGCGCGTTCAATGTGGGGCGCGATTTTAGTGATGAGTATGTCACTATACCCCTATGTCTATTTTACGACGCGCGCGATGTTTATTAATCAACCGATGAATTTGATTGAGGCTGCACGTATTCTCGGCTGTACACCGCGTCAAGTGTTTTTTAGACTGATTCTGCCATTAGCTCGTCCGGCCATTGTTATCGGTGTGGTTTTGGCCTTATTAGAAACACTTAATGATATTGGCGCTTCCGAGTTTTTAGGCATTCAGACACTGACAACATCGATTTTTAATACATGGGTGGCACGTTCTAATTTAGGTGGGGCAGCACAGATTGCCTGTATTATGATGGGTGTGGTGGTGTTGTTAATTTTTATCGAACGACACGCCCGTCGCCGCCAACGTTTTAGTAATACTCAGCGTATGAGTACGGTAAAGCCACGTCAGCTTAAGGGGTGGAAGGGCATTGCTGCGATGCTGTACTGCTGGGTACCGATTGTGTTAGGTTTTATTGCTCCGGTCTGTTATATCAGTTGGGAAGCGTATAAGCGCTTAGCGCAAGGTCAAGAAATCTCTTCTAATCTATGGAAAAGTGCGTGGAACACAGTTTATGTGTCTATTGTTGCGACTGTTATTACGGTAGCTGTTGGATTGCTGATTGTCTGGGTGATGCGTGATCCGCGATTTAAGTTTAAGAAACTATATGGTCGTGTTGGTAGTTTGGGTTATGCAATTCCCGGCACGGTTTTAGCGATTGGCTTACTTACCCCTTATGCTTGGGCTGATTCAGCGATTGCTACTTTGATGACTTCGCTCTTTGGTTTGCCTCCACAACTCTATATTATGGGTGGTATTGCCGGTTTAGTGATTGCTTATATGGTGCGATTCCTGGCGATGACCATTGGATCGTTAGAAGCCGGTTATGAGCGAATTCCTCAGCAATTAGATACGGCATCGCGTAGTTTAGGTCAAAGTTATGGACAAACTTTTTTCCGAGTTCATTTGCCACTTTTAAAACCGGCCATTGGAACCGGCGCTTTATTGGTGTTTGTGGATACAATGAAGGAGTTATCGATTACGCTATTGTTGCGTCCGATGAATTTTGAGACACTGGCTACTTGGCTTTATGCTGAAGCGGCCCGGGGCACTTATGAAGAGGGTGTTATCGCTGCCTTATTAATTATCGCTGTGGGTCTCATTCCGGTGGTTTTCTTGGCGCGTAGCCAGGATAAGATAAAGTATTAATTATGAGTTTATTGACCTTAGAAAATATCGATGTTGTTTATGGTAATGGAAATACGCCTAATCGTGTTGTCCATGATTTCAGCATGGAGCTAGAGGCCGGCGAAATCGTTTGCTTCTTAGGTCCCTCAGGTTGCGGCAAAACTACCGTGCTTCGAGCCATTGCCGGTTTCGAACCGATTACTGCAGGTCGTATTCTATTGGATAATAAGGTTCTCTCAGTACCCGGTCGTATGCTGGCAGCTGAACATCGTCATATCGGTATGATGTTTCAGGACTATGCCTTATTTCCTCATCTTAGTGTGGAAAATAATATTCGTTTTGGTCTACACAAATGGGACAAAAAAGCGGCGACAGCGCGTGTCGAAGAGATGTTGGAGTTGGTTGGTTTAACTCAATTTATTAAGCGTTATCCTCATGAATTATCCGGTGGACAGCAGCAACGCGTGGCTTTGGCCCGTGCCATTGCGCCTCAACCAAGACTATTGCTTTTAGATGAAGCTTTTTCTAATTTAGATGTGGATACTCGTGAGCGTTTGGCCATGGAAGTGCATGAGATTTTAAAGCTCAATCAATTGTCGGCCATTTTAGTGACGCACCATCAGTCAGAGGCTTTAGCCATGGGTGATCGTATCGCTTGGATGCATTGCGGTTGTCTTAGTCGCTGGGTTGATAATAAAGATAAGCAAGTCAGCTTAGAAGATATTCGAACGGTAGGACCTGAGCTGATGGATCCGGATGCCAGATACCCCGACTATTGTCCCGTTGACTTATAAACCGCTTAAGTTAATCAGCAAGCATTAACTTAACAATGCTTGCTCTTCAAGTTCTGCATCATAGAGTTTTTTGAGGGCAAAGAGACGCTCACGCTTAAGAAACTCAGGGACGGTTAATGCAGGCCTGCCGACCTCCATCGCATCAATCGCAAAAAAATCAAATAAATCAATCATCAGTTTTTTGTGCGTAGCCCATAGCAAAGAGAGCAGTTGATCCGGGCTATATAAATATAAACTTAACTCCCGAATCTCACGTCTGGCAAAATCCTTTAAATTCCATGTAATAATAGAAATATTGTGATCCGGCGCTTTTTGTTGCATGCTGAGCGCACAGGCGATAACGTGGAAATCTTTTTTGTCACTATGACGCAGATTCTTTTCGAATTCATGGACAAGCCCCATATTGGCATCAGGGAATTGCCTTTGCATAAATTCCCATTCGCGTTCGGCAAACTCATCACTGACATCCCATATTTTGGGAATATTGCGTCGCCACTCTTCGCCAATATAATCACCCCAAACCGGTGCAATGCATTGGTGTTGTGCCATACGGATTAATAGCTTTCTGACCGTGTTGGAAATTAAAACGCAGGTATCTAAAACGACATAATAGGGAGGAGGAAGGTATTTGTACATAAACCGAAGATCGAAATATTCTTAGTTCTTAAACTGCCTTGAGTGTAACAAACGTAGTTTAATTTCTCAGTAAGGGTACTTGAAATTTTGGAAACTTACCCTATATTTCTATCATAGCAGGGAGTACAGAGCAGCTAGTTTATAGACTCAGCAATAGTATGGTTACTCCCAAAATTAAATTTTTAGGATGTATATCAACGATGAGATTCGATAAATTAACAACTAAGTTTCAGCAGGCGCTGGCTGATGCCCAAAGCTTGGCTGTGCATCATGACAATGCGTATATTGAGGCCGTTCATGTATTAATGGCCTTGATTTCAGATCCGGATAGCGGAGCAGGCAGTTTATTAGCTCGTGCCGGGGTGCAGGTTAACCGTCTACGAAGTATGTTAGACAGTGAAATAAGCCAGCTACCTCAAGTGACAGGTAATACCAATCTGCAGATCAGTCGAGAGCTTAATAATTTGCTTAATCGTACGGACAAAGAAGCACTTGATCGCGGTGATGAGTTTGTGGCGAGCGAGCTTTTTTTGTTGGCTTTGGCAGACGATAATGGACCGGCTGGTCGAGCTCTAAAAGCTGCCGGTATGAATAAAGCGGCACTTGAAAAAGCCATTGATGATGTGCGTGGTGGTGATAATATCACTGACCCTGAGGCTGAGTCTAACCGAGAAGCACTGAAAAAATATACCTTAGACTTAACTGAGCGTGCACGTCTGGGCAAGTTAGATCCGGTCATTGGTCGTGATGATGAAATTCGACGCGTGATCCAAATTTTGCAGCGTCGCACTAAAAACAACCCCGTCTTAATCGGTGAGCCGGGTGTAGGTAAGACCGCCATTGTTGAGGGCTTAGCACAGCGTATTATTAATAATGAGGTGCCTGAGTCGTTACGGGGTAAGCGTGTATTGTCACTTGACTTAGCCGCTTTACTGGCCGGCGCGAAGTTTCGTGGTGAGTTTGAGGAGCGTCTAAAAGCTGTCCTCAAAGAGTTATCTCAAGATGATGGTCAAAATATTGTCTTTATAGATGAACTGCATACCATGGTGGGAGCCGGCAAGGCTGAAGGCGCAATGGATGCGGGCAATATGCTTAAACCGGCATTGGCACGTGGCGAGTTGCATTGTGTCGGCGCGACGACCTTGGATGAGTACCGCCAGTATATTGAAAAAGATGCGGCCTTGGAGCGTCGTTTCCAAAAGGTATTGGTAGGTGAGCCGGATGTTGAGTCTACCATTGCCATTTTACGCGGCTTAAAAGAGCGTTATGAGGTTCACCATGGTGTGATGATTACTGATCCTGCGATTGTTGCAGCGGCTGAATTGTCCCATCGCTATATTACTGATCGCTTCCTACCCGATAAAGCCATCGACTTAATCGATGAAGCGGCGGCGCGTATTCGTATGGAGATCGATTCAAAGCCGGAGGTCATGGATAAGCTTGATCGCCGTATTATTCAATTAAAAATTGAGCGTGAAGCGGTTCGCAAAGAAGAAGATGATGCGTCAAAACGACACCTCAAGCATATTGAAGAAGAGTTAGAGCAGCTGCAGCGCGAATACAATGACTACGAAGAGCTTTGGAAAGCTGAAAAAGCCGCTGTTCAGGGCACTCAATCCATTAAAGAGGAAATTGAGAACGCGCGTGCAGAAATGGCAGAGTATCAGCGTAATGGTGAGTTTGAAAAACTCGCTGAGATTCAATATAGCCTATTACCGGATTTAGAGCGCCGTTTAAAAGAAGCGGAGAGTGTTGAGTCCGAGGAAAAGCCGCGCTTATTACGCACGGAAGTCGGTTCTGAAGAGATTGCTGAAGTCGTTTCACGCGCTACCGGTATCCCTGTGGCGAAAATGATGCAAGGTGAGCGAGCGAAGCTTCTCAACATGGAGGATATGCTGCGTCAACGAGTTGTGGGTCAAGATGAAGCGGTCAGTCTGATTGCTAATGCGATTCGCCGTTCTCGTTCCGGTTTGTCCGATCCGAATCGTCCCTATGGATCATTTCTTTTCTTGGGACCTACCGGTGTGGGTAAAACCGAACTGGCTAAGAGCTTAGCCAACTTCTTGTTTGACTCTGATGATCATCTGATTCGTATCGATATGAGCGAGTTTATGGAGAAGCATTCGGTTGCTCGTTTAATTGGTGCGCCTCCGGGCTATGTGGGTTACGAAGAGGGTGGCTATTTAACTGAGGCGGTACGTCGTAAGCCTTATAGTGTCATTCTTCTTGATGAGGTTGAAAAAGCGCATCCTGATGTGTTTAACGTGCTGTTGCAGGTGTTGGATGATGGTCGTCTGACTGATGGTCAGGGACGTACCGTCAGCTTCAGAAATACGGTGATTATTATGACATCTAACCTTGGCTCTGAGCATATTCAACAAATGCAGGATCAGCCCTACGATGCGGTTAAGGCAGTGGTTTGGGAGGAGGTTAAGCAGTCTTTCCGACCGGAATTCTTAAACCGTATTGATGAGGTCGTCGTTTTCCATGCGCTTGATCAAAAGAACATTGAGGCAATTGCAAAAATTCAAATTGCCCGACTTGTTGAACGAGTTCAGTCAATGGAGATGGAGCTGAAAATTACTGATGCTGCTTTAGCGGTGTTGGCGCAAGCCGGTTTTGATCCGGTATTTGGTGCGAGACCGTTAAAACGTGCAATTCAGCAAAAGGTTGAAAACCCACTATCTAAACTTATTCTTGAGGGTAAGTATGGAGAAAATGACGTGATTTTGGTTGATGCAAAGGATAATGAGCTTAGTTTTGAATAACTTAAGTGCTCTTTATTGATCAAAAAGATACGTTTTTATCAGGAAAACCTTTAATTTTAAGGATTAAGGGTTTTCTTGTATTTAAATTATTGCTAATTCATGTACACTGATATTGATTTCTGAATTACTTTGACATCGATAGTTTTAATAGTGCCAAATCTTTTGTCTTTAGTCATATTATCGTAATTTAAGTAAATTAGAATTCATTTTGTTATTTAGTTTTACGAGAGTTTTTACATGTCAAAAGAAAACGGCGTTGTTAAGTGGTTTAACAATCAAAAGGGATTTGGTTTCATCAAGCCTTCTTCAGGCGGTCAGGATCTATTTGTACACCACACTGATATCGAGTCAGATGGCTACCGTACATTAGAAGAAAATCAGGAAGTAACTTTTGTTGTTGCTGATGGTCCTAAAGGTCCTCAAGCTAAAGAAGTTAACCCAGTATCTAAGTAGTAGGTGGACTGATTATTAAGTTTTTCGTATCTTTTACGCTTTTGCGCTTTTACGTTTAATCTAATAATTCCTTAATTTACTTATTTATGGCACCCGGCTCGGATGTTCCGAGTTGGGTGTTTGCGTTCATGCAATTATAATTTAATTAAGATTCTTTTACTGGACAGAAGTAATGATAATTGTTATCATTTGCTTTTAAGATTATTGTCAGTAAAAGTAAAAGTTGTTTTAGACAACTTGAGTGAAATAAAAAGTGCAGCAAGAATCAAACTATAAATACCCTGAATCAACTTGGTCGGTCCGCCTATTGAGTGCAGTTTGTGTTGGCGCTTTGTTTGGCGGTTCTGTCATGTTGATTCACTACAGTCATGCGCAAAATATTCTTGAGCCTATCGATGCCGGTTTAGATGTTGTTGAGGTGGCATTTGTTGATGATGGACCTGTGCCTTTAGGAGAGCAACTGGATGATCCTTCTGCAACCCCTGAAGTAGAAGAGGCCCCTGAAGAAGCAGCGGAGCCTGAACCTGAACCCGAGCCTGAACCAGAGCCAGAACCAGAGCCCGAGCCAGAGCCAGAGCCAGAGCCAGAGCCGGAGCCTGAACCCGAGCCAGAACCTGAGCCTGAGCCAGAACCAGAACCAGAGCCCGAACCAAAGCCAGCGCCGAAACCTAAACCGAAGCCGCAGCCAAAACCTCAGCCGAAGCCGGTTGCTGAACCACAGCCACAGTTACGTTCTTTGAGTAATAACAAGGACTTTGGCACACCGACTGGTCAGCCTAATGTACCCGCGGCTGCACCTAAAGCCGGTGAGACAGTCAATGTGTCGGCTTTAAACTTCCGTCGTCGTCCGAATCTTGTCGTAGACAGAAGTCATGGTTTCCGTTCGGGCGATACAGTTAGTCTTCGTGTACGTGTTACTGTCGATGAAAGAGGTAAATTAACAGATGTCAATATTCTCTCGGGCGGTAACCCGCGTTTAAATCGTGATTTGATGCGTCAGCTTCGTCAGCAATTATCCTTTAATCCGCATAGAGTTAATGGTGTTGCTCGTAAAGCGCGCGGCGATTTTAGTATCAATATTCAAGTTAGATAAGAATTTATTTTTGTATTTTATTCATTATTTTGTAAGTGCATAACATGAACCCACTCAAAACTATCTTAAACCAATTGTCAGCTGAGCCTACTGAGTCAATAGCGTCGGTAGCTGCTGAAGCTGCAGCGCCAACGACTACTTCCACTGAAGCAGCTACGTCGGCAGCCACATCAACTAGTGCTCATGAGTCTGCTGTTAGTGGTGCCACACAGGCAGTGAATCAAGCCGGTGAACAAGTAGGTTCTATGGCTGATGCGGTAGCTCAAGCAGCAGGCGAGGCGACGACACAAGTTGCTGAGCAACTCGCGTCTCAACCCGGTATGTTAAGCTTTATTGAACAAAGTGATATGGTTGGTAAATCACTCTTTGTGATTTTATGTGTTATGTCGCTGATTACTTGGTACCTAATTTTTGTCAAAGGTATCTCCAATAAAATTCAAAGCATGCGCAGTAAGCGATTCTTAAAGCGCTTTTGGAATGCGAGGTCCCTTGAAGAAGTCTCCGAAGACTTAAAAACCAATGGCTATAACAATCCCTTTGGTCGTTTGGCTTATCACGCGATTAAGGCGAGCAATTATCACCAGCAGTATGGTTCCTCACGCCTGTCTGATGTGGGTACCGGTGCTGACTTTACGATTAGAAATATGCGTCGTGTCATTGATGAAGAAACGGCTCGTATGGAAAATGGTCTGACTATTATGTCTTCAATTGGTGCGACGTCTCCCTTTGTCGGTTTGTTCGGCACAGTTTGGGGTGTTTATCATGCGCTAATTAATATTGGGATGTCTGACGGTGTTAATATCAGCGAGGTAGCGGGACCGGTGGGTGAGGCGTTAATCATGACAGGTTTGGGTCTTGCGGTTGCTATTCCGGCGATCTTAGCTTTAAATGCTTTTGTCCGTAGAAATCGCGTGATGCTGTCTAAAATTGACGGCTTTGCGCATGAGCTATTTGCCTTTGTCTCAACCGGTACGTCTATTCAAGCCGCTGATGCTACCTTAATTCTCCCTAAAAACGGCGAGAAAAATACGTCACTTGGTGAATCAGTGAAATTAGCCGGTGGTGTTAATCCATATCCTCAATCTGAAAAGGAAGAGTAAGTCATGTCGTCTTTCGGAAGTTTTAGCTCTGATCGTCACCAAACGGGTACAACGGGTACGATTTCAGAAATTAATATGATTCCGCTTATTGATGTGATATTGGTGTTATTAATTATCTTTATGATTACCACACCATTAATGACGCATTCAATCAAGATTGATGTTCCTCGTGTCACCAGTCAGCCTGCGGAACAGGATCCGGAAAGCATCGACCTAGCGATTAAAGCGACCGGTGAGATGTACTGGAACAATGAGGAAGTGACGATGGACTCCATGCGCGAAAAAATGCGCGAATTAGTTGCCGTTCAAGAAGATAAGCCAATCAACTTACGTATCCGTGCTGATGGTGAGGCGCTTTATGAGCAAATTGCTCAGGTCATGGCGGCGGCGAGAAGTACGGGGGTGAGACGTCTGGGCTTTATTACGACGCCTGATATTAGTGCGGCAGACAAAGTAGTTGAAAAGTCAGCGACTGAAGCTACTACCAACGCTGATGCTAAGTCAGCTGCGCCGGGCGCAGCTGGCCAAGCGACAGCAGAGGCGGCAAATACTGGCAATACCGCCAATACTGCAAATACTAACGCCAGCGCTGCCGCTACGCCTGCTAACTAAAGATTTTCTTCTTTTTTGAGATCGTCGTGAGTGTAGAATTTGACGCCGATCTCAATTTTCTCTCTGCCGTTTTGGCGTCGATGGTGGTTAGTATCTCTTAGGGAGTAAATACAGCCACAATACTCTTGCTGATAAAACTCTTCGCGTTTGCTGATTTCAATCATACGAGCAGAGCCGCCACCTTTGCGCCAGTTGTAAGTCCAGTAAACTAATTCGGGATAGCGTGCAGCCGCACGTTGACCGCAGTCATTTATTTGAGCCATATTCTTCCAGCGAGAAATACCTAAGGAGCTGGTAATGGTGTCAAAACCGTTTTCAGCAGCATAGAGTGCAGTGCGTTCAAAACGCATATCAAAACACTCAGTGCAACGTATGCCGCGCTCCGGCTCCCACTCCATGCCTTTGACACGTTCAAACCAATTATCCACATCGTAATCAGCATCAATAAAATCAATGCCGTGTGCCTGTGCAAAGCGAATGTTTTCCTCTTTGCGAATCTCATATTCGCGTTTTGGGTGAATATTAGGGTTGTAAAAATAAATGCTGTAATCAATGCCTGAGGCTAACATGGCTTCCATGACCTCGCCTGAGCACGGGGCGCAGCACGAGTGCAATAAAACCTTGTTGCGACCTTTGGGCAGGGTGAGTATCTGACGATCTATCTCGCTAACTTGTGGGTTAGCCGGCAACTCGGGTTTAGCAATAATTTTATCGTTTAACTGAGGGCGATTAGCTTTAGTCATTAGAAGTTAACTCCGGTAAAACTTTTTTGGCATCAGGAAAGACAGTATTCCATAGGAGAATGACTGCTTGACGCTCTATTTTCATTAAGTGTGGTTTGGTGCGTGCGCGATCGTCACCCTGTAAACGCAGACTATGCTGCTTAGCTCTATATATTCGATATGTGTCGGCCACTGTATAGGCGAGATCTTGTGGTAATAGGTCATATTGACCGGCCATTTTTAAGAGGGCGATATTACCTAGGTTTTTAATTAGCTCGGGATATTGGTGACTATAAGCTAAGACAATATATTGCGTAATAAATTCAATGTCAACCATCCCGCCGGTATCGTGCTTTAAGTCAAAGAGGGCGCTGTGATTGGGATGTCCCTCATGCATACGCTGGCGCATGGCTATGATACCCTGCTTTAGTGTATCTAAGTTGCGTTTACGTATCAAGATGGATTCTCTAAGGTTTTCAAAACGCTGACCTATGTTTTGGTCGCCGGCACTGAATCGTGCCCTAGTCAGTGCTTGGTGCTCCCACTGCCAAGCAGAGTTTAGCTGATAGTTTTCAAAGCCTTCAATGCTCACGGCTAAGAGCCCGGCATTGCCGTCAGGACGTAAGCGAGTATCAATGTCGTACAAGCGACCGGAAGACGTCATGGTGCTTAACCAGTTAGTTAAGCGACGAGCGAAGCGAGTGTATATTTCTGACCCTTCAGCTGATGCATCATCAAATAAAAAAACAAGGTCTAAGTCTGACACATAGCCTAGTTCCTTGCCGCCCAAACGACCATAGGAAATAATCGCAAATTTAGGCTGATTAGGTAGACTGCTTTGATCGTAGCGCTGGCAAACTAAGGGCCATACTCGCCGTATACTTTCTTCGAGCAATTTATCAGCAAGTAAAGATAGTACATCTGCCAGATGCTCGACGGTAATCACACCTTCGATGTCCTGAGCTAATAACTGGAAGGTGACCTGTTTTTTTAAGTCACGCATCAGATTCATTTGTAGCTCCATATCGGGGCTACCGTCTTCCAGTAAGCTGGCATCTAGGTTGTGTTGTAGTTGATTAATGATGTCATCAAGGTTGATGGGTTCCAGCAGTTCGCGCCAATCAATCAGCTTGTCTAAAACAATCGGGTTTGTCGTGATGTAGTTTGCGACCCACGGACTCGTGTCCAGCATCCTGGCTATTCTGCTCAATACTTCCGGATATTCGTTTAGCAGCGCCATGTAGGAACTGCGTTGGGCTACGTTGTCGATTAAGTCAATGAGTCGGGAAAAAGTATTGATCGGTTGTTGCGTGTTAGCGACCGCTTGGATCATCTGAGGGATGATAGAGTCTAGTCGTTTCTTGGCCTGTTGATTTAGGCTTTTGATTTTATAGCTTTGCTGGAGCCTTTGTAATATGGGTTCTAAGGCCTTGTTAAGCGAATTATCTGCGATGGTAGAAACAAGGTCGGTCTGTCCAAGGTTGTCGTTGGTCGTGACAAGATGTACTGACGTTTCTTGTGCTTCGCTTGTTTTTGAGCTGTTAGTAGTGTCAAGCAGGGGGGCTGTGTTTGGCGTTGCTTCCGTTTCGACACCGGCAAGCCTAAAGGCTTCTTTGAACGTCGTACTGACTGCCTGTCGGTGCTTATTAAGCGCCAACTCAAACTTTGTTAAGTTTAAATTAAAAAGCTGTGCTAAATGCGCTAGACATTCTTCGTTGTCTGGTAATAAATGGGTTTGTTGATCATTTCTATACTGCAGCAAATGCTCTAATCTTCTTAGAAAGCGGTAAGCCTCCTCAAGAAGTTGTTTTTGTTCTTCGTCAATTATGCCGGTTTGGACTTCGGCTTCCAGCGCTTTGAAAAAATTGGCCTGACGTAGTGAGGGCATTTGTCCACCGCGAACTAATTGCGCAAGCTGCACGATAAATTCTATTTCTCTGATGCCGCCTTCACCTAATTTGATATTGCGCTGACTATCCAAGAGTGAACGACTTTGAGCGCGCTGATTCCAATCCTCGCGGATTTGTTCACGTAAGGTACGCAAAGCAGCCAGGCTGTCAAAGTCAATGTATTTTCTATAGACAAAGGGTGATTGAATACTCAATAATTGGCGATTAAAATGCTGGTCTTGGCTGTTTTTAAACGCCTTTAGCGAAATAGGACGTGCTTTTAGCCAAGCATAACGCTCCCATTCACGACCCTGCTTAAGTAGATAATCATTAAGACTCTCTAAGCTCCAAGCAAGTGCACTGCCGCCACCATCAGGGCGTAGCCTCAGGTCAGTTCTAAAAACATAGCCGTCAGCGGTTTGGTCCGACAAAATATTAGCGGTACGCTGCGTCAGTTTAGTAAAAAACTCACTATGACTAATAGCGCGTTGACCGTCGGTTTGTCCTTCCTGCGGATAAAGCATAATCAAATCAATATCCGAGGAGACATTAAGCTCTTGGCCGCCTAATTTACCCATCCCTAAAATGATCATTTCTATTGGCAGCTTTGTTTTGGGATCGATAGGTAATCCGTGGCGCTTGATCAATTGAAGCATGGCTGCTCGGTAGGCATGTCTAATTGCGATGTCGGCAAAATAACTCATTGCAGTGAGGACTTCTTCAAGAGTTGCCAGTTGGCAAATGTCACGCACTGCCAAGGTGCAAAAAACTCTTTTCCTCAACTGTCTGAGCGTCGCTTTGCAGTGATCAATCGACAGGATAGGCTCTAATGCCGGTTGCTCCAAGATGTCGCGCAAATCACCATGCCTTAAAAGATGAAGTCGGGATTGATGGTCATCGCTTGAGGGTGGCAGTAAGTTGGTAATTTCTGTATCAAAGAAAGTGTCAATCCTACTTGGGAGTAGGGGCGACTGAATATCCATGGCTAAACGATCCTCAAAATCGCTTTCTGCCGATAAGCGATTGGCTAGGTATAGAGACCAATTAGCGGCTTCCTGTATAAATGCGTTGGGCGCGTTGGAGAGGGTATCTTGCGTTGCTGCCATGTTTACATGCCTTAAGTTAATAGTGTCTTTAGCATATACTATTATCCTTTATATAAAATTGCAGTATGATTATTGCTGTCATTTAAATCATCGTGGAAGTCCTTGTGCCGAGCTTGAGCAAAATTTCCTTTAAATTATTGCGTATTGTTAGTTATCTCGTGTTGGTGATGCTGGCTGTTTTTGTGACGCTTAGTTTGTTATTGGTATTTTATGTTAGTCCCCGATTGGATCAATGGCGTGAGCCCATACAGGAAGTGGTACAAAAGCATACCGGGATGCCGGTCGAGTTCGGCGGCCTTGAGCTTAGATGGCGTGGTTTTAATCCCCAATTGATTGTCAAAGACATTTCTTTCCAAGAGTCAGAGTTACCCACGCCTGCTAAGCGACTACCACGTGCTTCTATTAAGGACTTACGTCTTTCTTTACAGCCTAGTCATACGTTTTGGAAGGATGGTTTAATCGGTGTTGAGCTTGCTCATGCGCAATTGCCTGTACTGATCGATCCTGAGGGGGATGTCTGGGTCGGGCAACACCGATTACCACTGGTTGATGTTTCCTTTAATGAGTTTCCTGATGCCAAAGGGCATGAACTCAATGATGTCAGTTTTATTGCCGCCTTGAGTAATTATTTCACTCAAGATTTTGGCGAACAGATTGATTTGCTGCGAGAGGATAAGCTTTTCTCTTTGCTGCGTCGCCTATCTGTTGAGGATGCGCTGTTAAGCATCAGGGATGCGTCTAATCTACCGACAGGTGCTTTTTTAAGTGAGAGTGAGCAGCAGGCTCAAGAGCGGCGAGGGGTAATTTATGATTTTACGCTGAACGTTAAAAAAGCGACGACGACAATCTCTGGAGGTCAAATCAAAAGCGATGTGTTGCTGCGCTCAGAGACTCTTTCTGCCAACGATATTGTGATTGATAATTTGATTGATTACACCCACCAGGATGAGCGGGGTGGGTCTAAGCCTTCGGGTTATTTAAAGGTGAGCAGTCGTTTTATAGAGCCTAGACAGCTTTTTGCTGATGCGCTCGACAAATTGGCTATCGATAAAGTGGTCGTTGAGGCGTTTGATTTTTTTGCTCAACTTGATGATGGGCATTGGCAAGCGTTTAAGGCAGACTTACTGTTGGGTGATTTTTCTATGCCTCATGCTGTGGCTAAACGTATAAGCCTTAGTGCAGAGGGTGAGGTTGCCGATGTGTTGGCGACTCTTTTTGACTATGGTCATCAGCATAGTCCACTTCAATTTACCGTCGAAATTAATGACGGGTGGTTATATGAACCGCTTAACTTTCGCCATGACTTTGCCTTAGCACATGTTGAGCTCCAGGGTAGTTATGAGTTGGATGATGCTAATTTGCCTGTGCTTTCAGTACGGAAATTAGCGGTTAATGATCCTAATATCAAATTAAATGCACATGGTAAATGGCATGCGGTTCCAACGACTGAGAGCGGTCATATTCAACTGGAGGGGGAGATTCATCATTTGGTGGCCTCCTATCTACCACGCTTTTTACCTAAGCTAATTGATGCCCGAGCCTTAGATTGGTTGGATGGCGCTTTTATCAATGGGACCTTGCACAATGGTCGTTTTTTAGTGGATGGCCTAGCAGATCATTATCCCTATGGGCAACATCCGGAGTCAGGCGTTAATAAAATAGTGGCTGATTTTAAAAATTTTAGTCTGGACTTTCACCATCAGGCAGAAAACGATAAGTGGCCTGTGTTGGAGATGGAGCAGGGCATTTTCCAATTTGTTAATGATGATATTTTGATTGATGCTAATCGTGGTTGGATGACTGACTCAGCGGGTGAAAAAAGTATTCACTATGATAACCTTCAGGCTACGATCAGTTCGCTTGAAAAAGAGTCAGTGCTGACGATCGATGCCAATGCAGAAACTGCTGCCGAGAAGTTTTTACACTTGATGAAAGAGACCCCTCTGAGTGCCTTATTAAGCCATGCACTTGATGAGAGTGAGGCTAAAGGTGATTTGCGTGCGAGCTTAACTATCGGTATACCGCTTGATGATATGGATTCTTCGACCATTAGCGGCAATCTCTATACGCACGACGCTGAATTCAAACTTAATCCAAGTTTTCCCTTGGCAAGTGCGGTGAGTGGTTCGCTCAGTTTTAATGAGAAGTATCTGACGATTAATCAGTTGGATGCCCAATTGGTCGGTGGACCGGTCGAGGTGAGTGGTGATATTGGTCGTCCTGGGCACAGCCTGCATATGACGGGGCAATTCAGTGGCGAGGGTATTCACGATTATTATGCCTTAAAAGGTTTACAGCAAATCAAAGGGCAGACACCTTATCACTTAGAGATTAAGTTTTTAGAGAACAATGCCTTTGACGCTCAACTGAAAAGCAACTTGCAGGGCCTAGCGATTGATTATCCTACGCTCTACACAAAAACGGCCAAAGAAAATGTGCCATTATCCGTGCAATGGCAAAGACAAAGGCAGCGAACGGGGGCCTATGACGATCAGCTACTGGTCAACTATGGTAAGGGCTCTGCGCAGTTTAATGCGGAGTTCAGTACCGGTGAAAATCAGGAGTTGCTTTTTAAACGGGGTGCGATTGCTTTCAATGAGAAGCCACTTCTGCCGGAGCGAGGGCTGTTTTTTCATGGTTCAATCAATGAGCTGGACATAGAGTCATTGACTCATTGGATAGATAGTTTTGGTTTTGGTGAGGGAGAAAGTGGTCATCAGTTGGTCAATAGCTTTGATTTGCATGCCGAGAAGATACTGTTAGGCGGTTTTGAACTGCCTGATGTACGCGCTAAAAGCCAGTTAGAAAGCTTTAAGACGATACCTCTTACGCTCTCCGGTCCAACGGTTAATGGCCGCCTGGTATTGACTAAAAGTGCCAATAAGATTGGTTTTTATGATGTCGATGCTGATTTCAACCACCTGCATTGGCGTGTTAATCACAAAAGTGACGACTTATACGCTGATGACAATGAGTCTATCAATAAGAATCGTATTAGCAGCATCGCTAAAACACCTTGGAAAATTAATCAATTAGGGCTACAGGTAAAGGACCTGCGCTTTTATAACTATCATTTTAAACATGTTGAGGCGCGGGGTGAGGCTGAGGACTTAATCAACTGGCGATTGGATAAATTAGCGATTCAAGATGAGGGAGGCCACCTCTATGGTGCCGCCTATGTGCGCAACAAAAATGACAAGCTCATTGCCGACTTGAATTTTAATATTAATACGATCGATATGAATGGATTATTAACTACTTTGGCGAGAGGGGAGGATCTGTTGACCGGTCAGGGTGATATCCAAGGTAGTGTGCAGATTCATGATATCTTAAATTTTGAACCAGACGATTTAGAGATAAATGCCTTGGGTATTTTGAATGATGGTTATATCAATAATGTAGGCAATGGGGCGACCAAGCTTCTGTCTTTGCTGTCGCTACAGGCGCTAAGTAAGTTGCCTGAGATGAAGAAGATTTTTATCAATCAAGGGACAAACTCAATGAATTATAGCTATTTGCGCTTCCATCTAGGACTCAAAGAAGGGCGCTTATGGTTACCGGACTTCAGATTGGATAGTCCGCTCATTGCGTTGGTCGCTCAGGGTCAGGGTAACTTACGAACAGACGCCATTGATTTGGATGTCGTTGCGGTGCCGCGTTTGGATATGAGTGGCGCAGCTGTATTAACCGGGGTGTTGGTCAATCCTGCCGTTGGTGTCGCAGCATTTTTATCTCAATGGCTACTGCGCAGTCCGATGGAGCAAGGCTTAACACAACGCTTTAAGGTTAGCGGTAAGCTGGACGAAATTGAAATTAATGGGGTGCCTGTTGACCTGGGCAAGGGGGCGGAAGCTGAGGGTACAAAAATGGCCCGGATACAGATGCTGGAAGCGATGATTGACTTAGTTCCGGAAGAGCAAACAAAAGCCCCAGTACCCATTATTATTGAGCCTGGGGCCAGTGAAGCTGACAAAGTAGAATCTGCAACGATGAATTAGCAGTTAAGCTTAATTATCAGGTATTAGGCGCTTTTCTTAGCAAATAATAAGCGGTCAAAAATTAAACCACCAAACATGCTGAGCGCTGCAATAGCAGCCCAAGGAGCAGCTACGTTTTGGAAGGCAATGAGGTATAAAGCGGTACCGGTCAGCATGCCGATGACTGCACGCAATGCTAAGTAGGCGAAGTTTTCATCACTCAGTTGGCAGCAAGCATCCCCTAAGCTGGCAAAGCGGAGTTCGGATTGGTTGGTAAGGCAGCCTTTAGCTACCATGATAAGTGCACCAATGGCGCCGAAAAACATTGACAAGAAGCTGACTGACCATGTAATTAATGCGATAAATAAGCCAAAAACAATTAATCCAATAACAAAGGTACCATTGCTAAAAATGGTCTTTTTAGGGGGCGTGTTAGGTACTTCCTTGTCACCCTCTAGGTTTGTCGGGTTGTTTTCAGTGGGGTCGACTTGATTTTCGTTCATGATTACTCCTCTTTAGAATAGCTGGCAGGTAGGTACTAGTGTATTCCTACAATTAATGGTGAGTATAGATTGTATAGGCATCAGCAGTGCCACTCAAATCTGATGCTGCAATGCTGGCTGTATTTCAAAAAGTATTTTACACAGAATATTACTGCGTTGCAGTCATTATCATGTTAAAAAGTGATAACTATCTAGTAGAAGAGTAAAGCTAGCAACTTACGATATAAGAGGTGATGCTATGAAGATACTCAAGTGTTTATTATTAATAGCGGCTTTGTATGTCAGTGCATGCAGTCATGGTGGTGTTGGCCTTGGCGGCGGAGTTGGACTTGGCGGTAGTAGCAGTAGCGGTTTTGGCGTTGGTGTGGGTGGTGGCGTCAGATTTTAACTGCGGCCTATTGAAAAATGATTATTAGGACTAAACTAGTAGATGTTTTAGCCCTTGAGTGCTTGATTTGTAGAACAATATTGCTTTTACAAGGTAGAATACAGGGTTAACTTATTTTATAAATATTAATCAAACCATTAGAAAAAGGTTGAAATACAATGGAAGTTCAAACTCTTGAGGGCCTGGAGCGTCAGGTAGATTTAGTTTTATCAATTGATGAAGTCGAGGCTGAAGTTAAAAAGGAGCTACAAAAGGTAGCCCGCAAGGTCAAGGTTGATGGATTTCGTCCGGGCAAAGCACCTTTAGCAGTTGTTGAGCGTTCGCACGGTCCTAGCATTCGCTATGATGTGATTAATAGGCGTGTGGGCGAAGAGTTTGACAAGGTTATCAAAACAACAGACCTTCGTGTTGCCGGTATGCCTGAGATTGCAGACAAAGAAGGCGAAAAAGAAGAGGGTAAGCTTGAATTTACCGCTAAATTCGAAGTGTTTCCTACTGTTGAGATTCCTGAGTTAGCTGATCTGGAATTTGTAAAGTACACGGCTGAGATTGGTGATGAGCAACTAGAAGACACCTTATCCATTTTGCGCGAACAACGTGCTGATTACCAAGTTGAAGAAGGTCGTGAAGCGCAAGATGGCGATCGCTTATTGGTGGATTTCGTTGGTAAAATTGATGGTGAAGAATTCGCTGGTGGCAAAGCTGAAGACTTTAACTTCGTATTAGGTCGTGGCATGATGCTTCCCGAGTTTGAAGAAGCTGCCAGAGGCCTCAAAGCTGGCGAAGAAAAAACCTTTGAACTTAATTTCCCTGAAGACTATCAAGGCCAAGAGGTTGCGGGTAAGACAGCCGAATTTACCATCACTGTCAAAGAAGTTGCCATTGCCGTATTACCGGAGGTCGATGCAGACTTTGCTAAGTCTTTAGGTCAAGAAGATGGCGATGTAGAAAAATTACGTGAAGAAATCCTTTCTAACATCAAACGCGAAGGTGAAAACCGCCTCATGCAGCGTACTAAAGGCGCCGTATTAGATGTGTTAGTCAATGCCGTTGACTTTGATGTTCCTACTGCATTGGTTAATAATGAAATTCAAGAGCGTATTAATGGTCTACGCCAAGAGTTCGCTTCGCAAGGTATGCAGGATTTTGATTTCTCTCAAATTCCGACAGAAGCCTTCAGGCCAGAAGCTGAGCGTCGTGTGCGTTTAGGCTTATTAGTGGCTCAGATTGTAGAGCAAGAAAAGCTTCAGGCTACGCCAGAGCAAGTTCGTGCGCGCATCGAAGAGTTTTCACAGAACTACGAAAAACCAGAAGAAGTTGTTGCTCACTATTTAGCTGATGCACAGCAACGTGCCGGTCTTGAGGCTTTGGTCCTCGAAGACAATATGATCGAATTCATCTTGTCTAAGGGTAAAGTAACTGAAGAGACGGTGCCTTTTAAAGAGTTAATGGGACAAGCTTAATGAATCGTCGATTTACTGATTTTTATGCATCTATCCATGGTGATGAGTCGGTCCGCCCAGCGGGCTTAGGCTACATCCCTATGGTGGTTGAGCAGTCAGGTCGAGGCGAGCGCTCTTATGATATTTATTCACGACTATTAAAAGAGCGCGTCGTGTTCTTGGTCGGACAGGTTAATGATCAAACGGCTAACTTAGTCGTAGCACAGCTACTTTTCTTAGAGTCCGAAAACCCTAATAAAGATATCTCTCTTTACATCAACTCACCGGGCGGTGGTGTTTATGCGGGTTTGGGGATTTATGATACGATGCAGTTTGTGAAGCCTGATGTATCCACCATGTGTACAGGATTAGCTGCCAGCATGGGTGCCTTTTTATTAAATGCGGGGGCGCCGGGTAAGCGCTATAGCTTACCTAACTCTCGTATTATGATTCACCAACCATTAGGTGGCGCTCAGGGTCAAGCAACTGATATTGATATTCAAGCGCGCGAGATTTTAAGCTTGCGTGATCGCTTAAATGCTTTGTTGGCTAAGCATAGCGGTCAGTCAATTGATGTCATTCGGGAGCATACCGAGCGTGATCACTATATGGATCCGGAGCAGGCCAAAGAGTTTGGTATTGTTGATCAGGTGCTTTCTAAGCGCGAGTAGTAGTTGCCGGTTATTTCGGTTATTTTTAAGCAGATAGTATGATGAATAGAAATGGCTCATCTTCGGATAAGCATGTGAAATGTTCCTTTTGTGCAAAAGGCGCTGATGAGGTTAGACATCTTATCAAGGGTCTTAATAACTCTTATATTTGTGATGAGTGTATTGAGATGAGCGGTGAGCTGATCTCTGATTCCTTGCGCGAAACGCTTAAAGAGGAGTATCAAAAAGAGCTTCCTACACCACAAGAAATCAAGGCGCATTTAGATCAATATGTGATTGGTCAAGATAAGCCTAAGCGTCACTTGTCGGTGGCCGTTTATAACCACTACAAACGCATTCGACATCAGCAAAGCAAAGCAGATGACGAGGTTGAGTTATCAAAAAGTAATATCTTACTGATTGGTCCTACGGGATCAGGTAAGACCTTACTCGCTCAAACCATCTCGCGTTTATTGGATGTGCCTTTTGTGATGGCTGATGCTACGACCTTAACTGAAGCCGGCTATGTCGGTGAGGACGTTGAAAATATCATCACCAAGTTATTGCAGAACTGCGATTATGATGTCAATAAGGCGCAACAGGCAATTGTTTACATTGACGAGATCGATAAAATCACCCGTAAATCGGAAAACCCTTCCATCACGCGTGATGTATCGGGCGAGGGTGTACAGCAAGCATTGCTTAAGCTGATTGAGGGAACCATTGCGTCAGTGCCGCCACAGGGTGGACGCAAGCATCCTAATCAGGACTTTATCCAGGTAGATACGAGTAATATCTTATTTATTGTAGGTGGTGCGTTTGATGGCCTCGAGAAGGTGATTCAAAATCGTACAGCAGAGTCCGGCATTGGCTTTGGCGCTTCTGTTCACTCTAAAGAGCAGCAGTCTGCAGGTGAGTTATTCCAGCTGGTTGAGCCGAGCGATATTATCAAGTTCGGTTTGATTCCTGAGTTAGTCGGTCGTTTGCCTGTGATTGCTACGCTGCTTGAGCTTGATGAGGATGCGCTTATGCAGATCCTTACTCAGCCCAAAAATGCGTTAATCAAGCAGTACCAGCATCTTTTCTCCATGGAGGGAGTTGAGCTTGAGGTGACTAGCGATGCTTTATCTGCGATTGCTAAGCGTGCGATAGAGCACAAAACAGGTGCCCGTGGTTTACGTTCTATCGTTGAAAATAGCCTTTTAGATGTAATGTTTGACTTGCCTTCTCGTAAAGAAGTCAACAAGGTTATGCTAACTAAAGAGGCTGTTGAGGGTACTGCTGATCCGATTTTGATTGAGGGTGTACGCTCTACGGTTCAAAATGACGACGACATTAGCGAGTCTACTACAAAAGTTTCCTAGCTAATCCCATCTTACAAATTTATTAAAATTTGTCAGCCAATAACAATATGGGGCTTGAACTTTCTTGTTTAAGCCCCATTATTGTTGTTAATAGTCTTTTGATAGGTCAGGAAAACATGTCAAACATTAATTTATTACCTGAGTTGCCTGTACAACTACCTTTATTGCCTTTGCGTGATGTGGTGATTTTCCCACACATGGTCATTCCTCTATTCGTTGGGCGTCCTCGCTCAATTACGGCTTTGGAAGAGGCTGTTGAAAATAGCAATAAGCGTATTGTATTAGTTGCTCAAAAAGCTGCTAACAAAGATGAGCCGGCACCCGAAGATATTTATGAGATGGGTGTGGTCGCTAATATTCTGCAGCTATTAAAACTACCTGATGGCACAGTCAAAGTGCTGGTCGAGGGTATTCAGCGTGCTCATTTAGAATCAATTAACGACACCGGCGATTGCTATATGGTTGATGCATTGCCTGTTGTGCCGTCAGATGAGGAGCGTCCGGATTTAGAGGCAATGCGCCGTACCATCACTGCACAATTTGAGCAGTATGTTAAGTTAAACAAAAAACTTGCGCCTGAGATCGTTGGGTCCATCAGCGCGATGGATAATATCCATCGTTTGGCGGATATGATTGCTTCGCATTTGCCTATGAAGCAAGAACAAAAGCAAGAGGCCTTGGAAGAGTTGGATATTAATGCCCGCTTAGAGCTATTGCTTAATCACATTGAAAATGAAATTGAGATTCTCCAAGTTGAGCGCCGTATTCGCGGTCGCGTCAAAAAACAGATGGAGAAGAGCCAGCGCGATTATTATCTCAATGAGCAAGTCAAAGCCATCCAAAAAGAATTGGGCGAGGGCGAGGACGGTGCCGATCTCGAGGAGTTAGAGCGCAAAATTGAAGCAGCGCGTATGCCTGCAGAAGCGCGTAAAAAAGCCGAAGCAGAACTCAAGAAGTTGCGTCTGATGTCGCCTATGTCTGCTGAGGCTGGCGTAATTCGCAACTACATTGAAACGCTAGTAGCCTTACCCTGGAAGAAAAAGAGCCGAGTTAATAATTCCTTGCTTGATGCGCAGGAAGTTCTTGACGCGGATCATGATGGTTTAGAGCGAGTTAAAGAGCGAATCCTTGAGTATTTGGCAGTACAGCAACGTGTTGACAAGATCAAGGCGCCTATCCTATGCTTGGTCGGTCCTCCGGGCGTTGGTAAAACCTCGCTTGGTCAGTCAATTGCCAAAGCAACCAACCGCAAGTATGTGCGTATGGCACTCGGCGGTGTGCGTGATGAGGCTGAGATTAGAGGTCATCGTCGCACGTATATCGGTGCGATGCCCGGCAAGATTTTGCAAAACATGACCAAGGTTGGAGTGCGTAACCCGTTATTTTTATTAGATGAAATCGATAAAATGGGCATGGACTTCCGTGGTGATCCGTCATCAGCATTGCTTGAGGTTTTAGACCCGGAGCAAAACCATACATTCCAAGATCACTATGCCGAAGTTGATTATGATCTGTCGGACGTGATGTTCGTTGCAACCAGCAACACATTAAATATCCCGCCGGCTTTGTTGGACCGTATGGAAGTGATTCGTCTATCGGGCTATACCGAAGATGAGAAAGTCGCCATTGCGACCAATCACCTGATTCCTAAGTCCATGGAAAATAATGGCCTTAAAGAAGCCGAGCTGGAGATCGAAGAGTCTGCTGTACGCGATATTGTTCGTTACTACACTCGTGAGGCCGGTGTTCGAGCGTTGGAACGAGAAATCGGTAAGATCTGTCGTAAGGTGGTGAAGCAAATCATTACTGATGAAGCGAAATCAGTTGCTGCCAAAAAAGCAACTAAAACCGCTGCTAAAAAGACCGCAAGCAAAGCTGCTGCTAAAAAAGCTGCCGCCGTCGCTGCTAAAAAAGCAGTGATTGTGAATTCTGATAATTTATCAGATTATCTAGGTGTTCGACGCTTTAGTTTTGGTTTAGCAGAAGCTGAGAACCAAGTGGGTCAAGTGACCGGCTTAGCATGGACCGAGGTGGGTGGTGATTTATTAACTATCGAGGTTGCTGCTATCGGTGGTAAGGGGCAGATTCAGCACACAGGCTCATTGGGCGATGTGATGAAAGAGTCTATGCAAGCTGCTCGCACGGTGGTCAGATACCGTTCTCATCGTTTGGGCTTGGTTGATAGTCTTTTTGAAAAGAAAGACATTCATATCCACGTACCAGAAGGAGCCACACCTAAAGACGGACCTTCAGCGGGTATTGCTATTACAACCGCATTAGTCTCTGCTCTTTCCGGTATTCCGGTACGGGCGGATGTCGCGATGACCGGTGAGGTTACTCTTCGTGGTGAGGTTTTGGCGATTGGCGGCCTCAAGGAAAAGCTGCTTGCTGCCCTTCGTGGTGGTATCCAGAAAGTACTCATTCCAGAGGAAAACGTCAAAGATCTTCAAGATATTCCTGAGAATGTTAAGAATGGCCTTGAGATTGTTCCTGTTAAGTGGATTGACAAGGTGCTTGAAGAGGCGCTTGAGTATATGCCAACTCCCCTGACTGAGGAAGAAGTCGAGAGAATGGCTGCCGAAGCTTTAGCTGCTAAAGCTACCGGCAACGACGATGCTGCCAGTAAGCTAAAGCACTAAAATTTTAGCTATCATAAGTAAAAATGACCGAGGGGCTAAGTTTTCTCGGTCATTTTTTTTTGGTTCGCCCAGCATGGGCACAACCCTGAAGGTCAGTTAGCGTGGCGCAGGAAAGCTGCTTTGGCCTTGGTAGCTGTTTGTTGAGCCCTGTGAGTCTGAGGTGATGGGTGCCGGAAAGGCAGAGCCTCCACTGCTTGTAGAAGTATTGTCCACAACAGGGTTTGTGTTAGTAATCGGAGCAGGAAATGAGCTATTACTGGTGCCGGTAGTAGAAAAAGATTCTTCGCTCGGTGTTGTAATAACCGGTGAACCCTGAGGTCTTGGAGGCGCTTGTGGAATAGGGGGTAAGGCATTTTGCAAGTGCGGTTTGTCGCGTAGCATATCGCCCGGAGTGCCGGTTATGTCGGCGATGACTTCTTCTTCGATGTGTTCAGAGGAGCTTGATGCCGTTGCTAAGTTATCAGTACTCTGTGTGTCAGCAGTTTCACTTTCTTCTGTATCGCTATTGCTTGTTGTAGCCATGGCTTCGTCGAGTTTAGTGTCATTTTCTGAGTTTTCTTTTGCTGCGAGCGCAGCAGATTCAGTGATTTGTTCATTTAAATTGATGATGCCTTGTACAGTAGCTGCCGAATTTACCGATGGTTGGTCTGTGGCCGTTGCTGTGGAAGCTTGCTCGTGAATAGACTGACGATTGAAAACCTTATGAAAAGAATTTAGAATATAAAGCACTATCAGAGCTGAGATGCCAACTAGGACAAGGGTGGAAATTGATTTGTTCATATTGAATAATGTTAAAAAATCAGGGTATCTAAATTGTTCAGCGTTTTTAATTAGTCTGGATTTTAGCATATTAGTTTCACTCCAATAGTAAATACATATTCGCCACAGTCCGTGTGTTTTGCTTGAGAAATAGCGGAATTTAACGCGCGGAACTTAAGTTTTTAATATAAAAGTGGTAAAATGAAGCATGCTAATTGGTACAAAGATTGTCTTTGTGACGCGACTTTTCCTATGGTCGCGTTTTGTGTTTTAAGGTAAATGATGATTAATATAAGCTTACCCGACGGTTCTATCAGGCAGTTTGATCAGCCCGTCACTGTTTATGATGTTGCTGAGTCAATTGGTTCCGGTTTGGCAAAGGCTGCTATTGCCGGTAAAGTCTCGACTATTTCTGATCAGGAGACCACATCGACAGGCACCGAGGGTCGCTTAGTTGATACCAGTTATTTAATTGAGCAGGATACTGCCTTATCCATCATTACTGCTAAAGACAAAGAGGGGCTAGAGATTATTCGGCACTCTACTGCTCACCTAATGGCCTATGCTGTGCAGGAGCTCTATCCTGATGCTCAGGTCACTATTGGACCGGTGATTGAAAATGGCTTCTACTATGATTTTGCTTACAAGCGTCCATTTACTCCTGAGGACCTCGAAAAGATAGAGCAAAAGATGCACGAGTTGGCTAAAAAAGATGAGGTCGTGACTCGTGAGGTTTGGGATCGTCCTGATGCCATCAAGTTCTTCAAAGAGATTGGCGAGGACTACAAAGCCGAAATCATTGAATCAATACCTGAAAATGAGCAGCTCACGATGTATCGCGAGGGTGATTTCATTGACCTTTGTCGTGGTCCTCACGTACCGTCAACCGGCAAGTTAAAAGTATTTAAGTTGATGAAAGTTGCCGGTGCTTATTGGCGTGGTGATTCCAGCAATGAGATGCTACAGCGCATTTACGGTACCGCATGGGCCACTAAGCAAGAGCAAGACCAATACCTGACCATGCTCGAAGAAGCCGAAAAACGCGATCATCGTAAATTGGGTCGTGAGTTGGATTTGTTTCATTTCCAAGAAGAAGCGCCGGGTCTTATTTTTTGGCATCCTAAGGGGTGGCAAATTTGGCAGCAAGTTGAGCAGTACATGCGCAGTGTGTATGTAAATAATGGCTATCAAGAAATTAAAGCGCCGCAGATCTTAGATATTTCTTTGTGGAAAAAAACCGGTCACTGGGATAATTATCAGGATAATATGTTTACCACTGAGTCTGAGAACCGTGTGTATGGCTTAAAGCCAATGAACTGTCCTGGCCACGTACAAATCTTTAACTCCGGTCTACACTCTTATCGTGAGTTACCGATCCGTTATGGTGAGTTTGGTCAGTGTCATCGTAACGAACCCTCCGGTTCTTTACACGGACTGATGCGTGTGCGTGGCTTTACTCAAGATGATGGTCATATATTTTGTACTGAGGATCAGCTCCAAGAAGAATGTGCTAAGTTTACTGAGTTACTGCAACGAGTCTATAAGGATTTTGGCTTTACCGAGGTTTTATACAAGGTTGCGACTCGCCCGGAAAAGCGCATTGGTAGCGACGAGGTGTGGGATAAGTCTGAAGCAGCGCTTATGGAGAGCTTGGAGAAATCCGGCTGCGTTTATGAGGTATCGCCGGGTGAGGGTGCGTTTTATGGCCCCAAAATTGAGTATACTCTTAAGGATGCAATTGGTCGTCACTGGCAATGTGGCACCATCCAAGTTGACTTCTCAATGCCCGAGCGTTTAGGTGCAGAATATGTGGCAGCAGATGATACTCGTAAGACGCCGGTGATGCTTCATCGTGCAATTTTAGGCTCTTTTGAGCGCTTTATCGGTATGCTGATTGAGGACTACGCCGGTGCCATGCCGCCATGGTTGGCACCTGAGCATGTTAAGGTATGTACCATTTCAGGTCAATTTGATGACTATGCCTTAGATGTTGTAAAGCGCCTCAAAGAAAAAGGTTTCCGTGCTTCTGCTGATATTCGTAATGAAAAGATCAACAGAAAGGTACGCGAAAATGCAATGCAAAAGCTACCCTATATTCTTGTGGTAGGGGAAAAAGAGCGCCAAGACGGCACAGTTTCCGTCCGCGCTCGCGGTAATCATAATTTAGGCGTTATGCCTGTAGAAGACTTTATTCAGCGTTTAGCTGATGATATCGCTCTTAAGCGCGATGTTACAGTTGCCAAAGCTGAGTCTTAGAAATTAATTATTGATATTTAAATTACTTATTAGGAGATATTAATATCGCAACAGAAAAACAAACCCGCATTAATGCGGATATTCGCGCTCCGGAGATCCGTTTAATTGACGCTGAAGGTGAACAAGTTGGTATCGTTTCGGTTCCAGAAGCTTTACGTAAAGCCGAGGAGGCTGGACTTGATTTAGTGGAGATTTCTCCAAACGCCAAGCCACCTGTCTGTCGTCTGATGGATTATGGAAAGTTCCGTTATCAAGAGCAAAAGCGACAGCAAGAGGCTAGAGCCAAACAAAAAATTGTTCAACTCAAAGAAGTTAAATTTCGTCCAGCTACGGATGAGGGTGATTTCCAAGTTAAATTGCGTAATGTTAAGCGCTTCTTAGCTGATGGTGACAAGGTCAAAGTCAGCTTGCGTTTCCGTGGTCGTGAAATGGCTCACCAAGAACTTGGTTTAGAAATGTTGCAGCGTGTGCGTGATGAGGTGATTGACCTCGGCACTGCAGAGTCGATGCCAAAACTAGAAGGACGTCAAATGGTGATGGTTCTTAGTCCTGCTAAGAAATAACATGATCTATTAGCTCTTAAGTCTCTGGCTTTTGACTAATTTATTTGACGAAATTTTATGCTTGTAGCCTTAGTCCTTACTAATTAATAGTAGGGGCTATGGCTTATTTTTTGCTATAAAATTCTATAAATAATGGGAGGACTCGTTTTGCATATCTTATTTATTATTGATCCTATTCAAAACCTAACCGCTTATAAGGATAGTTCGGTGGCTATGATGCGCGCGCTTTTAGCTCGTGGTCACAAGCTCAGCTATTGTTTGCAAGGTGATTTGTTCATTCTTAATGGAAAGGTGCTAACTTCTGCACAGGCATTCAGTATTCCGGAAGATGCCGATTTACATCAGCCGGACTGGTATCGTATCGATGGGGATGCGCAAGATTACTTATTGAGCGATTTTGATGCGGTACTTATGCGTAAGGATCCTCCTTTTGATCTTGAGTACCTATATAGTACGCATCTCTTTGATCTTGCTAAAGAGCAGGGTGCCCGTATTTTTAATAGCGGCTTGGGTTTACGCAATCACCCGGAAAAACTTGCAATTGCTGAGTTTCCGGAATACACAGCACCAACGTTAGTTAGTCGCTCAATGTCTCGTTTGCGCGCTTTTTATGAAGAGCATGGAGATATTGTTGTTAAGCCATTAGATGGCATGGGCGGCACCGGTATTTTCCGTGTCAAGCCTAATGACGGTAACTTTGCAGCCATGGTGGAAATGCTTACTGTCGATGGTTCCCAAAGTATCATGGCTCAAAAATTTATTCCTGATATTACTGCCGGGGATAAGCGCATATTGATTATTAACGGCGAACCGATTCCTTACGTGTTAGCGCGTATTCCCAAAGAAGGTGAAAATCGCGGCAACCTAGCCGCAGGCGGTCGGGGCGTGGCACAGCCAATCAATGATCATGATCGTGCGATGGCGCGTGATATTGCCAAACGACTTGCCGGTAGAGGATTGTTTTTAATCGGTCTTGATGTGATTGGCAAAAACGTCACTGAAATTAATGTCACCAGTCCGACGTGTTTTGTAGAGATAACAGAACAAACAGACTTTCATGTGGCCAATCATTTTGCTGAGCAGCTAGAAAAAGCTCTTCAACCTTAAAGGGTAAATTATGGTCCGAATCGCGATTATTGCACATGAGCCGATGGCCTCAGCCTTGTTGGATGTGGGGCTACATGTGTTTCCGGACGCTACGGATATCTATCCTTTTGATGTTCAAGCGGATTGTTGTCCTGATTTGACTTGTGAGGCAATTTTTGAAGCGCTCTATGATCATGATGCCAAGGAAATAATTATTCTTACCGATTTATGCGGTGCTACCCCGTCTAATATTGCGACTCGTGTTGCCACACGATTAAATGAACATCATGTTGCAACCGAACTCGTTTGCGGTGTCAATCCCGGTATGGTTATTTCTGCAATTGCTTATCGAGCGCACGACTTATCAGAATTGACTCATAAAGTAATTGACGGTGGGGCTAAAAGTATCCGTACTTTGGTCTCTACTGATACAGAGTAGTTAGCGTAATATTTATTAAAAAATGCTTATTTTTCAGTAAGCCTATTTATGAGATTTGTTTATTCATGCAGACAGTAGATATCGTCATTAGTAATAAATTAGGCTTGCACGCAAGAGCAGCTGCCAAGTTGACTCAATTGGCGTCTCGTTTTGAAAGCGAAATTTTTATAAGTCGTGCTGAGCAACGAGTTAATGCAAAAAGCATTATGGGCGTGATGATGCTTGCTGCAGGTAAAGGGGTGACGGTAGTGGTTGATGCGGATGGTGCCGATGCCGCTGCTGCCCTTGAAGCAATAAAAAACCTTTTTGATAATAAATTCGACGAAGGCGAATAGTACTAATTTTAATGTAGAGAGTTTTGATGGAGCATGTTGCCGAACACAAAGCAATGTTCTTGCTTAGAGGAAAAGGAGTCTCCAAAGGCGTAGTGATTGGTCGAGCGATTATCATGGATGATGCCGATCTGGAAATACCTCATTACCATATCAGCGAGACAGAGGTAGAGGCTGAATGTGAGCGTCTGGAGCATGCGATCAAGTGCGTTTATGATGAGCTCGAAACCTTGCAGAGAGAGCTGCCTCATGATGCACCTAAGGAGTTAGGACCTTTACTGAATGTGCATAGCCTTTTGGTTAGCGATCCTCTGCTGGCACATGATTGTAAAGTGCTGATTCGTGAGCATAGCTATAACGCGGAATGGGCGTTGAGTGCTCAGGGACAAAATCTGGAGCAAAAATTCGCAGCGATGGAAGATGTTTATCTGCGAGAGCGTGCCTTAGATATTCGTCAAGTGATTGAGTTAGTTATCAATGAGTTGTTGGGCGGTGGCAATAAACCCATCGAGTTTGCTGCTAAATTATCTGTTGCTTCATCAACCATTGTCATCGCGCGAGATATCACGCCGGCGGATATGGTTAGGATGCGTACAGCACAATTTGCCGGTTTTGTTACTGATGTTGGCGGACCAACCTCGCATACAGCGATTGTTGCCCGAAGCATTGGTGTGCCGGCGGTTGTCGGTTCGGTCAATGCCAGGCACATGATCCATGATCACGATTTACTCATAATTGACGGCGAAACGGGTGGGATTGTTGTCAATCCATCTGCTGAAGTTTTACGCTTTTATCAAGAAAAGGAACAAAAGTTACTAGCAGACAAGTCCTTGCTATGGAACAAGAGAAAGCTTGCTCCTTTGAGTCTTGATGGTGAACAAGTCACTGTTTTAGGTAATATCGAAAATCCGGAAGAGGCTGAAGAAGTGCTGAAGTCGGGTGGTCAAGGGATTGGTTTGTACCGTACTGAATTCTTATTCATGGGCAATAGAGATGGTTTGCCGACTGAAGACGAGCAGTATGATGCCTATGCTTCTGTCTTAAAGCAGATGCAGGGCAAACCGGTTACGATACGAACACTCGACATTGGTTCTGATAAAAGCTTGCAAGGCGAATTGTCGAGAGCAGTCAACCCGGCGTTGGGGCTTCGAGCGGTGCGCTATTGCCTAGCAAAACCTGATATGTTTATGACTCAGCTAAAAGCGCTGTTACGGGCTGCTGTACATGGACATTTAAAAATCTTAGTGCCGATGGTTGCACATCGACATGAAATCGCTACGGTTAAAAAAATGCTAAGTGAAGCGGCTAATCAGCTTAGACAAGAGTCCAAGGAATTCAGTGAGGACTATGAGCTTGGCGTGATGGTTGAAATACCGGCAATGGCTGTTGTGATTGATATGGTTTTGGATGATGTTGATTTTGTATCTATAGGTACTAATGATTTAATTCAATATATGCTCGCTATTGATCGTGTTGATAGCGATGTTGCAGATTTGTTTGATCCATTGCATCCCGCCGTACTTCGCATTATTGCCCATGTAATCAAAGCAGGTATTAAAAAGAAGAAGCCGGTTTCAATATGTGGTGAAATGGCAGGGGATAGTTTATATACGCGTCTATTGTTGGGTCTGGGTCTCAGAGAGTTTTCAATGACTGCAAAACATATCCCGGAAATTAAGTATATTATTCGACAAAGTCATGTCGGTCTGATCACTTCTAAAGTAAAAAAAGCGATAAAAAAGAATCCTCGCATTGACTTAGATGGTTCGGGATTTATTGTAGAGCCTAGCGCTACTCAGTCAAGCTAAAAAATCGGAATAGTATGACTACTATTCCGATTGTGGATTAGAGAAGTTTGTAGTTGGCGTTTAACCGGTCACTAATACTTCTTCTTTAAAGCGATGGCCTAATATAATTTCTTCGGCAATGCCTTGTGGGTCTTTACCTGTGAGTAGGTAGTGTAAGGTGTCATATACCGAGCGCTTTTGATGTCCAAATGGTAGAGGATCCTTGCCACGGAAGAATAAACCCTTGCGTAGGTCACCGTTAAACGCATCACCTAAGCGGTCATCGATACAGAACTGGCCGATCTTAGAAATACCATCACGCAGACCACATACAGTCAAGCAGTTAACGGAGTTTCGGCAGCGACGTTGATCAGCTTTGGCGGCGCTTTGCAAGCGCTCAACGTTTTGTAAATACTTTTGCAAGAAAGGTGTATTTACAGCACGAGCTGGTAAGCCGGCAACGGAAATAAACTCAACTACATCTTCCGGTGTTGCGCCAACTAAAGTGTCTTTAAAGTTGTCATGGGCGTCACCCTCGTGGGTCACTGCAAATGCGCTACCAATCTGAACAGCATTTGCTCCCCAAGACTTGAGTGCTGTATGGATTTTTTTAACCTTGGCCATACCACCGGCTAGAATAAGAGGGATTTTCTCACTTTCTAGACCGAGATTTTTGAAGGTTTCCATCGTTTCTTCGATGACGCGGCTAAAGGTAAAGCGATCGTCGCCCAAGTCCTTAATTTGTGCGGCACCTAAGTGACCACCCGCATGGTTCGGGTGTTCAATGACGATGGCATCAGGTAAGCGATTTTTCTTCATCCAGCGCTTTAAGACAATGTTAATGCCGCGTGACTCTGAAAGAATAGGGAAGAGTGCCACATCAGGGTGATCTTCAGTGAGGTCGGGAAGATCTAAAGGTAAACCTGCACCCATCACGATCGCATTGGCGCCGGATTCGCATGCCTGCTTTACTAAGACCTCGTAGTCAGTCACTGCCTTCATCACATTAACAGCGATCATTCCCTTTCCTTCGGAAAGTTCAAGCGCTTTTTTAACCTCACGATCTAAGGCAATTAGATTTAAACGAGTGTGCTTATCCTTGTTAGGATCTTTGTTAGATTCTTCAAGAAGATCCGGGTGGAGATGGCGCAAATCAATACTCGCAATCGTACCGACAGCTCCCTGACGCGCCATGGCGCTAGAAAGACTGCTGGCAGAAATTCCTACTCCCATACCTCCTTGGACGATGGGGAGTAGTTTTTTACCGCGAATAATAAGTGGGTCATAAGGGTGTTGCATCAAAGTTTTACCTTTATTGAGAACCGTTAATTTAGTGATTCAAATGCTTTTGTATATTATTTTTTGCTTTGCATTTAATTGTCAAATCTATTTTAGTGCTTTTGCCACGGTTCTGCTGTAATTGGCATGAGACTAAAGAATCTTTTATTCTTAATACCTGACTAAAACAGTGCGATATGTTGAAAGTCGTTATATCTTAGCATTTTTGAGGTATGTTGACGATATATATCTGAATTTAAACAGGTTATTAAATATAGAACTAGCGTTAATGGTGTAATAACAACGAAAATAATTTAAAAAATAAAATAAATCGCTTTTTTATATAGTTATTAAAGAAATGGGGCATGATCTTATTATCGCAAGTGCTTTGATAAAAAAAAGAATTTACCTATAGATTCAAGGGCTTTTGATTGTCACTAACACGGTAACTGTGCCGAATACGTAAATAATTATTAATAAAAATAATAATTAGAAAACTTAGTTTGAACTTATAAGAATGTGAACATAAAATAGGTTTATATGTTTATAGCGATGACATTTACTTTTAAAAGGAAAAGTTATGAAAGCCAGAAAATTAACATTGTTAGCTGCGATCTTGTCAGCCTTTGCTTTGACTGCTTGCGATAAGGCTGAAGATACGACCGCACCTACTGAGCCAATCAATCCGCCTGTGACTGAATCTACTCCCGGTACAACTACTGAGCCAGAGGTGGCGCCGGCTGATGAGGCTTATACGCTACCTGAACCTGCTGATGAGTCTGAGTTTTCGGAGAGTGTTGATAATACGATAGAGTCTGCTAAAAAAACAACGGAAGATCTGGTTGAGCGCGCTAAAGAAAGTGCTGCTGAGGCTAGTGATAAAGTTAAAGAGTTGACTGATAACGCGATCGAAACCACCAAAGAAGTAACTGCAAAAGCTAAGACCAAAGCCGAGGAGGCTGTCGAAAATGTCCGTCAGAGCTTTAGTTCAGAGACCGGAGTTACTGATGCAACAGTTGATCCTACTGCGCCTATTGAGCCGGAGGTTACCCCGCTCACTGCCGGTTCCGTAACAACCGGTACTGCAGGTGACTCTGATGCAACTGGCACTGTGGCTGGTGATGCTAGCGCCAGTGCGACAGCGACTGATGAAAAACCTGATCTCGTTGGCGAGATTATTGAGCAGAACGAGGGGGCATCTGCCGTAGAGCAAAGTCCTGCTGAGCAGGCGCTTGAAGAAGTTCAGGAAGCGGGTGTGGAGGTTCGTGAGGCCGTTGAGACCGATCTCGAAGATGGGGCCAGAACTACAACACCTAGCAGTGAAACAACCACTGATAGCGCCCCGGAAACAGAATCACAGTCTGGCACCACTACACCACAGTGATCTAGTATTTAATAGCTGATACTATTAGTTAGGTCCCGAGTCGCACTTATTTGCCTCGGGACTTTTTAATTCATTTAAAATAAGTTTATTAAGATTTGTATTAGAGGGTTTTATTATGAAAGCGCAATCCATGTTTGAAGAATTTCAAAAAGGCATCCAAGATCTGATTGCACAGAGTCCAGCAGCCGATATTGAAAAAAATGTTAAGGCATTTATGGCTCAAGGTTTTTCCAAACTTGATTTAGTCACTCGTGAGGAGTTTGATGTTCAAGTTGCGATGGTGGAGAAGCTGCGCGAGCGTGTAGTTGCTTTAGAGGCTTTGGTCGCTGAGAAGCTTTCAGACAAATAGACACAGTTTATTTAATACCTTGCCATTGGACAAAATTGTCCTAATTCAGTTTTGAGCCCTTTTTTTCTTTCAAACTAGCAGTTAATCTATTGTAAGGAGAAGATGTGGCTCTTGCTATTTTAAATAGTTGCGCGCTGTCCGGTATGTCATCAGCCCTCGTGCGAGCAGAGATTCATATAGGGGCGGGCCTTCCTAATTTTTTCGTTGTTGGCTTAACAAGTACCGGGGCCAAAGAAACCAGAGACAGAGTTCGGGTTGCTATCACCAACTCCGGCTTTGAATTTCCTGTGGGTCGCATTACGGTGAATCTTTCGCTGGCTGATCTACCTACTGAATCGAGGCGTTTTGATTTGCCTATTGCTCTAGGTGTTTTGATGGCGACCGGCCAGCTGCGTCTTTCCTCAAGTCGCTATAAAACTCTTTTGCCTCATCTCTATTTTGTAGGGGAATTATCTCTAAGCGGTGCTTTGTGCTCTATACAGGCTCCGTTGCTGTTGGCTTTATCTATTTTTAAAAGTGATCCCAAAGCAGTGCTGGTCTTGCCACGTGCGGATGCAGCAATGGCAGCGCTTGTTGATGGGCTGACTGTTATTGGTGCTAATAGTCTACGTGAGGTGGTTGCGCACTTAGAATCAAAACAAGTGATTGAAGCAAGTAGGCCTAATGACTTTGAGCATTTTAAGGATGGTGTGACTCATGCCGAAGATGAGATCGAGTTGTGTCTTTCAGAGGTTCGTGGTCAAAAGCAGGCTTGTCATCTCTTAGAGTTAGCTGCGTGCGGTGCGCATAGTATTTTGTTTAGCGGGCCTTCCGGCGTCGGGAAAAGTATGTTGGCACAGCGTTTGCCGACAATTTTACCGGACTTAAGTGATTTGCAGCGGCTTGAGCTTTTTGCTATACAAAGCGTATCGGCCAGTGGTCTGATTAATTTAGGCCATCGTCCCGCGTTTCGCACCATCCATAACTCTATTTCCGAACCTGCGTTATTTGGTGGAGGGACTCACGCCTATCCTGGTGAGATTAGCTTATGTCATCATGGTGTGTTGTTTTTGGAGGAAATGGCTGAGTTTAAGCGGTCGACGCTAGAGGCTTTGAGAGTGCCTTTAGAAATGGGGGAAATCAGCATATCACGCTCCGGTTCTCAGCAAGTGTATCCTGCGAGGTTTCAGTTGGTTGCAGCGGCAAATCCTTGTGCTTGCGGTTATTTAGATCACCCTGAGATAGATTGTGTATGTACACATCGAGCGGTTAACCAATACCAAAGCAAAATTTCCGGTCCTTTATTAGAGCGTATAGATATTCACTGCAAGGTGTCACCATTGACAGCGACTTGGTTAGACGCAGATAGCGCCGATCCCTCGAAGGTTGTGCGACAGAGAGTTTCGGCGTGTCGAGCGATTCAATTAGCAAGACAAGGTGTTTTAAATGCACACCTTAAGGGGGTGCAGATTAAGCAATATTGCACGCTTAGTCCGACGCTTCAGAGAGAGCTTGATGTGGTCGTTCAGCAAAAAGCATGGTCAACTCGTGTTGTGCAAGCTATCCTAAAAATTGCCCGTACGGCAGCTGATATGCGCGGAGTTGATGAAATTGAGAGAGAGGATTTAGAGTTATCAATTAGTTGCAGGGAGCCTTTTTCTAAAAAAGAAGAGGGGAGGCTTTATTGGCATGAAGCGAGGAAAGGCACTTATCTTCGTCACTGAGATAGGTGCTAGAATAATGGTACTCAAAAAATAAATAATTGATTTGGTGGAGTTTTGAAATGAGGCCATTAGAAGGTATTAAAGTTTTAGAATTAGGGCAATTAATTGCCGGACCTTTTGCGACTAAAATCTTAGGTGAGTTTGGTGCTGAGATAATTAAAATCGAACCCCCACACACAGGCGATCCGCTAAGAAAATGGCGTTTGTTGCATGAGGGGACATCCGTGTGGTGGGCTTCACAATCTCGCAATAAAAAATCAGTGACGGTCGATTTACGCTCGACTGAGGGACAGGCGATTATTCGTCGCTTACTCAAAGAGGTTGATATTCTCGTTGAAAACTTTAGACCGGGCGCTCTTGAGGGATGGGGTTTGAGTGAGGAGGTCCTTCAAGAGATTAACCCTGAGCTTATTATAGTGCGGGTCTCCGGTTATGGTCAGGATGGTCCGTACAGAGATCTGCCGGGCTTTGGTTTGGTTGGAGAGGCCATGGGCGGATTTAGGTATCTGAGTGGTGAGCAGGGTAGGCCGCCTGTTAGGGTAGGCATTTCGATTGGTGATTCATTATCCGCTTTGCATGCTGTTATCGGTGCGTTGATGGCCTTACGTCATCGAGAGGTGCAAAAAGGGGGTGGGCAAGTCGTTGATATTGCACTGTATGAGTCTGTGTTTAATATGATGGAAAGTCTCGTGGCTGAGTATTCTATCTTTGGCGAGGTTCGACAGCCGGCTGGCAGTAGGCTGCCCGGCATCACTCCGAGCAATGCTTATCTCTGTGCAGATGGTAAGTACGCGCTGATTGCCGGTAATGGCGACAGTATTTTTAAGCGTTTGATGAGTCTTATCGGTCGGGATGATGTCGCTAATGATCCGGCCTTTGCTCATAATGATGGGCGTTCTGCTGAGGCTGATTATATCGATTCAATTATCAGTCAGTGGACGATTCAACATTCCTTAGATGATGTGCTAGAAGCTTTGCATGAAAATAGAGTGCCGGCAGGTCGGGTTTATGATGTTGAGGATATCTTTAATGATCCACACTACAAAGCGCGTGAGATGTTGATTCAGGGTGAGCTGGAAGATGGTACTGAGGTTACTTTGCCTGGTGTCTTGCCTAAGTTGCGTAAAACGCCGGGCTCGGTAGAGCGTAGGGCACCCACACTTGGTCAAGACACCGAAGAGGTTTTAGGAAAAATAGGTATTAGTGCCACGGAGTTATCCGAACTTCGAGCTAAGGGTGTCATCTGATTTTAAGCATTAAAACAACAAAAATCCTAAAAAACAAATAAGCTTCACTGAGTCTACACATGTGGCGTCATTTTTCTCTGCATTTGTAGACAGTTAATTTCATTGATGTTATTATAGAAAGCTTGATGAATTATCTATATAGCGCTTATTAAGACACCAAAAAGTCTAAAAAGATTAAGACTATATTTAGGTATTCACAGCACGCTTCATAGCATTTGGATCGTCATAGCATTGGGTCACTTAACTAGTAGCTTCTAGTGTAAATAGTAATTGCTTAAGTAGTAGTTATTTATGGAAGTGATCCATGATCTTTAGTGCCTTAGTGATTTTAGGCATTTAATCATGTATGTATGAGTTATATAAAGCAGTATGGCTTTATGGTCCTTAGGTTGTGGAGCTTTTATCGCGTTATTATTAGGTTAAAAAAGTGCTGCTAGCATAGCGGACACCTAATCTTAACTTTAAATTTAGAGTGTTATTATGCCTAAAATGAAAACCAAAAAAAGTGCTGCAAAGCGCTTCCGTGTGCGTCCGGGTGGTACTGTTAAGCGTGGCTACGCTTTCAAAAGCCATATCTTAACTAAGAAAACTACTAAAAACAAACGTCAACTTCGTGGTACTGAAAACGTTAGCAAGGCCGATGTGCCTGCAGTTAAGACCATGATGCCTTACGCATAACTAGGAGAAAAATATGCCTCGTGTAAAAGGTGGTGTGACTGCTCGCGCTCGTCATAAGAAAGTATTAAAAGAAGCTAAAGGCTTCCGTGGTCGTCGTGGTAATGTATTCCGCGTAGCTAAACAAGCAGTCATGAAAGCAGGTCAATATGCTTATCGTGACCGTCGTAACAAAAAACGTACATTCCGTGCTTTATGGATTACTCGTATTAATGCAGCTGTACGTGCTGAGGGTATGACATACAGCGTATTTATCGCTGGCTTACGCAAAGCTGCTATTGATCTTGACCGTAAGGTGTTAGCTGATATGGCTGTTAACGACAAAGCAGGCTTTAAAGTAGTTGTTGAGCAGGCTAAAGCAGCCCTTGCCGCTTAAGTTAGACTGTTAAGCACAGGAATACAGAGAGTTTGCTGTATTAGTATAAAGGCGGGGTCCCAATTTTGGGTCCCGCCTCTTTTTTTAATCAATGGTTTTGGACAATGACTGAATCCTTAGACGACTTAATTAAACAAGCAGAAGAAAAATTTGCTGCTGCTCCTGATGTAGCAAGTTTAGAAAATGAAAAGGCCAAGTTTTTAGGTAAAAATGGTGCGGTTACCTCTTTACTAAAGGGACTTGCCAGTTTGCCAAATGAAGAAAAACGTGAACAAGGGCAACGCATCAACCAAGTCAAACGAGAGATTGAGGCTTTGTTGAATGCGCGTCGCGAGCGTTTTACAGAAGAAGAATTAGCCAAACGTTTAGCGGCCGAAAAGATTGACGTGACCTTACCCGGTCGCGGTATGAATCGTGGTGGTCTGCATCCTGTGATTCAGTCTACACTAAGAATTGAGGGAATTTTCCGTTCGATCGGTTTTGATGTGGCTGATGGACCTGAAATTGAGACCGACTGGTATAATTTCACCTCGTTAAATAATCCATTAAATCACCCTGCACGTTCAATGCAGGATACGTTTTATATCGATCACAATGACGATGAGGGATTACCTCTCATGCTACGTACGCATACTAGTCCTATGCAAGTGCGTTATGCTCGTCAGCATACGCCGCCTATTAAGGTTATCGCTCCGGGTCGGACCTATCGGGTGGACAGTGATGCAACCCATAGTCCGATGTTTCATCAGGTTGAGGGATTGTGGATTGATGAGAATATTTCCTTTGCTGATTTAAAAGGTATTTATACCAAGTTTTTACAAGCATTTTTTGAGACGGACGATATTGTTCTGCGTTTCCGCTCGTCTTTTTTCCCATTTACAGAGCCATCTGCCGAGATTGATATGATGTTTACCAGTGGCCCGATGAAGGGGCAGTGGTTAGAGATTTCCGGCGCCGGTCAGGTTCATCCGAATGTTATTCGTAACTATGGCTTGGATCCTGAAAAGTACATGGGTTTTGCCTTTGGTTCCGGTATTGAGCGCTTAACCATGTTGCGTTATGGCGTCAATGATTTACGTTTATTCTACGAAGGTGATTTGCGTTTCTTAAAGCAATTTAATCGTTAAATTGTGTTGAGTTTACGCCATTATTTATTTCATCTTTTATTCGTTTTTTGCAAAGAATTTACTATGTTTATTTCAGAGTCTTGGTTAAGAAGTTTAATCAATCCGGAGCTATCGACTGAGGAGCTTTGCCACCGTCTAACCATGTCGGGTCTGGAGGTGGAGGGCGTTGAGCCAGCCGCTCCGGCTTTTACCGGCGTGGTCGTTGCTGAGGTTAAAGAAATAGGGCTACATCCCAACGCCGATAAATTACGTATATGCCAAGTAGATGATGGTTCGGGCGAGTTGGTTCAAGTTGTGTGTGGTGCGCCTAATGCGGCTGCCGGTATTAAAGTGCCGATGGCACGCGTAGGTGCTGTATTACCGGGCGATTTTAAAATTAAAAAAGGCAAGTTGCGAGGTGAGTTATCCCTCGGTATGCTTTGCTCAGCCGATGAGTTGGGCATGGAGCAAGATCACGATGGCCTATTGATTCTCGATGAGTCGCTAGCTGTGGGTACTGATATTCGTGATGCCCTAAACTTAGACGATAATATCATTGAGTTTAAATTAACTCCGAACCGTGCTGATTGCTTATCCGTTTATGGTGTAGGTCGTGAGGTTCAAGCGCTCACTGGTGCTTCGCTCAAAACATTTGATTTTACGCCGGTTGATGTGACACTTGACGAAACCATGCCTGTTAGGATTGATGCGCCTGATTTATGCGGCCGTTTTGCCGGTCGTATCATTCGTGGGGTAAATGCCAAGGCCGAGACGCCCGATTACATTAAGCAGAGAATTGCCGCTGCCGGTATGCGTCCAGTATCTGCGTTAGTCGATATATCTAACTATGTGATGCTTGAATTAGGTCGCCCTACGCACGTGTTTGATATCAAAAATATTGATACCTCAAAGGGCTTAACCGTTCGTTGGGCTAAAGATGGCGAAAAGCTTAAGTTATTGACAGACGTTGAGGTTGAGCTATCCGGCGATACCGGGGTGATTTGCCATAACGATATCCCTGAAAGTATGGCCGGCGTGATGGGTGGCGATGCCACTGCTGTTGATTTAGAGACAACCGACATTTATTTGGAAGCGGCGTTTTGGTTCCCTGAAGCAGTGGCCGGTTTGACTCGAAAATACAAACTATCGTCAGAAGCTGCTTATCGCTATGAGCGTGGCGTGGATTTCCTCAATATTGTTGAGCACATTGAGTATATGACTCGTCTTATCTTGGAGGTATGTGGCGGTCAGGCAGCGCCGGTACTAGATGAAGTGGTTAATCTTCCGGAGCGCAAAGCGGTGACTATGCGCTTAGCCCGTTGCAATAAGGTGTTAGGGGTTGACGTATCCGCTGAAGAAGTTAAGCAGATTTTTACTGACTTAGGGTTTGATTTTGACGTAGCTGAGCAGGTGTTTACGGTCAAGGCGCCGTCATACCGATTTGACATCGAAATTGAAGAGGATTTGATTGAGGAAGTTGCGCGCGTTTATGGTTTTGAGCGTATACCTGCGCGCGAACCGATCGTTGAAGCCAATATCTTCCCATTTCCAGAGAAGCAACGTTCTGAACACGCTTTTCGTCATTTAATGGCGGCGATGGATTATCAGGAGGTGGTTAATTACAGCTTTGTTGATGAAAACTGGGAGCGTAATTACCAGAACAATGACAATCCTATTCGTTTGCTCAATCCGATTTTCTCGCAATATGCTGTGATGCGCACCAGCTTGGTTGGTGGCTTGTTAAAAAACATTGCCCATAATGCGAAGTACAGACAAAATCGTGTGCGCGTATTTGAATTGGGCCGTGTGTTTTTTGACGATCCTGAGGTTAAGTCCGGTGACAAAACAGTTAAAGGAATTAACCAGCCGATGCACTTTGCGGCGGCAAGTTGGGGTTTAGCCTATCCTGAGCAGTGGGGCGAAAAAGCTCGTCAGGTCGATTTCTTTGACCTGAAAAATGATTTAGAAAATCTATTAGGTTCTCAGGCAGCTGATTTGCGCTTTGTGGCGGAGGAACATCCGGCTTTACATCCGGGTCGTAGTGCGGCTATTTTTTATCGTGATGAGAAAATCGGCGTGATCGGTGAGCTACACCCCCAATGGTTGGGTGAACTGGATTTAACAACAGCGCCGGTGGTTTTTGAGATCGCTATTGCTCCATTGATGGATCATGATTTGGTGTCTTATAAAGATATTTCCAAGCAGCCCGTGGTTAAGCGAGACCTGGCACTTTGGGTGCCTAGTGCGATTAACTATCAGCAAGTTGTTGATGTTCTTGAAGAAATTCGTCAACAAGGTATACTCAGAGAGATCACTTTGTTTGATATCTGGAAAGATCAAAATTCCACACAAAATGAGCGTAGTTTAGCTTTGCGCTTTATTCTTCAAGATGCGACAGCAACACTTGAGGATGCTCAAGTAGAAGAGGTGATGAGCAAAGTGCTTAATACCTTAGTTGAAAAACTGGGTGTTAGATTAAGATAGTTGCCGGAGAGAAAGATGACAACCATAGCAAAACCTTCTTTGACAAAAGCTGATTTGACAGAGTTGCTTTATGACAATGTAGGGGTTAATAAGCGCGAGGCAAAGGATATTGTTGACGGCTTTTTTAACCAAATAAGTGAAACCTTAGTGGAAGGCGAGCCCGTACGAATCTCGGGTTTTGGTAATTTCCAACTGAGAGATAAGGCGGCTCGTCCCGGCCGTAATCCAAAGACAGGTGATTTAATTCCAATTTCCGCTCGTCGAGTGGTTACTTTTCACGCAAGTCAAAAACTAAAAGAGGCGGTTGAGGATCCTATCGAGGAAGTTTAATCTTAGCCGTATTTAGTTAAAAGGCGGGGTAGGTTCTGTGATGTATTGGCAGACTCATACTCCGCCTTAATTATTTCAAGTAGCAGATAGATTAGAAGAAATCTTGCGCCGAAAAAGTGCTGTTTTATGCTACACTCTGATTAATCATAACAATTCAAAAGCCGGTCTCTGAGCGTCTCGGCCTTATATGCGATGGAACAAACTGATATTCAAGACATTGAAAAGGTGGAGTTGCCACCCATCCCTGCTAAGCGTTATTTCACTATTGGTGAGGTGGCTGATTTATGCCAAGTCAAGCCGCATGTTTTACGTTATTGGGAGCAGGAGTTTACTCAGCTAAATCCTGTTAAGCGTCGTGGCAATCGCCGTTACTACCAGCATCATGAGGTTTTATTAATTCGCCGTATTCGTGAGTTACTTTATGGACAGGGCTATACTATCGCCGGTGCTCGTAACCGTTTGGGTAATCCTCGTATGCAAGAAGAAAGTGACTCTGCGGTCCGTATTCCTGCCAATGATCTCAATACGATCCGTACTGAGCTAGAGGAAATTATTCGTGATTTGGATGGTTTACTCAAAGATTAGTTGAGTTTTATTAGTGGTTAAACTAAAAGGGTGTTTGATATGATTTATCAAACACCCTTTGTTTTACTTAGATAGGCCTAGCACTACTTGAGAGCCTCTAATACAGATTGCATGGTGTCTTTGGCATCACCAAAGCACATGAAGCTATTTTCTTTAAAGAAGAGAGGGTTTTGTACACCGGCATAGCCTGTGTTCATTGAGCGCTTCAAAATAACCACATTTTCTGCTTCCCAAACACGTAAAACCGGCATGCCGGCAATCGGGCTATTGGGGTCAGTCTGAGCCGATGGGTTGACGGTATCGTTAGCACCGATCACTAACACCACATCGGTATCAGCGAAGTCATCGTTGATTTCGTCCATTTCAAGCACGATATCGTAAGGAACCTTAGCTTCAGCTAATAGTACGTTCATATGGCCCGGCAAACGGCCTGCCACCGGGTGAATACCAAAGCGTACATCGATGCCCTGAGCTCGTAACGTTTCTGTGATTTGAGCTACCGGATATTGCGCTTGGGCAACTGCCATACCGTATCCCGGGGTGATAATCACTGACTTAGAACCTTTAAGTAATTCAGCCACCTCAATAGCGCTCAACTCGCGATATTCACCGTCTTCCTCGTCGCCACCGCTAGCGGTACCGTCTGTACCAAAGCCACCGGCAATAACGGAAATAAAGGAGCGGTTCATGCCCTTACACATGATGTAAGAAAGAATCGCACCGGAAGAACCGACTAGGGCACCGGTGACGATTAAGAGGTCATTACCGAGCATGAAACCTGCCGCGGCCGCTGCCCAACCGGAGTAGGAGTTGAGCATCGAAATCACAACCGGCATATCAGCCCCACCGATGGAAGCAACTAGGTGCCAACCAAAGGCGAGCGCAATGATAGTCATGATAATTAACGCAAAGGTCGAACCATCTGCTTTGACGAATAAAACTAATAGTAGTAATGAAACGAGAATGGCTGCCAAGTTAAGCTTGTGCTTATGAGGTAATGACAATGGCTTGCTGCTTAACTTACCGTTAAGCTTACCGAAGGCGACCACAGAACCGGTAAAGGTGACGGCACCGATAAAGACACCTAAAAACACCTCAACTAAGTGAATATAGTGCATATCCGGGGTGACTGCGGCGCGATCCATGTAACTGTTAAAACCGACGAAGACAGCGGCCAAACCGACGAAACTGTGAAGAATCGCAATCAGCTCCGGCATCTCTGTCATTTCAACTTTTTTGGCGCGATGAATACCAATCGCAGCCCCTAAAATCATGGCGACTAAAATCCATGCAACGCCTTCCGTGTTTTTACTGAAAATCGTTGCAATTAGCGCGATCGCCATACCGACCATGCCGAAAAGGTTACCGCGACGAGCGGACTCTTGATTGGATAGACCAGCCAAGCTCAAAATGAAAAACAATGCTGCAATAATATAAGCAGCTGTTACTAATCCTGCTGACATACTTACCCCTTAGCCTTTGCGGAACATATTAAGCATACGACGGGTGACATAGAAGCCACCAAATATATTGATGCTGACAAGGAACACAGAGATAAACGCCAAGAAACTAGCAAAACCGCTAATCGTGGACATTTGTACAATGGCTCCAACAATAATGATGCCGGAAATAGCATTGGTGACTGACATCAATGGCGTGTGTAAAGCATGAGTGACATTCCACACAACATAATAACCAACCACGCAGCTCAGCATAAAGACGGTGAGGTGGTTGAGGAACTCTTGTGGTGCGTAATTACTTGCCCATAAGTAGATCGCAACACCAATTACCGGTAATGCCAAACGCTGCCATAATGGCTTCGGTTCTTTTTTGACTTGAACCGGTGCTGGGGCAGGAGCCGCTTGTGCAGGGGCTGCTGATACTTGAATGGGTGGAGGAGGGAACATACCCTCGCCATGGTGAGTGACTGTCATATTGCGAACAATGACATCATCAAAGTCGAGTTCGACATTACCGTCTTTTTTCGGTGTGATTAACTTAGATAAATTGACTAAGTTCGTCGCGTAGAGCTGAGACGATTGGCCGGCTAGGCGATTAGGTAAATCAGTATAGCCGATGACCGTGACGTTGTTGTCCGTAGTGACGACCTCGCCGGGTACCGTATACTCACAGTTACCACCGCCCAACGCTGCCAAGTCAACAATCACAGAACCGGGCTTCATGGAATCAACCATTTCTTTGGTGATTAGTTTAGGTGAAGGTTTGCCCGGAATAGCCGCCGTCGTAATAATGATGTCGACCACTTTGGCTTGCTCTGCAAAAAGCGCCATTTCCGCTTTGATAAACTCGTCGCTCATGACTTTGGCATAGCCATCGCCACTGCCGCCCGACTCTTCGGGGAAGTCTAACTTTAAGAACTCGCCACCCATGGATTCGATTTGCTCGGCGACTTCTAAACGTGTGTCAAATGCTTTGACTACCGCGCCTAGTGAACCGGCCGCACCGATAGCCGCAAGACCGGCAACACCGGCACCAATCACCAGCACTTGTGCCGGAGGTACCTTACCAGCAGCGGTAATTTGACCGGTAAAGAAACGACCAAAGTGATGAGCAGCTTCAATCACGGCACGATAACCGCTGATATTAGCCATGGAGGATAAAACGTCCATGGACTGAGCACGCGAAATACGCGGGACCATATCGACGGCCAGCGCAGTGATTTTTTTGGCACTCAGCTTGTCAATTAAGTCTGAGTTTTGTGCCGGTTGAATAAAGGATACTAAAAGAGTACCTTCTTGCATGGCATCAATTTCAGCGTCTGTTGGTGCGTTAATTTTATAAATGATGTCGCTATGAAAAACCTCTTCACGGCTCATTACCTTAGCACCGGCTTCAACGTAGGAGGCGTCATCAAACTTTGCTAAAAGACCTGCACCAGATTCTACAGCGACTTCAAAGCCGAGTTTAATGAGCTGCGTCACAGTCGTCGGTGTAGCCGCTACACGGGTTTCACCGGCGAATTGCTCCTTAGGAATACCTATTCTCATCAATTCATACCTCGTCAAGATTAAAAAAACTGATAGAAAGGATAACAACTACTCCTTTCACTCTGTAGATCATACTATAGGTAGGGTGTTTTTATGACGACGGCTGTGGCTTTTATGTCGTTATTTTTTCAAAATGTAAAATTAGCTTAATCAAAGATTAATTTAGCTTATGAGCGCTAGTTATAAGCCTAAGCTGAATTTTGAAGAGGAGAAACACATCAGCTGTTGCTTGCGCCGGGTGGCTAATCAGTAAGTGCATGTTACTTTGCCGTGATACGCTCCGATCTCATCGATCGGAGCGTTAGGCATTAATTCGCTAACTGTTTACGTGATTATTTAATTAAGCAGATTTTTTTAACCGCTTGATTAGTATAGGTGCAAACATAGACAAGACTGCTAATGATAAAAAGATAATTGAAATCGGTGTCTGCACTAATACCATCGGATCGCCTTGTGCGGCTGCCAGGGTAATGCGTAGTTGCTTTTCAGCCATTGGCCCTAAAATTAAGCCGATCAATAGAGGGGCAATTGGGAAGTCATACACACGCATCACATAGCCCATTAAGCCGATAGCGACCATTAGGTATAAGTCAAAGACTGAACCTGATACGCCCCAAATACCTATCATGGCAAAGATTAAAATGCCGGCGTAGAGTTGGGGCTTGGGGATCAGTAGTAGTTTCACCCACATGCCAACCAAGGGTAGGTTTAAAACCAAGAGCATGGCGTTACCGATGTAGAGCGAGGCGATTAAGCCCCAAACCAGTTCAGGGTTAGAGCTAAATAAAAACGGGCCCGGTTGTAAACCATAATTCTGGAAGGCGGTCAGTAAGATAGCAGCCGTGGCTGAGGTAGGTAGGCCAAGGGTTAAAAGAGGTACTAAGACACCGGCAGCAGAAGCGTTATTAGCCGCTTCAGGTCCTGCGACTCCTTCAATTGCACCTACCGTACCAAATTCGTCTTGGTGTTTGCTCAGCTTTTTCTCAGCGGTATAAGAAATCATGGTTGGGATTTCTGACCCCCCACCGGGTATGGCGCCGATTGGGAAACCAATAAAAGTTCCTCGGAGCCAAGGTCGCCAAGAACGTTGCCAATCTGATTTAGTCATCCATTTTTTACCCTTTTTAATTTCAACCATCTCATCTTTTTCTCGATTAAATCGACTTGCAACATAGATGACTTCACCAATGGCAAAGAGTGATACCAACACCACTGTTAATTCGATGCCGTCGAGGAGTTCGGCTGCGCCAAAGGTCATGCGCGCTTGACCGGTCATATTGTCGATGCCGATGACGCCGAAAGCTAAGCCGATAAATAGTGAAACAAACCCTCTCACTCGTGAGGCTCCCATCACAACGGCGACCGACGTAAAAGCTAAAACGGCAAGCGCAAAGTAATCGGCAGGCTTCAGGTAGAAGGCCAATTCAGCAACAACAGGGGCGGCAAAGGTCAACATAATGGTAGCAAAACTACCGGCCACAAAGGAGCCGATGGCAGCGGTTGCTAAGGCAGCAGCACCGCGCCCGTTGCGAGCCATTTTATTGCCCTCTAGGGCCGTCATCATGGAACCGGCTTCTCCCGGCGTATTGATGAGAATACTGGTGGTTGAACCACCGTACATGGCACCATAGAAAACGCCGGCAAACATAATAAAGGCGGATACCGGCCCCACTGAGACAGTCACGGGTAAAAGTAATGCAATGGTCAGAGCAGGACCGATGCCCGGTAGGATCCCAATGGCGGTGCCAAGCATTGAGCCGATTAAAGCCCAGACTAAATTCATGGGCTGCAAAGCGACTGCGAACCCGTGAAATAGAAGATTTAAGGTTTCCATTTATACACCTATGAGGGGTAAGAACTCACCCAGTTGCAAGCCTAAATAGCTAAATAGCAACCAGCTTAATGTACCGAGCGTAAAGCCGATGATTAAATCGCTTAGCAATCTCTGTGAGCTGAACGCGCGTGCGATTAAGGTAAAAGTCAGCATGGCAGTCAGTGGCAGGCCAAGCGAGGTGATGGTCAGTGCCGGGATCAGGCAACCCACGGTAGCTGTAAAAAATGCTTTTTTGTCCATGGGGGTGGAACCGCTGGCATTTTCTGTGTCTTGTGCTTCAAACGTTTCGCCACGTGCTATTTGCATCATTAATAAAATACCCAAAATGACCAGACCTATGCCGGCCAAATTAACAAAAAGCCCCGGACCTATCCCAGCATACATTGCTGTACTTGACAGCTTAGTGGCGCTATATACACAAATAGCACCCAGCACAATGACGGCGAGACCAAGCCACCATGGTTTGGATTTGTTTTCTTGCATATGCATAGTAAATGTCTTTAAGTTGAACTACACTTAATTAAAAAAGCCGGTTGCTTAGAGCGACCGGCTTGAACTGATGCGATGATTATTTAATTAAGCCGCTGTCTTTAAGCACCTCATTGATGCGCTCTGATTCTGCTTTAATAAATTCACCGAATTCATCACCGGTTAAGAAAAACGGCTCCCAACCTTGGGTTTCCATGGTTTCTTTCCATGCGTCGCTGTCATTTAGCTGCTCAAAGCGACTGATCCACTCTTGGTAGTTATCTTCGGGCATATCCGGTGAGCCTAACACACCACGCCAATTCGCCAGCTCAATGTCAAAGCCTTGTTCCTTGAAGGTGGGGACATCAAGACCTTCCATGCGCTCTGAAGAGGTAATGCCAAGGATCTTTACACGACCCATGTCAGCGAATTGTTGGAACTCTGAAATACCTGAGATACCGGCCGCTAAGGTGCCGTTGACAATGCCTGTAATAGTTTCTGTACCGCCGGCTTGTGGGATATAGTTGATCTTAGACGCATCGGCGTCGTTAGCCTTTGCTAATAGGGCAAGGGCAATATGGTCAACACCACCGGCTGAGCCTCCCCCAACCGGTACCGCACCCGGATTTTCTTTTAATGCTGCTGCTAAGTCTTGTAGGCTTTGATAAGGTGAGTCGGGTCGCACCGCGATGACTAAGTATTCAGCGGTTAAACGTGCTAATGGTTTAAACTCCTCCAGTTTGATTGGAGAGTTATTCATGGTGATTGAGCCAACCGTAATCGCACCGAAAACAGCTAATTCGTCAGCTTTGCCTTTTGCTTTGTTTTGAAACTCTGCCAAACCGATGGTGCCACCTGCGCCGCCTCTATTGGTGTAATTAACCGTACCGGTATAAATACCGGCTTTGTTCATTGCAGCCATTGATTGACGACCCGTGCTGTCCCATCCACCACCTGGGTTCGCAGGTAACATGACACTGACCTGTGCTTGTGCGACAGAGGCTGCTAATAATAAACCGCTGATCAATCCGGCCTTAAGCATTTTTGTTTTGATTTTCATCTTTTTTGTCTCCTGTGGAAATAGTCGATTAGCTATTATTTCTTTGCTGTGGTGTTGACTATTATGAAGGGTCCATTTTGCCAGTATTACGTATTTTATGGCTTTAGGGATAAACCCTGTTGTAGCTTAAAAACAGGGTTTAGTAGGAGGAAGTAGGCAAAGAGGGCTTAGTACTTGAGTGTGTCGGGATTGAGGAGAATACTTTTATCTACGTCGTTAAGATTCGTATGACCACAAAAAGCCATCGTCACATCAAGCTCATTGGCCAGTAGCTTGAGTGCTTTTTCGACACCTGCTTGACCAAAGGCGGCTAGGCCATATAAAAAGGCTCGACCAATCATCACGCCATCTGCTCCAAGCGCCTTGGCTCGTAAGATATCTTGACCTTGTGTGATACCCCCATCCATATAGACTTCCATGTTGCTATTGTGCTGTGCAAGCGCTTCTATGATGGGTTCCAGTGCGGAAATGGAGGAGGGAGCACCATCTAACTGACGGCCACCATGATTGGATACCACAATGGCATCGCCCCCATGTTTGTACGCTTCAACCGCATCATCAGGTGACATAATGCCTTTAAGAATCAGTGGGCCATCCCATGCCTCCTTAATCCAGGCAATATCATTCCAGTTAAGTTGAGGGTCAAATTGATCGGCAGTCCAAGACGCGAGGGAGGTCATATCAGCAACGCCAGTGACATGACCCACAATATTACCAAAGCTGCGGCGCTTGGTTTTAGACATATGCCAACACCATTCGGGTCGACGCGCAAGATCGAGAATGTTGAGTAGGGTCGGCTTGGGTGGTGTACTTAAGCCGTTTTTAATGTCTTTGTGACGCTGTCCCATGACTTGAAGATCTAAGGTCAATACTAAGGCAGAGCAACCGGCATCTTTTGCGCGGCCAATGAGTCGACGCATAAAATCGCGATCTTTCATGACGTAGAGCTGGAACCAAAAAGGTTGAGTGGTGTGTTCAACGATATCTTCAATGGAGCAAACGCTCATCGTTGACAGGGTAAAAGGTACGCCAAATTGTTCCGCTGCCTTAGCTGCTAAAATCTCACCATCAGCTCTCTGCATACCGGTCAAACCTGTTGGGGCAAGGGCAAGCGGCATGGCATACTCCGTGCCTAATAACTTGCCTTTGATACTTCTATTGCTGAGATCGCGCGCGACTTTTTGAATGAATTTGAGCTTATCAAAGTCAGTTGTGTTGGCGCGATACGTGCCTTCAGTAAAAGAACCGCTATCCATGTAGTCATAGAACATTTTTGGTACTTTGAATTTAGCGACTTTGCGAAGATCCTCGATGCACGTGATTTTATTAATATTAAACATGTTTGAATTAATTATGATGGTGATTATGTGTGCTTAGTAGCCTTGAATTTAATACTCTTATTGTACTTTGTCCAGATTAACTTGCTTTTTACTTTAAAACGTCTTAGAATCTTATTCTTTCCTCATTAGGGGAAAAGAAAAAAAGAAAAAAGTTCGGGGCGTAGCGCAGCCTGGTAGCGCACTTGCATGGGGTGCAAGGGGTCGAAGGTTCAAATCCTTCCGTTCCGACCAATGAATTCGAGAGCTTGTGGGCCTTTGCCTGCAAGCTCTTTTTGTTTTTATTTCATCAGGGGTACACCAAGGGGTACACCAGAAAAAGCTTGTAGAACAATAAATGGAGACCTTTGCAATAACCCCTCAAACTTCCTAAAATATAGCTTGTTTTCTTGCATTCTTACTTTAGTCCTATGAGTAGTTTCTTTCAACAAACCGCCAAAGCCCGTATTGCCAAACACCTTGATCGTTTTCCGTTACTTAAGTTAGATCAAGTGATTGATTGGCGACCGATTGAATGCTACCTCAATTCACAAAAGCAGCGTCGATTGACGACTCAACAAGGTCGTCCGAGTTATCCCGTGCTCGCCATGTTTAAGGCAGTCCTATTGGGTCAATGGCAT
>NZ_KB892284.1 GCF_000373745.1 Oligella ureolytica DSM 18253 | reverse complement strand
CTGGAAGCTGTGGCGGCGCGCCGATTGAAATCATTCGACAGTATATCGAGCAACAGCAAACGCCACCATAGATTCAAAGGACGGCGTTGCCGTCCGCGCTATTCATCCTCGCCCTAAACGACGAGGCTTTCCGCGCATTTTGGTAAACTTTTACAAAAATAATACAAATATATTGGCAGCATCACTTTATGACTTTTATTCCAACGGAACACCTAAAAGCTTTAAAGCCATTATCAAAAAGACTGGTCCGCCATTAAATATAGCATGTAAATAAATCGCATTAGCGATGCCATACCTAACTCGCATCCACATCAAAACAAGTCCGGAAAACCACTGCGGCATGACCATCACCAACGTGGCAAGCATACTGGCGGTGCCAAACTTATAATTAAAAATGTGCATATAGGCAAAACCAAACACCAGTATATGCATAATAATGACAAAATACTGACGATACAGTCTTAGGAACCAGAAAGGCAAATGCCAATACTTACCATAACGGTCTAAACCCAAGCTCGGGTAAAGCACCATCACAACCGCTAAAACAGCGATCAAACTGACCGTCCCTATTACCGTACCTTGCTGTAAAAGCACAAATACCATCAGCGGCATCATCCAGAGTGCCAGCAACGGCCGTCTTATATTAAAACGAAATAATATCTCCTCAACGATAGGTGCCCAAATAACGGCTAAAGGCACCAACACAAAGGAAAAATGCACGCGATGAGTCGCGCCAACGCCGTCCGCCGCTAACAGTGCGATAGGCGCCAAGATCAGAAGATTGACGGACCACATAAAAATGGCCCACTGGAACATTCGCTTCCATGACGCATTTACCTGCCAATCCTTTAGCCATCCATTGCCCGCGCCACGCCCATAACCACGACGAAAATCGGGTTTGACAAGAAATCGGAAAAAATCTCGGACTTGAGCAAAAAATCGCTCTGCTTGATGTGGCGACGGCGATTTTTGTTGTATACGCTGAGAGGACGAGGAAAAACGGTGATTAGTCATAGGTGAATTTATTTAGGCCTTAGGCTCTGCCAACAAACGATTAGCCTTGTCTTTATCGCCCGCCAACAATGCAGGAATCGCGTGTCTAGCACGATATAAGCCATCCACAATCAATTCATGGTCGTCTTTGGAAGGCATATGTAAAACAAAATCAGCAACGCCTTGCTGAAGATTAAGCGTGCGAGGGTGACCGATACCAATGCGCAAACGCCAATAATTGCTACCGCCCATCTTGCTATGGATATCACGTAAGCCATTATGGCCGGCATGTCCGCCACCTTTTTTTAATTTGATCTGTCCCGGCATCAAATCCAGCTCATCATGAATGACCAAGATACTTTCTAAAGGAATTTTATAGAAATGGCTGAGCGCTTGCACTGCCTTACCAGAGAGGTTCATAAATGTAGCCGGCTTTAAAATAAAAACATTTTCTCCACCTTGCCTAAATTTAGCAACCTCTCCAAAGAAGTTGTTTTCTAATAAGAAGTTGGACTTAACATCATCTGCCAAGAGATCTGCCATCCAAAACCCGGCATTGTGGCGCGTTGTCTCATACTTAGGCCCGGGATTACCTAAACCGACTATTAAACGAATTGGCTCTATCATTTTCCTAAACCAAACAAAAAACCCTTGCATGCCAGTTTAACGCATGCAAGGGTTAAGAACATTTTCAAAGAGAAATTATTCTTCTGAAGTAGATTCATCTGCTTCAGTATCAGTAGACTCATCAACTTCAGTTTCTTCCGGCTCTTCCGGCTCTTCTTCTGCCTGTACAGCCACAATAGCGGCAGTAGCAAGCGTTTCAGTAGCAGCGGTTAAGATCTCAACGCCTTCAGGCGCTGCAATGGACTCAACAGATAAAACGTCACCGTTTTTCATCTCGCCTAGATCAACAACAATCTCTGAAGGTAGATCAGCCGGTAAGCAGCTAACTTCAATATCAGTCAGAATCGTGTTGATGCTGGCATCTTCTAATTTAACAGCAGGTGACTCATCAGCATTAATATAGGTTAATGGTACACGGGTAACGATCGCTACGTCAGCACGTACGCGCTGGAAATCCACGTGTAAAACGATAGGCTTATACGGATGCCATTGAACCGCACGTAATAAAACCTTTTGTGTTTTACTATCTAGATTCATCTCTAGAACGGAAGAACCGAAACCGGGCTTGCGTAAAGCATGGAAGATTTCGTTGTGTTCTAACTCGATATTTTGGGCGTCACCTTTACCACCATAAACAATGGCTGGCACTCGGCCCGCGCGACGCAGGCGGCGGCTCGCACTCGAACCCTGGACGCTACGCGTTGTGGCTGAAAATTTCATAAAAAACTCCAAATATAAAAACACCTGAACACCTCAGGCTAAGGTAAACACCTGCCAACAACATGACAAGTGTCAGCTCAGCGCCGCGACCAGCGCTAAGCTTAAAACTATTATAAGTTCTTATTCGACAAATAAAGAACTGACAGACTCGGCAGAAGCGATACGCTCAATCGTCTCTCCCAATAAAGCGGCAGACGATAGCTGACGAATCTTCCCGCATGCCTTGCCATCATCACGTAATGGGATCGTATCAGTGACCACTAAACCATCGAGCGAGGACTCTGCGACACGCTCAACTGCGCCACCCGACAATACAGGGTGAGTACAATAGGCATAAACTGCTTTGGCACCACGCGCCTTAAGCGCTGCAGCTGCCTTGCATAAAGTACCGGCGGTATCGACCATATCGTCCATTAATAAACAGGTACGACCGTCAACATCACCGATAATATTCATGACTTCAGAAACATTAGCGCGCGGGCGTCTCTTATCAATAATGGCTAAATCTGCTTCTAATTGCTTAGCCAATGCGCGCGCTCTCACCACACCGCCGATATCAGGCGAGACCACAATAAGATCACTGTATTGCTGCTTGGCAATATCCGCTAACAACACAGGACCGGCGTAAATATTATCAACGGGGATATCAAAGAAGCCCTGAATTTGATCAGCGTGTAAATCCATCGTCAACACACGGTCAACACCGACACGCTGCAGCATATTGGCGACTACCTTTGCCGTAATTGCAACACGAGCAGAACGGGGACGACGATCCTGTCTGGCATAACCGAAATAAGGAATGGCTGCGGTAATGCGACCGGCTGACGCTCGTCGCAACGCATCGACCATCACCATGATTTCCATGAGATTGTCATTGGTCGGAGCACATGTTGGCTGTAAAACGAAAACGTCACGACCACGCACATTTTCTAGAATTTCCACCATGACCTCTCCATCAGAGAAGCGCCCTACCGTCATCTGTCCTAAGGACATATCTAAATGATTAACAACATCAACGGCTAAACGAGGATTGGCCGTACCCGTAAAAATCATGAAATGATGAGGGTCACCTGCCTGTTCGTGCAAATTAGGAGTATGGGTCATGACTATACCTGAGATTATGTGCGATAGAAATTTTTGGCACAAAAAAAACCGTACTAGCTACAACCAAGAATGGCACATAATGTGTGTTGTGCTAGCTGTAAGCGTACGGTCAATTCAAAATAGAATCAAGTGGATGGCTGGGCTGGAAGGATTCGAACCTTCGCATGCCGGAATCAAAATCCGATGCCTTAACCAACTTGGCTACAGCCCATCACCTGAAAGGTAAAATTATACATCGTTTTCATAAAAAGACAAGAGATTTTGATGCCTTTATTAAAACTGTCTCTTTTTTGTATTAAAACAGCAACAAAACAACTATCGTCTTCACTTTGATGCTGTGCCTACCACTAAACATCGCAGATGCATTGACTGCAGCAAGTCATTATTGCTAAGCACTTGCAGACGGTCTTCAGTAATACGCTTCGCTGCCTCAGCCTCAGCTTGCGTGGCGTATGCAGCGAAAAACACGGAGCCAGCACCACTCATACGCGCCTGAATGCCTAAATCATGTAAAAACCGGTGCATTTCCTCTAAACCGGGATAGTGGGCCCGGGCGACCGTTTCTAAATCATTGTGTCCAAACTGCCAAGGCTGCTCGGCACGCTCTAAAACACACTCCAACTCGCTCAATCTTAATTTATCTCTATCGCGTTTTAAATCAGGATCTTTAAAAATACTGGGCGTTGAAATAGCCAATGTTGGCACAAAAAGCACATAATGCACATTATTTAAACGCGCAGTTAGATTAGCTGAGAGCTTAGTGATGCGCTCCCCTATGCCCTCAACAATAGCCGGCTCAGCTTCCAAAAAAAAGGGAACATCCGCACCCAACTGTAATGCCAGGGGCAAAAGCTCCTCTGCACTTAAATGCAAATCCCACAGCTTACTTAATGCCAATAAGGTTGAAGCCGCATTACTGGAGCCACCGCCTAGGCCTGCCCCACTAGGAATGACTTTGTGCAGCTCAATACCTACACCCAACTCAGGTTTGGAGGCATATTCTTTTAATAGACGAGCCGCCTTAACAACAAGATCATCATCTTCATCAATACCATCGATTGCATTTAAACGCCGTACTCGCCCTGAACCGTTTTGCTTAAATACCAAACTGTCATATAGCGCGATAGGTACAAATAAACTTTGCAGTAGATGATAGCCATCATCGCGACGGCCAGTAATATGCAAAAACAAATTCAGCTTTGCCGGTGCCTTAACCCTAATTACGGAACTCATGACTAACTACTGATCAATCGTGAGGCGAACAGTAATACGCTCTACTGCTTCATTGCGTATTAAATGCAGGCGTGTAGGTCCCTTAATATTGTAAGCACTTAAATTAACCTGCCAACCATGTTGGTACACCGAGAGTAAACGCCCTTGCTCATCACGCTCAACATTATCTGCTTGCGTGGTAGGCATCAACTCACCTTTGACCCAATAACGTAGACCACTCACCGGCAAGGGACGCCCGTCAAGCGCTTTAGCCATTAAATCATCCGGACTGGGCGCCACGACTCGTTGGCCTGAACTATTAATTAACACTGACTGAAAATCACTCACTTCCACTCGAGCTAAGGTATTGCCTAAGGGATTAGTCAGATCGACTTCAAGCGTGCGACCCAAATCGCGCCAAATAAAACCACCCTGTACCGCATCCTTATTGACATTGTCACGCTTATCATAAGATAAAACGGAGAAGCGTCCGACACGAGTTTCCTCTGTCAGCTGCCCATCATCGACCTTTGGTGTAAGCGTACATGCGGACATAAGAGCAACGCTTGAAAGAAATAAAGCACCTAAACACTTTTTTAAAAAAACCTGCATAACTTATTAATTTACCTCTTCGCTTTGTGATTCATCGCCCGCTTCCTGTGGCTCGGTTTTCTGCTTAGGCTCATACCCTAATCGCTTAATGGTTTCTAACAGCGCTTTATCCAACGAGTCGAGCTCATAACCGCTTTGTAAATACTCAAACGCCCTATCTGCATCACCTAACTCATAATACACATCGGCTAAATGCGCAGCGACCTCGGCTAATGGCTCTTTGCCCCAAGCCATTTCTAAATAATTTCTAGCCACTTCCATATTACCCAGTCGGAAATTGACCCAACCATAACTATCCTGAATATGCACGCTCTTCGGATCCATCGCCAAAGCTCGCTCAATCAGCAACATGGCATCATCTAAACGCATATTGTTATCAGCCAACACATAGCCAAGCCCATTGTATGATTCAGTTTCAAAAGGATAATCCAGTAATATGTGCTCCAACACCTCAATCGCCTCATCAATATGGCCCATATTTTCAAACATCATCGCTTGGCTATAGCGTATATAAATATTATCAGGATAATACTTAAGCGCTCGCTCCACGTACGCCAGACCCTGCTCAAACTCACCAAGCTCGCGGCTAAGCGTGGCATTCATCAGCAAAGCGCGTACATACGCATCCTCGTCATCGTCGGGTTGGATTTGTTCTAATAAGGCATGGGCTTGGGTATAGCTTTTGAGCTTGATATAAAGAGAAGCCTGCTCGATAAGCACATTATTGCGTGCTAAGGGCTCATCAATTAATGCTAGCTGCGCCACCCCTTTTTGATATTCGCCAAGCCCTTCGTAAATTTTTGCCATTAAAAAACGGGCATCAGTCACTGACGCTTGAGCGGTCGTTTGATTATCCGGAACGGCTTGACGTAGTTGCTCTTGAACTGAAAGATATTGATCCAAATGCCTTACGGCATCTTCAAGCTTAGCTGCTTGATACTCTACCTGGGCACGATAATAAAGCAAATCAAAATCTTCAGGATTATACTCACTCATTTTGGCCAACTCATTGAGCGCCATTTCATAATTACCATCTCTGGTCAACACATGCGTATAAAACAAACGCACGGCACGCTGTGATGGATTGTCGTCAATAAACTGCCTAACTAAGGTCAGTGCCTGAAAGCTTCTGGCTCCCTCAGCCAGCTGCAATAAACGCATCGCTGCCATGCCTTTGACCTCAGGGGACAGGTTATTTGCATTAAGTGCCTTTAAGGCATTGTCCCAAGCCATATCCTCTTTACCGGCATAGATCGCAAAATCCGATAAAAACATACTGACTAACGCATTGGGAACTAACACTTGCCCATCAATCAACTCTTGAAAGATTTCTAAGGCCTTGTCCGGCTGATTTAAACGACGCAAAAACTCCGCCACCTCGGCTAAGGCTATCTCCGGTGGCAACATCTTCATACTAAGCCGGCGCTTTAGCTCCTCAGTTAAACCATCATAATCACCGGTTTGAGCAGCAACAATCAGGTAATTTAAATGGGCCTCTTCATCGTCTTCGTCAAGCTCACGCCACAAAGTCGCTGCCTCAAGCGCAGCTTTGGGATCATCTAATAAAGAGTAAACAGCGCTTGCCATTTTTGCTAAGCTTTTTGATTGCTTAGTTTTAGCAAGCGCTAAGGCGATCGGTCCGGCGATATCAAACTGCCTTTCTTCGAGCGCCAAATACATGATTGTTAGTTGATAAATGTCCTCCATGCTCACATAAGGCCTAAGTACAATATCCGCCATCTGCTCTGCAGTTTGAAACTCCAAGTAAGGTGTTCCAACGGGCATGACATTCAACTCAACTGCTTGAGCGTACTCAATTGCTGCTTGGCTAACGCCATGAGTAGCAACTGATAGAGTAAGAACCGTTATAATTTTTTTAAGCAAATACAAAATTGCCTCAACTGAATCCGAATAATCTATATTGATAAAATAGTATGCCAGAATTACCAGAAGTGGAAACCACTCGCCGAGGACTTGCTCCTGCAATCGAAGGTCAGCGCCTGAGGAAGCTCAGCATTTATCAAAACCAACTACGTTGGCCTATTTTACCTGACTTGCCAGAGATTTTGAGTGATCAAATATTACTAACCTGCCAACGTCGAGGTAAATACCTACTTTTTTACTTTGAGCGTGGTGCACTTTTGATACACCTTGGAATGTCAGGCTCAATGCGCCTATGTCAAGCTGATGAGTTACTCCGCAAGCATGATCATGTGGTTTGGCATTTTGAACACATCACTGTCCGCCTAAATGATCCACGTCGTTTTGGTGCCGTTGTTTGGCATCCGCATAGCGATGGCCCTGTTTTAGAGCATAAGCTATTAAAAAATCTGGGGGTTGAGCCTCTCAGCGAGCACTTTACGGTAGAACATTTATACCAGGGACTGAAATCTAAGAAAAAGCCAATTAAAACGGCGTTGTTAGATGGTGATATTGTGGTTGGGGTAGGTAATATTTATGCCTCAGAAAGTCTCTTTTTAGCCAAAATCAATCCCAAAGTCAGCGCCCAGTCACTATCTAAAATGAGAACCGAACGACTACACGCAGCCATTTTAAAAACACTGCATGCGGCACTGGAAAGTGGCGGTAGTACCTTAAGAGATTTTTTAAACGCCAGCGGTGAGCCCGGTGCCTATTTTGACATACATGCCAATGTGTATAACCGTGAAAATAAGCCTTGTCATATTTGCGAAACACCCATTCGCAGAATTGTTCAAGCACAACGTGCAACCTATTATTGTGTCAATTGCCAACGGCGTTAAAAAAGGCGTCTACCGGAAAATTGGTAGACGCCTTTTACTTGAAACACAATCACTAGTAATCAAAATCCACACTATCAATGACTTTGCCGGGATTCATTAGACCCTGGGGATCTAATGCCCGCTTAATCTTGCGCATCACCGAAATCTCCACCTCATCCTTATAATCAGGCAGCATATCTTTTTTCAACTGACCAATACCATGCTCAGCACTGATTGAGCCATCATAGTCTGTCACACTATCAAAGACAATTTTAAAAGCCTCTTCTTGCTTGGCTAGGAAACCCTCTTCTTCGCCTTCCGGCGCACCGATATTGTAGTGCAAATTACCATCACCCAAGTGACCGAAAATGATATGACGAACCCCCGGATACCATGTTTGCAGCGCCGTATTAGTATCATCAACAAAAGGAGCAATTCGCGAAATGGGGACAGAAATATCGTTTTTAATCCCTTTGCCCACAATCGCTTCTGCCAATGGAATACTCTCGCGCAAATGCCATAAATCCTGAGACTGTTGAATTGATTCAGCCAAGACAGCATCTTGAATAATATCGTTATTAAAGGCCTCTTCTAATACCCGTTGAAAAGTTGCGCGCGCTTGCTCTTCACTATCGCTATCCGCCATATGAATTAAGGCGTACCATGGGTGGTCTAAACTCAAAGGCAAGTGCTGCTCCGGAAAACACTCATTAACAATCTGCAAGCAGTAGGCTGACATTAACTCAAAACCCTCAAGCTTAGAAGCGAAACCTTTACGTGAATAGTTCAGCATATACAAAGCATCATCTAAACTTTCAAAGGCGACCAAAGCAGTGCACTCAGCCACCGGCTGTGGGTACAACTTCAACGTCGCTGCCGTAATAATCCCCAGCGTACCCTCACTACCAATATACAAATTGCGCAAATCATAGCCTGTATTGTCCTTACGTAAACTACGGAGGCCATTAAGAACCTCACCCTCCGGTGTCACCACCTCAAGTCCCAATGCTAAGTCGCGGGCATTACCATAGCGTAAGACCTGTGTGCCACCGGCATTGGTGGCCAAATTACCACCGATCGTACAACTACCCTCTGCACCCAAGCTGAGAGGAAACAAACGGTCTTGCTTAGCTGCGGCTTCCTGAACTTGCTGCAAAATACAACCGGCTTGTACAGTAATGGTGTCATTAACGGTGTCCACATTGAGAATATGATTTAAACGAGTGGTCACAAGCAATACTGCGTCCCCCTTATTGCTGGGCGTAGCGCCCCCACACATGCCTGTATTACCACCTTGAGTCACGATAGGCACCTCATAACGCGCACAAAGCTTGACCACATCAGCGACTTCTTGCGTATTAGCCGGTCGCACAATCGCCTGAGCGCGTCCGGTATAACGACCGCGCCAGTCGGTCAAATAAGCCGCTAACTCGTCTTGATCGGTGTCTTTACCCTTGCCATTTAATACATACTCTTCGCCAACGATACTAATTAAATCTTTGATTAAACTCATTATTGAACCTAAATGATAGATGAAATGCGGACTTATCCAGATGTACTGTTATTATACTGCTTTAACCATCTATTGTAGTGCTCTTAAAGCAAAGGTAAATTTGTGAAGAAATCATTTGAACTACCATCCCAAGTTTATAAAGCCTATGACATTCGCGGCATTGTTCCGACACAATTAAACACTGACTTTGCCCTATTATTAGGTCGTGCGTTGGCAATTAGAGCCAAGAAATTAGATATCCAAGAAGCCATTGTCGGCTATGACGGCCGCCATAGCAGCCCGGAATTAGCCACAGCGCTCACACAAGGGATGCGCGCCGAGGGGATTAATACCCTCAACATTGGCCTAGTTCCTACACCAATGGTTTATTATCAAGCCGCCGAGCATCAAGTCGGTTTGGCCGTCGCTATCACAGGCAGTCACAACCCGCCTGAATACAATGGTTTCAAAATCATGCTTGACGGCAAGGCGATCTACGGCGAAGACATCACCTCACTACACGCAGAAATGCAAGCACTGATGGGCACAGAGAGTGATGCGCAACCGGGTCAGGCCAAGTCAGAAAGTATCATTGAAGACTATATTGATCGAATCAGTAGTGATATTAAATTAGCACGCCCTATGAAAATCGTTATTGATTGTGGTAATGGCGTTGGTGCCGTAGCGGCTACCGAATTATATAAACGCCTAGGGTGCGAGGTGGATGAGCTATATTGCGAAGTAGATGGCGACTTTCCTAATCACCACCCCGATCCCGCTGACCCCACTAACCTCCAAGATATTATTAACCACCTAAAAAACAGTGATTGTGAACTCGGCTTAGCCTTTGACGGTGATGCGGATCGTTTAGGTGTCGTTACTAAAAACGGAGAAATTATTTGGCCCGATCGCCAGCTCATCTTATTTTTAAGAGACACACTGGAACGCGTACCGGGCGCCACCATTATTTATGACGTTAAGTGTAGCCGTCACGTTGGCGAGTCAATTAAAGCAGCGGGTGGCAAACCACTGATGTGGAAAACGGGACACTCTCTGGTCAAGGCTAAAATGGCTGAAATCGACTCACCTTTAGCGGGTGAAATGAGTGGACATATCTTCTTTAAAGAGCGCTGGTATGGTTTTGATGATGGTTTATATGCCGGCGCCCGATTACTGGAAATTCTCTCTAAGGTTGACGACCCTACTGCCACCTTAGAATCACTGCCACAAGACATCTCCACACCTGAGCTTAAACTGCCCATGCAAGAAGGTGAACCGCACGCTCTTATTGCACAACTACAAGAAGTCGCTGAGTTTCCGAGTGCTGTCAGCACCAATAAAATTGATGGTGTGCGCGCAGAATATGCGGATGGCTTTGGCTTAGCTCGTGCTTCCAACACCACGCCGGTTGTTGTGTTGCGTTTCGAAGCAGAAAGCGAAAGTGCTCTTCATCGCATTAAAAATGAGTTTAGAGCAGCTATCCTAGCCTTGCTTCCTGATGCGAAGCTACCATTCTAATCACTAAACACTAAGAGGCAAGCAGCTCGGCATACAAAGCTACTTGCTTCTTGGCAATCAGCTTCTCATCAAATTCTTCTTGTGCCAATTGATGCCCCGCTAGGCCCATGCCGCGACGCAATTCGTCATCATCGGCGAGCTTGATCACCCCATCATACAAGGACTCCGCACAACAAACATCCACTAAGAGCCCCGTCACTCCCGGCTCTATCGCATCCCTACAGCCCGTCACATCCGTAGTAACGACCGCACGACCGCAAGCAGCTGCCTCAACCAACGACTTCGGCAAACCCTCTCGATAAGAGGGCAAGGCAACGATATGGGACTCACTGTATAACTTAGCAATATCAGTGAGCTCACCCAAGTAGCGAATATCATCACGCCAAGCCGCTAAGTCTTCGTCAGTAATTGAGGCCGGATTGCCCGGATCGGGACTACCAGCTAACTGCCAAAGCAAATCATGTCTACCGTTCTTTTTTGCAAGGCGAGCCGCATCAACAAACTCTTGCACCCCTTTGTCCCTTAGCAAACGAGCAGCCATAGTAATTACCACGGGGGGGGTTGGAGGTTCCGGTAAAAACTGATACTGATTTAAATCCGCCCCCGAACCTCGAATAAGCACTAACTGCTCATCCTTAAGTGAACACATTTCTTGAACCAAGGCTTGATCCGTTTGGTTCTGTACAATAACGCGACTATTCGTATGAGCTAAACTATTGCGATACAACAAGCGCGTGATCATATTAACCGGGTCAAACCTACTACGCGCCTTTGTAAATAAAAAACCCATCCCCGAAATTGCATAAACAACCGCCGGCACTCGCATTAATCGAGCAGCAATACCGCCATAAAGCACCGGTTTAATCGTCACTAAGTGAACGATATCCGGCTTAACTTGCCGATAGATTTTGCACAATGCCACTAATGTTTTAAGCTCTTTAAGCGGGTTCATGCCGCTACGAAGCATTGGAAAGACTACGTGCTCAAAACCATGATCTTTAATTGTCTGCACTGCCGGTCCATCCATGGTGGAGACAATCACCCGAAAACCTTGAGCCTTGGCCTCTTTGGCAACATTTAATCGGTGTGATAGAAAAAAAGCTGGATTGTTGACAACTATTAGCAGTTTCTTCATTGATAACACTCTTTATTTTTCCAGCGCTTCACGCCACGTTTTCTCATAGCGATCGATCATCTTCTCTAAACTGAAATGACCGACAACACGTTGACGACAATGCTGTTTAAATAGAGACGCATTGGGCGCCTTCAAGAACGTCAACCCCTCCTCAATCGCCCCACTTAAAGCTGATGCGTTTTTAGGAGGCACTACCCAGCCATAGGTATCAACAATAAAGGCAGCATCACCCACGTCCGTGACAACGTTCGGCACCTCGCAGGCCATTGACTCAGCCACCACATTTGGGAATCCCTCAGCCATACTTGATAGGACATGCAAATCAAGGACCGGCATCAGTGTCGGCACATCATCTCGACGACCTAATAAGATGACATGCTGTCCTACGATGATATTAACCTCGTTTAACAGCGCCATTAGCTCCGCATTATCTTCGCTAAGGCCATCACCAATTAATAATAATTTGACCCCCGGACGTCGTTTGAGAAGCAGCGCAAAGGCTCGGATTAAATTAGCATGATCTTTTAAAAGATTCCAACGAGCGACAAAGCCAATCACTTCATCTGTGGCAGCCAAACCCAAACTCTCTCTAATTTGTGCCTTAGAGCACGCATCAGCAACCTGCCAGCGACTTAAATCATAGCCATTTGGAATTACACGCATTTTGGATGCTTGATAACCCCAAGCCTTGTGGCGTTTAGCAGCTAACTCAGCACAGGCGACAATCAATCGAGGAATAAAATAAGAAGTCCAAGAGAAATATCGCGCCAACAAATAGGAGGAACGACTGCTGCGTGCTAAATTATCGCCTGAGTTACGTATCCCCCAAAGCACGGCCTTAATCCCAGCTAAACGTGCCGCTAAACCGCCAATCATATCAGCATGATACATCCAACACTGCACGACATCCGGCGCCAATTGCTTTAACTGATTGCGCAAGCGCCAAAAATTGCGCAATCCCATTTTGCCCGCAGGCATATTTAAACAATGCAGCTCAATCCCCGCAGCAGCAAACTTCTCGGCAAAAACACCGCCATCTTGCATACTTACTACAATATGTTGATCTTTTTTAGCATAGGCTGTCAGACGATATAGAACAGACTCCGCACCACCGTGACCCAAGCCACTAATAAGATGCACAACCCTTAGCGAGCGTTGCTGCTCTTCGGCTTGCACACTGGATTTAATCCCTAGCTTATGGAATAAACTCTCCCAATCCGCCAACACTTTTTCTTGACGATAGTTTTGTAGCACATGCTGTTGGCCTTCAAGTGCTAAACGCTCTCGTAACGCGTCGTCACCTAAGAGCTGACGCAATCCCTCGACAAATGCACGGTGCGTTTTTTGACTATAACTGCCTTCAACGCCCATTTCCAAAGGCACTAATATGCCGACCTCACCTTGCTGAGTAAGTTCAGCCGGCCCATAAGAACAATCAATCGCTATGCTTGGCAGACCATTAGCCATCGCCTCTAACAAGACATTAGGGAAACCCTCGCGCTCTGAACTCATTGCAAAAGCATCGGCTTGTCGCATCGCTTGCCAAGGAGCCTTGGTCGCTCCCTTTAAAAACACGCGTTCTGATAAGGACAGACGTTCGATTTGCGTGGCCAACTCGCCCTCTAACGGACCAGAGCCGTAAATATGCAGCTGCCACTGAGGAAAATCGTTGGCTAATTCGGCAAAACAATCTATAAGAAACACAAACTGCTTAAGCGGCACCAAACGCCCCATACTTAAGAGTACTTTAGGCGCAGCCACATCGGCTTGACTATGGGGAGCAGCCCCTGGCGTCGTCAGCTCTTGCATCAAATCGGCTGAAATAGGATTAGCAATGGCAGGAATACACTTAATACTCGGCAAATGCTTCGCATAATCCTCAGCCGCCGCTTCTGTTTGCATCATCACCGCTGCCGCCTTCGGGTAAAGTGCTTTGCGTAACTTTCTTAAGACAAATGGCAAATGAGATTCGGATAGCGGATTCGTCCTTTCGCAGACGATGACCGGTATCTTCAACCCACGCGTCGCTAAGAGCGCAGTGACATTGACATTCGTTAAAAAAGACACCACCACATCCGGCTGGCAAGTCTTTAAATGACGTCTCAACACCAGTGGCTTCAACAGACGACTAAACACCTTAGACTTAGGTAAGTCATCCACCAACCAATGTAATTTAACGCGCTCATCAAGTGCATAAAAAGACTGACCGCTGCCCTGAGAAAAACAAGGCACAATACACACGTCATTTCCCGACGCTACCCAACTATTAGCTAAGGCCGCTGCTACCCTCTCGGCACCACCGGCATTCATCGAACTGATTAGTAAGACTATTTTCCTACCACCTTGAGGAGATACCATCGGCTGCATAACAATGCCTTATTCGTGTTTGTTTTGAAGGATTTCTTGAAAAAGCTCATTCCACATGCCGCTAATGCGGCGCATACTATAACGATCGCGCATATCAACTGCACGCTTACTATAGTTATTGATACGTTCAGGGTCATTGATTAAACTGACAATACCCTCTGTCAATGCTTCAACCGATCCGGCCGGTTGTACTAAACAGCCATCAATACCGTGTCGAATTAATTCCCGTGGCCCGACGTCACAATCAAAAGCCACGCAGGGAAGCCCACAAGACATGGCTTCTTGAAGACTATTAGACAGGCCCTCAGAGCGCGAGCTCAAAATGAACATATCACCTTTGCCATACCACCATTGCATATTACCTACGCGGCCGACCAACAGGACACGTTGCTGAAGTCCCGCTTGCTCAATTTGACAGGCTAAATTATCACGCTCAGGACCTTCCCCTAAAATAAGCAAATCCCAATCAGGGTAGGCATCGGCAAACTTAGAGAAACTCTCTATTAATAGGTCAAAGCCTTTGACCGGCTGTAAACGACCGACTGCAAGAAGCCATTTTCTGCCCTTCATTTTAGGCATTTGAATGACGGGTTCGTGTTCGTCGATAGGCCAGTGAACAGCATTTGGAATGACGGTAAACTTGGCTTTAGGAATTTCTTTTTGTAAATAATCGGCTGTCGCCTGGGTTAATGTCACCACCTGCGCAGCCTTTGGATACAGCAGCTTTCTAAGACGGCGCCAAAGACCCGACAGCTTTTGAAAAGGCGGATAGGCATGCTCAGTCGCAATGACCTGACAGTGCAAACCAATCCCGGCAATGATACTAAAGACAGACGCTGAAGTTAGGAAAGACACCACAATATCGGGGCGATAGCGCTTAATTTCACGGCGTAATCGAGAGATTTGAGTGATATGCCCCCAAAAGCCAGCCTTTTCAAAGCTATTAAGACAAACTCGCTGCACCCTGCTATCTAGCGGATAAGCGTCAGTAGACGCGTCAGACTGCGTGACTAAAATTATTTCGTGACCATCGTACACCCAGCGCCTTGCCAAATCGACCGCTACGCGCTCAGCCCCGCCACCTCGCAGTGATGGAATATAAATAAGGATACGACTTTTTGATTGATTATTTAACATGAAAACCTGTTGAAACTAAACCAAGCTAATTATAATTTTAGAAAAATCTGCTCTTGACCATGCTAAGACCCTAAGATGTAGATTTCTTACGTTCCGGTTTAATCGTAATCACAGCAACGAAATAACAGCTAAAAGACAGCAAATACATCAAACTAGTCGCCAGCATAATACCCTCGGCCCCCATAATAGGCGCTAAATAAAGACTTAACAAAGCCTTTAGGGCAAAATTTGCCAAGGCAATGATTGCCATCAAAGTATAGCGATTTTGACTAGCCATCAGCTGAACTAAAATCAAAACACCAAAATAAAAAGGCAGCTGCATTAAACCAAAACGCATCACCGAAGCCACGACAGCTGTATTTTCTGCACTGAAGGCCCCGCGCTCAAATAAAATCCGCACCAACCATGGGCTCAGAACCCACAACACTAACACAACCAACACACCAAGCAACAACATGCTAAGCGCCCACTTAACAGCAACACGGCGAGCACGCGCATACTCACCTTGGGCTTGAATATCAGCCAATACCGGTAAGGCAGCGCGACCGACTGACGCGGCACCCAAACCGATAATCAAGGAAAGAACACGTGCCGCATAACCTAAGGTGGCGTTGGCATTTCCATCTAAGTTAGCCGCAATCATCTGATCCAAAGGCCCAACAAAACTCATCGCCACCTGCCCGATCAACATCACCCCCGCGGCACTGATAACAGCCGACCAATACGGTGAAGAGAAGCTGATTGTCGGATTAATCCATTGCTTATCAGGCTCTGCTTTTACTGCTAAAAACTGCAACGCTACCGCTTGTATGATGTAGCCAATCAAGGTACCCCATAACAAAGGCATCGCCGTCGTGTCTCCGGGACTGGCTAAAATCCACACCAAAACAAAGATCGCAGGCAAACTATCGAGCAGCGTATTAATGTGACGCTCACGAGCTCGCAGCCTTGACATGCTTAGACCAATTAAGAGGATTAGCAATACAGAGGGCGCAAAGCCATAAATCAAGGTTTGACTAATGGCTTTAGCTTCGACACTAAAACTGCCACTCGCATGCTCCAACACCACGGGCCACAATACCAGCGTCAAGCTCGCTAACAACACGCCCATCAGCAGCATGAGGCCTTCTACCTGAGAAATAAAGCGGCGCTGCTGGTCCCTGCTATCGTGCCGTAACTTCACAAAACTCGGTATCAGCACAATGGAAAAGACACCAACCAAAGTTGTCGGCAACCACGTGCTCATTGTCATCGTGAATTGATAAGCATCCACCACCTCGCTGACCCCATAGCGATCAGCAACTGCGATCTCTTTGAGAGCTCCGGCAATTTTTCCGATAAATAAGAAAAAAGCCACTCGCAGGGCACCTTTTGCAATGCGTAGATGATCCCCGTCGATGGCCTTTAGGCGCTTATAAAACACGTCACTACTTTAGGAAGTTAATGTACCAAGGCATTGCCTCAGCCAACCCCTCTCTAATACTATGTGTCGGCTGATAACCCAATTGCTCAGTAATTTTGGTGATATCGGCTTGAGAATGGCGTACATCACCTGCCCTAAAATCCTGATAAACCGCCTCTTTTTGATAGCTCAGACCGTTTTCAGAGAGCAGCTCACCCAAATAAGCATACAACTCATTTAATGACGTGCGATTATTTAAGGCAACGTTGTAAACCTCATAGCCTGACTCCGGCATTTGCACCGAGCTAAGAATATTGGCCTGTATTGTATTTTCTATATAGCAAAAATCTCGACTGGTTTCACCATCGCCATTGATGATCACATCTTCGTTATGGATCATCGCGCTGGTCCACTTAGGGATAACCGCGGCGTAGGCACCATTAGGTGTTTGGCGCTTGCCAAACACATTAAAGTAGCGCAAACCAATGGATTTGAAACCATAATTTAAAGCAAAAACATGCGCATAGAGCTCATTAACATACTTAGTTACGGCATAAGGCGACAAGGGATTACCGATTTTCGGTTCTTGTTTAGGCAAATCCGGGTGGTCACCATAAGTCGAGCTGGAGGCCGCAAAAACGAAAGACGTCACACCCTCATCACGACTCGCAATTAACATATTTAACGAGCCCTCGATATTCACCTGATTGGTGGTGATCGGATCATTTAAAGAACGGGGAACTGATCCTAGCGCCGCCTGATGCGATACATAATCCACTCCCTTAACCGCCGCTTGGCAAGTGGCTAAGTCTCGAATATCGCCTTCGATAAAGCGAAAATTAGACCATTGCTCAGCCGTAACCTGAGCCTGCACCTCGTCTAGATTATGTTGAAAGCCGGTAGAGAAGTTATCTAAGCCCACTACCTTTTGCTCATGCTTTAATAAAAACTCTAGTAGATTAGAGCCAATAAAGCCAGCACAACCGGTAACCAGCCAAGTTTTTGGCTGTGCTACCAGTTGTCGCTTTACTTGTTCAAACTTAGTTGTCATAAAAATGTTTAAAAAGAATTAATTAGGTTTAATCAATGATGCGTCCGAGGATGAGTTAGAGACGTATATCGACGCTATCTGCGTCATACACATACTTAAGATCATAAAGAACGTGCTCGTCTTTACCAACCGCACGAATCTTATCAATACCCATCGCTTTGAACTGCTCATGCGCTACGGCAAGAACAATCCCATCGTAAGTGCCCTCTTTGAGGGTTTGAATAGGCTTAATGCCATACTCTCGTTCACATTCCTCAGGATCCACCCAAGGATCATAAACATCAACGTTGATATTGTATTCGGCAAGCTCATTGACAATATCAACAACACGCGTATTACGCAGATCAGGGCAATTTTCTTTAAAAGTTAAGCCCATGACTAAAATACGGGATTCCTGTACCTGAATACGCTTTTTAGTCATCGCTTTGATTAATTGAGCTACCACATATGTACCCATCCCATCATTTAAGCGTCGTCCGGCCAAAATAATCTCCGGATGATAACCGATAGATTGTGCCTTGTGAGTCAGATAATATGGGTCGACACCAATACAGTGACCACCGACCAAGCCCGGACGGAATGGTAAAAAATTCCACTTCGTACCGGCCGCTTCTAGAACTGCCTGGGTATCAATACCTAAGCGGTTAAAAATAATAGCTAACTCATTAATTAGCGCGATATTGACGTCACGCTGAGTATTTTCAATTACCTTAGCAGCTTCTGCCACCTTGATACTAGCTGCTTTATGTGTACCTACCGTAATGATTTGCTGATACAGCTGATCAATTAGCTCTGCTGCTTCAGGCGTGGAGCCGGAGGTTACCTTGGTGATATTAGTCACACGACGGTCCTTGTCGCCCGGGTTAATACGCTCAGGACTATAGCCTACAAAAAAGTCCTCATTAAACGTTAGGCCTGAGAACTTTTCTAAAACAGGCACACAATCATCCTCGGTAGCGCCAGGATACACGGTTGATTCATAGATAACAATATCACCTTTGCTAAGTACCTTGCCAAGCATCTCTGACGCCTTTAGTAAAGGAGTGAGATCAGGACGCTTATACTCATCGATAGGCGTGGGGACAGTCACAATAAACGTATTAGCTTCACGCAAATCCTCGGGATCGGCTGTATAGCTAATGTACTTTGCTGCTTTGAGTCCTTCAGGCTCAACTTCCAGGGTATGGTCTCTGCCTCCTTGCAGCTCCTTAACACGACTCTGATTAATATCAAAACCGATAACCGGACGCTTTTTCGCAAATTCCACCGCTAATGGCAGTCCAACATAGCCTAAACCAATCACTGCTAATTTGATATCTTCTAGCTTCAAAGCAAACTCCTAAACATTTTTATGTCTAACAATAAAATTCATGATAATCACTATCTGCGACTAAAGACTGAGGGTAACAACAACCATCGAGGACAACGCCAATTAACCAAGCGCGAATACAGCCACAAGTATAGTCCTGAAAAAACCAACATTGACAAACAAAGTATCCACGAGTTAGACCAAAAAACCGTTGCCGGAAGCAAACCAATTAAACACAATACCCACAAATAAGGTGAGGTAAGCGCATTACATAACGCCGGCACACGATGACGGCTATCACGACTAAAAGTCACTCGTACTAAGCGTCTAAATATTAATTGATGCAAATGCAAAGCATCCGGTTGGTCAACTCGCACCTTACGGATAAAACGGCGACGCCAAATTGAAAACATCGTCTCAAAAATTGGGTAAAACAAGACCGCAAGCGCATAAAAAGGCGAAACGGATGGATTACGTGCAACCAGTTGAACCGCCAATTCGGCCAAAATAAAACCAATAAAATATGCACCGCCATCGCCCAGGAACACCCGACCAAACGGGAAATTCCAAACAAGGAAACCCATAACGGCAGATGCCATCGCCAGCGCAATCGCAAAAATAGCCATATCATTAACCTGATATGCCACTAAAGCTAAGGAAATAGAAATCAGGCAAGAGACCATGCCGGCCAAGCCATTCATACCATCAATGAGATTCATGGCGTGGGTACAACCACCAACAGCGAGCATGGTAAAGAAAAGAGAGATAGGCCAAAAACCCAACACCCAATCAAACCACTCAAAACCGACACGGGAGACCCCACCCAATAGCCACCAAGCAATCGCGGCTGAGGCAAAAGCAGCTAACAAGCGCTTGCCTGCACCAATTTCCTTGGTGATATCCTCTAACATACCCGCCACAAAAACCGGCATAGCCGCCACAAACAAAGCAGGCCAAAACCAGTTTAAGGTCGTATTATCCGGTTTACCTAACACCAACAAACCTGCTAAGGTGCCGGCAAATACTGCCAGCCCACCAATACGTGGGGTCGAGCGTACATGAGAGGCTTGAGGTTTGTCTAAATCGGTGTCACCGGTATAACGCCCATGCCAGCGCTCGGAGGCGATAATCAAACCGCCTACCGTAAACGCCACAATACAAATTAAAAGATACTGCCAAGCGTCCGTCACACTATTTCTACTTTAAAAAAAATTAATAAATTTAACTATTAAAACTTTCTTTTGAAAGCCAAAACCTAAGCTCTATAGTACATAAAAAGGTCACGACCACAGAGTCTAACAGCTTTACAAATGATAAATCGTTAACATCTATGTAAATTTGCAACAGTGCTTATTGTCAATAGTTTTATCAACGTGAGAATATCTTATATTTTTTATGACATGGCGAAAAAAAACCCGGAACCTAAAAGATTCCGGGCAAATCCACCAAAGGAGGAGGGTGGAGGAGACATCTGCATAAACTAAAACCTCAAATGAGGAGACAATAACAAGAAGAGGCTTTAGTTTAAATTCCTGCGGACTACTAGGTAAAAACCCTATAACCCGTCAACAATTAAATAATAGCAAAGCTCTTGCTACATTGCAAGAAGAAATACATGAAAACCCTAATCGACTTAGTTGAATGTTGCTTTTTGTCTTTTTATCGCAACAGACAATTTCTTTATCCTGCGATTCAGAGCATAAAGGTTCCAATTGTCATATTCATGCGTATTCAAAATAGTATTCCTATCGCACTATAAGCTTTTTATTGGTAGTCAGCGCAACAAAATCCCACCGGGAATTTATGCGCACTCTCAAAGCAGGCCCAGTTCTATATAATGATTCAACACATAAAAATAAATAATTGGTCAAATATCAAACAGTATAGGAAAGATAGTTATGCAATGCTCAGTCGAATGGAATGGCCCAGAGGGTATGTTATTTGTTTGTAGTACAGGTAGCGGCCACACACTTACAATCGACGGTCCTCCCGATGGCGGAGGCAACAACCTCGCACCCCGTCCAATGGAAACTCTCTTAAGTGGCGCAGGCGCCTGCTCTGCTTATGATGTGGTGATGATCCTACAGCGTGGGCGCAAAGACATTCGTCGCTGCCGTTTAAACATCACGTCTGAACGCGCAGATACTGACCCCAAGGTATTTACCAAAATCCACTTTGAATTTATTGTCAGCGGCCATAATCTTCAAGAAAATGTGGTTGAGCGTGCCATCAACTTAAGTCACGAGAAGTATTGCTCAGCCATCGCCATGCTTAACAAAACCGCCGAAGTCACTCACTCCTTCCGCATCGAAGAGGTTTAATTATGGATACCAAGATCACAAGTACTACCGCACGGTCCGATCAATATGAAGAATTAATGCGTTTTGTGTTTGAATATGGCGTTGACAAATCAGATCGCACAGGTACCGGCACCCGTTCACACTTCGGTTACCAAATGCGCTTCGATTTACAGCAGGGCTTCCCGCTCGTCACCACCAAAAAAATTCATCTACGTAGTGTAATTTATGAATTATTGTGGTTTTTGCGAGGCGATTCTAATATCCGCTGGCTCCAAGAAAATGGCGTGAGCATTTGGGACGAATGGGCAGATAGCGAGGGTGAATTAGGTCCCGTTTATGGTGTCCAATGGCGTAGCTGGCCGACACCCGATGGCGGCAGCATTGACCAAATCTCACAACTTGTAGAGCAAATCAAAAACAATCCGGACTCCAGGCGCCATATTGTCGCTGCTTGGAATGTGGCCAATATTGATGAGATGAAATTACCGCCATGTCACTGCTTATTTCAATTCTATGTGGCTGATGGTAAGTTATCCTGCCAACTGTACCAGCGCAGTGCCGATATTTTCTTAGGTGTACCTTTTAATATTGCGAGCTATGCACTGCTGACTCATATGATTGCTCAACAGTGTGACTTAGAGGTTGGCGAATTTATCTGGACCGGGGGCGATGCGCATATTTATTCAAACCACTTCGAGCAAGTAAAAGAGCAGCTATCACGCGAGCCTTACCCCTATCCCAAATTAACCATCTTACGCAAACCGGAATCGATTTTTGATTACCGATTCGAAGATTTTGAATTTGAAAATTACCAACACCACCCCTTAATTAAAGCGCCCGTCGCCGTTTAAAAGGATTCAAACGTGGCACATATTAATATTATCGTTGCTTACTCAAGAAATAATATCATTGGTCATCAGGGTCACATGCCTTGGAATATTCCTTCTGACTTAGCCTATTTTAAAGAGACCACGATGGGGGCTCCCATTATTATGGGACGCGTGACTTGGGACTCCTTAGGCCGCCCCCTACCCGGTCGTTTAAATATTGTCATCAGCCGTAATAGTGACTACAGTCCAGTGGGCGCAGAAGCAGTCACGAGCTTACAGTCTGCAATTGAACTGGCAAAACAGCATGCGCCAGAGCAAGACATCTTCATCATCGGTGGCGCACAAATTTACGCTCAAGCTCTAGAGGAGGGGCTTGTCGATCAAGTGTATGCCACTGAAATCCACGACACACTTGAGGGTGACGCCTCATTCCCGGAACTGGATATGACCATCTGGGAGGAAATTAGTCGTAAACCACAACCTATAGATAACAATTACGACTTTGATTTTGTGATTTATCAACGTCGCTAGGAGACACACATGGGCAATTTTTCTTGGCAAGTTCCCACTCATTACAATATTGGAATAGATGCATGTGATCGGTGGGCTGACGGCAGCGGACGCTTGGCATTAATTGAAGAGGTCGCCGGTGAAACAAAGCACTATAGCTTTGACCAGCTTAAAGACTACTCCAATCAAATGGCCAATACACTACAAGCTGCCGGCGTTAAACAAGGCGATCGAGTCGGTATTTTGTTGACTCAAAGCTTAGCCACAGGAATTGCCCATTTAGCTACGTATAAATTAGGAGCCATTGCCGTTCCTCTTTTCGCGCTTTTTGGTCTGGACGCCTTAAGCTATCGAATCAGTCACGCAGATATTGGCGTTATCATCACGGATGATGGCGGTTTTGACAAACTAAAAGCCATTCGTGATGAGATTCCCTGCCTCAAAACCATTTTTAATGTCAACCAAGAGCAAAGTGACGAAAGCAGCTTATCCTTTTGGTCTGAATTAGCCAAACAACCCATCGAGTTTGACGTCGTTAACACCCATGCCGATGACCCTGCTATCATCATTTTCACATCAGGCACCACGGGCAAACCTAAGGGAGCCTGTCATGCTCAACGTGTCCTTCTTGGACACTTACCGGGTGTCGCGACCTCGCACAATAATGAGATGAATAGTGATGATGCTGTGTTTTGGACACCGGCAGACTGGGCTTGGATTGGCGGTCTACTTGATTTACTTTTACCGGCATGGCACTATGGTCGCCCGGTAGTCGCTTCACGTGCAAGTAAATTCAGCGCTGAAGATGCGTTTGAGCTCATGGAAAAGCATCAAATTACCCACTCTTTCTTACCCCCTACTGCTCTAAAAATGCTACGTTTTATTGAGCAACCTCGCCTCAAATGGCCCTGTCTCAAGCTTCGTTCAATTGCCAGTGGTGGGGAGACGCTTGGTAAGGAGTTATTACATTGGGGACGTGAGAATTTAGATATCACAATCAATGAGTTTTATGGTCAGACCGAATGCAATATGATTGTCTCCAGCTGTGCCGCTGAATTTCCACCCAAAGCCGGCAGCATGGGCAAAGCGGCACCCGGGCATCAGGTCCACATCATTGACTCTGACGGCCAACCGGTCGCCGCCGGCATCGAAGGAGATATTGCCGTATTGAGACCGGATCCTGTCATGTTTTTATACTATTGGGATGATCCCGGCGCCACTGCTGCTAAATTTAAAGGTGACTATTTACTTACCGGTGACCGTGGCGTCATGGATGATGATTCCTATCTGTTTTTTGTGGGTCGTGATGATGATGTCATCACCAGTGCCGGCTATCGCATTGGTCCGGGTCCGATTGAAGACGGCCTTCTAAGCCATGAAGCGGTCAGCATGGCGGCTGTTATTGGCGTAGCAGACGCAGAGCGCACCGAAATCGTCACTGCTTTTATAGTGCTCAAAGAGGGCTTTCAAGAAAGTGAGGAGCTTAAGAAATCCCTCCAAGATCATGTACGGACACGTGTCGCCGCGCACGAATACCCTCGACAAATTTATTTCTTGGACGAATTACCCATGACGACAACCGGTAAAATTATTCGCAAGGAACTAAGAAATTTAATACTACGCTAGATACCCATACCAGAAACACCAACGATAATAACACCCCTGTAGGAGACACGATATGGCTAACACAATCATCCTTCCTCGCATCATGGAGGTTGGCAAAAACGCCTGTGAGAAGCTGCCCACTATTTTGCAATCATTAGGCGTTTCAAAACCATTGATTGTGACTGATAAAATCATGGTCCAATTAGGCTATGTTCAGCAAATCAAAGATATCTTATCCTCACAATCTATTCTTTGTGAGGTATATGATGACACGATCCCGGAACCCACAGACAGTTCCATCATGGGTGGTGTAAAGATGATACAAGAAGGTGATTTTGATAGTATTATCGCCCTGGGTGGAGGCAGTCCTATTGATAGCGCCAAAGCGATTGGAGTATTAGGTAAGTTTGGTGGCGTGATTCGTGATTATAAATTTCCCCGTATAGTCAATGAAGAGAGTCTCCCGATTATTGCCATTCCTACTACTGCCGGCACAGGCTCTGAAGCCACGCGCTTTACCATCATTACCGATGAGCAAAGCAATGAAAAGCTGTTATGCGTAGGCGTAGCCTTTATGCCTATCGCCACGATTATCGATTATGCTCTCACCCTCACCGTACCACCTCGCACGACAGCTGATACCGGTATTGATGCGATGTGCCATGCCATCGAAGCGTATGTCAGTCAAAAGCACAACCCCTTTAGCGATCAACAATGCTTAGCGGCACTGCGCCTGATTGGCCCCAATCTTAAAACAGCCTATCACGATGGGTCTAACGAAATAGCACGTGAGCAAATGATGTTAGGCTCAACCTTAGCCGGCATTTCTTTTAGTAACTCCTCCGTGGCGTTAGTACATGGCATGAGCCGTCCTATTGGTGCTTTTTTCCATGTGCCACATGGTCTGTCAAATGCGATGCTTCTACCTTCGGTCACTGAATTTTCAATCCCTTTTGCCGCAGAGCGCTATGCACAATGTGCAGTTGCCCTAGGCGTCGCCACCGAAAACGATGAGATTGACAAAGCAAATCAACAACTTATTCAATTTCTAAACGATCTGAATCAAGAGTTAAAAGTACCGACACTGGCAGAATTTGGCGTTGATAAAGCAGACTTTGATCACGCCGTCGAAACAATGGTTGAACAGGCGTTTGCGTCCGGCTCTCCCAATAATAATCCACGCATTCCGACAAGAGAAGAAATGCTCAAACTCTATCATGATTTATGGTAGAACAATTAGGGCACCGGTTGAACCGGTGCCCTAATTTCCTAACTACTCATTTTACGAAGCTTACTTTTACTTAACACATGCTCTAACCTTCTCAATATCAGGCCCATCAATCTGACGACCTAAATTATAAGGTGTCGCAATAGCACGCCAATCCTTATAGTCTTGAAGATACTCGAGTTGACTTAAGTAGACTTTTGCAGCATCAGGATGACTACAAGCCACATTAACCATCACTTCGTTGGTGACTTCCTGAATCGTCTGCAAATCTTCTTCGCTAAAACGGTGGATTTCTACACCCGCTTCTTGGAACGTACGAACACCTTCAGTAGCTGACTTCTCAGAGTTGGTTAAGCCCCACATCATCGTAGCATTGGCCGCAATTTTAAGCTTTTCTTGTGTTTCGGGACTTAGTGCATCCCATGCTTTTTTGTTAATCATAACGCCAAACACCGATGCTGATTGGTGCCATCCTGGGGTACTCCAATGCTTCGTGACTTGATGCATACCTGCAGAGACGTCAACACTAGGGGTTGAGAATTCAGCGCCGTCAATTACGCCACGCTCCAGCGATTGATAAAGCTCCTGACCGGCCATAGACACCTGCGTGCCACCGATCTTTTCTAACACCTGGCCTTGCTCTAAACCTGATAAACGTAGACGCTTACCTTTAATCTCTTCCAGGTTACGAACAGGCACGACGGTACGGAACCCCGACTCACTATTGGTAATACTGAATGGCAAATACACCATGCCATACTTACCGAAGATTTCGTTGTAAATCTCTGCACCACCCCACTCTTGAATCCAGTTTGCATAATCCATTGCATTAAATAAACTGGTGTGGGTCGCTAAGGGTGAAAACGCGGGATTACGACCAGCCCAATAACCGGGCCAATCACCGCCGGCCTCAATCGTACCCGACTCAACTGCGCTAAACACCTCCCCACTCGGCACCAAAGCGCCCCCCTCAAAGAACTCGATTTTTAACTCATCGCCAGCGAGTTTGTTTACCAGTTCTACCCACTTTTTATCAGCCTCGATCAGCTCAATGGAAGCGGGCCATGTACTGGTCATCGTCCATTTTTGTGGTGCTGCCTGAGCTAATCCTGCTGCTCCAAAAATGGCAGTTCCTACTAATACGTGTACTGTTTTTTTTAGTAATGACATAATGTCTCCTCGTCAGTTAAGTCCCGTATAACGTCTCTGGTAACCAAGTGATTAGTCCCGGGAAGATAGCAATTAAAATACACATGAAAACAACTAAGAAAATAAAAGGAATGACTCCCTTAACAATCTCAGTGGTCGGAACAGATGTAGGCGTAATTGCCCTTAGGTAAAACAATGCATAGCCAAATGGTGGCGTGAGGAATGAGGTCTGTAAAATCACCGCAACCAACACAACAAACCAAAGCAAACTAATCCCCATTTCAGAGATCAATGGCAAAAGAATCGGGAAAGAAAGTAAAACAATGCCGGTCCAATCCAGGAAACATCCCAAGATAAACACAATGGCCAGCATAACTAAAATTAACAACCACGGCGCCATATCCAAACTACGCATCAAGTCTTGTACTGCGCCAAGACCACCCGTGATATTAAACACTCCGGTAAATGCGGTCGCTCCCACGACAATATATAAAATCATGGCGGAGGTTCTACCCGTTTCATAAAGGGCACTAAAAAACATTTTCCAAGAAAACTTACCGCGAATCACAACAAAGATGAATGACAATAAGCACCCGATCGCCGACGCTTCAGTCGCTGTCGCAATGCCCACCAACATGGAACCTAAAATACCGATAATCAATAAAATTGGTGGTATCGCTTCAACCAACAACATCTTGGTTAGTTCAGCTCGCGATATTTTCTCTTCCGGCTGCACAGAAGGCGCACTCTCCGGATCACGCCAGGCTACAAAAACCACCCAAGCCGCATAAAAAAAGCCAAGTAATATACCTGGTATGAGCGCACCGGCAAATAACTCACCAATGGACAAGGGAGAGTAACTCGCCATTAGAATTAACATAATGGAAGGTGGAATCAATATCCCTAAGCACCCTGACGCAGCAATCACTCCTGTGGTCAGCTTAGGACTATAGCCATAACTCAACATAGGTCTCAGTGCCATCATGCCCGTAACCGTAATCGATGCGCCGATAATTCCGGTTGTAGCAGCTAACAACATGGATAAAAACACGACTGCAAGCGCTAAGCCACCACGTACATTAGCCATCAGGTGTCGTAATGCTTCAAACATCTTATCGGTCACCTCCGAATCCGATAAGAACCTCGCCATCAAAATAAATAATGGAATTGCAATTAAGGTATAGTTATCCAGCACATCACCATAAATACGATTAATGACGATACCTAATACCATCGGCTTGCCAGCAATAAAAGCGCCTATCACGGCAACACCGCCAAGCACAAATGCCAGAGGATGCCCCATAAAGAGGCCCAATACCAATAGGCCTCCCATAATTAATGCAATATACTCAGCTGACATGACTTAGACTTTCCTTTGTATCCCTAAAAAGGATACGAAGCACTTCGGCTACACCTTGCATCAGTAAGAGTGCCGCAGCAACAACCATTGAAATTTTTAGTGGGTAAACGGGCAACTGAACAGCTCCGTATGTTGTCTCGCCTTGGGCTAAAGAGCGCATTGCAAATTCATAGCTTCGTGTTAAAAACACCCAAGAAAAAGGGAAAAAGAAAACTACATAACCGATAAGCTCAACCCACTTCAGCACCTTTGGTGACAAATGCTGAGTCAACAAATCGACCCGCACATGCGCTTGATGCTTAAGGGCATAAGCACCAAGCATCAAAAAGTAAAAACCATAAAGCTGCTTACTTACATCAAATGCCCAACGAGTGGGTTGGTGTAATGCGTAACGCATAAAGACTTCATAGATAATAATTACTGCAAAAACAATGGCAATGCAACTAATCAGTCTACCGATCAGCTCATTAATTGAATCGATTATTCGTATAATCATGCGCCCCTTCTTGTTATAGTTGAAACATATTGTGTACTACTGTACAGCGTCGTTACTCATCCCTCAAGATAGTATTTATCCTAGTTCTCGTAACGTTAAGGGAGGCCTGTTTTAGAAAAAAGCAGTCTGCATTAAAAACGATCTTCAAGCGACTGCTTTAAATATAAAGCATATGATATATCTAGGTGCGATGAGTTTGCTCTGTCGGCTCTTCATCGCGAGTGCGCTGAAATGTCGCCTCGGCAAAAGAACGCCAATCATGACCTGAAGGGGCTTGGAAAACTCGCAAATCAAAAATATGCGCGATGGCAAAAATATGATCAAAGATATCGCTCTGAATTCCCTCATACTCTGCCCAAACGGTCGTATCAGTAAAGCAGTAAACCTCTAACGGTACGCCATGTGGCGTTGCTTCCATCTGTCGCACCATAAGACTCAGGTTCTTATTAATACGCGGATGCTGTTTTAAATATGCCAAGATATACGCTCTAAACGTACCGATATTGGTCATTCTGCGTTGATCCAGAAAACTTGCCAAGCCCGCTACCTGAATGTTTTTATTGTGTTCAGAAATCTCTTTGTTTTTGCTAAGCAAATAGTCAGTCAAGCGACGACTACCACTGACTTCTTGAATTTCTTCCTCGCTAATAAAGCGGATACTGTTAATATCAATAAACACCTGTCGCTTAATACGTCGACCGCCGGCCTCAATCATGCCACCCCAGTTTTTAAACGACTCGGAAATCAGAGCTGAGGTTGGCAGAGTCGTCACGGTTTTATCAAAATTTTGAACCTTGACCGTGGTCAGGCCGATCTCAATGACATCCCCATTGGCATCGTACTTAGGCATTTCTAACCAGTCGCCAACTTTGAGCATATTATTTGTTGATAATTGAATACCCGCGACAAACCCCATAATAGGAGCTTGAAACACCAACATCAACACAGCAGTCATCGCACCGAATCCACTAATAACAATCCCTGGTGACTGACCTAACAAGGTTGAAATAATAAGAATGATGATAATCACTATCAGCACTAATTTAAGAGACTGTTGAAACCCCTGAAGCGGTAGAACTGCTAATTTTTTGTTCCGCTGAGCTAAGCGCCCAAGCACATCAATAAAAGAGGAAACAGCGAATGCGAATAAAACCAATACTAAAATATGGGAAATAATAACAATCAACCGCCGTAACTCATCACCGACATCAAATAAGAGCACACTAAGCTCTCTGAAAAATATCACCACAGTCATGATGTAGGCATATTGCAGTGTTTTTGACTGCCCTAAAATAGGAAAAAAAGTCCCTTTAGCTTTTTGCAAAAGACGTCTAAAACCACGATCAACCACGGTTTTGATGACAAAGTAATACGCAGTCGTCAGTAAGGCAATCCAAAGAATAAAGATAGTCTTAACAATCAATGGATTATCAGCAACGCCAACACTTTCCAGTATTCCCAGAATGCCTTCTCTCATACAAAAAACTCCTCTTCCCTTTGTGGGTTAATTTTGATTCTTAAAAAATTAAAGCTCCAGTTTAACCGGAGCTTTAATTAGAACATTGATTAATTGCGATTATTCTGATACAGGCTGCCGCATCGTAACAAACTCCTCCGCCGCAGTAGGATGAATGCCTATCGTACTGTCAAAGTCAGCCTTGGTCGCACCGGCCTTGATGGCAACGGCAAAACCTTGGGTAATCTCACCGGCATCATCACCAACCATATGTAGACCGACCACTTTATCGCTTGCCTTGTCCACAATCAGCTTCATCAGCGTACGAGCAGTATTGCCACTGAGGGTGTGCTTTAATCCTCTAAATTCAGAGCGGTAAATAACCACTTCTCCAAATTTTTGACGAGCCTCTTCTTCGGTATAACCTACTGTACCGATATTAGGGTGAGTAAACACAGCTGTCGGAATGTAGTCATAACTGAGCTTACGCTTACCCTCGCCGAATAAGTGATCAATCAGCACCATGGCCTCGCCTGTCGCGACAGGTGTTAGCTGAAGACGATCAGTGACATCACCTAAGGCATAAATGGAAGCAACATTAGTACGGTAATTTTTATCGACCTTAATCTCACCCCGTTCTCCTAATTCGATACCAACATTTTTCAAGCCTAGCCCTTCGGTTCTAGGTGATCTACCGGTCGCGTACATCACCGCATCAACCTCGACTGTGTCGCCGCTATTTAATTGAACCTGATAGCAATCACCCACCTTCTGAATGGAAGTCACCTCTGTTTGGACTCGCAAATCAACGCCTGCCTTAACCATTTCATCGCTGATGTGCTTACGTATATCTTGATCAAAACCGCGCAGCACCTGCTCACCGCGATAAATCAATGCCACCTCAGAGCCTAAGCCATTAAAAATAGAGGCGAACTCACAGGCGATATACCCACCGCCAACAATCAGGAAGCGCTTAGGAAAAGGATCCAAATCAAACACTTCATTGGAGGTAATGATAAACTCTTTCCCCGGCACATCAGGAACACTAGGCCAACCACCCGGAGCAACTAAAATATACTTAGCTGTATATTGCTTGCCATCCACCTCGACCGTATTAGCATCAACAATGCTGGCCCATCCACGGATCAGTTCGGCACCTGAGTTTTTAATTAAATTATCATAGATGCCATTTAAGCGAGCAATCTCTTGGGCGCGATTCTTTTTAAGTGTGTCCCAATCTAAGGTTCTCTCACCAACTGACCAACCATAGCCGGCAGCATCACTAAAGGCCTCATTAAACTGAGCGGCGTAGCTATACAGCTTTTTTGGAATACAACCGACGTTGACACATGTTCCGCCTAAGTCCTTGGTTTCTGCAACAGCCACTTTAGCGCCGGCTTGGGCGGCAAAGCGCGACGCCCTAACACCGCCGCTACCGGCACCAATGACAAAAAGATCATATTGATATTCCATAAAAATTCCTTCTTCCTTCTTTTTAAATACCTTGTCGATCGATATGAGCGGAGTCATTTTCACCTAACTCATAGATTACGTTAGCATGACCTACCAACAATCGATCTATTTTCCCTACCGTTTGAATATCCTTATTAGCATAATCAAAACGGCTCAACACATAACGCATCGCGTTTAAACGGGCTCGTTTTTTACAATTGGACTTAACCACCGTCCATGGCGCCTCACTCGTATCCGTGTAATGAAACATCGCTTCCTTAGCATCGGTATAATCATCCCATTTATCTAAGGAAGCCAGATCGATAGGTGAGAGCTTCCACTGCTTAAGCGGATGCGTTTGACGCTGCTTAAAGCGTCGCAATTGCTCATCACGGCTAACTGAAAACCAGAATTTAATTAGATGGATCCCACTCTTGACTAAATTACGCTCAAATTCAGGTACTTGACGAATAAAATCATCATACTCTTCATCAGTACAAAAGCCCATAACACGCTCAACGCCCGCACGGTTATACCAAGAACGATCGAACAATACAATCTCACCCTTGGTTGGAAAATGCTCTACATAGCGTTGAAAATACCACTGCCCCTGCTCTCTTTCGGTTGGTTTTTGGAGCGCCACAACACGAGCATAACGCGGGTTCAGATGCTCCATAAATCGCTTAATTGTACCGCCCTTGCCGGCCGCATCACGCCCCTCAAAAATAATGATCACGCGCTGGCCGGTTTCCTGTACCCATGACTGCAGCTTTAATAATTCAACCTGAAGATCGTATTTTCGGTACTCATAATTACGGCGTGACATCAAATACTTATAAGGGTAGACGCCCTCTTCTGTGTAATTATCAACCAACTCCTGATCGTAGTGAGATGATTTGCGCGCCTCTAAACGACGCCGCTCCAATCGCATAATGTGCAATAAGCTCCGGCGCTCATCATCAGATAACTCCTCTGCCAGCTCCTTAAACAACAAAGCGAGAACCTCTTGCTGCTCTTCTTTAGAGGCAGAAAGTCTTTTGGCGATTAACTCAGCAATCACCAGAGTCTTATGATCTAACTTGGCATCAATCCGATCTTTGACATGGAGCTCCCGAGTTTCCTCTAAACTCTCACCATAGAGAGTATCTCCCTGCATGACTTCAATGAGACTATCCAGCTCATCAAGACTGTCTTGCAATTGATTTTTTCTGGTGAGCAGTACCTCTTTAAGATCCTCTGCCGAGGACTCAGCCTTTACGCTCTCGTTCTGAGCTGCCTGAAGTCTCGACAAAAGTATCGTTGGTATAGACTCCATGTCGTTAGATGGTACGCCCTTTAGATTGTTTTTTGACCCCATAAAATCAGAGGCCACGATGCTATCTGCGGTAGTCTCACCACTAGATTCTGAACTAACATCAGCAATCGATGCGAATAAATTCTGCTCGGAGGTTTTATTTCTACCCATCTCTGTGCCTGTCTCTGACGTGATAAGATTTAGATTAATGTGATATTTTAGCTTATACTAAGCTGCTATTGAGATAACCATTACATCATTTTAATAAGACAAAAAAATTACCCTATATGACACAACGCACTTTATCTATTGCCGGTATTGATCCTTCTGGCGGTGCCGGCGTATTAGCCGACGTTAAAACGATGACAGTACTTGGCACCTATGCCTGCGGTGTGGTTGCCGCGCTCACTGCACAAAGCACTCAAGGTGTCACAGGTGTCATGCCGATTACTCCAGAGTTTGTTCGCCTACAGTTAAAAACCTTATTTGATGATGTACAAATTGATGCGATCAAATTAGGTATGCTAGGTGAAAGTCCGGTTATCGAAGCCGTTGCCGAGGAACTGGCGAATCACCATGGGCATCGTCATTGTATTTTAGATCCTGTGATGATCGCTAAAGGCGGTAGCCCCCTATTGCCTGACGCTTCAATCCCCGCCTTAATTGAAGCGCTCATTCCACAGGCCAATATGATTACTCCCAACCTACCGGAAGCGGCGATACTCACTGAGCAATCCACCCCGGAAACTCTTAAACAGATGTATCCAATAGCAGAAAAGCTGCATAAGCTATTTAACCATACAGATGAGCGTTGGGTTTTACTCAAAGGTGGCCATTTACCTAATAGCGAATTGGTCGACCTGTTATTTAATGGCGACCGGATGATTGAACTGCCTAATCCTCGAATCAATACCAAAAACACCCATGGCACGGGTTGCACCTATTCAGCTGCTATCTGCGCCTTGGTTACTCGTGATGATGATATCGTCAAAGCCACCAAAGACGCCAAAGCCTATTTAATCAAAGCAATTGAGCGTTCGGGTGAGATGCAGGTTGGCTCAGGACACGGCCCATTGCATCATTTCCATCCATGGTATTAAATACTGAGTTTTAATCTTTTATAAGCGTTAAAATTAGTGCAGTATTTAAATTTATTGCTAGTCCATTACAATTTTTTATGATAGAGAGTCAGCATGAATAAGCCTATCAGTTCACTTGAGCTTAGCCGCTTCAACATGGTTGAGCAGCAAATTCGTCCCTGTGGTGTTTTAGACAAGAAAGTACTTGGCGTTCTACTTCAATTAGACCGTACGCGTTTTATGAGTCCTACGTATCACAATATCGCCTTTGCCGATTTGGAAGTGCCAATTGAGATTGACGGTCAAACGACCGGTGAGACGATGCTCTGCCCTAAGTACGAAGCACTATTTGCTCAAGAGCTCGACCTTAAGCCTGAAGACTCTGTCTTAGAAATCGGCACCGGCAGTGGCTTCCAAGCGGCCATTTTAAGTCACCTCTGTGCTCAGGTGCACAGTATTGAAATCGACTCCAAAATCGCTGCACAAGCACAGAAGAATCTTCGCCAAGCCGGTATTACCAATGTTCAGGTAGAGGTCGGTGACGGTCGCTCAGGTTGGGGCAATAATGAGTTTAACGCCATCGTGGTAACCGGATCCGTACCGAGCGTAGAGGACTCTTTAAAATACCAACTAGCGATTGGCGGCCGCTTAGTGATTACCGTTGGTCAAGCACCCATGATGCGCGTTTACTGCATTACTCGCACCGATGCAGCCACGTTTGAAGAAAAATCAGTGATTGAAACCTACATCAAACCTTTGCGTGGTTCTGTTTCCTCTAACTTTAAGTTCTAGGGTTATAAATAAGCTAAAAATGCCGATGTTATTATCGGCATTTTTCTTCGCTACGAATTTTATTGACAAGGGCGGTGGTTGAGCGCTCATACTCAAAAGGTATGGCCACCGCCTTACCACCCCAACTTTCTACTAAGGCCGTTTCGGGTAGTAGATGCATTTGATAATCCCCGCCTTTAACAATCAAGTCCGGCTTTAGCTGGTTGATCACATCATAGGGCGTATCTTCAGCAAAACTTGTCACCGCGGTTGTACTACTCAACGCAGCGAGTATCGCTTGCCTGTCTTCGCAGCGATTTAAAGGCCTATCATCCCCCTTGCCCAAGCGCCTAACAGAGTCATCTGTATTGACCGCGACAATTAAGCTAGCGCCTAATTGAGCCGCTTGAGCCAAATAACTGGCATGACCTCGATGTAAAATATCAAAAACCCCATTAGTAAAAACAAGTGGTCGCTTAATGGCACCACTTTCTAATAGGGTCAAACAATCCTCAACGCTCAGGATTTTATCTTCAAAACAAATCGTCATCTCAATTTATCTCCAGTAAATCAATGCCAGCATAGCAATAAGCAATTGAGAAATAGTCATCACATAGAGCAATGAACGGCTTCGTCGATGAGAACGCCTTAGCTCTCTAAGCTCCTTAGAAATCAAATCCAAATGACTATGTTGATGTAAAGAGTTATGCATCAGTCGAGGAACTTCCGGTAGCAGCTGCGCCCAATGAACAGACTCTTTTTTCAGCTTTTCTATCACGCCCTTAGGACCTATTCGCTGATACATCCAACGCTCTAGAAATGGCTTTGCCGTTTTCCATAAATCCAAGTCCGGATCTAACTGACGCCCCATCCCTTCAACATTTAATAAGGTTTTTTGTAGCAAAACTAATTGTGGTTGAATTTCAACATTAAAGCGTCTGGAGGTTTGGAATAAACGCATCAATACCGCACCCAAAGAAATCTCAGCTAATGGCAAGTCAAAATAGGGCTCGCACACCGAGCGTACTGCTGCCTCTAACTCCTCCTCACGGGTCTCTTGAGGCACCCAACCTGACTCAATATGCAATTGCGCCACACGACGGTAATCTCGCCTAAAAAAGGCTAAGAAGTTTTGTGCCAAATAATTTTTATCAACCTCAGACAAGGTACCGACAATGCCGAAGTCCAACGCAGCATAACGCCCCTTAGGATCAATGTCCTGCGTGACCAATATATTGCCCGGATGCATATCAGCATGGAAAAAACCATCTTCAAACACCTGAGTAAAGAAAATCTCTACCCCTTCACGAGCCAACTTCTTAATGTCCATCCCAAGCTCATCCAGTCGCTCCATCTGATTAATAGGCACCCCATCAATCCATTCCATAGTAAAGACGAGACTGCTGCTCAAAGACCAATAAACCTCGGGAACCTTGAGTAGATTCTCACGACCTTCTAATTCAAAATTACGTCGTAACTGGCTGCAATTGGCCGCTTCAATTTGTAGATCCAACTCATCATGCAGGTACTTATCAAATTCTGCTACCACCTCTTTAGGACGCAAACGTCGACCGTCCGGCAAAAGCCAATGTACGATAGAAGCGACCGAGCGCATCAGCGCTAAATCACTCTCAATGGTTTTAATAATATTAGGACGAAGAATTTTAACGGCAACCTGCTTACCATCATGAGTCAAGGCACGGTGCACCTGCGCAACTGAGGCAGAGGCGACCGGCTCATAATTAAACTCAGCATAGAGCTCAGTCAGTGGCTTACGTAGACTTTTCTCGACAATGGCGACGGCCTCATCAGAGGGAAACGGAGGCACACGGTCTTGCAGGAAAACAAGCTCACGTGCAATATCTAACGGCACAATATCCGGTCGCGTCGATAGTACCTGACCAAACTTCACATAGATAGGTCCAAGACTTTCCAATGCCTTTCTAAGACGCACCCCACGCGGTGCTTGATATCTTTTTTTTCTACTAAATACTTTTAAAATACGGCGCATAAACGGACGCTGAGGCATCGCGTCAATCAGCAACTCCTCTAAACCGTATTTATACATAGCAAAGAGAACGATGAACACTCTAAATCTAAACATTTTTGGTCCCCATAGGATCACGCTTAGCGATAGAGTTAAGCTCCTTTTCCAACACGGCTACCCGCTGATTTAAGTCATCCAGAGTTCGACCTAAATCATTAACATGCACCTTGGCAATGAGCACTTCTTGCTCATAACTCAAGAGATCCGCCCCCGTGCGCAAGATACTATCTGCACTCTCTCGGCTTTTTTCCATCACTAAGCGCTCTGTTCTTAATAGGTGAGCAGTAATGACCGGACCAAATAAATTAGCTAAATAATAATGCCTATCCCAACGCAATTCTCTCGCTAAATCAGACACTAAATTAGCCAAACCTGCTTCGCCTTCGATATGTACATAAGACATAAAACGCTTAACATCTAAGCCATTGGCAGCAATTCCGCCACTACTCAATTCTTTAAGAATCGCCGGCACCTGCTCCGGGGCTAAAGTAACCGTCACATTGGGCACAACATCTGAGCTATTCAAATCCACCGTACCATCATGATTAAAAGCCAACGTCAATGCCGTCATTGGCAATTGAAACCTTACCATTTTGCCGGCATGCTGCTGCGTACGCTCTCTTGCCCAAGGCTCTTGCTTAAGAAGAGAGTTTAAAAGGCGCACAAAAATTTGCTTTGGATGAAAAAGGGAAGACAACATAAAAATCCCAGTAGGATAACAAAAAAGATAGTTTAGCTGATTAGCCCATTAAAATGGAAAAGGCTTCTTAAAAAAGAAGCCTTTGAAATGATTATTCGCAGTAAAAGAGTAAATTAGGATTGATAGCCTTCAGGGATTTGTTGGATACCTGCTAACAACCAACCGCTATCTGCTGTTTTGTAGAGATTCCAAACCTCTTCAAAGCGGAAAGCCTCTTGACCCGCTTCCTCACGCAGCATACCGGAGAAGCGTACACTGGCTAAATGACCACCGGCAACCTGCTCCATACCGAGTAATTCGGCATTGAGTAACACCACCTCTGTCGAATGACCGTCTTGGCCGGTCTTTTCAAGGATCTGAGGAGTTAGCTCGCTCACCAAGTCATCGGTTAAGTAATCCTTAAGCTGCTCAACATCACCCTTGTCCCACAAAGCTTGGATATGTATAAACTGCTGTTTAGCCACGGTTAGGAAAGTCGTCGTATCAAAGCCTTCGGGTACGTACCATGAAGGATCTATTGGCTGGGCTGCTGCGCTTTGAGCAACCTCGGTCTCAGTAGAAAAAGACTGCTGAGCGCTTGGATGACGATCAAATACGCCACCGGCAGAGCGCTGAACCGGTTCTGCCTGCGCTTGATTCTGCTGATCGTGGTCATGGCGCTGTCGGTTTGTATAAAAATCCTGTGCCTGATGACGCTGACCGCCAAACGCACCTTGAGTTGCCGGTTTAGCTTGTCCACCGCGTAAACGACGTACGATAAACACAATACCAAAGACAATAATTGCTATTAAAACGGCACTAGATAAGAACTCTAACAAAGCACCGCTTAAACCTAACTGAGAAAGCAACGCCATAATACCTAAGCCCGCAGCAATACCGGCAATCGGACCTAAGAAGCGAGACATACCAGAACGCTGAGCAGTCGCTCCCGCCGTAGCACCTCGATTTGCCGTAGCTTGGTTCGCGTTAGGCGTAGCATTTTGCTGATTTGCTCTTGGAGCTTGTGCAGGGGCACGTTTTTTCATGACATTAGAGGACTGGCGACCAAAGCTTGAGCCGCCTCCCATACGACGCGCTTCAGCATCGTCTATGGTGAGTCCGAGCGTAACAAAAGTCGAAACGACGATAGTCAAAACGGCTATAAGGCGAGAAAAATGTTTACGCATGTAAATTGACCTTTAAAAATTTATAATCCTACTGATTAGACAGAGCAAAACCACTAAAGTTTTAATCCCTCATGTAAGGCTACCACGCCCGCTGTAAGATTGTTGTAAGTTACACGATCAAAACCAACATTTCTCATCATCTCTGCCAAGGTTTCTTGATCCGGATGCATGCGAATGGACTCCGCTAAGTAGTTATAACTTTCGGCGTCATTAGCCACGTACTTACCTAGAACGGGTAGGACATTAAAAGAATATAAATCATAAATTGGCGCCAGTGGTTTGTAAACCTTGGAAAACTCTAATACCAGCAAACGCCCACCCGGTCGTAAGACACGATACATTTCAGCCAAGGCCTGCTCTTTGTGTGTCATATTGCGCAAACCAAAAGCAACCGTTACTAAATCAAAGCGATCATCCTCAAAAGGCAAATACTCTGCGTTACAGACCACTGACGGTAATAAATAGCCCTTGTCCAGCAAACGGTCTCGACCTACCGCCAGCATAGAACTGTTAATATCCGTATGCCAAACCTCACCACTTTGACCGACACGTTTGGCAAAGGCTAACGCTAAATCACCGGTACCGCTGGCAATATCTAATACCCTCATGCCCTCACGTAGCCGCGCTTTACCAATCGTGAACTGCTTCCAAACACGATGCAAACCGCCGGACATCAAGTCATTCATAATGTCATACTTACTTGCGACTGAGTGAAACACTTCTGCCACTCGCCCCTCTTTTTCGTCCTCACTGACGGTGCGATAGCCAAAATGTGTTTTTGCTTTTTCAGCTGCTTTTATCTGATCTAAAGAATCCTCAGCAACCCCTTGATTTAATGGGCTTTCGGTGGATTTATTTTGTGTTTCCATGATAATCTTTCCGTGATGTCACAAACATGTCATATTTAATCGTTATGATTGGAACTTGTGCTATCAATGTCATCAGACTGCTGTGTGCCACTTATATAAGTAAACCCAACTTCATGTCGGGACACAGACAAAATGCATTGATAAAATTTTATCGATAATAACGAATAACTAACTTTAACATTTTACTTCATTATGGCAAGTACAATTCTAGTAGTTGAAGACGAACCGGCAATTCAAGAGTTGATTGCGGTCAATTTAAGCTTCGCAGGCCACAAGGTTCTGCGCGCGGATGATGCAGAGCAAGCCAGAGTCTTGATTGATGCTGAGCTGCCCGACCTTATTTTGCTTGACTGGATGCTACCCGGTCTTTCCGGCTTACAAATGGCGCGCCAATTAAGAAGTGACGAGCGCACAAAAGAAGTACCTATTATTATGCTGACCGCCAAAGGTGAAGAGACGGACAAAGTCGAAGGGCTCGAAAGCGGTGCTGACGACTATATCACCAAGCCCTTTTCTCCTAAAGAGCTGATGGCACGTATCAAGGCTGTATTACGTCGCCGAGCCCCACAACTGACTGACGATGAAATTGAAATTAACAGGCTCCGCTTAGACCCAGTATCACACCGAGTGAGTGGCAATGAGTCTGATATTGCCTTAGGCCCAACCGAATTCCGCCTATTACACTTCTTCATGACGCACCCGGAGCGGGTTTATACTCGCAACCAATTACTGGATCAAGTATGGGGCGATCATGTATTTTTAGAAGAACGCACGGTGGACGTACATATTCGCCGCCTACGCAAAGCGTTAGAAGCGACTCAACACGACGTTATGGTTGAAACAGTGAGAGGCAGTGGCTATCGATTTACTGCAAAAATAAAGTAAACTCAAGGTAAACTTAGCTTTACTTTATCTTCGCTCTGGGAACTCTGATGCGTTTTAAATCGCGGCTTATCCTATTTATTTTAATCACTATCGTCTGTATCGTCTGTCAAGTACATTTAGGGATAAGCTGGGCAGTCTACCCATATGCTACCTGTATTTTAGGTTTTATTTTATTAGACCGCAAAAGATTCAATCAAACCATTAGGTGGTCACATACGCCTACTGAACCACCGCCTCCCAGTCTTGGGATTTACGAAGATATCGTCCATCCGATATATCGTCATTTCCGCCAACAAACTCGCTACATTGAGAATCTGGAAAACACCAGCTGCACCATTTTATCAGCGGCTCAAGCGCTGCCCTCCGCGGCGATTACCCTAACACCCGAGTTTCATATCGAATGGGCTAATAAATTAGCGGTTAAAATTCTTGGTATTGATGTCAGTCGAGATATCGGCTTTAACCTTTTTAATATTGTCCGTTTCCCGGAATTTTATCAATACGCTCAAAGTGGTCAATGGAATGAGCCTTTGATATTAGAGTCCACCCAAGACAATAAAAATATCATTCTGCGCTTTGAATTAACTCGTCACTCAACGCGTGGTTTTTTATTACTCTGCCAAGATATTACGCATTTAGAAAAGTTGCGGACAGCACAACAAGATTTCGTTGCCAATGTCTCCCATGAGCTTCGCACACCACTGACCGTTCTTATCGGTTTTTTAGAAACGATCAATGAGCTACCACCGGAAGCACTTAACCAAGAGCAGCTCGATCAATACGGCGCACTGATGCGAGAGCAAGCCCATCGTATGCAAGCGATTGTCTCTGACCTACTCACTCTATCAACCTTGGAGTCGAGCCAGTTAAGTGGTGGCGAGCCGATTGTTTTAAATTCATTAATAAAAGTTGCTGCCAGACAAGCTGAGACACTATCCAATGAGCAGCATCACTTTAACTATGACATTGACACTCAGCTCAAAGTCTTTGGCAATCAAACTGAATTACTCTCAGCGATCACCAACCTTATAACCAACGCAGTCCGCTACACCCCCGCCGGCGAAACAATCAATGTACGCTGGAAACTCAACCCTAACGGCAACGCCGTCTTTAGCGTACAAGACACTGGCTTGGGTATTGCACCACAAGATATCCCAAGGCTAACCGAGCGATTTTACCGAGTTGACAAAAGTCGCTCACGCGCATCGGGCGGCACAGGCTTAGGCTTAGCTATCACTAAGCACATTGTCCATCGCCACAATGCCCAGCTCAAAATTGAGAGTGCACTGCACAAAGGCAGCACCTTCAGTATTATTTTTCCTAAAGATGTGATAATCTCAAGTGCTTATCCAACGAAACTTTAGCACCTTTACAACTCTTTATAAGTTATAAGCACAACATGGCTGTCGACAACTATCTTAAACGCATTCTCACGTCCAAAGTGTATGACGTGGCTGATAAAACACCTTTAGAAAAAGCAACCATTCTCTCTACTCGTTTAAACAACAGTATTTTGTTAAAGCGTGAAGATACACAATCGGTGTTTAGTTTTAAGATACGCGGTGCTTATAATAAAATGGCTAACCTGCCTAAAGAAGCGTTGGAGCGAGGTGTTATCGCTGCTTCTGCGGGCAATCACGCTCAAGGGGTCGCTTTCTCAGCACGCAAACTAGGTTGTAGAGCAGTGATTGTGATGCCGGTATCCACCCCTGATGTTAAGGTCAATGCGGTTAAACGCTTTGGCGGTGAAGTGGTTCTGCATGGCGACAGTTATTCTGATGCCTATGCGCACTCTGTCGAACTACAAAAGCAGGAAGGACTTACCTTTGTCCACCCCTTTGATGATCCGGATGTGATTGCCGGTCAGGGCACAGTGGCAATGGAAATTCTCCAGCAGCATCCAAATGACATTGATGCTATTTTTGTCCCCATTGGTGGCGGTGGTTTAATCGCCGGTGTTGCTGCCTATGTCAAAGCACTGAAACCGCAAATCAAGGTTATCGGCGTACAGACTGAAGATTCCTGCGCCATGCTAAAAAGTGTACAACGCAACCGTCGTGTTAATTTACCTGAAGTCGGTTTATTTTCTGATGGTACTGCAGTCAAGCAGGTAGGCGAAGAAACCTTCAAACTGACCAAGCTTCATGTCGATGAGTTTATCACCGTTTCTACAGATGAGGTCTGCGCAGCAATTAAAGACGTCTTCCAAGATACGCGCAATATTTTAGAGCCCTCAGGTGCTTTAGCCCTAGCAGGAACCAAAAAATATATCCAGCAATACAAAGCACAAAACTGCACCTTTGTGGCAATTAGCAGCGGCGCCAATATGAACTTTGATCGCTTACGCTTTGTCGCTGAACGTGCCGATGTCGGTGAAGCCACCGAAGCGCTCCTGGCGGTCACGATTCCCGAAGAGAGAGGAAGTTTCAGAGCGCTTTGTGAAGCCTTGGGCAACCGCTCGGTGACCGAGTTTAATTATCGTATTTCAGATGCTAAAGAAGCCCATCTTTTCTTAGGTGTCGCTATTCAAGATGCCGGCGAAATTGACACCCTCCATACGACACTTCAAAAGGTAGGCTTTGGTGTCCATGACCTAACCAAAAACAGCTTAGCTAAAACGCACCTACGCTATATGGTTGGTGGTCATTCGCCCCTCGCTGTTAATGAGCAACTGCTTCGATTTGAGTTTCCTGAGAAGCCCGGCGCTTTAAGAAGCTTCCTCTATCAAATGAACCCTGACTGGAATATCAGTCTATTCCACTATCGTAACAACGGTGGTGATTCAGGTCATGTCTTGGTCGGTATTCAGGTGGCGGATAGCAATAAAAAGCTATTGAAGGAGTTTCTCTCAAACCTAGGCTATCCATACATTGATGAGACGAATAACCCGGGTTATAAGTGGTTCTTAGGCAACCATCAAAATGGCTAATTGCCGGCTACTTCAAACACATCTAGTATCGATGATACAGATCGAGAGACAAGCTAGGGCAGACTATTTACCGTCTGCCTGACACTCAAAACTGACAGACGCTAAACACATTTAAGCCCTCTTTTTCCAGGGCTTTAGAGCCGCCTAAATCAGGTAAATCTACAATGGCGACGGCTTCAACCACATTAGCGCCTAAGCGCTGCAACAAGCGACTGGCAGCAAGCATTGTACCGCCGGTAGCAATTAAATCGTCTACCAACAGCACACGTTGGCCGGGACGTAGCGCATCGGTATGAATTTCAACCGAGGACATGCCATACTCCAACTCATAATCCTCGATTAAGGTGTCAAAAGGTAATTTACCTTTTTTGCGGACCGGTACAAAACCAAGATTTAACTCATAGGCCAGCACACTACCAACGATAAAACCGCGCGCATCAACACCAGCCACCAGGTCAACACGTGTACGCATGTAGCGGTAGACAAAAATATCAATGAGCGAGCGGAAACAGACGGGATCCTGAAGGACCGGTGTAATATCTCTAAAAGTAACACCTGGCTCAGGCCAGTCGGGGATATTACGAATCGTGTTGAGAACACGCTTTCGGGGGTCTGTGATGGTCATTTCTTGCGAAACCTTTAACAATGAAAACACAGCTTTTCATTATAACGATTAAACAATTAAAGGACTGCATTAGTCTCTTTCCTAACGTATAATTTTGTTTATGGACAACAATAAAAGCTTTAATTCGACAGCTATCTTGGCGAGCGGCCAGCGGACTATTTTTGCTGAAGCCGATGCCTTAAATCAACTCGGCCATCGTTTGGCTGATGATTTCGTCGATGCTGCACAACTGATTCTTAATTGCCCCGGCCGTATCGTAGTGATGGGTCTTGGTAAGTCAGGACATATCGGTCGCAAGATTGCAGCCACGCTGGCATCAACCGGGACACCTGCTTTTTTTGTGCATTCAGCAGAAGCTTTGCATGGCGATCTCGGCATGGTGACCGGTAATGACCTCGTATTAGCCATTTCCTATTCAGGGCAAAGTCTTGAATTTTCAACCATATTACCCGTTGTTAAAAGACTCGGCACTAAAATCATTGCCATATCAGGCAGCAGCACGTCTGATTTAGCCAAGCTCTGTGATGTTTTTTTAGACGGCTCTATCCAACGTGAAGCCTGCCCATTAAACCTCGCCCCAACAACGAGCACGACAGTCGCTTTAGCCTTGGGTGATGCCTTGGCAATCGCCTGTCTCGAAGCCAGAGAGTTTGCCGCCAGTGACTTTGCCCTCTCTCACCCCGGCGGTGCGCTTGGTCGACGCCTACTGACCCATGTCCAAGATGTGATGCGCAGTGGCGATGCCCTGCCCGTCGTTTCTCCGGAGCTCCTATTACCCGAGGTCTTAGAGGTTATGAGTGCCAAAAAACTAGGCATGACCATCATTAGCAACGACCAAAACGAGCCCATTGGCATTTTTACTGACGGCGACTTACGTCGTTTAATTACCCAACAAGGTGATATACGTCACCTCAAAATTAAAGATGTCATGAGCTTACACCCTAAAACCATTCATTTTCGCGCCATGGCAGTCGATGCGGCCACCCTTATGGAGCAGAACAAGCTAAGCCAAATCGTTGTCGTTGATGACGCTAAGCACTTGATTGGCGCATTACACATGCACGACTTAATGACTGCCAAAGTCATTTAATTTTGTGTCACAAAAAAGATATGACTATGATTAACACACGTATTTTGCACCCAGTCGAATCATTAATACTTTCTAAAATCCCGGATTTTGTCAAAGAAAGAGCACGCGATATTGAACTCGTAGTTTTTGATGTCGATGGTGTTCTGACTGATGGCAGTCTTTATTACTCCGCTAACGGCGAAAGCCAGAAGTGCTTTCACGCCCTCGATGGTCATGGCATGAAAATGTTAATCCAAAGCGGCATTCAAGTAGCGATGATGACAGGTCGCCAAAGTGAAATTACCAATAGACGCGCAGCTGAACTGGGCATCCCTCACTTGCTGCAAAACGTACGCAATAAAAGACAGGCACTCACAGAGCTGTGTCAAGAACTGAATATCGAGCTCAATCAAGTTGCTTTTATTGGTGATGATCTTATCGATCTTGCGGTGATGCAACGGGTAGGTTTAGCCCTATCTGTGCCCAATGCTCCTATTTATATACAACAAGCAGCGCATTGGGTGAGTCAGCTAGCCGGCGGTCAAGGCGGCGCTCGCGAGCATTGTGATATGATTTTGGCAAGTCAGGGCTTGCTGGGCCCGCTATTATCCCACGACAGTCCAATTCAAGGGGAAGTGATTCAATAAACTAACTAAACAACTGAACATCAACAGCGATTGACCGCACTAACGAGGACCCACAATGAAAGACCGCCTGCCTGCTTTGATAGCACTCATGATGCTACTCGCCCTCGTAGGAATTACTTGGTGGGCGGCTGACTATGCAGAACGCGCCTTCCCTGTGGAACAGGAAATTGCCGTATCTGAGGAGCCCGACACATGGTCAGGCCCTTTTATTATGCTGCAAAGTGACGAAAAAGGTGTACCGGTCACACGCCTAGACGGTACACAGCTAAGGCACTACCCGCATGATGGCTCCTATCAAATTGATCAACCGGAACTAATCAGCCAACGCCCTGATTCACCGCGAGTCATCGCTTCCTCCGACATCGCCTACGCCTATAATGACATTACACTGGTCCATATGGTCGGCAATGCACATGCTCATCGCTTCGAGACACCTCAAAATAGCGCGCTGGACATCACCAGTGAAAAGCTGATCGTTCACCCGGAAGAGGATATTCTCGAAACCGACCAACCAGCTGTCGTAATTCAAGGGGATTCTCGCTTAATTGGCGACGGAATGAAATACAATAACAACACTAGAAAGCTGGATGTGTATGCTAATAGCGGTGTACGTATTGCGCCCAAAGATATGCCCAGCTCAAACAACACGTCGGACTAAAGATACAACATGAAAACTATTACCGCTTTAGCGCTTTGTTTAACCATCATTGTCGGTTCCTTTGCCCACGCTCAAACAGAAGCAGAGCAAGAGCCTGAGACTCTCGTGTTTTCTGATACGCTAAATTACGATGACATCACTAAAATTACTCAATTTCGCGGCAATGTGATTCTCACTCGTGGCTTATTCCGCTTGGTCGCTGACAACCTAGATATTGTTGAGGACAATGAGGGGTTTAGACACGGCACAGCCACCATGGACAGTGCTGAGTTAGTTGAGCTGATTGAAGAGGATCTGGAAAACTACGAATTGGTTCGCGCCGTCGGCTTAAAGGCTGAGTACAACGGCAAAACTGAAATCGTTAAAATGATAGGCCAAGCAGTTGTCACTCGTTATGTTTGTGGCCAACCGGTTGATAATGTACGCGGTGAGCAGGTAGTCTATGATAGCAAAAACAAAACTTATAAGGCCGTTGGCGGCCCTCAAAGCTCCGAACCGGGACGTGTGCGCTCTTTAGTCCAACCTCGCAGCAAGGCCGATAAAGCATTTGAGGAGTGTCAGCGTAAGTATAATGGCCAACCCATGCCATCCAGCATTAGAACCCCTGAGATTTAAATCGTATGCCTGAAACATCAAGCAATCACAGCCAACACACCGAAAAAACACGCCCTTCCGGCCTACTTCAAGCTAAGGGGTTACGCAAAACCTATGGTAAACGCACGGTTGTACATGAGGTCTCCTTATCAGTACGAAGTGGCGAAGTCATCGGCCTACTAGGTCCCAATGGAGCAGGCAAAACCACCAGTTTCTACATGATCGTCGGTTTGGTACCGGCGGATTTTGGTCGAATAGAAATTGATGGTAAAGAGATTACTGCTTACCCCATTCACCAACGTGCAAAATTAGGACTCTCCTACCTGCCACAAGACGCCTCAGTGTTTAGACGATTAAATGTTGAGCAAAACATCCGCGCCGTACTGGAACTACAATACGACAAACAAAGCGATAAGCGTTTTAATCGTCAGCAGATAGAAGAAAAGCTTGAAGAGCTGTTAGACGAATTACAAATTCAACATATTCGCACAAATGCCGCCATGTCTTTGTCGGGCGGTGAACGCCGTCGTGTGGAGATTGCTCGTGCGCTTGCCACACAACCACGATTTATTCTTTTAGATGAACCGTTTGCAGGTGTCGACCCGATTGCTGTCATTGAAATTCAGCGTATTATTCGTTTCTTAAAAGAGCGTCAGATTGGTGTGTTAATCACCGACCATAATGTCCGCGAAACCCTCGGTATTTGTGATCGTGCCTATATTATTAGTGAAGGCAAGGTTTTAACTAGCGGCACACCCAATGAAGTTATTCAAAATCCGGATGTCCGTAAAGTATATCTGGGTGAGCATTTTAAAATGTAAAAGTAAAAGCCGATCTTTCCGTTTTTTCTCAGGAACTGGAGGGATATTCATACCGCTTTACCTATTAGCAGCTTAAACTACTCGAATAACTACTTGTAAGTATCTGACTTTCGCAAACGTCAGGAATTTAGTCAATAGAACCATTAAGCACATAGGTACAAGAGATTATGACATTCGATAACGTATTACAAACCATTGGCAATACACCCACCATTCGCTTCAATCGCCTATTCGGCACTGATTCTCAGGTTTGGATTAAATCCGAGCGTAGCAACCCCGGCGGTTCAATCAAAGATCGTATCGCCTTGGCCATGGTCGAAGAAGCTGAAAAAACCGGCAAACTCAAACCCGGTGGCACGATTATTGAACCTACCAGTGGTAATACCGGCGTCGGCCTCGCACTGGTTGCGGCCGTAAAGGGCTATAAACTTATTTTGGTCATGCCGGAAAGTATGTCTATCGAACGTAGACGCCTCATGCTCGCTTACGGCGCCAGCTTTGATCTGACCCCCCGAGAAAAAGGCATGAAAGGTGCAATCGAACGCGCTCAGGAGTTAGCCGAACAAACCCCTGACGCCTGGATCCCACAACAATTTGATAACCCGGTTAATGTCACCGCTCATGAAACAACGACTGCCGAGGAAGTGCTTAGAGACTTCCCAGACGGTTTAGACTACCTAATCACTGGCGTCGGTACAGGAGGTCATCTCACCGGTGTTGCCAAGGTCTTAAAAGCTAAATTTCCAAACCTCAAGGTTTTTGCAATAGAACCTGTCGACTCACCTGTTATCTCGGGAGGCCAACCGGGCCCACACGCCATCCAGGGAATTGGCGCCGGTTTTGTTCCTAAAAACCTGGATACCGATCTGCTTGATGGTACCATTCAGGTCGACGCTGAAGCCGCCAAAGAATATGCCCGCCGTGCTGCACGTGAAGAAGGCTTATTAATCGGCATCTCGTCAGGTGCCACCTTAGCGGCGATTGCACAAAAACTGCCGGAGCTCCCCGCAGGCGCTCGAGTGTTAGGCTTCGCTTACGATACAGGCGAACGTTATTTATCAGTAGAAGGCTTCTTGCCTGAATAATATTTTTTGCTTATTACTTGTACATAATAAAAATCCCGAACTTACCAATAAGCTCGGGATTTTTGCGTTGATTTTAGAATAGAAGATCTGGGACTACTTGAGGAACAGCGTATTCATTCGTTTAACAAAAGCAGCTGGATCAGAGATCTGTACACCCTCTGAAAGTAACGCCTGATCTAAAAGCACCGAAGCCCAATCGTTTAGCTCATCATCACTACTTGCTTCAATGCGTTTAATCAAAGCATGGTCAGGATTAATTTCTAAGGTATGTTTAGACTCAGGCACTTCTTGACCAGCAGCTTTGAGCATGCTCACCAGATGAGGGCTTAGTTCATTTTGCCCAACAACGACACACGCAGGTGAGTCAACTAAGCGCCATGACACTTTAACTTCCTTCACCTTATCACCAAGTGACGTTTGCAGTCTTTCAATAAGCGGTTTAAATTCCTCGCTGACCTCTTCCTGACGTTTTTTCTCATCTTCGTCAGCTAAGTCCTCTAACTCCAGAGCACCTTTTGCCACTGAAACGAGCTTCTTATCGTCAAACTCATTCCAGAAAGACATCATCCAATCATCTACACGCTCAGACAGCAATAAAACCTCAATGCCTTTTTTGCGGAAGAATTCCAAATGTGGACTACTCTTCGCCGCTGCATAACTATCAGCCGTCACGTAGTAAATGGCTTTTTGGCCATCCTTCATGCGTCCAATATAGTCCGCCAGACTGACAGATTGCACCTCACTATCATCATGTGTTGAAGCAAATCGTAAGAGTTTGCTAATACGCTCTTGATTGCCTTGATCTTCGCCAATACCCTCTTTGAGGACCTGACCAAACTGAGCCCAGAAGATCTTATAATCTTCAGGGCGGTTCTCAGCCAAGTCTTCCAACATACTCAATACGCTTCGGGTAGCACCATCGCGGATGGCTTTAACATCACGACTTTCCTGAAGGATCTCGCGCGATACGTTAAGCGGTAAGTCTGAGGAGTCAATCACCCCACGGACAAAGCGTAAGTACATTGGCAGCAGTTGTTCAGCGTCATCCATAATAAAAACACGCTTCACATAAAGCTTTAAGCCATGTATTGCATCACGATTCCATAAGTCAAAATTGACCTGCTTCGGGATATATAAGAGTTGGGTGTATTCGTTGCGCCCCTCCACTCGACGATGACTCCAGGCGAGAGGGTCCTCAAAATCGTGACTGATGTGCTTATAAAACTCAGCATATTGCTCTTCCGTAATGTCATTACGATTACGGGTCCAAAGGGCACTGGCTTGGTTGATGGTTTCCCACTCACCGTTTTTAATTGCTTCACCTTTTTCGTGATCATAATCCTCTTTTTCCATTTGTACCGGAATAGAAATATGATCTGAATAGCGCTGCATGATATTGCGCAGTTTCCAAGTATTTAAGAATTCCTCAGCATCTTCTCTTAAGAAAAGAATAATATCTGTACCTCGTGCTGACTTCTCGATGGCTTTGATACTAAATTCACCTTCGCCTTTTGATTGCCATTCAACCGCCTCGTTAGCTGCTAAACCGGCACGGCGTGTGCGTACCACCACCTCATCAGCCACGATAAAAGAAGAGTAAAAGCCAACACCAAACTGACCGATTAATTGATTGTCTTTTTGCTGATCACCGCTAAGTTTGGAAAAGAACTCTTTCGTGCCGGAACGTGCAATCGTACCGAGGTTGTTAATCACCTCATCCTCGCTCATACCGATCCCATTATCACTAATCGTGATGGTTTTGGCATCCGGTTCATAACTTACGCGAATACGTAAATCACTGTCTTCTGCTAATAGCTCCGGATTAGCAATTGCTTCAAAGCGCAGCTTATCACACGCATCTGAGGCATTAGAAACCAGCTCTCTTAAAAAGATTTCTTTATTTGAATACAAAGAGTGAATCATCAAATGCAAAAGCTGCTTCACCTCAGTTTGAAAGCCCATGGTGCGCGCAGTTGCTACTTTTTCTTGTTGTTGACTATCCTTAGCCTGATCTACCATTTATTAATTCCTTATATCTAGAATCATCATTTAACAGTTGGAATGAATGATGAGGACTAAGGTAAATTTTTCAAGGGGCTCCATAAGTACAGCGCTATGCCTGTTAGACAAGCGGCACATCGGGCACTACAAAAACAAAGGGGACTTTTCATAAAAAGCTCCCTCTTTTGCTCATTAAATATCCAATACAATTTTACCGAAATGCTGTCCACTCGCCTGATATTCAAAGGCAGTGACAATATCATCCAACGCAAAATGCCTGTCAATCACCGGGCGTATACCATTCAGCTCAATCGCTCGTACAAAGTCTTGCTGTTGGCGACGACTGCCCACAATCAACGCCTGCAATCGTAACTGATACGCTAAGGCGTGAACAATCGGCAACTGACTATTAATTCCGCTTAGCACACCAATAATTGCGATATGACCACCTACTTTCGACGCCACCATTGATTGCTCCAGTGTATCCGGACCACCCACATCAAGCACATGGTCAACTCCTCTGCCACTCGCCATACGGCGCGCAGTCGCCCCCCAGTCCGGGTCCTTGCGGTAGTTGATCACCTCATCTGCACCCATCTCAGAAAGCCTTTGCAACTTGTCATCAGAAGAAGAGGTGACAATGACACGAGCACCGGCTGCTTTAGCAATTTGCAAAGCAAAAATCGACATACCGCCTGTGCCTTGCAACAGTACCGTTTCACCTGCTTTTAGCTGCCCATCTTCAATCAACGCACGCCAAGCCGTGAGCCCTGCCGTTGTTAAAGTCGCCGCTTCAGCATGGCTATAGCCCTTAGGAGCTAAAGTAAAAGCTGTCGCAGGTGCGGTCACTTGCTCTCGTCCATAGCCGTCGATCCCATCACCTGGGACCCGGGAGAAGCCGACAAATTGAGCTTCACCATCAAGCCAGTCCGGGAAAAAAGTACTCACGACATGATCGCCGACGGCGAATTCACTCACCCCCTCGCCCACTGCGATCACCTCACCTGCACCATCAGACATTGGGATACGACGCTCCAGAGGAGGCATCCCTCCGGTGACAACCATTAAATCATGATAATTAAGCGAACTGGCATAGAGTCGGACTTTAATTTCACCAACGCCCGGCTCGCGTGCCTCACTCACACCAATTTCTACCTGATCGTAACCGCCACCTGCACCGACAAAAACTGTTTTGATACTCACTAACTGCTCACAAAAAATAAAATTAATTTACGCTAATCCAACTTAGTTAAAATTTGTATAATTGGAACAAATATAACAACTACTAACCTGAGGAGCACTACATGCAGTCTGTTAAAACCCTGCCTACACCTGAACATTACGATGAATTACCCTACTCTTCCTACTCATTTGCCTACTCACATCCGGCACGACTGTCAGCGGTAGCACGCCTATTTGGACTGACCCCACCTGTCAACAAACAGTTTCGTGTGCTTGAGTTGGGTTCGGCATCAGGCGGTAATATCATCCCCTTAGCGATGCACTATCCAAATGTGGAAGTCATTGGCATTGATTACTCCTCTGTCCAGGTAGAGCAAGGTCAACAACTGATTAAGTCTCTAAAGTTAGAAGATCGTGTAGAACTTATCTGCCAAAGCATCACCGATATTGACAAAGATATTGGTCTATTTGACTATATTATCTGCCATGGTGTCTATAGTTGGGTGCCGACAGAAGTCCAAGACGCCATTATCACCACCATACAAAATCACCTCACGCCTAATGGTGTTGCCTATGTCAGCTACAATGTCTACCCGGGCTGGAAGCGTCTAGAAATTATTCGTGACATGATGCTTTATCATACTCGCGATATGCAACAAAGCAAACCGCAAGACCGCATGGCACAAGGACGTGCCATTGTCGAATTTATTCGCACGATGAGTCACGAAACGAGTGGCATTCGCCAAATGATTGACGCACCATGGGAAGGTCTTAAAAACAAAGCAGATAATTATCTGGTGCATGAGTTTTTAGAGCCGGTTAATCAGCCTTGTTACTTTCTGGATTTTGCAGAAAAGCTGGCAGCAAATAAACTGACGTATCTGGCTGACGCTGAACCGCACCTCAGTTTCATTCAAAATATGTCACAGGACAAACTTAACGAGCTCATTGCCGCCAGTCGCAATAACCAAGTCATGCTCGAGCAGTATTTAGATTTTTTATTTTTCCGTCAATTCCGAAAATCTCTCATTGTCCACGAGTCCGCCGCAGGGTCAATTAAACGTCGAATTGATACACAGATTTTTGCTGACTTATCCTATACAATCAACTCATGTACTGAGGAACAAAACGCCGTAACCAATCCGGCAGAATCTGCAGAGACACAGACAACCGCCCATGTCGGTAATATTACCGCAGAGCCGACGCGCCGTTTTATCTTTAATGGCCAGCAAGTGGTCACTACGCATAACGACATTGATTACGCGATTTTAAAAAGTATCAGCGAATTCGATACACAAGTCTTTACCAAAGACGCTGTACTGGCTGTAGTTGCTGAAAAACTTGATGCTCCCCACCTTGAGCTGCACGTCATTAACCTACTCAATCGACTCGCCTTAAGTGGTGCCGCTGAAATCTGGGATCAATTACCCACAACCACGCCTCTACAAACGATCGGAAATCAGCCTTTTGTGCCGGACGTTCTGCGTAATTTTTACAAAGAGACGGGCCATCTCAGTGATTATCGCCACCGAACCATTCAATTAAATATCATCCAAAAAGAAATTATTACTTTCCTAGATGGTGAGCATAGCCACGAGCAACTACAGGAACAATTAAAAAAGGCTTACGACGAAGGCAGAATTCGCCTATTAGACAAGGACAATCAGCCGCTAGCTGATGACAGGGTTGATGCAGCGCTAGCTTCTCATTTGCAACAAGCGCTGGCACTCTTTAGGACAACGAACCTGCTTTATGAAAAATAGCACTGAGTGATGTCATTTGGGCTTAGCCGCAGAGACTAAGCCCTGAACTTATCTATGCTTTGACCATCGCTTTGCCACGCTTCCAAAAAGCTTTATACTCGTCTTCAGGCATGAAACTGCCTCCGGTCGCCCAAACAATATGATTCGCCCGCGGCATATGCTCTGCCAGACCGTGCTTTTCGATATAAGCAGCACCTTCAGGCGTATTAAAAATAGCCCGTGGCCCACTTAAGGCAGCCGCGGCAGATGGCTCTATCTGAATATCACTTTGCTCTTTCAGCAAATACAAATCTCGCATGAGATTGTCTTCACCAATCACCACCACGCCCGATAAACGCGGACGCATTTCCTTGACGGCCAATTGCGATGCAACCGGCACTGCCAAACCATCGGCCTCGGTATCATTTTTCTGACCAACATCATAAATGCTGATATTAGGTTGCTCAAGGTGCGTCATTTGCACAGCAAAACAGGATGAATCCTCGGGTTCTACAAAAAACACATGCACATAGTCGCCAAACTCACCCTTTAGTCCGTAAGTAATACCGCCTGGTGCTCCGCCCACACCGCACGGTATGTATACGAACAAGGGGTGCTCTGCATCAACCTGGATACCGAGCTCATCAATTTGAGCTTTTAAACGACTACCGGCCACCGCATAGCCACAGAATAAAGAAATAGACTGCTCATCATCAACAAAATGACTAAACGCATCAGCTAAGGCCTCTTCACGACCCTCTTCGACAGCTAAAGCATAATCACCATCATGCTCAATCACCATTGCGCCGCGATCTCTCAGGCGCTGCTTTTTCCACTCCTTGGCCTCGGTCGACATGTGTATCACCGCCTGCATGCCTAAGGCAGCACTGATAATTCCTACGCTCATGCCGAGATTGCCGGTTGATCCTACCGTGACCTTATATTTGTTCAAAACCTCTAGTGATCGCTCTGATAGTAAGTCAATCACGGAGTTATTGGGCATTAAACAATACTCTTCACTCAGTCGATCGACAAACTCCAAGACTTCATGAATACCGCCACGGGCTTTAACAGAGCCGGCAACAGCTAAGGCATGATCGCCCTTGAGCCAATAGCCACCGGCCTCTCCATAATCACTAAACGCTTTTATCGGCATCAGAGGTGACTCGATGATGCCATGTGTTTTTTCTAATTCAGGAAATAAATAAGCTAATAAAGGAGCATATCGCTCTAAACGCTCTTTGGCTGTTTGCACCATTGTGCTTGTCACGCCGCTCGTTTGATGATAATACTCCGTCGCTCTCTGCAACTCATCATTAAGCACCAAATTAACAGATAAGCGCAAATCGCTCATATACTCACCTCAAAATCACTATAAACAAATCAAAGCTAATGATACGTGATCCGTGCGGCTTATTAAAGGAGTGTTTTCACTAGCAGTATTAACGCTAGCCCATCCCTCTTGAGCTCTGAAAACAAAGGCTTTCAGAGCATTTTCATGGCAATCTCATGATTAATTAACTGACATCCTTTATACTGTCAGCTCAATTGCATTTAGTAAAAAACTATCAACCTGTCAATGAGATAGACTCTTCAAACCGCATAGATTAATTCATGATATCAACTCTCCGAGAGCAATGGTTCTCAAATATTCGTGCTGATGTTTTATCAGGTTTAGTGGTGGCTATTGCCTTAGTACCCGAATCGATCGCCTTCTCTATTTTGGCTGGCGTTGACCCTAAGGTAGGGCTCTACGCTTCTTTTTGCATGGCTGTCACCATTTCGTTTTTTGGTGGTCGTCCGGCCATGATCTCTGCCGCAACCGGCGCCATGGCCGTGGTGTTTGTGACGCTAATCAGAGATCATGGCTTACAGTATTTGCTTGCTGCCACCATCCTCACGGGCATCATTCAAATTATTATTGGTTATTTAAAACTTGCTAATTTACTACGATTTGTCTCTAAATCCGTTATCAATGGCTTTGTTAATGCCTTAGCCCTTATTGTTTTTATGGCACAAATGCCTCACCTAATTAACGTCACTTGGCATGTATATGCCATGGTGGCAGTGGGGTTATTTATTGTTTATTTGTTCCCACATATCCCCGTCATTGGTACGGCCGTACCCTCTGCTCTTGTCACCGTCATCATCCTGACAGTTGCTAGCTTGTCCCTTGCGTGGGATATTCCTACGGTCGGTGATATGGGTGACTTGCCCGGCACCTTACCTATCTTTTTAATTCCGGACATTCCATGGAATCTTGAGACTCTCAAAATCATCTTCCCCTACTCCATTGCCTTAGCTGCAGTGGGTTTATTAGAATCACTTTTAACCGCACAGATTCTTGATGATCTGACGGACACAAGTAGTAATAAGCATCGAGAGTGTAAAGGTCAAGGGGTTGCCAATATTGTCACCGGCTTCTTTGGAGGCATGGCAGGCTGTGCGATGATTGGTCAATCCGTTATCAATATTAAATCGGGCGGTCGAACGCGTCTTTCTACCTTCGTAGCCGGCTCATTTTTAATTATTCTTGTCGTTTTTATTAGCGATTGGCTCAAAATCATTCCCATGGCTGCACTAGTGGCTGTGATGATTATGGTCTCCATTAGTACTGTGAATTGGGACTCAATTAAAAATATTCGTTCCTACCCTTTCTCCAGCAATATCGTTATGCTGAGCACCGTTGCGACCGTACTGGCTAGCGGCAACCTAGCCCTAGGTGTACTCGTTGGCGTATTGCTATCAGCATTGTTTTTTGTTAGTAAAATGGAACGCTATCTGACCATTAAATCCACCTATGATGAGACGTCAAGAACCCGCATCTACCAAATAAAAGGTCAGATTTTCTTTAGTTCGGCAGATAAATTTATCGACTCTTTTGACTTTAAAGAAGTACTATCAAAGGTAGTCGTTGATGTCAGTCAAGCGCATTTCTGGGATATTTCCGCCGTTGCCGCTGTCGATAAAGTGGTGCTCAAGTTCCGACGCGAAGGGACTGAGGTCAGCGTGATTGGTATGAATAATGCAAGCCAAACGATGGTTGAAAAGTTTGGTATTTACGACAAATCAAACAATCGCTAGGGAGTATTTGACATGTCAAAAGTTATTGCCTGCATTGATGGCTCCATGAGCACGAGTGCTGTATGTGATTATGCTGCATGGTTTAGTCAAAAGCTGAAGATATCGCTTGAGCTTCTGCACATCATTGAAAAGTCTACTAGCCACTCAGCACAAAACCTCAGTGGTTCGCTGGGTCTAGGTGGTCGAGAGGTTCTGTTAGAAGAAATTATTCGTCTAGAAGAAGCCAAGGCTAAGATCGAACTGCAACACGGCGACATCCTGCTCCAAGAGGCTAAGAAATACCTCAAAGAAAACTACACGATCGAGCCACAAGTTTTTCAGCGTCATGGTAGTCTGCTGGACACCATTGTGGCCTTGGAAGAGGACTTTCGTGTTCTGATTATGGGCAAATACGGCAATCAGACAGAACGACTTGTCGATAAAATTGGCACACAAATTGAAAATGTGGTCCGTGCAGTGCATAAGCCGGTATTAATAACCTACAGCCCCTTTGAAGAACCCAGCTCATTTTTAATTGCATTTGACGGTAGCCCGACGGCTAAAGTCTGCGTGGATCGTATTACCGCTAGCCCACTACTTAAAGGGCTTAGCGCGCATCTAGTCTATGTAGGTGACGCTACCCAAGAAATACAAGCACAAATCTCGTGGGCAGAGACACAGCTGCAACAAGCCGGCTTTACACCTAACACTCACATTTTACAGGGCGATGTTGAAAAGACACTGATTGACTACGCTAACAGCAATCAAATCAGCCTGTTAGTGGTCGGTGCCTACGGTCATTCAAGAATTCGTCAATTCTTTATTGGCAGTAGCACAACGAAGCTACTCACCCGTTCGACAAAGCCGGTCCTTCTTTTACGCTGATGACAACGCAACGCTACCCCATACCTGCCGCCATTGCCGTGGTAATTAGGCACAATAAGGTATTACTGGTCTGTCGTGGTCAGGAACCAAACAAAGGCCGCTGGGGTTTTCCAGGCGGCAAAATTGAGATAGGTGAAACCATAGAAGAGGCGGCCCTACGTGAGCTCAAAGAAGAAACAGGTATCACCGCCGAAGCTGAACACATTCTCACTGCTTTTGATGTGGTTATCCGCGATCAAATGCATCAAATCAGCCATCACTACGTGCTCATTCCGGTGCTTTGCACCTATCTGGAGGGTACGGCTAAAGCAACAAGCGATGCGGCAGAAGCACAGTGGTTACCCATCGATACGCTGAGCGAGGACGATCCGAGCTTAATAGAAGGCGTTTTAGGCATTGCCAAAGACGCTCAATATCACATGCCCGTATCTCCTCATAAGTTAGCGTAAACTCATAAACACGCGCTAACAGATGAGTGATGCTTACTCATCTATCCCCACTAAAACATTAGACGCCTTGACCACTGCATAGGCTTCTTTTCCTAGCTCAAACTGTCGATCCTCTATCGCTTGGTTAGTGATAGAGGATGTAATAGTCGTACCACCAATATCTAACTTAACATGCGCGGTGGTTGCACCTTTAGTGACTTCGTCAATCTTGCCGTTTAAAACATTACGTGCACTGATTTTTATAGTTAACTCCTTAGTTTAGCTAGTGAAAAACCGCTCATACACCCACGTACGATGAGTACATGAACGACATCATGGTTTGGATTAACAATCCGTCCTCTACATAATAGTAACTGAAAGCAATGCGACCCTAGTCAAAGTATGTTTAACTTTACGACGCTAAAAAATAGTTGAGTGTTTTTATCGAGATTGATTTTTGCTATATCGTAAGATATAATTATAAGATAGTAATAAGAATGATTTTTATTTATAATAGATTATATTACCTGAACCTCTTATGACGACACACCGGCGACATACCGAATTAACCAACGGGCGTAAGTTCACCGCTGACGAACTGCAGCTCATGCTCTTACAGCTATTAGCAGAGGCTCCAGCTCATGGATATGAGCTGATTAAGCGCCTTAAGCATATCTCTGCAGATTACTATCGCCCCAGTCCCGGCGTACTGTATCCTGCGCTTGCCACATTAGAGAGCCTAGGTTTTGCAGAAGTAGAGACTAAGGGTAGACGTAAAAAGTACCACCTCACCACAAGCGGTAAGATGCATCTACAACAACATGCCACCGATGCTGATGAGCTATTTATTATCCTTAGGCATGTCGCTAAGAAAATGCTTTGGGTCAAATACGCTAACAGCAATCCGGTACTTGCCACAGAGGTCACCGGCTGGACGCCTGACTATATCGCGTCTCGTGACGCATTGCGCTCTGCCCTATTTTCAATCGATGACAGCTGTATTGAAGAGCAGCAGCGCGTCGCCAAGATACTGCAGCGTACGGCAGAAGAGATTCTAAACAAAAGCTAATCGAGTAGAGTCAATCTTTCTATTGACCTCTTATCACCCCACACAACATGATGAAAATGAGTACTACCACTATGAACAACAAAGCGAAACTTGTAGAACGCGTTCGCCACCCCATTAAAATGCGTTTATTAACCGTCAAGCGTATTAGCGAACTCAGTCCGTCCATGCGCCGTATCACCCTAACCGGCCCTGATTTACCTGAGTTTTTATCCGCATCCTTTGATGACCACATCAAACTTATCTTGCCCGCGGTGCAGGGTGAGAAACCGAATATGCCTGTCGTCGGTGAACATGGCATGCAGTTTGATGACAGTCGCCCCAAGCCCGTAATGCGTGACTACACACCTCGTCACTACGATCCCGTGACTAATGAGCTGGATATCGACTTTGTACTGGACCACGAAGGACCTGCCACCAATTGGGCTACCAACGCAGAGGTAGGTCATTACGTCGGCATTGGCGGACCTCGCGGCTCCTTTGTCATACCCACTGATTTTGACTGGCATCTATTAATTGCCGATGAAACTGCCTTACCCGCACTTAGCCGTCGTTTGGAAGAGCTACCGACAACGACTCGTGCCATTGCCATTATTAAGCTACGCAATCAAAACCTAAAAATTGAGCTTAAAAACAACTGCCCTGCGGAAATTTACTGGGTAACAGAGGAAGAAGATGCAAAAGACGGTCAAAACGCACTTGAAGCAACTGCTCGCCGTCTTAACCTCCCCGAAGGCGAGGGCTTTGTATGGGCTGCCGGTGAATACAACGACATCAAGACATTACGTAGCTACCTAGTAGATGAAGCCGGCATCAACAAAGATCATATTCGTGCTTCAAGCTACTGGCGCATCTCTGTACCTGATGCCCATGAAAGCTTTGAGTAACTCATCATTTCAAACATCACTGTTCACGCCCTGCATCATTAGATGCTGGGCGTTTATAGTAAGGCACCGGTATTTGACATGACATAGGGTAGCACCTACACAACTAATTGCAGTAGAATGAATAAGCCAATATGACTGTGTGTTTTGACTAACAGCACGCTTCAGCAACTAACCCTATAGCGAGGTAATCACTTGATGCGTATCAAACAGCTAAACAAACTCCCTACTGCCATTCTACTCGCTGCCAGCCTTATGGCATGCGCAAAAAATATCGATGACACCATGAACAAACCCACAACACTCACGGCCTATCATTGGAGCATCGATCAGGCAATCAATGCAAATGGTCATAGTGATGCACAATGGCTCAGTGCAGATAGCACCAGAACGGCTACCCTAAGTTTTAGCAAAAACAGCTTAGGTATTAGCGGCCTGTGTAATACCATGGGAGCGGACTACCGCGTTGAGGGATCGAATATCGAGATAGCTCGGGTCGTCAGCACGATGATGATGTGTGCTGATGACGCACTCATGCGTTATGAGCGCAACATCGGTCAACACCTGACAAAGGCATCCACTTGGCAGATTCAGGATACGTCTAACAAGCCCACCCTGACACTCGGTTTTGAAGATGGCTCTCAATGGATTTTAAAAGGTACGGCAACCGCAGAAACCAAGTATGGCAGTACCGGTGAAACCATTTTTTTAGAAGTATCTCCTGAAACCAAAGCATGCAACCACCCTCTCATCGGTGATTATCAATGTCTCCAGGTACGTCGTATTGAGTACAGTGAAGAGGGCCTCAAACAAGGGCATGGTGAGTGGCAGCACTTTTATGACAACATTGAAGGTTACGAGCATACACAAGGGGTACGCAATGTACTTCGCATAAAACGTTATGAGAATAAAAATACACCGGCCGACAGCTCATCTTATGCCTACATATTAGATATGATCGTTGAGTCCGAACAGCACTAAGCTTCAAATTCAAAGCTTTAAATTCGAAGCCTTTGAGCAATTAATAACAATCTAAGAAGCAACCACAAGCAGCGATGAAAATTGCTGCTTGCTCATTTGCAGTAACCCAATGACTAACCCAAACACCGCAATCCACACCAACACCCACTCAGCATCTGATGCCACCCAGTTCCTCACTCGTATTGTGGGAGCGACAGCCCTAGCACACCTGCTCAATGACTTGATTCAAGCAATTCTACCCGCCGTCTTTCCAATGCTAAAAGCGCAGTTTGATCTCAGCTTCGCGCAGATTGGTCTTATTGCACTGATTTATCAATTGACGGCTTCGGTGCTGCAGCCGTGCATTGGGTTTTATACGGATAAGCATCCAAAACCCTTTTTACTCCCCATCGGAATGACCTGCACCTTGATTGGTATAGGTATATTGGCGACAGCAACTAATTTCCAAGCTATCCTACTAGCGGCAGCCGTCATTGGCATAGGCTCGGCAACCTTCCACCCGGAAGCTTCCAGAGTAGCTCGCCTCGCATCAGGCGGTCGCTTCGGAACAGCGCAATCAGCCTTCCAAGTAGGAGGTAATACCGGCTCTGCCGTCGGCCCATTAATTGCCGCAGCATTGATTATTCCTCATGGACAATCAGCGATTGCCGGTTTAATGATCGTTGCGCTGGCAGCAATCGCTGTATTGCTCTATCTCAGTCGCTGGTATCAACGAAATAGGCAAAACCGTTTGCAAGGATTAGCTCGACATGCGCAAAAAGGACTCAGTAGAGGCAAATTAATTCAAGCCATTGTGGTTATTTGTACCCTTATGTTTGCTAAATTTGTTTATATCGGTTCATTTACCAATTACTTTACCTTTTACCTCATGGAGCGCTTTGGCTTAAGCATTCAGCAAAGTCAGATTTTCTTATTTATTTTCTTAGCGTCTGTCGCTCTTGGCACCTTTGCCGGTGGTCCGATAGGTGATCGCATTGGTCGTAATAAAGTTATCTGGATCTCATTTTTAGGCGCTGCACCCTTTGCTCTCGCCCTGCCTTATGCCAACCTGATTGGGACCGGTATCCTCGCTTCGATGGTTGGCTTTATTATGTCATCGGCTTTTGCTGCCATGGTAGTCTACGCCCAAGAAGCAGCGCCGGGACGTGTCGGCCTTATTTCTGGGTTGATGTTTGGGTTAATGTTTGGTATCGGCGGTATTGGTGCAGCCGCACTAGGTATCTTAGCCGATCAGCACGGCGTCATTTGGGTTTATGGAGTAACCTCATTGCTGCCATTGCTAGGCTTGGCTACGGCATGCTTACCGAGTACAAAAAACCGGACAGCCTAAATAAACTCATATATATTAAGATGCCAAAGGGTTGATCATTTGTCTACAAGGTCTTTGCGATAAGCGATCAACCCTTTGGGCTAATAACCGGCAGCCTGTAACTATAGCTCCACAAATTTACCATCCGCCAACACCCCAAAAGATACATCCGCATTGTCGGCATCTTGGGCCAGCTCATAGCAAACTTGCTTAGTTTTGGTGTGAAAACACAGTGCATCTAACACGTCTTCTGAAAACTGATCTACACCACAGGTGATTCGATGATACTCATCACCCAGAATATCTTCAACATAACGTAGTGCAACAACTCGACGGCGCTCAACGGCAGCCACAGCGAGACTCATGCTATTTGGTTTTTCTTCAGCTTCAATGCTGACAAGGTAAGTATTCATCAATGCTCACTTAAAAGAGTTAGGTATGTAATTTATTATTTAAGGCGCTAACAAAAGATTTTATCGCGCTCATCACGGCGAATAGCATCGTTAACTACTTTTAGTTATTATGCATAACTATAACTTATTATGCACTACCCAATACTACGTACAAAAATAGGTTTTTTGGCATTGATAAGATGGTTTTTTATCCTGAATAGCGTAGTACCGTCTGATGTGACGAATGAGCCGCTTTCTCTGCGATCTGGTATGGTAATCCTCCCATTTTTAACAGCAGTTGGCAGTAGAATTATTTAATTTATGTTGATGTAATTTTTGCCTCGGTGTAATGCCACCTAATGCCGTGTTAGGGCGTTCATTATTATAAGTCCAGAGCCAAGCAGTCGCTCCG
>NZ_KB892283.1 GCF_000373745.1 Oligella ureolytica DSM 18253 | reverse complement strand
CCTCAGCTTTACAACAAGCGGTACATCAGGAATTTATGAAACATCGCTCACGTGCAGGTGCACCTACGATTGTTCATGATGTTCAAGCGCAAGGGTTTAAGGTCTCTGAACGTACCGTAGGACGTTGCTTACAGCGACAAAATTTACGCTGTAAGATTGCACGTAAGTTCAAGGTGACCACCGATTCAGANCATCGCTTACCCGTTGTTCCTAATCATCTAAACCGTCAATTTACGGTGAGCCAACCGAATAAAGTATGGGTGACTGACATTACGTATATTTATACGCAAGAAGGTTGGCTCTATCTCTGCGTGATGTTAGATCTATTTAGTCGCCGTATTGTTGGCTGGTCAACCAGCACACGAATTGATCGCCATTTAGTCTGCAATAGTTTACGTACCGCTATGCTCGTGCAGGGCAATCCAAAAGGTGTGTTGATTCACTCAGACCGAGGGAGTCAGTACTGCAGCGCAGATTTTAGAGGTTTAGTGCTGCGTTATGGAGCAACACAAAGCATGAGTCGTCGTGGCAATTGCTGGGATAATGCGGTGGCAGAAAGCTTTTTCCATACATTAAAAGGACACATTATTCACGGAGAGAAATATCGCACAAGAGAGCAACTTCAGCACACACTATTTGAATACCTTGAGGTTTACTACAACCGAATCCGACGTCACTCAGCCAATGGNTGGCTCAGTCCGATTCAATTTGAACACCATTATTATGTTGCTTTAGAGGAACAGACTGTCTGTTAATTTGGCTAGGATCAATCACTTGGAGGTTTAATATTGAGCTTTGTCTCAATATTTTCTATGCTCTCTTCTGGCGTTGGCTCATTTAATAAAAACTCTTCCGGTATTAATTTCATGATTTCATGCATGACTTACTCTCAATATTTTTTTGCAAACGATTCCACCAAGGTGTTACTTCTTTCCTATGCAAGTCCCTCGGTAAAATAACTTTATTCGTAGGCTCTGTTGGCGATCCTCCAAATTTAACTGGTTTGATCTCATGAACATCGACAGGTTTACCTATCAAATCATTCTGTTTTCGTATTTTTTTATTGGCCGCATTAGCTTCTTTTCGCGCCAAATCGTATTCAGCGCCCTCAAGCAGCTTAACTCAATACTGGCCTGCTTTGTCTGCTCCTTTGGCTGCACACTAAAGACTTCTTCTTGAGGAAACTTCTGTTTTACTGTCATTATTAAAACGTCCTATTTTTAAACTCAATACTAATTGAGCAACACCATGAACAGTGTATGAACTTATGATGACAGTTTTATGGCAATAAAAAAACCGACTCTCTTGGGTGTAGGAGTCGGCTTAGTTTTATAGAGTTTAGCAAGTCAAGGCTTTATAAATAATGCATCACCATGCTGTGACCCTCGACATCAACCACCGGGGCATCCACATTAAATAGCTTCTCCAGATTGGTGGAGTTAAGTACTTCATTAGGCTTACCGTGTAAAACCAACTCCCCATGTTTGAGACCAATAATCGAATCGGCATAGGCTGAGGCGTAGTTTACATCATGCAAAACCAAGATAATTGTGCGCTCATGATCGTCAGCGATATGACGCAACTGACGCATCAATTTGCGTGAATGGTACATATCCAAATTATTCAGCGGCTCATCCAGCAGCAAGTAATCCGTCGTTTGACAAAACACCATTGCCACCATCACACGCTGACGCTGGCCGCCGGATAACTCTGTCAAATAGCGACCACGCAATTCGTATAAGTCGAAATGCTTTAAAGTCTTTTCGACAATCGCCTTATCCTCAGCGGTCGGTCGCCCCTTATGGTAGGGGTAACGCCCAAACATCAGCATTTCCTTGACCATGATGCGGCTCGTAATATGATTTTCCTGACGCAAAATAGCAATTTTCTTGGCCATTTCATCATTTGCCGTCTTTGAAATGTCCATGCCGTCAATGGTGATCTGCCCCTGCTTAAACTCTTGTAAACGTGCCATCAGAGAAAACAGAGTGGACTTACCGGCACCGTTGGGTCCCACTAAGGCAGTAATCCCACCCTTAGGGATTTCAAGGCTAATATTTTTAAGAATCTGTGTTCCATCAACCTGGAACGATACATTATCAATTGAAATCATAGAGTCATCACAGCGCTTTTCGTCTGAGTAAAAAGATAATAAACACAATACCGCCAAGGAATTCGACCACCACGCTCAGTACCGCCTGCATCCCCAGGAAATGCTCAAAAATCAGCTGACCTGTTACTAAGATCAAAGCCCCGATCAAAAATGCAGCGGGGATTAATACCGCGTGTCGATGAGTTTTCATCGTCGGATAAGCGATCCCTGACACCAGTAAACCAAAGAAACTGACCGGCCCCACTAAGGCAGTAGAGAGCGATACTAACACTGCGATTAAAAACAGCATCAGCACCATGGAGCGCTTATAGTTAACGCCAAGATTAATTGCGTGCTCACGCCCTAAAGCAATCACATCTAATTCATGGCGATAGCGCCAAATAATCAAACTAACTACCGCAACAATGATGAGGCTAAAACCTAATAAATCGGTCCTGACAATATTAAATTGGGCAAAAGAAACCGACTGCACCACAGCAAATTCTTCGGGATCAATAATACGCTGCAAAAAGCTAGTTAAGCTTCTAAACATAACACCTAAAATCACCCCGGTCAGAACCATGCGATAGAGGTCATCTTGTGCTTTTAAAAACAGCGTAGAAAACATCACTAAAGAGGCAAGCAACATAATACCCACCTCAATACTGAACTTAAACAGATGCCCAAAAAGAGCATAACCCAAACCGCCAAAGGCAAAAATCAAGACTGTTTGGATCAGCAAATAGAGCGCATCAAAGCCCATAATATAGGGGGTTAAGATACGGTTTGACGTAATGGTTTGGAATAAAATCGTGGAAATCGCAATGGCATAAGCAACCACGAGCAAGGCAACCAACTTTGCCCCTCTAAAGGGCAATACAAAATCCCAATGCCCACCCGAATTAATAGTCATAAATAACCCCATTGAAACGAGTAGAGCGACGGTTAACAATACTAATCTACGCGTGTGCATGGTGCTTACGATGACGTCTTGGACGTACATATAAAAGATAAAGAAAGAGAGCCGTACCGACAATACCGATAATGGTACCTACCGGAATCTCATAAGGATAATTAATTAAGCGACTGCCAATATCACAGGCCAACACCAAGGCACCACCGCTAAGCATGTTCCACGGTAACGCTTGGCGTACATTGTCGCCCATTATACGACTGACGATATTGGGAACGACCAAACCGATAAAAGGAATCGCCCCCACCGTCACCACCACAATGGCAGAAATCAATGCCACAATTAATAAGCCGATGGAGGTAATCATATTGTGATTTAAGCCCAAATTGGTACTGATTTCTTTGCCTAAACCCGCGATCGTAAACTGATTAGAGAAAAAATACGCTAAAGCACATAAGGCAGCAGTAATCCACAGCAGCTCATAACGACCGACCAGCACACTGGAAAAGTCCCCGATAAACCAGGCAACCAAGTACTGCATCATGTCGTATTCGTAGGCAACAAAAGTCGCTACGGCACCAAGAACTCCGCCATAAATAATACCGACGAGCGGTGCTAATAACTTGGCTGTGTGTGGCAAGACCCTAACAATCGACATAAAGCCCGCAAGCCCGATAATGGCGGCAGCACAGGCAATCAGCATTTTTATAAAAACCGTGCTGTGCGGCATGAGAAGAGTAACCAACAACAAGCCTAAGGTGGCTGCTTGAGTCGTACCGGTCATGGAGGGCTCAACAAAACGATTATGCATCAGCATCTGCATAATTAAGCCGGCGTTGGCCATTGACATACCGGTCAAAATAACCGAGGCAGTGCGAGGAATACGACTCGCAAAAAACACCTCGCGAGCGACCGGATCCTCGATAAGCAAGGCAAATGAAATATCACTCACCCCGACAAAAAGACTAATTATGATTAAGGCAATAAATACGATGATTGCCAGTATGCGCCACTTCATGTTTTATCGTTATAACCTGTTAGTGCTGTACTTTAAAAATCTGAAACGCTTCATACCTAAACGTATGAAGCGTTTTTAAGACAAGATCAAACGATAACTTTATTTGGCGTTTGCAGCTTCAACGGCATCGCGTAATAGCTTCAGCTCAAGCATCATCTGCTGATAGCCACCGGAAGCTAAATAAGACGATGTGTCTAAGTAAATGATACGATCATTTTTAAATGCTTTGGTGTCCTTAAGCAGTGCATTGTCAAGCACTGCTTTGGCATTTTCGCCCTTACCCTCAACAGCAGTCGTACGGTCCATCACAATTAACCAATCCGGGTCTAATTTACGGATAAACTCAAACGATACAGGCTGCCCATGACGAGCGCTACTCTCAGTCTTGTCAGCAGGCTCCCAACCGAAGTCATTAAATAAATAACCAAAACGTGACTGCGCACCATGTGAGGCAATCTTGGTGCCATTGACCATGATCATCAACGCACTACCCTGATCCTGAACCACTTCTTTAGTCAGTGCTAATTCCTTAGTAAGATTTTCTTGTAACTCAGCCGCACGCTCTTCTTTATCAAATAACTTAGCTAATTCAGATAATAATTTTTGAGAGCTATCCACTGACACACCGGTATTGGTCACATCAACGACCGGCGCTAACTTGGCAATCATGTCGTAATTAGGCGCCATACGACCACCAATGATAATCGCTTCCGGTCTTAAACGGTTTAAGGCCTCTAAATCAGGTTCAAATAAGGTACCAACCTCAACAGAATCCGCTTGCTTAACATCTTTGAGGTAATCAACCAAAATATTGGTAATAATACCTTTAGGTGTCACACCTAAGGCAGTCAGTGTGTCTAAGGCTGCATTGTCATACACAGCGACATTGGTACCAACCGGTGCTTCAAATGTCACTATACCACGTGCTGTCTCAACATCTACTGCGGCCTGCGCAGACGCAGCACCTACAACAACCAATCCGGCAGCAAAAAACTTCAGAAATAATTTATTAAGCTTCATTAGGGACAACATACCTATAAAAATAAATCCGCCCAACGACACCTACTCCATATCCAAAGAGTCGCGCTGCTTGAGGCGAATAAAGAACTTCATATAATGAGAATCGTTATCATTATAATATAAGTTGCTTTTATGTATCGCTTATTTTAATGATGAAGATCAAAAAACTATTTCAGGCTATCACAAGTAGGAAATAGGAAGACGCTAAACCAATGGGTTTAGACCCTTCCTCCGACTCCCTTGAACTTCTCTACAAAGGCGACAATTTTCTGAAATACGCTTTGCTTTTGGTCAGATACTGCGGATTTAAGGGGCTCATCTTAGGCAAGATAGCATTGAGTTCGGTGCCTTGGTCACTGGGATACTCACGCATGAATGACTTCAACTTCCGTGTTTTTGTGGGCTGCATAATGCACTTTATTTTAACGGCCGCAAAAAGTGTCCGTATCATGCTTGAAGTAGGGCAATAATCAATCGCCTCGGCATAAATACCTGTTACCTGTTACCTGTTAATAAAAATTACGCTCACAGCTACGAATATCACCAGTTCGTTGCAACAGCCCCCTAAAGCAATGTCCATCCCCATTTTTCAAACACTTATCATCCAGCGCAATGCCTTTGCAGATAAATTCGTGGCCATTCGGTAGCCCAAATACGGAACTGAGTATCATGTAAATACTTTACCCGGTACCCAATAGAGATAATGATATCTGGGTTGTAATACTTAACAAGGCTTTCAACCTCTCGCCTCACCTCAAGTTGAACTGTTGCATTTTTGGAAACAGTTGCCGATCGCACTAACTCCCTCTCATCAAACATTTTTTATGTACCTAGAAACCATAGATTTGTTACGTCAAACAGCTCTGAATTTTGGTCAAGCGTCAGCCACACCTTGTCATTAATGAAATGGCGCTTTGTTAATTAACTCATCTTACAGCAGTTGTATTGCTATGAATGGATCGGACACGAATAGCTCCGGCGGATACGCCTCATTCGCAAGTAATCGGTCTTAATGGATAAAAAAGAAAGAGCCTTTGCAGGCTGCTTGTTTGGTTGAGATAGGCAGGCTCATAGTGACACTCCTACGTGTCCAATAAATCCATACCACTCTAATCGATAGGCAAAAAAAAAGCCCTCAATATACAAGGACTTAATTTCATAAGACTATGGCGGAAGCTGTGAGATTCGAACTCACGGAGGGCTATTAACCCTCGCCGGTTTTCAAGACCGGTGCATTCAACCGCTCTGCCAAGCTTCCAGTCTTGGTGCACTCGGCCGGAATCGAACCGGCATGGACTAATGTCCGAGAGATTTTAAATCTCTTGTGTCTACCTATTTCACCACGAGTGCCCTTCTGCAATGCATCAGGATAAGCTCATAACTATAGCAACGAAATCGCAGTCTGTCTAGTCTATTTTGCTATTCTTTTTAATTTGTTGCGTAAATGTGTCATTTTTGTTTTAAATTTACTACAATGCTTATTATTTTGACAAAAAGCGCATTGCCTCATCAATATCTGACATCGTCAATCCATGCATACGCCCTTGCATCAATTCATGAAGTATCTTGGTTGAGTGATGATATTTCCAATGCCCTTGTGGCTCAGGATTCAACCAGACTGACTTCGGCCAATGCGCTACCGCCCGTTTAATCCAAACGCCACCGGCCTCTTTATTGTGATGCTCCACCGAACCGCCCGGGTGCATAATTTCATAAGGACTCATGGCAGCATCACCCACAAGAATCAAACGCCAATCCTCATTAAAGCTACGTAGCAAGTCCCACGTACTCTTGTATACCCGGCGACCTTGCTCATAGCGCCACACCCTTTCGTACAGGCAGTTATGGAAATAATAGGCTTCAAAATGCTTAAACTCACTACGCGCAGCAGAAAACAGCTCTTCTACAATAGCAATGTGATCATCCATACTACCACCGGAGTCAAGCAGCATCAGAACTTTGACCGTATTATGATGCTCAGGCATCATTTGCAGATTTAAATAACCGGCATTTTTAGAGGTCTCGCGAATCGTGCCTTCTAAATCCAACTCCTCCGCCGCCCCCTCACGAGCAAAGCGACGCAAGCGGCGCAACGCCATTTTAAAGTTACGGATACCGAGTGTTTGATTGCTGTCATACTCGCGAAAATTACGCTCTTCCCATACCTTTACCGCGGTACGATGACCTGCGGAAGGCCCTCCCACACGAATCCCTTCCGGATGGTAACCACTATGACCAAAAGGCGACGTACCACCGGTACCTATCCACTTGTTACCACCGGCATGACGCCCCTTTTGCTCTTCTAGTCGCTCTTTAAAAAGCGCCATCAGCTTGTCCCAACCATGCTTTTCAATTGCGGCTTTTTGCTCGTCCGTTAGGTTCTTTTTAAAATCCGCCAATAACCAATGCTCGGGAATCTCTTTATACTGCTCAATAATCGGTTCAGCTCGTTTGACAAAGGCAGCAAATGCCTGATCATAACGGTCAAAATGACTTTCATCCTTTACCAAGGTCATACGTGCCGTACGATAAAAATCATCCAACGTCGGCATCATAATAGGACGGCGCAGCAACTCAATCAATGTGAGTAACTCATTAATCGAGACGGGGATACCGTGCTGCCGCAAAAGGTAAAAGAAATTAATTAGCATGACTAACGTCGCCCCACTCCGCCGACCATCGCCGCCAAACGCTCAACTAAGGCCATGTCTTGCTCATTTTTAATTAAGGCGCCCGCTAAAAACACATCGCCCTCTTCGAGGTATTGAGGCGTGACATTTGACGCACTTAATAACGCCAACCAATCCAAAAACTCAGACGTTGACGGCTTTTTCTTAAGTCCCGGAATATCTCGTAACTCAAAAAAGCGCTGCATCGCACAGCTTACTAATTCATTATCAATATTCGGATAATGCACAGCAACGATCTGCTTTAATGTGTGCTCATCCGGAAATTCAATATAGTGAAAGAAACAGCGACGTAAGAAGGCATCAGGCAAATCCTTTTCGTTATTTGAGGTGATAATCACTAACGGGCGATGCTTTGCCACGATGGTCTGCGCAGTCTCATAGACATGAAACTCCATCTGATCCAGTTCACGCAATAAATCATTAGGAAACTCAATATCGGCCTTGTCAATTTCATCAATTAAGACCACCACCGGTTCCTCTGCCTCAAACGCCTGCCACAACACACCGGGACGGATGTAATTGGCGATATCCTTAACGCGCTCATCACCCAGTTGAGAGTCACGCAAACGAGACACCGCATCATACTCATAGAGACCTTGTTGGGCCTTGGTCGTTGACTTAATATGCCACTGCAATAAGGGGCGCCCCAAATACTTAGCGACCTCCTCAGCCAACATCGTCTTACCTGTGCCGGGCTCACCCTTGACTAATAAGGGCCGCTGCAAACTTAATGCGGCATCTACCGCCAAGCGCAGGTCATCCGTGGCAACATAACTGTCCGTACTTTGAAAAGATTGCTTCAAATTCATATCATGCCTATAGTTAGTGCGTGTTAATTCGTTGCTGCAACAACTCAATATACAGCTGGTGGTCCAGAGGAGTGCGGTTGCGTTGTGATTGCCAGATAACCTGACCCAAACACTCCATAATTTCGTGATGAGCCTCATGCTCATTGCTTCGGGCACTCAGGTGCTCAAAGACCTTACGTATTCCCGGCGGACTGTCGATAGAGACCTGTTCTTCGATAGCGATATGCATGGAAAGATGCAAAAAAGGATTGGTCTGCCCCTCAGCCACTTCATAGTCCTTACTCCGTGCTTCAGGACTTTCCAAAATCTCATGGTACTCCGGATGCTGCAAGATCCAGCCAACCGCTATTTTCTCCATCCCACTAAGGGATTGTTTTTGTTGGTACTTTTGCCAGGTTAAAATAAAAAACTCCCTAACCTGCTCGCGCGTAGGATTAAAAATTGCCATAGAATAATTTATTACAGATTGCCGATATTAGCAGTAAATTTAATAATAATAGGGTAAACTTACCGAGTCTTATATAAGACTAGATAATTACGTAGTGTATAACAGTCACTTCAACAACATATTAAGTATTGAGCCGCCATGCTTAGTCATCGCATTCACACTTAATCTCTTATATATACGTTGCCTTGTCTTTATATTAACGCTATTTAGCTAGTCTATTCATTGCAAACCAGTTATGGAGAAAAGCATGTCTTACCAACACATCAAAGTGCCGACAAACGGCGAAAAAATAACTGTCAATGCTGATCATACATTAAACGTACCTAACAACCCGATCATCCCTTACATCGAGGGTGATGGTATTGGTGTTGATGTTAGCCCTGTTATGATCAAAGTAATTGACGCCGCTGTTGAAAAGTCATACGGTGGCGAGCGTAAAATTCACTGGATGGAAGTTTACGCAGGCGAAAAATCTACCCAAGTTTACGGTCCGGACGTTTGGTTACCTGAAGAAACTCTTGATGCAGTTAAAAACTACGTTGTTTCTATCAAAGGCCCTCTAACAACACCAGTTGGTGGCGGCATCCGTTCACTTAACGTCGCTTTACGTCAGCAGTTGGATTTATACGTTTGTTTACGTCCTATCCAGTACTTCGAAGGTGTTCCTTCTCCCGTTAAAGAACCGGAAAAAACTAACATGGTTATTTTCCGCGAAAACTCTGAAGACATTTATGCCGGTATTGAGTTTGAAGCTGAGTCTGACAACGCTAAGAAACTAATCAAATTCTTACAGGAAGAGCTCGCTGTTGACAAAATCCGCTTCCCTGAGACTTCAGGCATCGGTGTTAAGCCGGTCTCTAAAGACGGTACTAAGCGCTTAGTACGTCAAGCAATCCAGTACGCTATCGATAATGATCGCGACAGCGTTACCTTAGTTCACAAGGGTAACATCATGAAGTTCACCGAGGGTGGCTTCCGTGACTGGGGTTACGAGTTGGCTCGTGAAGAGTTTGGTGCTGAGTTGATTGATGGCGGCCCATGGTGCTCATTCAAGAACCCTAAAACCGGCAAAGAAATCGTTATCAAAGACAATATCGCTGACGCTTTCTTACAGCAGATTCTATTGCGTCCCGAAGAGTACTCTGTTATCGCGACACTAAACCTTAACGGTGACTACGTATCTGACGCGCTAGCCGCACAAGTTGGTGGTATCGGTATTGCACCGGGTGCTAACCTTTCTGACACCGTTGCTATGTTTGAAGCGACTCACGGTACTGCTCCTAAGTACGCCGGCAAAGACATGGTTAACCCGGGTTCAGTGATTCTTTCAGCTGAAATGATGCTTCGTCACATGGGCTGGACTGAAGCCGCTGACTTAGTTATCTCTTCAATGGCTGGTGCTATTAAGTCTAAGCGTGTGACCTATGACTTTGCTCGCGCTCTTGACGGCTCTACACAAGTAAGCTGCTCTGAGTTCGGCGATGTAATGATCGAGCACATGTAATCAAGCAATCTGAACTTTTAGATTCTGATTAGACAAAGCCGCCTTAGGTACTATTTACCCAAGGCGGCTTTTTAGTGCGTGCAGTTAGAGTGGTATAGACTTATTGAAGACGTACTAACCACCCCCTCCCCTCACAAAATCTCAAGCTTTCCGGACAGAACGTCTACCTAAACGAGCAAAAGCTTATAATTGCGCTTTAGATGATAAAAAAGATGATGAATAATAGCTCCCTACCAAATCCTTTGCCGGTCGCTGACTTATTACTCAGCGACTTTGATTACCAATTGCCTGACGAATTAATCGCCCAGTCCCCTGCTGAGCAGCGCAATAAGAGCCGCTTATTGCGTATTGATGCGCAGGGCCAATGTCATGACCATCAATTCACTGACTTACTACAGTTTTTGAAACCGCATGACCTATTGGTTTTTAATAATACCAAGGTGATTAAGGCTCGTTTATTTGGACAAAAGACCACCGGCGGCAAGGTAGAGTTATTAATTGAGCGCCTATTGGATGAGCAGCGTGCCTTGGCTCACATCAGAGCAAGCAAATCACCAAAGCTCAATAGCGAAATTATCTTTGCCGATGGCGCATTTAGTGCAGAGGTTGTGGATCGTGAGGACGCACTCTTTGAATTAGTATTTTCTGAGTCCTTATTGCCATTACTCGAGCAATATGGCCAAACGCCACTGCCACCTTATATTACGCACACTCCGGATAGCGACGATGATGAGCGATACCAAACGGTGTATGCCAAAACACCGGGCGCAGTCGCTGCTCCGACTGCCGGATTACATTTTGATGATGGACTGTTAGAGCAACTTAACAAAAACAATATTCATACTGCCTTTGTCACCTTACATGTCGGTGCCGGCACTTTTCAGCCGGTTCGTGTCGATGACATTAGAGACCACGTCATGCATGCCGAGTTGTATGATGTGTCAGCAGACGTCGTTGAGGCGATAAAAGCAGCGCGCGCGGCAGGTGGCCGAGTCATTGCCGTCGGCACAACGAGCGTACGGGCACTGGAGTCGGCAGCACAATTTGGCGGCACCATTGACGACATGCGCTGTCCCATTGCCCACCAGGGTGATACACGTTTATTTATCACCCCGGGCTATCAGTTTAAGGTAGTGGACGCATTAATTACCAACTTCCATCTACCCCAATCCACCCTCCTCATGCTGGTCGCAGCGCTGATGGGATTGGACACGATGAAAAAAACCTATGAACATGCGATTCAACAAAAATATCGCTTTTTCAGCTATGGCGATTCCATGTTCATCGATATGTAAAACACACTCATTACACTTAATACACAATGTCAGCTTTAGAATTTAAACTACTTAATACCCAAGGCAAAGCCAGACGAGCCAGTATCAAGCTCAACCACGGCACCGTACAGACACCCATGTTTATGCCGGTTGGTACGTATGGATCAGTCAAAGCCATGCTCCCTCATGAACTTGAAGAAGTCGGCTCTCAAGTTATTTTAGGTAACACCTTCCACCTGTGGTTACGCCCCGGCACTGAGATCATCAAGAAATTCGGCGGCCTCCATGATTTTATGCAATGGCAAAAGCCGATTTTGACCGACTCTGGTGGCTTCCAAGTCTTTAGCCTAAGCAACCTCCGAAGCAAGCTTACCGAAGAAGGTGTGCGTTTTTCATCTCCTCTCAACGGTGAAAAGCTTTTTCTTGATCCCGAAGAATCCATGCGTATTCAAACGGTTTTAAACTCCGATATCGCCATGGTGTTAGATGAATGTACACCCTATGAGATTGACGGCCGTCCGGCCACTCATGAAGAAGCCGCACGTTCTATGCGCTTATCGTTACGCTGGGCCAAGCGCTCTAAAACCGCTTTTACTGAATTAGAAAATCCAAATGCACTTTTCGGTATTGTCCAAGGCGGTATGTTTGAGGATCTCCGTCAGGAATCGCTAGAGGGTCTCGTTGATATCGGCTTCCACGGCTATGCCATTGGCGGTTTATCAGTGGGTGAGCCAAAAGAAGACATGGTCCGCATTTTGGAACACATTGCCCATAAACTACCTGACAACGCCCCTCGCTATCTGATGGGTGTGGGTACGCCTGAAGATTTGGTTTATGCCGTTTCTCAAGGCGTGGATATGTTTGACTGTGTGATGCCCACGCGCAATGCACGTAATGGCTGGCTATTTACTCGCTTTGGTGACATTAAAATCCGCAATGCCCGCTACAAAGATGATACTAAGCCTTTGGACCCAAGTTGTACTTGTCATAGCTGTCAGCATTTTTCCAGAGCCTACTTGCATCACCTACACCGCGCCAATGAAATTACCGGTGCCCGTTTAAATACTTTACATAATTTGCACTACTACCTGACCTTGATGGAAGAAATGCGTAACGCACTTGAACATAACCAGTTTGATCAATGGCAAGAGCAATTCCATAAAGATCGCGCAAAAGGCATTGAATAAAGCCAGAAAAGGCTACAATAATCGATTAAAATTTATTTCTTTACAACATTTAAAAACCTCTTATATAAAGAGATCTGGAGATTTTTATGAACTTCGTAGATTTACTAGGCGTATCCTTAGCACAGCAAGAAGGCGCTGGCCTCATGGGCTTCTTGCCGATTATTTTGATGTTTGTGGTGCTATATTTCCTTATGATTCGTCCACAAATGAAGCGTCAAAAAGATCACAAAAACATGGTGGATAATCTCACCGTGGGTAGCGAAGTCGTCACAGCGGGCGGTATCGTCGGCCGCATTTCTCGTATTTCTGATGCCGGCTACCTCACGTTAGAAGTTGCTGACTTAGCTGCGAAGCCTGTAGAAATCTTGGTTCAACGCCAAGCAGTTACTGCTGTTTTACCAAAAGACACCATTAAAAGTCTTTAATTTTCAATTTTTATTCCTTTACCGAGCTTTACACTGCTAAAGCTCGGTAACTCTGACCCTCACAAAAACTCTAAAGACATTCGGCATGAATCGTTACCCTTTATGGAAATATCTCGTCGTGCTAGTGACACTAGTACTAGGCTTACTATATACCTTACCTAATTTTTTCGGTGAGTCTCCGGCCATTCAGATTACCAGTACTAATGTCACTCGCAAAGTAGACGAAAACACCTTAAGACAGGTAGAAAGCGTATTTCAACGCGAGCAAATTCCCTACACCGGCGCCTATTATTCAGTTAATAACTCAATCGGTAATATCCGCGTACGTTTTGCTTCGCCCGATATTCAATTAAGAGCCAAAGACGTCATTGAGCGCGTCCTCATTCAAAATGCTGACGAACCCGAATATACGGTTGCTCTTAATTTATTATCCGATTCACCTGATTGGCTTACCGCGATTAATGCTCGTCCTATGTTCTTAGGTCTTGACTTGCGTGGCGGTGTGCATTTCCTCCTTCAAGTCGATATGGATGGCGCTTTAGAGTCAAGATATGACAGCCTCAGCAATGAGGTACGTAATAACCTACGCTCGCGTCGCATTGATTCACAGCAAGTCAGCCGTGAGGGTTCATCCATTCAGGCGCTATTTGCCAGCGCAGATGTTCGCGATCAGGCACTTGCTCAATTACGCAATATGATGCCGGAGCTTAGCTTTAGCACGCAGGATAGAGACGGTCAGTATTTATTAATCGGCTCGATCAACGAAAGCGAAATTGCCAATATCCAAGACACCGCATTACGTCAGAACATCATTACCTTACATAACCGTATTAACGAATTAGGCGTTGCAGAGCCGGTCATCCAGCAACAAGGCACGGATCGTATTGTGGTTCAATTGCCAGGTATTCAGGATGTTGCTCGCGCCAAAGAAATTCTTGGTCGTACCGCTACGCTACAAATGCGCTTAGTCGAGGATTCTCCTGCCGCCATGGCAGCCATTGCCTCCGGCACCGTACCCTTTGGTATGGAAGCTTTCCAAGACACCAACGGTCAAACCATGCTGTTACGCCGCCAAGTCTTATTAACCGGTGAAAACCTGCAAAATGCCAGCGCCGGTCGCAACCAACAAACTCAAGAACCAACGGTCAATCTCAGCCTGGACGACAACGGCGCTCGTATTTTCCGTGAAACAACCCGCAACAACATCGGTAAGCGTATCGCCATTGTGTTGTTTGAAAATAACCGCGCCCAAGTGGTTACTGCACCGGTGATTCGTTCTGAAATTCCTAACGGCCAGGTTGAAATTTCCGGTGCCATGAGCTTACCTGAAGCCGCTGACACCGCACTCTTACTAAGAGCCGGTTCATTAGCAGCGCCCATGTCAATCATTGAGGAGCGCACTATTGGTCCAAGCTTAGGTGCCGAAAACATTGAAAAAGGCTTTAAGTCCACCCTTTGGGGCTTTATTGCCATCGCCATTTTCATGGTTATTTACTATCATCTTTTTGGTATTTTCTCGACCATCGGTCTACTGTTTAACGTTGTTTTGCTGATCGCCCTGCTTTCAGTACTCCAAGCAACTCTTACGCTACCTGGTATTGCAGCGATTGCACTAACCCTTGGTATGGCGATCGACGCCAACGTGCTGATTAACGAGCGTATCCGTGAAGAGCTACGCTCCGGAGCCACACCTCAACAAGCCATTAATGCAGGCTTTGACAGAGCGTGGGGAACCATTTTTGACTCCAACTCAACCTCCTTAATTGTCGGTATTGCACTCTTAGCCTTTAGTGGTCCGGGTCCAATCAGAGGTTTTGCCATTGTGCATTGTTTGGGTATTTTAACCTCCATGTTCTCTTCCGTTATTGGCGTACGTGCTCTTGTGAATTTATGGTATGGCGGCCGCCGTGGCCTAAAAACACTCGCCATTGGTACTGTTTGGCGTCCTGATGCCGACGACACACCAAAGAGCGATAGCAAAAACAAAACCAAAAGCGCTGTCACTACAGCCCAAAAACGTTAACAAGCAAGGCGCACTAAAAAGGTTTAATCATCATGGAATTATTTCGTATACGTCGAACCATCCCGTTCATGAACTACTCGTTAGTCACGAACCTACTTAGTTTGATATTCTTCTTATTAGCTATTTTCTTTATAGTGACGCGTGGTTTTAACCTGTCCATTGAGTTTACCGGCGGCACGATCATGGAGGTTGCTTATGAGCAGCCTGCCGACTTAGAAGAAGTACGCACACAAATTTCCGGTCTAGGATACAGCGACTATCAGGTACAAAACTTTGGTACCTCTCGCGACGTCATGATTCGCTTACCGGTGGTTGAAAATCTCAATACCGCCGAGCAAAGTGAAGCGATTATGGGCGCATTGGAGCAATCCACCAACCCCGTGGAAATGCGTCGCGTTGAATTTGTCGGCCCACAAATCGGTAGCGAGCTATATGCCAATGGTCTAAAGGCTTTCTTCTTTGTTGTTATCGGTATCATGGTTTACCTGGGCTTCAGGTTTGAGTGGAAATTTGCCATTGCCGGGATTTTTGCAAACCTGCATGACGTGGTCATTATTCTGGGCTTCTTTGCCTTCTTCCAGTGGGAGTTTTCGCTACCTGTACTGGCAGGGGTCCTGGCAGTTTTAGGTTACTCGGTCAACGAATCGGTCGTTATTATGGACCGTATTCGTGAAAACTTCCGCAAGATGCGCAAGGCCAATACCCGTGAAGTCATTAACAGCTCAATTACTCAAACCATTTCTAGAACCATTATTACTCACGGTTCAACTCAAATGATGGTTTTGTCCATGCTGTTTTTCGGCGGCCCAAGCCTACACTACTTCGCCATGGCGTTAACCATAGGTATCTGGTTCGGTATTTATTCATCTATGTTCGTTGGGACATCCATCGCAATGTGGTTAGGCATCAAGCGTGAAGATATGATTAAAGCGCCTAAAACTGAAGAAAATACAACAGAATTGGTTGAGGGCTAACTAAAAGCTTGATTATTCAGACCTATTTCAAGTAATCAGCTTAAATTTTCAGTAAAATTGAGAGCTACCTCTAATAAAGAAACTCACTAGCATCTTCACTAGTGAGTTTTTACTTTTACACTCTATAACACTTACCCTCGGGGTCTAAGCCCGCAACGGTGATTATGATGCAAGAAACAATGATCAAAAGAGGCGCCACAACTGACGCCCACAGCAACATCAAAACATTAGCACAAGCTGCCAAAGACGCTAAAGCGTCACTTGCCGCTGAACCTACGCCAAGTGCTGAAGCTCTGGACAAACTGGCTAAATTAAGCGAAGGCGACAGCCCAAAGAAACTCTATATCAAGACTTTTGGCTGTCAGATGAATGAATACGACTCTGACAAAATGATTGATGTACTCCATGCATCACAAGGCATGGAATTAACACAAAATCCCGAAGACGCCGATGTTATTTTATTTAACACCTGCTCAATTCGCGAAAAAGCACAAGAAAAAGTGTTTTCCGACTTAGGTCGCGCACGCCTTCTCAAAGAAAAAAAACCCAACTTATTAATCGGCGTTGGCGGCTGTGTAGCGAGCCAGGAAGGTGCCACTATTATTCGTCGCGCACCCTTTGTTGATGTGGTTTTTGGCCCTCAAACACTGCACCGCTTACCGGACCTAATCGACATGCGCAAAAATACAGGTAAGTCGCAAGTTGATATCAGCTTCCCGGAAATTGAGAAGTTTGACGCGCTACCGCCTGCCCGCGTCGACGGTCCATCTGCTTTCGTCTCCATCATGGAAGGTTGTAGTAAGTACTGTAGCTACTGTGTCGTTCCTTATACTCGCGGCGAAGAGATCTCTCGTCCGTTCGAGGATGTGTTGGTAGAAATTGCTGACTTAGCTGACCAAGGTGTTAAGGAAGTGAATCTCCTCGGTCAAAACGTTAACGCATATCGCGGTCCATTAGGTGACAGTGGTGAGTTAGCTGACTTTGCTATGCTCTTAGAGTATGTCCATGAGATTCCGGGTATTGAGCGTATTCGCTATACCACCTCTCACCCCAAGGAAATGACCACTCGCCTAATCGAAGCACATGCCAACTTGCCTAAATTAGTTCCATTTTTGCACTTACCGATTCAGACCGGTTCTGATCGTGTCTTAGCTGCAATGAAACGTGGCTATACTACGCTAGAGTTTAAGTCGATTGTGCGTCGCCTATACAAAGCTCGCCCGGGACTAACACTCTCTTCTGACTTCATTGTCGGCTTCCCCGGCGAAACAGATCAGGAGTTTGAGAACACCATGAAGTTAATTGAGGAGCTTAATTTTGATACCTCATTCTCATTTATCTACTCTCGTCGCCCCGGCACGCCGGCCGCCGATCTGCACGATGATACGCCTTACGAAGTAAAATTACGTCGTCTACAGCGCCTGCAAGCGCAAATCAATAAGCAAGCCAGAGCGATTAGCCAAGGCATGCTTAACACGGTACAAAAAGTACTGGTTGAAGGTCGCTCACGTCGTGACGAAAACGAGTTCAGCGGCCGTACCGAAAATAACCGCATCGTCAACTTTGTCGGTTCAGAGCGTATGATTGGTCAGATGGTTGATATTCGTATCACTGAAGTACTTACTAATTCTCTACGCGGTGAGGTAGTGACCACGGAGACAGTGGCTTAATGACTAATGAGCGTAAACTGCCCCAAGTAATTCACCTCGAGGGGGACAATACACAGCTAGCCAATCTATGTGGTCCCCTAGATGAGAACCTTGAGCAAATCGCTCAAGCTTGGGGTGTGAAAATCGGTCGCCATGGTTCACGTTTTACCATTGAAGGCAATGAAACCGAAGAAGCTATCCATGCGCTGATGGTTTTTCATCGCCGTGCACGCCATACGGAGCTCACGATTGATGATATTCAATTAGGTATTGTGGAGCTTAAGTCACAGCGTGAAGACAAACCACAACGCACCATCGACACCGGCGAAAACAGCTCCCGCTCCGTCGCATCGACTAAAAAGTCCAGTGAAAATCTGGCAAACTATGGTTTTCAGACTCCAGCTGAACAACTAAAAGCGTACAAAGAATTAGCGCAAGAAGCCAATGAAGACGCCATTGATTTAGATGAGGCACATCCGACATTTAATTTACGTGTTCGTCGCACAAATCTGCGACCACGCACGCCTCGTCAACGTCAATATCTAGAGCAAATTTTAAACGCGGATATTACTTTTGGCGTGGGTCCGGCCGGTACCGGCAAGACCTGGTTAGCCGTTGCCTGTGCAATTGACGCCTTGGAACGCGACAATGTACAACGAATTATCCTCACTCGTCCTGCGGTTGAAGCCGGTGAGCGTCTAGGTTTCTTACCGGGCGATTTAGCTCAAAAGGTTGACCCTTATCTACGCCCGCTTTATGACGCGCTATACGATCTGATGGGCTTTGAAAAGGTACAAAAGCTATTTGAAAAGCAAACCATTGAAATTGCCCCACTCGCCTACATGCGTGGGCGCACGCTCAATCATGCCTTCGTGATTTTAGATGAGGCGCAAAACACAACACCGGAACAAATGAAAATGTTCCTCACCCGTATCGGCTTTGGCAGCAAGGCAGTCATTACCGGCGATCCATCGCAAGTTGACTTACCCAAAGGTCAGTTTAGCGGACTTATGCATTCACTGAATATTCTCAAATCGGTCGATGGCATTAAGACCACTATTTTTAATAGCAAAGACGTCGTGCGACATCCTTTAGTTGCCCGCATCATTGAGGCCTATGAATCCGTTGATGGTAGTAATTACTGATGAGTAACACGTCTCCGTTCCGTGCCGAGCAATTGCATTTAATCGTACAAAATGAATCAGCTCATCTGGTATTAAATGAAGAGCTCAGTGAAGACACCCTTCATGAGCTCAGCTTAAAAAGCATCGACATCGTATCAGCAGACTATGAAAATGACTTTGAAGAGATTGAACTCACCCTTCGCATTGTCGATGAGAAAGAAGCTCAGCAATTAAATCGACAGTATCGTCATAAAGACTACCCAACCAATGTCCTAACCTTTGAGTACGGTACTGATGAGAGCGCCACCCTGAGAGCCGATATTGTCATCTGTGCGGCGGTTGTACAAAAAGAAGCGGATGAGCAAAACAAGGCATTTGCGGCACACTTCAAACATTTACTAGTGCACGGCATCTTGCATTCGCTCGGTTTTGACCACCAAAATGACGAGGAAGCTGACGCCATGGAAGCCTTAGAAATTGCAATCCTCGCTCATTTTTTAATAAAAAACCCTTATATTTAGTTATTTTTCTAAAGTTTCATAGAAACTAGGTAAAATATAGCGTATTCTTAACTTTTAAAATTCACGACGTCAGAGATGTCAACAGAACCTAACCCCCCATCCCCTACTACTGATGAAGACCATAGGTCATCAAGACTTAAAGGTCTACTAAGGCGTTTCCCACCATTGAAGCGATTCTCTAATTATTTAGGCAATGCTGAGCCTGAGGATCGCCAAGACCTACATGATGTTATTCAAAGCGCTCACGCCAAAGATATTTTGGACGATGAGTCGTACAGCATCATTGCAGGCACCATGACATTTGCTGATAAATCAGTGGATGACATTCAAATCTCCCGCTCTAAAATGGACATGATCAATATCGAATGGCCCATTGACGAGATTGTTGATTTTATGATCGATACGGCGCATTCACGTTTTCCTGTCTATGAAGGCGAGCGCGACAACATCATTGGTTTATTATTGGCCAAAGACCTGTTACGCAAATTAATCGAACCGAACGTTAATATTAAGTCGCTTTTGCGACCGGCGCACTTTGTACCCGAGACCAAGCGCTTAAATCAACTGCTCAAAGAGTTTAAGGAAACCCGTAGTCATTTAGCTCTCGTCATCGACGAATATGGCAGCATCACCGGTCTCGTCACCATGGAAGACATTCTTGAAGAGATTGTCGGTGACATCGAAGACGAATACGATGATGAAGCCGAGCAAACCATCTTCCCTGAGTCTGATGTAGCTTGGCGCATCATGGCATTTACGCCTATCGAGAATTTTAACGAAGCACTACATGCTAATATTCCAGACGACGAGCACGACACCATTGGCGGCTGGTTAGCGTCAGAGCTAGATCAGATTCCTAAGCGTGGCGATAGCTACAAATACGCAGATCTCCGTTTCTATGTATTGCGGGCCGACGAAAAACGAGCCCAATGGCTACACGTGCGTCGAAGCCCTATCGCCAACGACGCCAACAAAAAAGAAGATGGTAGCAAATAGTATAGGCAATGAGACACGCTAATGATTAACCGGATAGCAGCTTTAGTTTTAGGTTTACTTCATGCCCTGAGCTTTTATCATGGCGCTCTGCCGGCCTGGGCTCATGCTCCTATCCAAATGCTGAGCTTTGCCGTCTTATTCATCCTGGTATTACGCGCTCAATCAGCAAAGCAAGCCTTTTTAAATGCCTATCTGTTTGGCATTGCTAGCTTTTGTTCAAGCCTTTACTGGCTTTACATCAGCATGCATGTCCATGGGCACATGCATGCCGTTATGGCGGCGATTGCGGTTTTTTTATTTTCCCTTTATCTTGCCCTATATTATGGCTTAGCCGCCCTTATTACCGCTAAGTTTTTGCAGCACTTAAGAAGGAGCGATCGCCACTCCTCAGACGACACCGATACCACACAATTTAGTCGCCTTTCATCTAAGCAATATCGTTATTGGCTCGCTCCCTTCATCTGGGCAGCAAGCATAACATTAGCCGAATTAGCACGAGGCTATGTCTTTACAGGCTTCCCATGGAATGCCATTGCGTATGCCTACGTAGACACCATCTACAGTGCATGGGTTCCCATCGGTGGGATGTATGCTGTGGTATTTATTGTGAGTCTCAGTAGCGCCTTGCTGGCACTGATAGCGTTTCACACATCACGGCTTTTCAGAGTCCGCTATGCGATTCAATTTGTGTGCACCGTATTGCTAAGCTGGGGTTTGGGCTTTATCCAATGGTGGCAGCCCTACGGCGACCCTATCTCCGTGCGATTAATTCAAAGCAATATTCCCATGTCGCAGAAGTTTGATATGCAACAGGGCCTCGAGCGCTTATACGAGCAGTTTTTACTGGCTCAGTTACCCGCCTCTGATCCGGCAAGGCCGCCTGCTGTCATCATATTCCCCGAAACAACTATTCCGGTTTTTCAACACCAACTAAGCAATCAGACTTGGTTGGACATTATTGGTATGAGCACAAAAACCAACGCAACTTTTTTAATTGGCGCGCCGCTCTATCTTCCCAATAATGACGCCAGCTTTCGCATGACCAACAGTGTGATCGCAATCAATAACTTTACCGAGCTTCATGAAATCATCAATGGTCAGGACTTGGCTATTTACAATAAACGCCATCTTGTTCCTTTTGGTGAATTTATCCCCTTTGGGTTTCAGTGGTTTGTCGACATGATGCAAGTGCCTTTAGGCAGCTTTGATCGCGGCCAAGACAATCAGCAGCTGATGAAGATTGAAGACCAATACTTTGCTCCAAATATTTGCTACGAAGACTTATTTGGCGAGGAGCTCTTAGCACAACTCTTTCCTCGTCATAATAACGACACCGGTGCCAGTATTTTATTTAATATCAGCAATCTGGCCTGGTTTGGCGATACCATCGCGCTTAAACAGCATTTAGAAATCTCCCGCATGCGCGCGCTGGAGACTGCCCGACCAATGATTCGCTCAACTAATACCGGCTCTACCGCGGTAATAAATGCTGATGGCAAAGTAACCGCAGTCTTACCGACAATGCAAGCCGGCTTCCTTGATGTCTATGTCCAAGGCACACAAGGCCTCACTTGGTATGCTTATGTCAGTAATCTGCCGATCTTTATTTTCTCGCTGGTGATTTTAGGACTGAGCTGGTTTCGCAGGCCCGCCAAAATAAACACAAATATTTAAAAAGCTTAGCGCCGCTCTACCCCTTAAAAGCGCCTTAGTCTACAAAAAAACAACAAAAAACAACAAAACATTACAATCCGCGAACAACTACTTGACGACATCAGCAATTCCATATATCATTATTCTTTTATGTCACAACCTAATCAATAGATTTAGTTGTTTGGGGGTATAGCTCAGCTGGGAGAGCGCTTGCATGGCATGCAAGAGGTCAGCGGTTCGATCCCGCTTACCTCCACCAAAACATAATCGTCCTTGTCCCCATCGTCTAGAGGCCTAGGACATCGCCCTTTCACGGCGGCAACCGGGGTTCGAATCCCCGTGGGGACGCCAGGCTTTTAAATTTTATCCGTAGAGTTTAAAATCCTGGTAATTACAATACCACTGCGGAGTGGTAGTTCAGTTGGTTAGAATACCGGCCTGTCACGCCGGGGGTCGCGGGTTCGAGTCCCGTCCACTCCGCCAAAGCATCACAAAAAAACGCTCATATTTTTATATGAGCGTTTTTTTGTGGCTTCTACTTTTGTGACTACGTCCATCTACTCACATCATAAGAGAGCAGTCGTAAAGACTACTCTCCTCTCCAACTACAGCAAGGCGTCCGCAATAATCACGGACCCCAGATAGGTACCTGTAAAGACCAGTAAGGCCACAATGATAATTTTGATACCGGATTTTTTAAATAAACTAACCTCAGACTGAGAGATAGCGAAACCGGCATAAGCCAACGCCGGGCTAATCATCGAAAGCAAACCTAACTGATTGGTCGCCTCAATCACATAATCAGCCATTGGCATAAACGGTAAGGCCGCAAAAATTGCGACGATAGAAATCCAGGCAATACTCGGAATATTGATAGGAATAATTTCCTTAATCAGCACCCCAAGATAGCAACAAAGCAGCAAAATCAGCATACCGGGCAAAGCCGCCAACGGACTAACGCCGTTACCCACCCAATTTACTATTAACACAGTGATCGCAGAAAAGCTGACAGCGATCAGCACTTGCGGAACGCTCAACTGACTGACTTCACTATCATCTAAACCGACTAAATCTATTTCTGTTGCCTTTTTATTTGATGCCTTATCGTCCAACCCTCTTGCTGAGCGAGCTTTAGCTAATACGCTATAGAACCATTCAGCAAAAGGCAGAGCCACAAATATAGATAAAAATAAACCCGTACCATAAGTTAATAAGTTACTGCTGGCAGCAAAGGCAATAATCTCTTCTTGTCGCTCGGGCAACAATTCAGCCAGGGAGGCCGAACAAGCACCCATCATACTACCCGAACCTACGCCACACGCCATGGCTAGCGCACGTATATCAAACACCTCCCAAGAGGCAACCAGACTGGGTACAATTGAAAAATAAATTGCACCAAACACGGTACCCATGACATACACACCCATCACACCAATACCTTCCGGCGTCTTGAGTCCATAGCGGTCGGCAATTAACGCAATATTAGGCTCGCGTGCAATAGAATGAGTCGCACCAATCGCCTCACGCCCCATACCAAATACCAATACAGCAATGGGCATTGCAAAGACGGCTGTACCTACATTACCCAATTCCTGCAAAACCAGGGACGGACCGGCAGCCATAATTTCATTGATATTTGGCCCGATACCGACGGCAAACTTAGCAATGAAGGGCATTAAGAATATCAAGATCCACTGAGCGGAAATCTTATTACCCTCTCGACCAACTGCACGCCCTAGCGGAGGAACAATATTGGGATTGAAGAACAGAGAAAATAAAAACGCATAAAGTAAAGGCAACAGCAACACTGTGCCAATACCGATATCAAAACGCGCAATGCCAATCAGCTCAGCTAAACACGCTAAGAGCAATGCCAACACATGAATACGCCAATTAAATAACTGCCTCAAAGCGACTGTCATAGACCGCCCCCTACCTGCTCAGCTAAGCTAACCCAAAGACGAATCCCGATTGGCAAGACGTCGTCATTAAAATCATAATAAGGATTATGCAAGGCAGCAGACGGCTTTTCACCATCGACCCCTAACCAAATATAAGCCCCCGGCTTTTCACGCAACATAAAAGAAAAGTCCTCAGATGCCATACTCGGCAATAAACCCTCAAAGACCTTTTCTTTTGAAAATACCTCAGCTGCAATCGCACGTACTTTGGCTGCTTTGTCCGGCGTATTAATTGTCGCGGGATAACAGTCCTGATACTCAATCGTACCTGTCACCTCACGCAAGCTTGGTAAAGTCTCGACCGCCTTAATTAATTGCTCCTTGACCTCAAGACGAACAGACTCATTCAACGCCCTCACCGTCCCTTTAAGCTTAACCTCTTCGGGAATGATGTTATACGTCTCACCACCACTAATCTGCGTAATACTCAGCACAGCAGAATCATGAGCTGACACACGACGGGAAACAATCGACTGCAAGTGCTGCACTAATTCAGCTGCTGCAACAATAGGGTCTCGTGATTTTTCAGGGATAGCAGCATGGCCGCCGCGCCCCATCAGACTAATATCAAAGATATCAAATGAAGCCATCATCGCTGTGTCATTAACACAAACATCTCCGAGTGGTCGACCGGGCCAATTATGCATACCATATACCTGATCAATTTGAAAACGCTCAAACAGACCATCTTCAACCATGGCACGCCCACCGGCTAAATTCTCTTCGGCCGGTTGAAAAACAAAGTAAATCGTGCCGTCAAACTCACCATATTGACTGAGATAGCTGGCCGCTCCAAGTAACATAGCCGTATGACCATCATGACCGCAAGCATGCATGCGGCCCTCAGTTTGGGAGCGATGCGCCACATCACCCAGTTCAACCAATGGCAAGGCGTCCATATCCGCACGCAAAGCAATACTCTTATCACTACTTCCGCGCTTTAACACACCAACCACACCCGTCTTTGCCAGACCACGGTGCACCTCAATGCCTAAACCCTCTAAAATTTCAGCGATAAAGGCACTGGTTTTGTGCTCCTCATAGCCCAACTCGGGGTTGGCATGCAAATAACGACGCCAAGCAACTGCCTGGTCGACAATTTCTTTAGGAATTTTCATTAATTTCTCCATCAATTCTCGAACAAAATAATAGCGTAAAAATACTGTAAAATACGGCGATAAGACTTTAATTCTTTTTCTGTGCTTAGGTATAGATTGTACATAATTACAACAAAAAACCACACTTTCTTAAACAACACTTGCACTAATAAAAAAACCTCTATATAATTATCTTCTTAGCTTCTGGTCCCCATCGTCTAGAGGCCTAGGACATCGCCCTTTCACGGCGGCAACCGGGGTTCGAATCCCCGTGGGGACGCCAGGCTTTTAAATTTTATCCATAGAGTTTAAAAGCTTGGTAATTATTTACCACTGCGGAGTGGTAGTTCAGTTGGTTAGAATACCGGCCTGTCACGCCGGGGGTCGCGGGTTCGAGTCCCGTCCACTCCGCCAGTAATTACTAAACCTTTGTAATTTATTTACAAAGGTTTTTTTATTGTCTGCGTGTTTTGTTTACACGCTATTTACGCTTTATTTACGCCTATACGCTACATAGCCTATATCTGTTTAGGGTAAAGCACTGTCATATAGCCACCAAATCTGCAATCTAGCCTTACCCTACAATCCGCACCCCCTGCGTACACCCGTGCATAAGTTTAATCATAATCAAACAATATAAGCTTAAAGAAAAAAAATATATATTTCTAATATGCTCAGAAAGCTCTCCATGGTATAACTACCAATACTAGGCTTAGCAAAAATAGGTTAAATTGCATAGCCACATTTAAAACAAAATAGGAGCTTCACCTCATGCATAAGAAATTATTAGTGGCTGCTCTGTCCGCCGCCCTATTTCTTCCTTTGGCTGCACAATCCAAAACACTCCGCTGGGCCAGTCAAGGCGATATCTTAACCTTAGACCCTCACGCACAAAATGAGGGTCTAAATATTGCCGCCAGCAGCTACGTCTATGAGCCACTGGTTCAGTACGACAAGGATTTCCAAATTACTCCTGCCTTAGCCACGGAGTGGGAAACCCCATCTGACACGCTTTGGCGTTTTAAAATCCGTGAGGGTGTTAAGTTCCATGATGGTTCAGAGTTTACTGCCGAAGATGCTGCTTTTTCTATCCAAAGAGCCATGGCACCAACGTCAAACTTCAAGGCCTATGTCAACGGCATCAAAGAAGCTCGTGCCGCTGACTCACACACCTTAGAAATTGAACTGGAAGGCGCTAACCCTGTATTACTGCGTCAGCTGACAAACGTGTTTATGATGAGCAAGGCATGGTCAGAGTCTAACAACACCACCGTTCCCCAAGACTTCACCAAAAACGAAGAGACCCACTCTGCTCGCCACGCCATGGGTACAGGCCCATACAAACTTGTCTCGCGCGAGGTTGATATTCGCACCGAGTACAGCGAGCACGAGGATTGGTGGAATAAGGCTAACAAGGTGGGTAATGTCACCCGCATTGTTTACACGCCAATTAGCCAAAATGCCACCCGTACTGCTGCCCTTTTATCGGGTGAAATTGATTTTGTGTTAGACCCGCCGGCACAAGATATTGAGCGCATTAAGCGTCAAGCCAAAGTCGTCGAAGGCAATGAGTACCGTACCATTTACATCGGTTTAGACCAAAAGAGTGATGAGCTTAAATACAGCACGCTCAAGGGCAAAAATCCCTTTGCTGATGTTCGCGTGCGTGAAGCGCTCTATCTAGCCATTGACACAGACGCGATCAAGCGCTCTGTTATGCGCGGCTCTTCTGCCCCTACCGGTACCATGGTTGCACCGCAGGTCAACGGCTGGAGCGAAGACTTAGCGCAGCGCCCTAAACCGGACGCTGAAAAAGCCAAGACCTTAATTGCGGAAGCAGGTTATCAGCCTAATGAGATTAACTTCACCTTAGACTGCCCTAATAACCGCTATATCAACGATGAAGCCATTTGCCAAGCCATCGTTGCCATGTGGGCTCGTATCGGTGTCAAAGCCAACCTTAACTCAATGCCGCGTGCAACCTACTTCCCTAAAGTACAGTCCTATGACACCAGCGCTTATTTATTCGGCTGGGGTGTACCGACCTTTGACTCGTTGTATACGCTACAAAGCCTAATGCACAGCAAGGGTGAAGGTGCGGACGGCTCATTTAACTTTGGTAACTACGAAAACGCTGAGGTTGATAAGCTCATTGACACAGTGAAAGTAGAAACGGATGAAACCAAGCGCAACGATGCGATTCATCAAGCACTCAAAATTCACGGCGAAGAATTTGGTCACTTACCTATTCATGACCAGGTGATTCCTTGGGCAATGGCTAAAAACGTTGACGTCATCCATCGCGCAGACAACCGCCTAACCGTGGAATGGGTCGTGGTTAACGACTAGCGTCTCACCCTAAGTTACGTGCTTATTAATTTTCAATACACATAAAAAAGCAAGTCTTAGCTAGTTTAACTAGTGAGGACTTGCATCATTTGCCCTATGCTAGTCTTTCTACTGCGCCGCCTCTTGCAGGCAATCATTGTGATGCTGGTAGTTACCCTATTGGCCTTTCTACTCTTTCGCTACGTGGGCGATCCGGTGACCATCATGCTGGGGCAAGATGCGACGGATCTGGACCGCCAATTATTGCGTCAAAGCCTAGGTTTAGACCAATCCGCCCTCATACAATTCTGGAATTTTCTGCAACAAGCAGTGCAAGGCGAATTTGGCCTATCCTTGCGTCAAGGCCAAGCCGTTTCTACCTTAATTAAAGATCGCCTACCGGCTACGGTTGAGCTATCGGTTATTGCAGCCTTTCTGGCTTTATTTATCGGCTTGCCCTTAGGTGTGTACACTGCACTTAAGCGCAACTCTTGGATATCACAGGCTATTCTGTCTTTTTCGTTATTGGGCATTTCCTTACCGACTTTTTTAATCGGTATTTTATTAATTCTTATTTTCTCTGTGCATTTAGGGTGGCTGCCCAGCTACGGACGCGGTGATACTATCAAATTCGGCTGGTGGAGCAGCGGTTTATTTTCGTGGGACGGTATCAAACACCTAATCCTTCCATCTATTACCCTCTGTTTATTTCAGTTAACCTTAATTTTGCGTCTGGTGCGTTCTGAAATGCTGGAGGTATTGAGAGCTGACTACATTAAGTTTGCGAGAGCTCGCGGTCTCAGCCAAAAAGCTATTCACTTCGGTCATGCCCTAAAAAACACCATGGTGCCTGTCATTACCATTACCGGTCTGCAACTTGGTGGCATTATCGCCTTTTCGATTGTTACAGAGACGGTTTTCCAATGGCCGGGCATGGGATTACTTTTCATACAAGCAGTGCAATTTGCTGATGTACCGGTCATGGCGGCTTACTTATGTTTAATCGCACTGGTTTTTGTGACGATTAATTTGATTGTTGATTTACTTTATTTTGTGGTTGATCCGCGCCTACGCGTCAATATCAACCGTGCAGGAGCATAATCATGAGTGCTCTAAAACGTTTTTGGGATAATGATCTTGCTTGGTCTTGGCGTCATACACCGACAGCCATTTTTGGCACCATCATCACACTGGTCTTATTTATCGGCGCCTTTGGTGCACCCATACTGGCACCTCATAATCCTTTTGATTTAGCCTCTATCGATTTATTTGATGCACTCTTACCACCGGCTTGGGAAGAGCATGGCAAATTTACTTACCTCTTAGGTACCGACAGCCAAGGCCGCGATTTATTTTCATCACTGCTCTACGGCACTCGCATTTCCCTACTTATCGGCTTTGCCTCTGTTGCCCTTGCTATGTTTATCGGCATCTTACTAGGCTTGTTGGCAGGCTATGCCGGTGGTCGGGTCGAAGCGTTTATTATGCGTGTTGCCGATGTGCAGCTGTCATTTCCGGCCATTTTAATCGCCCTCTTAATTGATGGTGTCGCTCGTGCAATGGTTCCTCAACACATGCTGGACAGCATTTCCTTTCCTGTGCTTATCGGCGCCATTGCTCTTGCCGGCTGGCCTCAATATGCTCGCACGGTACGCGGTTCAACCATGGTGGAGAAAAACAAGGAATATATCCAAGCAGCTAAGGTCATCGGCATTTCAAGCACACGGATTATGCTGACCCATGTGCTACCTAATGTCATGGGGCCGGTGCTCGTCTTAGCAACCGTGCATTTAGCCACAGCCATTATCACCGAAGCTACCCTCTCCTTCTTAGGTGTGGGCGTGCCACCGACCTCCCCCTCACTCGGTACGCTAATCCGTGTAGGCAATGACTTTCTCTTTTCCGGTGAATGGTGGATTACTATCTTCCCCGGTGTCATGTTGGTACTACTCGTACTATCAGTGAATTTATTAGGTGATTGGCTACGCGATGCGCTCAATCCTAAACTGAACTAGGCTAAAGACAATGAGTTCGTTATTAGAAGTAAAACATCTTCAGGTGGAATTTCCCACCCGCCGGGGCGTACTAAAAGCACTCGATGATATATCGTTCAGTATCAGTCGTGGTGAAGTATTAGGTGTCGTTGGTGAGTCAGGCGCCGGCAAATCGCTTACCGGTGCCTCTATTATCGGTCTACTCGATCCTCCGGGCCGTATTAGCGGTGGTGAGATTTACTTAGATGACAAGCGCATCGATAACTTAGATGCAAAAGAAATGCGCAAGGTACGCGGTCGTGAAATTGGGGCTATTTTCCAAGACCCCCTGACTTCTTTAAACCCGCTCTATACCGTAGGCTACCAAATCGTAGAGACCATACAGACACACCTGAATCTAAGCAGCAAACAGGCCAAAGAGCGAGCCATTGAACTGCTTGAATCCACCGGTATTCCGGCCGCCCGGGAACGCATTGATCACTATCCCCACCAGTTCTCAGGTGGGATGCGTCAACGTGTCGTTATTGCCTTAGCTCTGGCGGCTGACCCAAAGCTCATTGTGGCCGATGAACCGACAACCGCCTTAGACGTTTCAATCCAAGCACAGATTATTGACCTCTTAAAAAAACTCTGCAAAGAAAATGGCACCTCCGTCATGCTGATTACCCATGATATGGGCGTAATTGCAGAGACGGCCGATCGAGTGGCTGTCATGTATGCAGGTCGTATTATTGAGATAGGAGCCGTTCAAGACGTGATTCAACATGCACTTCATCCCTACACCAATGGTCTCATGCGCTCCATTCCTACGCTTGACGCCGAGGTTAGTGAATTAGAGCAAATTCCCGGCAGTATGCCTCGCTTAAACGCCATTCCTAAAGGCTGCGCCTTTAATCCACGCTGCCGCGAAGCATTTGACAAGTGTTTAGTCGAACGACCTGAGTTAATCACCGTGAATGACCGTCAAGTCGCCTGTTGGTTACACGAGGAGGCGAAGGCATGAGCCAACATCCTTTGATTGAAGTTAAGCATATTGCACGTTACTTTGATGTTTCCTCCCCTTGGCTGGAGCGCGTCATTTATCGTCGACCAAAGGTACTTTTACGTGCCGTTGATGATGTCAGCTTTACCCTCAATAAGGGTGAGACCTTAGCCCTTGTGGGCGAGTCAGGCTGTGGCAAATCGACTGTTGCACGCCTATTGACCGGTCTATACGATCTCAGTAAAGGCAGTATTAAGTTCGATGGCCAAGAGCTGTCTACAATGACTAAACAGCAAAACCAGGCCATGCGTCGCCGTCTGCAAATGATTTTTCAGGATCCCTATGCCAGCCTCAATCCACGCTGGCGCGTGGGTCGCATTATTGCGGAACCGCTACGCGCTCACAGCATCTTATCGACAACAGAACAAAAAGCCCGTGTTGCTGAGCTGCTGGAGCAAGTGGGTTTAAGTGCAAGCGATATCAATCGCTATCCCCATCAATTCTCAGGCGGTCAACGTCAGCGTATTTCTATTGCCCGAGCCTTGGCCTTAAATCCGGAGTTTATTGTCTGCGATGAGCCAACCTCAGCCCTAGACGTGTCTGTACAAGCTCAAGTACTCAATTTGATGAAAAAGCTACAAAAAGAGCTCGGTCTAAGCTACTTATTTATTTCCCATAACCTAGCCGTTATTCATCATATGGCCGACCGTGTGGGTGTGATGTACCTTGGAAGAATTGTTGAGATCGCTTCTCGTGATGAGTTGTTTACTAAACCTCGTCACCCCTATACAAAAATGCTCTTAGGCGCCATTCCCGATATGAGTGGTAGTGGTAAGCGTCGCGTACAGGTAGCGGGTGAAGTTCCGAATCCTCTCAACCCACCCAGTGGCTGTACCTTCCATCCGCGCTGCCCGCTCGCCAACGAGCGTTGCCGTCAGGAAATTCCTGGACTATTAGAATTTCAAGGAATTCAGATTGCTTGCCATGCCGTCGCTGAAGGCCGTGATTCTGAGGGCTAAGCACCATGGGTAAGTAACTAAAACCTACCCTGCTTAGCTCCATTGTTTCACATTTAAAAACAATCCATTAGAAAAATACCACTCCTCAACCGCGCTGACTTTTGTTATAACTAATTAACACTCACTTTTAAGGAATCATCATGGGCATTTTAGTTGACGGCGTCTGGCAAGAAGACAATCTCATTAAAAACAAAGAAGATGGAAAATTCATTCGTCCGGACTCTGCTTTTAGAGACTGGATAACCACTGACGGCAGTCCGGGTCCTGAGGGACAAAAAGCCTCTCCCGCTGAAAAAGGCCGCTATCATCTCTATGTTAGCCTAGCCTGTCCTTGGGCTCACCGCACGCTGATTACCAGAGTGCTAAAAGGACTTGAAGATATGATTAGCGTCTCCGTCGTGCACTGGCACATGGGCGCTCAGAGTTGGAATTTTGAGGACGCCCCCGGTGTCGTCGCTGATCCGGTCATGAATGCTCAGTTTCTACATCAAATTTACACACTTGCCAAACCGGGCATGAGTGGCAAAGTAACCGTACCGGTACTCTTTGATAAAAAAGAAAGGACCATCATTAATAATGAGTCCTCAGAAATCATTCGTATCTTCAACGAAGCGTTTGATGACTTAGGCGCTCTACCGGGACACTACTACCCCGCCCCCTTACGTGGTGAAATTGACGAGATTAACGAGCGCATCTATCACACCCTGAATAATGGGGTATATAAGTGTGGCTTTGCCACGACGCAAGAAGCCTATGAAGAAGCCTACGTCCCGCTTTTTGAAACATTGGATTTTCTGGAAGAAGAGCTGAGTCAATCAGATTATCTGGTGGGCAACCAGTTGACTGAAGCTGATATTCGCTTATTTCCCACCTTAATACGCTTTGATTCTGTCTACTATAGCCACTTTAAATGTAATAAAAAACGCATCCAAGACTACCCGAATTTGCATCGTTTTGTTGAGCGCTTTATGAGCAATCAAAAAATCGCTGCCACAGTGAATTTCCACCATATCAAGCATCACTACTACGGCAGTCACAAGCAAATCAATCCAAGTGGTATCGTACCTCACGGTCCCGACGTGATGTACTAATCACTTCTTTATCTCTTATATTCTGATTAAATGCCTAGCGTCAAACACCGTCTAGGCATTTTTTCAATTTGTACTAATTGCGCATATACTTTCAATTTTAATAATTTTCATATAAGCTTAACTAGCGAGTATTAACGTATGCATATTTCCCAAGGTATTAACTTTTCTTTTTAGATAATCAATGATCACATGGCTTATAGAGCACTGGCAGCAAATTATATTTACCATATGGCTAGTGTATTTTGCACTGTTAGTAGGCACCATTCTCCTACAAAAACGTAACCCAATTTCTTCCATCGCATGGATTTTATCGCTAGCTCTTTTACCTGTCCTTGGTTTATTTATTTATCATTTCTTTGGCCCTAAAAAAATTGAAAGACAAAAAATGTCGCGTGCTGAAAAGCGACTATTTGTTCATCGACAGCAAGAAATCTGGAAACACAAAATAGAGCCTAACGCCATCGATGACAGGCATTGCCCGATTGTTAATCTAATCCGTCAAATCACCAATATGCCACCCACCTACACCACTGCTTATGAAATTTATTCAGGTGGTGAGGCAACATACAAAGCCATATTCAGCGCCATTGAAAAAGCCACAGAGTATATCCTGCTTGAATACTATATTTTTGCTCCGGACCAAACCGGCACAGCACTGCGCGATCTGCTGATTAAAAAGCTCAATGAGGGGCTCAAAATATATTTATTGGTTGACAGTATGGGCTCAATCAAATTACGCCGCCGCTTTATGCAAGATTTCGAGCGTGCTGGCGGTCACCTGTGCTACTTCCATAAGTTAGGCTTAGGTGGTGGCATGCTATCACTGATCAACTTCCGCAATCACCGTAAAATCATCATCTGTGATGGCAACGTAGCCTTCACCGGTGGTGTAAATATCACTGATACGCAAGACTTACGCCTTGACCCCGGGGCCTATCACGATGTACATATGCGCTTTGAGGGACCGATTGTCGATTGGTTCGAAACCGTTTTTACAGAGGATTGGTACTATTCCAATCGTAATGATGGCAAACTGCTGGAGTTCCTGAAGAATAAAAGCGACGCGCGTCTGCTACAACAAAAAGAACAGGCAGAACTCCTCACCGAAAAGACTAAAATTCCTTCACTGTCCATGCAGCTTATCCCCTCAGGGCCAGATAATGAGTTAGCCCCTATTTTACGTGTGATGGTCGAGGCCATGCATTTAGCGCAGCGCCGCATATATCTCACTACCCCGTATTTTGTCCCTGACCAATCAGCACTTTTCGCACTGACATCAGCTGCCTTACGCGGAGTCGATGTAAAAGTCTTAGTACCTAAAAAAACAGATACCTATATTGTCGGCAAAGCCGCCCAGTCTTGGTATGAGGACCTGATTACCTGTGGCATCGAGGTGTACACCTATCTCCCCAGGATGCTGCATACTAAAACGATGATCGTTGATGATGATATCAGCTTTATAGGCAGTACAAACTTTGACTACCGCAGCTTTTATTTGAACTTCGAACTATCAGTTATAAGCTACAGTGACAAAATCAATAAAAGCTTATCCGATGAGTTTTACCAAACCTTGGAGCAATCTGAACTGGTGGCACTGACAAAACTGCCACTTAATGAACGCCTAATCCAAGCATCAGCCCGCCTGCTGTCACCAATTTTATAAAGCTATTTCCCAACGATGAATAATAAACGCAAACACCCTACACAGACGGAGGCTAAATTAGGCATTAGCCTCGCCGTAGGCTGCTATCTTTTCTGGGGGGCATTTCCTCTATACTGGGATGTACTGACCGGCTTTGGCTTAGGTCCTGATCAAGTACTGGCCCAACGCATTGTCTGGTGTTCAGTGTTTGCCCTTTTTCTGCTCGCGGTTTCTAAGCAATATAAGGTCTTTCTAGCGGCAATTACACAGCCTAATGTGCTGTTTGTCTTCTTTTTATCTGCACTCACCTTGTCGGTTAATTGGATGACCTATATCTATGGCATTTCAATTCATCGCGTACTAGACACCAGTTTGGGTTATTTTATGTCGCCTATTGTGAGTATTTTATTGGCAAGGCTCTTTGTTGGTGAGAGGATTAACAGAAGCCAACTGCTTGCCGTCATACTAGCAGGTGCGGGGGTGGTATGGTTAGCATTTTTAAGTGGCGACTTTCCCTGGCTTGCACTCATTCTAAGCGGCACGTGGGGCATTTATAGCCTATTCAGAAAAAAGGTCAGATTGGCTGTTATCCCCGGTTTTGCACTTGAGACCTTATTAATGTTGCCCTTTGCTTTATTATATTTAGCTTGGCTTAATCACCAAGAGATGCTCGTGTTTAGCGGTCTGTCGACCCTGCAGATGAGTGTTGTTGTCAGCACCGGCGTCGTTACTGCCCTACCGCTCTTACTATTTGCCGCAGCCGTTAAAAGAAGTAGTTTAGGCACCATCAGCATACTACAATATATTTCACCTACCATTCAGTTTCTAATTGGTTTACTCATCATGAATGAAGCCTTTGACCTGACCCGTTTCTTTGGCTATCTTTTGGTCTGGTTAGCAGTGATTGTCTTCAGTGTCAGTTCCTTTAGACAGTACAAAAAATCACACCACGAGTAAAGCAGTTTTAACAATCAATTATTTAATAAAGGACCGACTCATGACAGAATTTGCACATCTTCACGAACAAACACTATCCAGCAAAGAAATTTACGATGGACAAATCGTGCAGGTGTATGTGGATACGGTCACCTTAGCAAATGGTCAGCAAGCAACCCGAGAGGTGGTACGTCATTGTCCTGCTGTTGCGGTACTAGCGATTACGAATGACGATAAAGTCGTCTTAGTACGCCAGTTCCGCTACCCTATCGATAAACCGTTATTAGAGGTCCCTGCCGGCAAAATGGATGGTGATGAATCTGAAACCCCTGAGGGTACGGCAGCAAGAGAGTTAGCTGAAGAAACACCCTATACCGCCGAGAAGTTCGAATTGATTCATCAATTCTATACGGCTCCCGGGTTCTGTGATGAGTATATGTATTTATACCGAGCCAGTGGTCTCCAGAAAAATAGCCAACTTGAGCCCGATGAGGGTGAGTTTGTAGATACGGTGTTGTGCTCACGCGATGAGGTGATTGATGCACTCAAAAACAAAGAAATCGAAGATGTCAAAACCATCACGGCATTACAGCATTGGTTACTTGAAACACGCTAAGCCCCTATGTCAATACACCCTAGCCCCACACGCACCAAGGCCACTGCCTTAGACGCTGCTGCGAGCCAAGACAAAGAAACCCGTCTTGGTGTCGTTTACGCTCTCATCTGCTACTGCACTTGGGGCTTCTTCCCTCTGTATTGGTCTATGCTTAATGGCCAAGACATGTCAGCCGCCCAACTGATGGGGCATCGTGTGGTCTGGGCTACTATCTGGGCACTTTTACTCCTTGCTGTGACTCGACAACAGCAGCACCTATGGAACGCGCTAAAAAGCCCCAAAACAGTCGCTATCTTCTTTGTCGCCTCAATGGCATTAGGCACGAATTGGTTAGTCTATATTTACGGCGTCGGCATTAACCGAGTGATTGAGGCAAGTTTAGGCTACTTTATGTCACCACTCATGAGTATCGCCTTAGCGCGTATTTTTATTGGTGAAACAATCAATCGAGCGCAGGTCTTTGCCGTCATTCTCGCCTGTTGTGGTGTTTTATGGCTCGCTATATTGGGCGGGCAAATCCCCTGGATAGCCCTTGGCATCAGTATCTCATGGAGCTTTTACAGCTTATTGCGTAAAAAAGCCAGCCTGCCCGCCATACCCGGCTTGACGCTGGAGACTCTCCTGATGCTGCCAATTGCTATCGTCTATCTGGCTTGGCTTAATACCCTTGGCGAATTCAGGTTCTTTGAGCTGGATACCGGGATCATCCTTTTAGTGATTGGCACAGGCTTATTGACCAGCTACCCCTTATTGTTTTTTGCAGCGGCTGCTAAAAGGGTGAGTCTTAGCACCCTGGGCATTTTGCTCTATATCAACCCAACCATGCAGTTTCTTCTAGGCTGGCTCGTCCTCAAAGAACCCTTTGACGGCATGCGTTTTATTGCCTATGTGTTTGTGTGGATTGCCGTTATTATTTTTAGCAGTAGCAGCTATATCCAGTACAAAAAGACACACGCGCAAACGCACGCCCACACTCATCAACCATCAAGGTGACAGCCCGGTATTACCCTGCTCATCCGGACTGGAAATACTCATCAGCTTCCGCTCCGGACGAGCCAAACGCTGAGCACTATGTGCAAAGACGACGCCTCTGGCAGGACTGGTGACGGTTGTTTTGCTAAGACTGATCGGATCTAAAATATCAACAATGGCTTGACCCGCCTCAACCCAATCGCCCGGCTGAACCAGATACACAGCAATCCCTGCTACCGGTGCATCCACATAACAGATGCCGCCCAAGGGATGAGCCTCATTAACCAACGCCGGTGGCTCCTCTACCGATTCGGCCGCCAAACTGACAAAACCCTGATGATTTAAATATTGGATAATGGCTTTTGCATCCTGCTCAGCTAATTCGTGGGACAGGTCATACTCCCCTCTGAACTCAACCGTACTACTGGTGCATGCTAATTCTAACGCCACCTCAGGATACTGGGCCTGTAAACGTGCCCAGATCAATGACAACACCTCGTCAAAGGAATTGGTACCTGAGTCCTCGGAGAGTAATTGGCAATGACTCCCCAAATAACGTGCTAGTGGCTCTAATTTAGGCCATGCAGCAGGCGTACCATATAAATGCATGACGGATTGATTATCACAATGCAAATCCAACACCAGATCGGCATCATAGGACAAACTAAGTAAGCTTTTGTGTAAAGAGTCCGTCTCGGTAAGCACCGGCAACTCGTCGATCAGGCGCTTTAAGTAAGAGCGTATCAAGCGTGTATTGTCTGCGACATTATCAAACCAAACATGCTCTTCGCGTTCGATGATATCGACAAGCTTAGAAAAAAGATCCGTACCGATCTGTAGGCGATTAAAGTTTTGTGCTGTGGCTAAATGGAAACGCCCAATATGCTGATAATCGAGCATCTGGCCTAAACCGATGGGATTACAAAAAGGCACTAAAACAATGTGCGCTTCTAAGCGATTTTCCTGTTCAAGCCTTAGCAATTCGTGATGTAAATAATAGCTTACCAATGACCCCGGTAATTCATCACCATGCAAACTCGCTTGTAAATAGACCTTTTTGCCACCTGAAGGACCAAAATGAAGCGCCCTCAGTTGATAAGTAGTCCCCGGCGTCGAGCCTACTAAACTTAGCGTTTGTGTCTGCATAAAAACCTCAAATCTTTAACGTGATAATAACTAGTTTAACTTAACAGGAAGTTAAGGTGTTTATTTCAAATTACATCTAAAAATCTTGTCAAAAGCAATAACTATTGACCTAGTGTTTTTACTAAAAAGCAAAATTAAACCACAAAACTCAACAACTCCTCTTAACTTCGTCTATCTTGCAAAAACTATTGTTTGCAGAATAGATTAAGACACTCTACGATAGTTAGCATTCAACTGGAGATTTAGATGGAAACGATTGCTTTATCACGCACACACAATGCTGACCAACTCGACATAAACAAGTGGTCAATTACTGAGGTAACTAAACTTTTTGAACTGCCCTTTATGGAGCTCATGTTTCAAGCACAAACTATTCATCGACAGTTTCATCCAGTCGGTGAGGTTCAGTTATCAACTCTTTTATCCATTAAAACCGGGGGTTGCCCGGAAGATTGTAGCTATTGCCCTCAATCATCGCGCTACACCACCAACGTAGAAAAAGAAAAACTCATGGCCGTCGAAGAAGTCGTTAAAGCCGCTCAAGCAGCTAAAGAGCAAGGCGCTTCACGATTCTGTATGGGCGCCGCTTGGCGCGGTCCAAAAGAGCATCAGGTCGAAGTCGTTAGTGAAATGGTTCGCCAAGTCAAAGCCCTGGGGATGGAAACCTGTGTCACGCTCGGTATGCTAAAAGACGGTCAAGCCGAGCAATTAAAAGAAGCCGGCCTTGATTACTACAACCACAACATTGATACAGCACCTGAGTTTTATGGAAACATCATCACCACCCGGACCTATCAAGATCGTCTGGATACGCTTGAGCGTGTACGCAATGCCGGGATTAATGTATGTTGCGGCGGTATTGTCGGTTTAGGAGAATCACGCCGTGAGCGTGCCGGTTTGCTTGCTGAATTAGCCAATATGAATCCGCCGTCACAATCCGTACCTATTAACCATTTGGTTAAGGTCGCGGGTACCCCACTCGCAGACGAAGAGGATTTAGATCCCTTTGAGTTTATTCGTACCATCGCTGTCGCACGGATTTTGATGCCTAATGCCAAAGTCCGTCTATCAGCTGGACGCGAACAAATGGACGATGGCACGCAAGCACTTTGCTTCATGGCGGGCGCCAACTCTATTTTTTATGGTGATTGCTTACTAACTACTGCCAACCCACAAAGAGAAAAAGATCAAGCGCTCTTTGAACGCTTAGATCTTTATTCATAACCAAGACACGGGTCGTCTTTGTCTTGGCTGACACAAAGACGACCCCATACGACTATTTAATAAAGCCGACTTCTTTGATAATGTTTTGATAGACTTCTTCTTTACGGGCGTTGTAACGTATTTTATTTTCTTCAAACACATTACGGCCTTCCGTATCAATCGATACGATGAGCGGCCCAAATTCTTCTACCTCACATACCCAGAGCGTTTCCGGCATTCCTAAGTCAGTCCACTGGGCATCAACAATTCTTTTGACTTTAGTGGCTGCAAAAACTGCATTACCCGCGGGGTACACCAAGTGCAGCGCTTTATGCTCTTTACAGGCTGCTTGGGTTTGCGCCCCCATGCCACCTTTACCAATGATCAGCTTGACACCCGTCTGCGCAATAAACTCTTTTTCGAATTTTTCCATGCGCATACTAGTGGTCGGCCCAATAGAGATCATTTCATAGTGTTGATCGTCCATTTGTTTAACAATCGGACCCGCATGTAAGATGGCACCGCCCTCCAGATTCACCGGTAATTCACGTCCATGCTCAATTAAACGGCGATGCGCCACGTCTCTACAGGTCACCATAATACCGGTGAGATAAACAATGTCACCCACCTTTAAAGCATTAATATCTTCATCTTTAATGGGTGTCATTAAAATGTGTTTAGTCATAGCTGCGCTCCTTGATGTGATGGTGTGGTGTAGTTAAGGTCACGGTCAAATACAATTTTGCCGCGGCGATGTGACCAACAACCTGTATTTAAAGCAACGCCGATCGTTGACGGGTGGCGTGCTGAGTTTTCAATATTTACGCCCATCACGGTTTTGCTGCCTGACAATCCCTGAGGACCAATACCGAGTTGGTTCATACCTTCTTCTAATAACTCCTCTAATCGTGAAGCGCGTTCATTAGGGTTACGACTACCGACAGGACGCATCAAGGCTTTTTTGGATAATAAAGCCGCCGTTTCAACAGAAGTCGCCACACCTATTCCTACTAATAATGGCGGACAAGCATTGAGGCCATAACTCGTCATACGATCAAGCACAAAACGTACGACCCCTTCATAGCCCTCGCCAGGCATCAAAACAGTGGCTTGACCGGGCAAGGTACAACCGCCTCCTGCCATGTAGGTGTAAATTTCACAGTCATCACTATCTTCTTTAATTTCCCAGAAAATAGATGGGGTACCATCACCCACATTTAGCCCTGTGTTGTATTCATCAAAGGTTTCCACGGAGTTATGGCGTAATGGCGTATCGACAGTGGCTTTGATAACCGCTTGTTTTAGAATCTTGTCCACTTGGCCTATCAGTGGAAAATTCCCACCGCAACTCACAAAAAACTGCATGACACCGGTGTCTTGGCAACTCGGTCGCTTCAGATCCTCTGCCAACTCCTGATTACGCTCCATGGTGGCGTAAATCACTTTAGCCAGAGGATATTCTTCTTGTGCTTTTAAATCAGATAATTTAGCCGTCACATCATCCGGTAATTTATAACTTACGAGAGAAATAAACTTACTCATCGTGTCATGCATGGTTTGAATTTGATCTTCTTTACTCATGTCGAGCCCTCTATCAATTAATGGTTAGGGAAAAAAGGGAAAATAATAGGTAGTAGTACGAGCGCCACAACCATCGCTAATACAATGAGTGGTAAACCGACTTTTACGTAGTCCATAAAGCGATAGTTACCAATGCCATAGATCATTGTGTTGGCAGGCATCCCAATCGGTGTTGCATAAGCCAACGATCCGCCAACCACAGTCGCCATTAAAACGGCTTTAGGATCAGCCTGTAGCTGTTCGGCAATGGCTAAACAAATAGGTACCAGCAATGCCGTCGTGGCTGTGTTAGACATAAAATTAGTCAAAACAACGGCAACCAGGAACACGACCAATAAGACGACAAAAGGCGAAGGATCGGACCCCATCAGATTAATCATGCCGCCTGCAATGATTTCTCCGGCACCGGACTTATTGAGCGCGACCGCAAGTGACAATGAACCCACAAACAGCATGATGGTTTTCATATCAATCGAACGCATCGCCGAGTTTTCGCTGATCACGCCGCTAACGATTAAAATCAAGGCGCCAGCCCAAGCACTGACAAAGAGAGGTACACCTAATTTCTTCTCAAACACCATGGCCAATACCGTGAGCACAAGCACAATAAATGCTACGTTTTGCTTCCAGCGTGACTCACAGGATTCGTCTTGCTCTTGATCAAAAAAGTTGATTGAATCGCCTTTGGCAACATCCTCAGACGTCGTGTTGGGTAAAAGTTTTTGGCCAAAAAATACGAAGTACAAAATCCCAACACCCAAAATAGGCAATCCCACTTTGGCAAACTCAAAGAAACCAAAGGACAAGCCCATTTGTTGTAAACCTGCTTGAGCGATCAGATTGCCCGGCGCACCAATCAGACTGAGATTACCGCCCATGGCAGCTGCAATCACTAAAGGCAGCAAAAGTCTCTTTTTATTAAAGCCGGTTTTCTGTGCAATACCTAACACCATCGGGATCAAAACAGCTGCTGTCCCTGTGTTTGATAACAAACCCGACATTAGCCCGGTAATCACCATCAGAGCAATAATTAAGTGTGACTCGGTTTTAGCAAAACGGGTCACATGCCCCCCTATGCGTTTTGCCATGCCGGTTTCAAAAATAGCCGCCCCTATGATGAACATCGCCATAAAGAGCAACACGTTGGAATCCACAAAACCTGCAAACGCATCTTTGGCCGGGAGCACGCCGGTAAGAGCAAGCCCCACGCTCAACAGCATTGCTGTGACCGCTAGTGGAATAATTTCTGAAACAAAAAATATAATCGCAAATAGTAAAAATAGAATGGTGATTGTGGCATCACTCATCGTAGTCTCCTCATTATCATTATTGAGGAGACCATCTTAGCAATCGCTAAATTTTAATAATTGCTATTTAGACACAATCTTGTGCTATTTGCTTAATGGGGAAGTTTAGGACAAAGAAAGGGAGGTATTGCGCTGCCAAATACGCTCTAAGTAGGGATGCAGCATGTCTTTGTGCTTATAGAGTAGGATATCTGTTTGAAATTGAAAGCGCTTTTCACCGATAATTTTAACTTTTTGACTTTGAATATCTTTTTTAATCACCGAGTAAGGTAACCAGGCAATACCTACCCCTTTTTTGACCATTTCCAGTATCGTGTCGTAAGTATCGGCTTCAAATACGCTCTTAAAATGACGCAAACAATCTAATTCCTGTAAGTGTCTAACCAGTATTGCGCGAAGTGAAAGAGCTTGACTAAAACTTAACCACGGAATAGCGCCGCTTGACTTTAGATCTAAATTAAATAAGGGAGCCCCTGAAGCCCCTACCGCACTCACCGGAACAATTGGCTCGTGTCCGACCACGATAGAGTCAAAATCCTGCTCATCAATAAGGAGCTCAGTCAAGGGTGTTTTATATGCAATGAGTAAATCAGATTCTCTGGAAATGAGCTTATAGATCGAGCCTTCAGCACCACTCGTTGAGATGTGCGCATGAAAAAATCCCAAATCATCCACAATGTCTTTGTACCACTGCGGGAAAAACAAACTCGCCAACGCACGTCCCGTCGTGATACGCAGACTCTCTTCGTTATCCTGATAGTCATCACTTAACTGAACCTTGACCGAGCGAAGGCACTCGACAACTTGCAGCGCAGCCTCTAAAAACACCATACCCGCCTGCGTAAGTTTGATAGGCTGACTACGAATAATTAAAGGTGTACCAACCCACTCTTCTACTGCCTTGATACGGCGTCCAAAAGCAGGATGAGTCACAAAACGGCTCTGTGCAGCAAGACTGAAGCTACCGGTTTTTGCTAAAGCAATGTAATCTTCCAACCAATCCAAACGCATTATTAATTTCTCCTTTTTATAAATAACACTTAATTAATTATCATAGCTGAAACTAAAAACCTCAACGTTAGCTTAGGTCAAGCAACACTATCGTAGATGACACACAGACGCAGGCAAGAAAAAAGCCCATGAAAACTCATGGGCTTATGTGCTTATGTGCTTATCTAAATGAAGAAAGTCAAACTGACAACTAGCTCTTATCGCCTTCTAAGCGGTATACGAGCACTGATACGGGTGCTAGTTGAATGACTTTAGAAGTCACACTACCTAACAGCAAACGGGACAAGCCGCTGCGACCGTGAGTGGCGATATAAATTAAATCACAACCATGGTCCTTAGCTGCTTCAACGACACCATCGGCCACATTGTAATTAGACACGATGACAGAATTTGCCTTGACACCGGCGGTTTCTGCGCGGTCCATCACCGGCTTCAAGTACTCTTCGGCTTCTCTGCGAGCAGCTTCCTCATAGTCTGTATCAGAGATAGCATAAGACGCAGCCACACCATCAAAACCGACTAGGGTTGAAAAAGGCTGGGTGACGTTAAGAACTACAATCTCCGCACCAATTTGACGAGCAAATGAAATACCCGAATTTGCAGTTTGTACTGAAATATCAGAACCGTCGATCGGTAATAAAATTTTCTTATACATAATTATCTCCTTGTTAAGATTCTCTCGCTGCCGCTATGGCATAAATAGTTGCGCTACGATTACCACTACGACAGTAGGCTAAGACAGGCTTAGGCAACTCTTCAATGATGACTGAGAACTCCTCAACCTCAGCCTCAGTCGGTCCACCACTAATAATGGGTAAATAAACGGCCTTGATTCCTAAACTTTCGGCTGCTGCAATCATCTCTGCCGAGGTGGGCTGCTGTGGCCCGCCCTCACCATCAGGACGATTAATCAACAAGGTGCGAAAACCGGCTTGGCTAACTGCCTGTACATCCTCCAGTCTAAGCTGAGGGGTAACCGCATACTCGTCATTAAGCTGTGTAAATGATACTTCACTCATGATAGATAACTCATAAAAACTGTGCCTTATCCCTATTATAAACATCTAAGCAATTAAATAAATAACTAATTCGCTATTTCCATGCTTATTTGCTTTATTATTAAATTAATTTGCTTTTAAACAAGAAAAAGTATACAGGCTGTCACCCAATACATACATAATTTATACGATAATTACTTGAATCGATGCCAAAGCGACTGCTCACCAATTGCTTTGTCCAACACCTCAACATAGACCTGATGCTCTTTAAGCTCTTCTGCATCTGCCTGAATCACCGGCAAATTTAAGGCATTGATAAAGCCGGCCGCCGCTGTGTCTGACTGAGAGACAGACGCTTGATCTTCATTTTGAAAAGCGTCTAATAAGCCAAACTGCTCTCGCGTCATGGCAAGCCAGACTTCGGCCAGAAGCTCAGCATCCAGTAAGGCGCCGTGTAAGACACGGTGCTCATTAGAGATTTTTAGTCGGTCACAGAGTGCATCTAAGCTATTACGCTGACCGGGAAACTTTGAACGGGCTAATGCCAAGGTATCGGTAACCTTGCCGGCGATCTCCTGAACCGGAGCCATGTTGTAGCGCGCAAACTCAGCATTTAGGAAACCCACGTCAAAGGGCGCGTTATGAATAAGCAGCTCTGCATCGGCCAGATAATCAGCAATTTCCTGAGCATGCTGATCGAAGGTATTATACTGGCTTAAGAACTCAGTAGTTAATCCGTGAACTGCTAACGCCCCGGGATCTGACTCTCTTTCAGGGTTAATGTAAATATGTAAATTATTGCCTGTAGGCTGACGATTAACTAATTCAACGCAACCAATTTCGATAATACGATCGCCATTTTTAGCATCTATACCCGTAGTTTCCGTATCTAAAACAATTTGACGCATCTTTGAAATACTATACCTTCAAATAAAAAAGCCTAAGTGACAAAATCAACCTAGGCTTTTATCAATTAACACTTAACAACTATAGACCTGACACGACAGCATTGAAACCTGCATCAACGTGTAGGATCTCGCCGGTAATACCTGACGCCAGATCGGACAATAAGAAGGCAGCAGACTTACCGACATCGTCAATATCTACACCGCGCTTAAGTGGCGCATGCTCTGCAACAAAATTAAAAATGTAATTAAAGTCCTTGATACCTGCAGCGGCAAGTGTCTTGATCGGCCCGGCAGAGATACCATTAACACGGATACCTTTGTCGCCAACCGCTTTGGCCAAGTAGCGTACGCTTGCCTCAAGTGATGCCTTAGCCAAGCCCATCATATTGTAATGGGTAATCGCTCGCTCTGCACCTAAGTAAGTTAGAGTTAAGAAGTTACCTTGGCGCTTTTCAACCAAAGGTAAAAACTCTTTAGCCATGGCAGCAAAGCTGTATGCTGAGACGTCATGCGCCTGGCGGAAGTTTTCGCGATTATAGCCATCGAGGAAGTTGCCGGCAATTGAATCACGTGGTGCAAAACCAATCGAGTGGACTACGGCGTCAACACCATCACCCCAGTGCTCACCAATCTGCTTGACGCAGTTTTCGATGCTGTCGTCAGAGGACACATCACAGGGAACAACAATATTAGTACCAAACTCTTCAGCGAATTCTTTGACACGATCTTCAAAGCGTTCGCCGGCGTAAGTAAAGGCCAATTCAGCGCCCTGCTCATGACAAGCTTTGGCGATCCCGTAGGCTATAGAACGATTTGAAATCAAACCGGTCAATACAATTCGTTTATTCGCTAAAATACCCATGAATTTTTCCGTAACAACTTAATTTAAAATGATTAATTATAACTTCTTTTTATAAACAAGGAATGCCTAAACCAACTTAGCGGCTTAGGCAATATCAACTACTCGTCTGACTGAGATTATCCTTCAGCGCCTGAGTGTGGCAATCTTAACACCATTCCGGCTTGTAACCCATTGACTTCGATATGATTTAAGGCAGCCAGATCGCTAACGTTTGTATTATAACGACGTGCCAGCGTATAGAGTGTTTCACCCTTGGCGACTCGGTGCGTCGCCGGATTGCGATACGCGCCTGATGAAGCGCTAGCCGTGGCTGCCTGTGGCTGATAACTGGCCGGGCGAGCTCCTACGGTAGCGGCACTCGAGCTATCTTCCCAACTGACACGTTGAACGACTGCACCACTTGTTTGTACATTGCTTGCGAGTGAACGACTACCACCGACATTAGGTAAGGACGCTGTTGGTTGGCTATTGGCTGCCACCATCGCGCTGGTCGGTTCAGCAACGGCGCTCGAGGCACTGACGCTAGCGGATGCCAAACTAGGGACTGCGGTTCCCACTGAACCATCAGCACGAATCAAATCAGCCAAAGGATCCGAAACAGCCGCTGCTCTTGGCGTATTGCTAGCCAATGCAGGTGCTTGAGAGGTTGTAGGCGCCGACGCTGGGCGTGCGGCAGGCACCGGAGCTGACGCTGCTATACGATTTTGTGCTAGCGCAGGTGCCGCCTGATTTGCCTGGGTACGCTCAATTAATGCCAACATCATATCAGGACCGGGTGCTGCTTCAGGCACCGCTTGAGGTCGGATAGGTGCAGGCGGAGTCGCTCTAATCCCTGATGGCGAAGCGCTTGGTGAAATACCATTACCGCGCGGCAACATAAGTGTTCTGCCGCTAATGGCGACACTTTGGCTACCGCTATAGCCATTTAGCTGCTTAAGTAAAGCTAAATCGACACCATGTCGCTGAGCGATGCTCGCTAAAGACTCGCCTGAGTTAGGCGTATAGCCCGAGTAAGAGGCTAAATTACCCTTGTAGCTGGCAAGATTTTTCTTGTAGGTATTGACATTGGCTTTGGGAATAAGGATGCGCTGTCGGTGCTCAGCTAAAATCACCGGGCGATGAAACTGTGGATTCATCTCTTTAAACTCAGTTAAAGACATGCCTGCTAACTTAGCAGCAACATCCACATCAATATCGACTGTTTTGGCAACCTCTTCAAAATACGGCTGATCCGGGACATTAGGTAAACTAATACCATACTTGCTTGGATTGCTGATGATACGCTTAAAGGCTAACAGCTTGGGTACATAATCACGCGTTTCTGTCGGCATCTTCAACGATAGGTAATCAGTCCCTAGACCCTGCCTAAGATTGCGCTCACGAGCACGCTTAACTGAACCCTGCCCCCAATTATAAGAAGCCAGTGCCAAATGCCAGTCATTGTCTTGGAAATTATATAGATAAGCTAAGTAATTAATCGCAGCTTGTGTTGAACTGACCGGGTCACGTCGCTCATCGCGCCACCAGTTTTGAGTCAAATTGAAATCCGTACCGGTCGCCGGCATAAACTGCCAGAGTCCCGATGCCTTGACACGTGATAAGGCCGTGGTATTGTATGCGCTCTCAACAAATGGCAACAAAGCCAACTCTGTCGGCATACCGCGTTTTTGCAGCTCAGTTGTTACGTAGTATATATATTTGCTGGAACGATTGGCCATGGTCTGCACCGAACCCGGGCGCTTAGCATAGTAGTCAACCCAATAGTCAACGCGACTATCTCTTAAATCAGGCATGGCGTAACCGTCGCGGATACGGTCCCAGACATTATTGTACTGCTTGGAGATTGCAGCGCTATTATTTTTGAGCTGTCCGCCCGTTGAAGAGCAGCCGCTGATAATCGCAGTCGTCGCTAATAAAGCGCAAACAAAAAATCTCGTAATCATAAGGCCTTGCTTTTAAATTGATTCAAGAGATGAAAGGAAAAATTGTTTAGCATTATAAGGCAAAAAGCGATGCTATATTACCTTGGTAACAATATTTATACTAAGCGTTATTTTTCCATTCCCTTAATGCGGCAAAAACCGCGGCATCTTCACCTAACTCAGTCCCTGCATAAGACTGTGCTGCTTTAATTACTGACGGCTCCCGCACACGCAAAAAAGGATTAGTTGCCTGCTCTTGCGCCATCGTCGTCGGTAAAGTTGGTAAATTTTGTGCCCTCAAATCGCGCGCTCGATGTGACCATTTTTGTAGCTCGCTATTATCAGGTTCTACTGCCAGCGCCCAATCAATATTGCTTAAGGTATATTCATGAGCACAACACACAAGAGTATTGTGCGGCATTTCTCCTAATTTATCAACACTTTGCAGCATTAACCTAGAATCTCCTTCAAATATACGACCACAACCGCAGGAAAATAAGGTATCACCACAAAACAAAACGGGCTGATCGCTACTAATGAGGGTAGTGTAGGCAATATGACCCATCGTGTGCCCCGGCACTTCCAATACCTGAAACTCAGCATCGATACCCTCAATGCGAACACTATCCCCCTCTGTCAGCCCCTCGTTCAAACAGGGAATCGGTCTTGTTTCAAACGCCGGACCATACACAGGAACGTCATAACGCGCTACCAACTCCTGCACACCACCCGTGTGATCGTCATGATGATGCGTGATTAAGATGCCTTTTAAATTTAAGTTTTTTGATTCTAAATCACTGATGACAGGAGCCGCTTGACCCGGATCAACAACAACGGCATTAGTCCCCTGTTGAACAATCCATATATAATTATCATTAAACGCGGATATTGGATAAATTTCGGTATTCATACATTTCTCCTAAGAATTTCAATTTGATGACGAGCAAGCAAAAACACACACAGCGCCAAATATCTCCGGACGAGTGGCTGACAACCCCCATGGGTGAGCTGGCCTGCAACTGGATGCAAGCAAGAGCAGATGACTTATTAGTCAATGTGTTTGGCTATACTGCCCTGCAACTTGGCTTAGCGTCATGCGACTTATTACGCAACAACCGAATTCGGAACAAAGTCATTCTAACTCAAGATGACTTAGTACACATTGGCACTAGGGATCTTGCCACAGATGCTGATACGGCGCCTGAGCAAAGAAGCGACCTACCCTTTCAAAAAGAGCTGGAGGAGCTCTATCACGATGAAAGCGATATTCCCCAACCTTTTGCTAAAGAGCAGCAATTCACCTCTCAATACCTTAACTATGACAACGAGTCAGTTGACTTAGTTATCTTACCTTTTACGCTTGATTGGCACGATAACCCTCACCACATATTGCGTGAAGTTGATCGCATCTTAGTTCACGAGGGCAGACTACTCATTTTCGGTCTCAATCCTTATAGTCTCTGGGGATTACGCAACAAGCTTTCGCGCTTTCCTTACCTCCCCATTCCCAATAAAAAGCAAATTTCGCTACAAAAAACCAAAGATTGGCTACAATTACTGTCCTTTGAAATTGATCGTGGTCAACTCGCTTGCTATGAGCCTGCCTTTATGAATCAAAAGAGATTGGCTCAATTCTCCTTTATGAACAAAGCAGGTAACCGTTGGTGGCCTTTTGCCGGTGCTATATTTTACCTTTCGGCGATCAAGCGCCATATCAACCCGAGCTTCGTTGGTCCGGTCACGAGAAAAAAGAAAACAAACGCCTTTAGACCTGCTACGGTTGTCACAAAAAACAAAATGAATTAGAGGACACGATGTCAAACAAAGCCATAGTACAAATTTGGACTGATGGTGCCTGTAAAGGCAATCCCGGCCCCGGCGGCTGGGGTGTCTACATGAAGTACAAAGACAAAAAGCTTGCTAATCGGGAGCATGAGCTCTTTGGAGGTGAGCTTGAAACCACCAACAATCGCATGGAAATGATGGCGGTTATCAAGGCTTTGGAATTTTTTAAAGAGTCTTGGCCAATCGAACTGTACGTCGACTCACAATATGTCAAAAAAGGTCTGACAGAGTGGATAAGCGGTTGGATCAAAAAGAATTGGAAAAACTCAGCCAACCAGCCGGTAAAAAACAAAGACTTGTGGCTACAACTGCTTGAACAAACGAATCGCCATCAAATCCAATGGTTTTGGGTCAAAGGCCATAGTGGCGATGCCGGCAATGAACGCGCAGATCAACTTGCTAACAAAGGTGTTGAGCAAGTTCTCGCTGACCGGCACCGGTCGAACTAGAACTGCCCACAACCCAGGCGACGGGCGCGCTCGCGCTCATAGTCTGCCTGTTTGCCCACCCGGTGACGATTTAAGAAATTACCGGAGCCTGCACCTACCTGTGCATCGCTTTGAATAATACGCTGATTAGAAACTGCACAACCATCGCCCTCAGGATCATGACCGGCTTGAGTTGTGCATGCGGCCAACGTAAATGCTGTGGCAAACACAGCAACCAATTTAAATTTAAGCATCAATTAAACCAAAAAAATCTTAAAACTTACTTAACTACCCATAAGTGCACATATTTTGCACACTCAACTCTTGTACTTGATTCAAACGCGTTTGAGCCGCATCCATCACCTCAGCATCACGGCCAGCCGGTGTTGAATGAGGGTACTTAGCTCGAACATTATAAATGACACGATTTAGCCTTTCGGCGTCTTTCCAGAGGGCACGGCAATTGACCTCGCTCATTTCAGTTTCTGTCATGGGCGGATAAACCGGCAGTTGCACACAAGCACTCAGCGTCAACGCCACTAAGGGTAAAAACACAACTTTTTTCATTAACATCTCCTTTAGCTGCTATTTTATCTGATTATCGACCGGTCACCTGTGTAAAGTCATGGACCGTCGGCTTAAAGCGATAAGCCGCGCCGGCACCCACCACCAAACTCCCTGTGAGGGGCTTAAGACAAAGCAGACGAAAATCTCCCAAGCTTTTCAGTAATGTGACCATTTTGCCTTGTCGCTGCTCCAGGTCATTAAGCACTTCGTCAAACAGTGTCTCTTGACGCTCAATCACCGTACACGCGACCTCATAGCGCACACGCGCCCTAACAAAGGGGTTAGACGTCGTCGACTCATCTGCCACCAGCATAATTGACGCCTTTGGACGCTCAATCAGGTTTGGCGTATGCTCTGCCAAATCGCTAATGAAAATATAAAAAGCAGCCTCTTTTTCAACGAAAGGAGCATAGCTGATTAAAGGCGACCCATCTTCATTAAGGCTCGCTATCATCATGGTCTTCTGTTGATGTAATATAGACAACTTTTCTGCCAATTCTCTATGCTTATCAGCATTTGATTCGGTCACGCTCAACCCTCCATTCAATTATTAAGGCGCAATTTGATAAATAATAACCGTTTAGCGCTCACTTTAGATAATTTGCTTTACTATTAATTGAATCCACCATTCAGCTTTACTACCTCAACTATCTTAGTACGACATGCGAATTTTACACACCTCTGACTGGCACTTAGGTCGTTCCTTATTAGGAAAAAGACGGTATCCGGAATTTACTCAATTTCTTGACTGGATGCTGCAGTGTATCGACGAGCAAAAAATTAACGTGTTGATTATCGCCGGTGATATTTTTGATACAACCACACCCAGCGTGACCGCTCAGGACCAATACTATAATTTTTTAGCAAAAGCCGCGACAAAAGCGTCTTGTCAGCACATTGTCGTGATCGGCGGCAATCACGATTCACCCAATTTTTTAAACGCTCCCGGAGCTATTTTAAAAAGTCTTGATATCCATGTGGTAGGTCAGGCCTGTGAAGACCTCAAAGACGAAGTTCTTGTTCTCAAAGATGAGCAAAATCAGGTGAAGCTGATTGTCTGTGCGGTACCCTTTCTAAGTGATAGAGATATTCGTCGCTATATACCTCTGGAGAGCTTAGAAGATAAAGATCAACGCATTATCGAAGCCCATCATCAGCACTATCAAGCGGTAGCCGAGTACGCCAAACAATTAGCGACTCAACACAATGTACCGATAGTGGCTACGGGTCACCTATTTATGACTGGCGGCCTGACTAACGACGGTGACGGAGTGCGCGACTTATATGTGGGCACCCTGGGACAGTTAAAAACCGATCTATTCAGCACGGACTTTAATTATGTCGCCTTGGGTCATATCCACCAACATCAAAAAGTGGGTGGTTTCAACCATATTCGCTATAGTGGCAGCCCGTTGGCTATGTGTTTTGCTGAAGCCGGACGTTCCAAAAAAGTATTAATCATCGACTTCAATGAGCACCATGAGGCTGACATTAATGAGCTTGAAGTGCCCAGTTTCCAACGTCTGGATAAAATTTCCGGTAATTTAACGTCTTTACTCTCTCAATTAGAAGCGCTCAAAGCCCTAAACGAACCCATTTGGTTAGAAGTCACCTATGACAGTGAGGAGCTGCAACCAAATTTACGTTCTTTGCTGCAGGAATGCATCAAAAACTCAGAGGTTGAGATATTAAAACTCATTAATCATCAACGTCGCAACCAGCGTCTACAGAGCGAGGAGTCACTTGAAACACTCAACGAGCTTAGCGTTGAGGAAGTGTTTAAACGACTACTCGAACGTCAAAACATTCCCGAAGAGCAACAAAGCGAATTGATAAAAACCTACCAGGAAACTATTTTTAGACTGCATCAAGAACAAGAAAGCACCACAGAAACAGTATGAAATTACTCGCCTTACGTTTTAAAAACCTGAACTCTCTTGAAGGGGAATGGCTAATTGACTTTACTCATCCGGAGTATGAACAAAACGGTATTTTCGCCATATCCGGACCGACCGGTGCCGGCAAAACCACCCTCTTAGACGCCATTTGCTTGGCACTTTTTGGCTGTACACCAAGATTAGAGACCATTTCTCAATCACAAAACGAGATTATCTCTAAACAGCACGCAGAGTGTTTTGCTGAACTTGAGTTTCAAACCGCCAGTGGCACCTATAACGCGCACTGGAGTCAACGCAAAGCGCATAATCGACCTGACGGCAAATTGCAGCCGGTTAAGCGTGAATTATTTGATATGATTTCGGGGAAATTACTTTCCAGCCGAATTAATGAGGTGTCTCAATTAATCACTCAAATCAGTGGGCTGGATTTTCAACGCTTTACCCGTACTGTTCTGCTAGCTCAGGGCCGTTTTGCTGACTTCTTAAATGCTAAAGAAGAAGAACGTTCACCCATTCTTGAGCAAATTACCGGCACTGAGATTTATAGCGACATCTCGATTAAAGTGCATCAAATAAAAAATGAGGAAGAGAAAAAGCTCACTGAACTGGCTATCGGCGTCAATAGCATCAGCTTATTAAAAACGGACGAAGTCGACGCATTACAGAACTCACTAGCCAATCTTGAGCAACAACTCAGCCACGTTAATGAGCAGCAAAAACATGCTGCTGCAGGTATTAAATGGTGGGAAGAATCACTACAAAATCAGAGGTCTCAACAAAACCTCAACGATCAATTGGCACAATGCCTACAGGCGGAGCAAGACTTTTCCCCTCAAGCACACACACTTGCACTAGCCAATAAAACATTGCCGCTCATCAAAACCCACACCGAGATTAACGGCTTACGTGACAGCCTTAAACACAACCAACAATCGTTAACAAAACTAAGCCCTCAATTAGACGACATTGCACACGCTCGCGAGCTTAGAGAAAAGCAATTAATTGAAATCAGACATCAAAAAAGCAGTACCGCTCAATTTCTTGAGGAGCAAAGAGTCACCTTTAATAAGGTGCGCGAACTGGACAGTCTTATTGCGCAAGAGAAAAAGTTGCTCGATGAAGAGCAAGCACGCCTAGCGCTTATCGCCACCCGCCTAAATAACAGTACGACTGAACTTGAAAACCATCATACCCATTATGAGCAAATCACGACGCTGATTAAGCAGCTTTGTCAGCGTATTCTTGAGCAGGGCTATTCCTTGGGTGATTTAAACCTGAGCTCACTCGCACAATGCTCAACAGCAGAGGCCATTGAAAAGCTCTTTATACTCCTAAAAGACAACACGGAAATTACTAAGCTGAATCATCTGATTGATGGTTTAAAAGATGACTTACGTAATTTAGAGGCAATTCGTGATGAAACACAACGCTACTACGACAAAAATGCGAAGTTAGGCAAGCATCGCGCGTCTATTAAGCAGTTTTATGATGAAATCAACCAACGCATCGCACAACGCACAAGATTAGAGCAAGAGCATAAACTTCATGAAGCCAAAGTAGCCCAGCATGAAGCCGAGTACAAATTGGCCGTCACCATTAAATCACTGGAAGAGCATCGCCATGACTTAGCCGACGGTAGCCCCTGCCCTCTGTGCGGTGCCTTAGAACACCCATTAATCAAGGGTGAGCTAAGCGTGCCTAAAATCTCTGAGCGTGACTTAGAAGAAAGCAAAAAAACCGAAAGAGCCGTGCTAATGATGCTTAATGATAATGCGCGACAAATCGCTCATCTTGATGCTGGTGCCAAGGCAGTTGAACAGCAACTAAGCGAAGATGCCGCTGATCTCGCCAAGCTATTAAGCAATATCGAAGTCAAGCATGAACTGTTAATCAACACCTTCGGCTCGAGCTTAGCCATCCAAAACACCGCTGATTTAAAAAACGCACTCAATCAGCAACAAATTTCGCCTGCTGCGTTCAAAACTCAAATCCAACGCCTCCAAGAGCAAATTAAACGACACGAAAAAGAGCTGACGGTCAGAAATAATGCACTGCATTGGAGTAACAACACAAGCACAACCTTTGAGCGAGTCAAAGTCAATATCGCCTACCTTAGCGAACAGATCAAGGCATATGAAGCGGACACCAAAGCACTCCAAGAAAGCAAGAGCAACAAGCAACACGCCTTGAATGTATCAAGAGATACAAGGCAAGCACTTTTTGGTGATAAGGATCCAAATAAAGCGGAAGAGCAGCTCAGGCTTGAACTTAAGCGCATTGAAGCGCAGTTGGACGAAAAAAGCACAGAACAACAAGAAGCTGATGCTATTTTTATTCGTCTGAAGCAACAAATCAAAAGCCTTCAAGAAGCGATTGAGACACTTAAAGAGCGACTGCATTTACTGGAACCTCAATTTAACAAGCAACTGGAGAAGCAGCAATTTGATAATGAAGAAAGCTTCTTAGCTGCCTGCATGAATGAGGAGCAGCGCCTCCATTTAGACCAACAGCAGCGCTTATTAGCCGAACGCAAAAGCACGTTAAAAGAGCAGCTACAGCAAGTTGAGGCTAATTTACAGTTCTTAGCTGAGCAACAACCTGAGCAGCACAAAGCCTTAAATATTTATCGCTTAGAACACGAGTCGCTTGAAGCTCAAAAAGCAAAACTAAACGCTGTCAAAGGTAGAGACCAGGAAAGGCTGTCTATGCATCTGGACGCCGTCTCACGAGTGGCCGAACAAAATAAACTCATCGAGGCTCAAGAAAAAGAGACTAACCGTTGGCGCATGTTACATGAGCTGATCGGCTCAGCAGATGGTAAAAAGTATCGCAATTTCGCTCAAAACCTGACCTTTGAATTGGTCCTTCATTATGCCAATTTACAGTTAAATCAAATGAGCGACCGTTACTCCCTGTGCATTGACAATCGTCTTGATAGCAAGTTGGAGCTTACGGTAGAAGATCATTACCAAGGTGATGAAATCCGCTCAATCAAAAACCTCTCAGGTGGCGAAAGCTTTATTGTCAGCTTAGCGCTGGCACTCGGCTTATCGCAGATGGTATCGGGTAGTATGCAGCTGCAATCCTTATTTTTAGATGAGGGCTTTGGTACCTTGGATGAGGATAGTCTGGATATTGCCTTAAGTTCTTTGTCCAATTTACAGCAAAGCGGAAAAACCATCGGTATTATTTCTCATGTCGCCGCCTTAAAAGAAAGAATCAGCACACAAATCCAAGTTATTCCGATGAGTGGCGGACGTAGCCGTTTAGAAGGTCCCGGTGTCAAGCCGGCATAAGACATCAGGTATATAGCCAAGGAGTTAATTGATGACAATCTATGAACTAAGTGACAACTTACTTGAAGAATGGCTTACCCATTGTCATCAGAACTTCCCCGGGCTCCTACTTGAGCGGACCCTAGACAGCCATAAGGGCAGCTTCGGTACGGTCGGCATTATCGGCAGTACCGAAGGCATGAGCGGCGCTATTGTGCTGGCCGGCACAGCTGCCCTGGTTAATGGCTGCGGTAAGTTATGGCTCGGCTTTTGCCAAGACAAACTTCCCCTACCTTTTATTAGCGAAAGACCGGAGCTGATGCTGGCAACTGCTGATGTTCTACTTAAACGCAAGGACATCACACACTGGGCAGTAGGGTGCGGGATGGGCACGGATCAAGCAGCCTATGACGTATTAGTTACGCTGCTGCAAGTAGCAAAACACCAACCTTTGCTACTTGATGCTGATGCCCTGAACCTACTGAGTCTCTACCCTGAATTATCAGAGCACTTAAGCGCAAGACTAATCCCAGCTATTCTTACTCCTCACCCGGCAGAAGCCGCCCGTTTATTAGCTTGCAGCACCGATGAAATACAAGCTAATAGAGAAGAAGCGGCGCTGGAACTCGCCGAAAAATACTTTAGTCGAGTGGTATTAAAAGGCCACCAAAGCATCATCGCCGCCCCCGATGAAGCGCTAATCATCAACCAAAGCGGCAACCCCGGCCTAGCGACAGCCGGCAGCGGTGATGTCTTAAGCGGCATGATTAGCAGCCTATTAGCACAAGGCATAGCGGCTGATGAAGCCGTCGCCGGTGCCGTTTGGCTCCATGGTGCAGCAGCCGATTTACTCGCTCTTAATCAAATCGGTCCTATCGGACTTTGCAGTGGTGAAATAGCGACAGCAGCCAGATTTTTGCGTAATGTACTGATAGCCGCTTAAAAAGCTGACTAGCACCGGCAAGTTACCGCCATATTGACCTTGTTCGTAATTAATTAGACAAAGACTGCCGTATCATGCGCTTGACCGCCTGATTATCACGCCACTCAATAATAGATACAACGACACCACTACCACACACGATAGCGATTCCCAACCAGCTCAACGCATCCGGAAACTGACGCCAGATGATCCAGCCTAACACCGTCGCGGCAACAATCTGCAAATACACAAAAGGTGCTAATAATGAAGCGGGTGCATTTTGATAGGCCTTGATTTGCAACCAATGACCTAGAGTACCAAAAACACCTGTTGAGGCAAGTACTGCCCAATCTAGCCAATCATAGGTAGTCACAATATGTGCTAAATTTTCCAGAGAGAAAAACACCAACACGCTACTCAGTGCCATGCCAACAAGGCCAGTCCAAAGCAAGGTGGTCATGGAATCATCTTCTGCCAATTTACGCGTCACCATAAACTGCAAAGAGAAAATAGTTGCGGTCATCAAGCCAAACATCACCCCCAAAGGATGCAAACCGGAATCCGGTCGCACAATGACAAAGACCCCTATAAACCCACAAAAAGCAGCGATCCATCGATGAATACGCGACGGCTCTTTTAAGAAAAATGGCGCCAAACACAGCACCAATAATGGCGCTAGAAAATTAATGGCAGTGGCCTCTGCTTGCGGTAAATAGCTTAGCGCTGAGAAAAATGTCATCGTTGCCGATAAGACAAGCGCCCCTCGCAACACCTGGAACTTCATCTGCTTGGATTTAAAAATTGCCGGGCCACGGGTAGGTAAAGTAAACGCCAACACCAACACCGCGTGAATTAAATAGCGTACCCATGAGAGAGCCGCCAACGATAAACCAAACTGCATCAACCACTTGCCACCCGCATCTAAAGACGAAAGTGCCCACGTGGAAAGAATTAAAACGATAATACCGACAAAAGGACGATGATTGGACATAGTTGCCTAGAAGCGCTAAATGGACAAACAACACGTTCACCCGAGATGATTAATTATTTTTTTATCAGCTTTTTAATAAAACTTAAGATAGTATGCCCCAAATTTTGCCGTCAATGCTTTTTACTAAACAAACTTACCCACTCATCTACGACCTGACCGACCAAATGACATGACCTCAACTTAATCTTAGATACCCGTAGTGACAAATTCGACGGTTATGATTTCTATGTAAGCCCACACGCTTATATGGTTTGCCACCCAACTTGACTCTTGGACTGTACGAGGCGGCGTATCTACCGTCTACTGAGCGCCTAACCTAAAAGAGTGCTCACTATCATCCGGCACTTCTTCCATGGGTATGTGTTGTAACTCATTAGCACCGTTAGACTCAACAGGTGGTGGGCATAGTGATTATTCCACTCTGTCTATTAGTAATATTCAATGTTCGACACAGCTCAAAAAAATTATAAAAAACTATGCCAATTTATTAAAAGCACCAGTTAACCCTCACCACATAGCAAATATTTATAAAAGACTCTCACCGATGATAAAACTCAAGTGAACGGTATTTGTCCGTCAGGACTATTAGCTTGTGGTTGTGTTAAACGACTTTTGTGATATGAGATACACTTTGTTGTAATTAACTCACAACTTATTACATACAACCCTAATCGTCTTGACTGTTGTAATGATAACCATTACTATTCTTGGTGGGTTTTAAAATTAAAACTATTACAGACCTTACGCTTAATTATTATTTATTATAACAAGGAAAGACGCATGTCTAAAAGGAACAGACTCTCTAAACCCGTTACTCAGACTGTCTTGTTTTCAACAATATCAGCCTCATTAGGTGCTAGTATTGCAGTTGCACAAGAACAGGAAGAGGTACAGCAACTACCAGCTATCGGGTTAGAGGTAACCATCCCCGGTTACCAGCCTACTCGTGCGCAGTCACCGAAAATGACTGCCCCACTACTTGACACACCACGCACTGTTAATGTAGTTAGCGAGAAGCTTATGAAAGATCGTGGTCTGACTTCATTTAAAGATGTCCTAAGAACCACACCGGGAGTCACTTTAGGCTCAGGTGAGGGTGGCACTCCTGTGGGAGACAGACCGATTATCCGCGGTTATGAAGCCAGCACGGATATCTTTATCGATGGTGTCCGCGATTATGCTCGTGGTTCACATGAGATTTTTAACCTTGAATCCGTTGAAGTTATTAAAGGTCCTAGCTCAGCCTATACAGGCCGTGGTGGTACCGGTGGTAGCGTCAATATGGTTACCAAAAAACCTCAATTAGATAACTTTTTCCGCGGTTCAGCCTCTTATGGTAATCGCGGCCAGCATCGTTTCACCTTTGACGGTAACGTAGCACTTACTGATAGTGCGGCTTTCCGTTTAAATGCCATGCGCATGGGTGGTAATGTACCGGGTCGTGCGGAAGTCGAATTTGATCGTTGGGGTCTTGCTCCTTCATTGGCTTTTGGCCTAGGTACACCGACACGCGTGACCTTAAGCTATTCTCATATCGAAAACAACGACACGCCTGACATGGGTATACCGTTTCAAAATCAATCCAGGCCTGATATCACAGAGCCACTAAAACCGGATCGTAATCATTACTATGGCCGAGCGGGCGTGGACTTCCGAGACAATATCTTTGATACAGCAACTGCTGAAATCGAGCACGATCTCAATGAAAACTTTACCATCCGTAACATCACTCGCTATGGTAAAAGCCTTAACAGATATGTCTTTACTCGCCCATCATTTGATAATTGCACCCCAAGTAGAAGAAATACACCGGCTTTATCATGCTACACCTTAGATGGGGACCTCATGTTTACTCGAGCTGATAGAGCTCGCTGGCGTATGGCTGAGTCCATTGTTAACCAAACTGATATTTATGGCTCTTTCAATACAGGCTCTATTAAGCACAACATCAGCGCAGGTATGGAGTTTTCTAAAGAGGATATCTATAACCGAAGTACAACAGGTGTTGGGGTAGGTTCAAGCACAGACTACTTCTGGCACCCTAATCCTCACCAGAACTGGGGTGCTCTTAACAAAACCTTTGGCGCCAGAAGCAAAGCGGGCGACATTAAAACCAAATCTTTATACGTATTTGACACCATTGAACTTACGCCAAGTTGGTTAATTAATGCGGGAGTGCGTTTTGATAACTTTAAGGTAAGTGACGGTTCAAAAGAATCAACACAAAACATTTGGAGTTGGCAAGGTGCTGTAATTTTCAAACCCACTCATAACGGTTCTATTTACCTATCTTATTCTACTTCTGCGAACCCGGCAGGTGAAAACCTAGGTCAAGCGGGTGGTGCTGACGGCCCAGCTGGCTCTGCTGCCATTCGCGACCTGGATCCGGAACGCGCGCGCAGTATTGAGCTAGGAACCAAATGGGAAGTTCTCAATGAGCGCTTAAGTCTCAACGCTTCTATCTTTGAAACTCGCAAGAGTAATGCCCGTTCAAGTGATATTGATGGCTCAGTACAAAATATCGGTAAAAACCGCGTAAGGGGTCTTGAGCTTTCTGCTGCTGGTTCTCTAACTGATCAATGGGATATTTGGGCAGGCTATACCTACCTAGATCCTAAGGTTCTTAAGTATCAAAGCCAGAATAGAGACGGAACTTTTAACGTATTTGATGGCAATCAAACTAAGTTTGTCGCTAAACACAGTGCCAACGTATGGACTACTTATAGAGTACTTCCTGATTGGACCGTCGGTACCGGTTTAACCTATGTCGGTAAGCGCATGGTGAATGATGCCAATACCCTACAGCTACCATCACATCTGATTTGGGATGCCATGGTACGTTGGGACATCAACAAACATGTTGACCTACAACTTAACGTTAATAACATCACTGACGCTCGTAGCTATGACGCCTCTCACGTGGGCTTATTCGCTAACGTAGGCTATGGTCGCTCTGCTACTTTAAATGCTAACTTTAGGTACTAATCCACCCAAAGACTAGTCTCTAAAGCGACACTTAAAAACCCCGATGTTTTGATTATAATCAACCCACATCGGGGTTTTTCAATAAAATAACCTCAGTTTTTTGAGTATAAACGCTAAACTAAAATAAATGTCGAACTACCAATAGAACTAGCACGGAGTGATAATGATCATTATATTGGAACAGGTACTTAAGCCTGAAGAAATAAAAATTATTCGTCAGAAACTGGAAACAGCTGAATGGGAAGACGGTAAAAAAACAGCTGGCTATCTAGCACAGGAAGTTAAAGAAAATTTACAGCTAAGCCCGCAATCCCCGTTAGCACTGGAATTAGGAAACTTTCTTAAACAAGTCTTAAGAGCCGATCCCGGTTTTATTGCCGCAGCACTACCCGCAAAAATCCTTCCTCCACGCTTTAATCGCTACGAAGACAGCGGCAGCTATGGCAATCACATTGATAACTCCATTTTCAATCTTCCGGATACGCAAGGCATCATGCGTACCGATGTGTCTAGCACCATTTTCTTTAGTGAACCCGAGGAGTATGAAGGCGGTGAGCTAATCATTGAAGACACTTACGGTACACACTCAGTGAAGCTAAAAGCAGGTGATATGGTGGTTTATCCGGGCGACAGCTTACACCGCGTAGAGCCGGTTACACAGGGTATTAGATTTGCCTCATTTTTTTGGACTCAAAGCATGATCCGACATGCCCATCGTCGCCGTCTTTTATGGCAATTAGATCAGAGTATCCAACGCTTATCAATGCAAGATGATGGCTTAAGCGAAGCCACTGCACTCAGTGGTATTTATCACAACCTAATTCGTGAATGGGCAGAAGTCTAAAATGTCATTAGCACCTTTAAACGAAATCCCTGCTAGCATTGTCGCAGCGGATGACTATATTCCCTACGCAAAAGAACGTATTAGCCCGGAAGTTTGGGCTTATTTTTCAGGTGGCGTGGCTGATGAGAAATTATTAGCTAGAAACCAGACAGCTTGGCAACAATATCAAGTGTTACCCAGTATGTTAAAGGATTTTGAAGAGGCACACACTCACTACACGCTTCTCGGACAACGCCATGATTTTCCGATTTTATTAGCACCCGTTGCCTATCAAAAAATGCTTCACCCTGACGGTGAGTTTATCTCTGCTCTGGCTGCTGCTGCAATGCAGACACCTTATATTATCAGCATGCAGAGCTCGACCTCACTGACACTACTTTGTGAGCAGATACCTGGCACAAAATGGTTGCAATGGTACTGGCAACCGGATCAAATCGCCTCACAGAAGCTTTTAGCTGAAGCTGCCAAACTAGGAGTTGAAGCCATTGTTTTGACCATCGATGCACCGGTTAATGGTGTGCGTAATCGTGAACAACGTGTCGGTTTTTCAGTACCAAGTGGCGTAGAAGCCGTACTATTAAAGAACTTTAAATCAGCCCCTCTAACAGTTGGATCGGCAGGCGAAAGCCCATTATTTGGCAGCGGTTTTTTAACCAATGCACCCACTTGGGATTTAGTAGAACAGTTTATTCAACACAGCCCCCTACCGGTCATTTTAAAAGGAATCCTAAACCCCTCAGACGCTCTTAAAGCGGTTCAGATAGGTGCCGCAGGCATTGTAGTCTCCAATCACGGGGGACGTACCCTAGACACTCTACCAGCAACTGCCAGCATTTTGGGTCGAATTTGCGATAGTATCGACGGTCATATTCCCATACTGGTTGACGGTGGCATTCGTCGTGGCTCTGATATTTTTACCGCCCTTGCTCTTGGTGCAAGTGCTGTTTTAATCGGTCGTCCCTATATCTGGGCTATGGCAGCAGCCGGTGCAAGCGGCGTAGCCCATGTTTTACATATATTAAGAACTGAACTTGAGGTAACAATGGCACTAACAGGCTGTAGAACATTGGATGAAATAAGACAAGTAGAACTCATTAAGGCGCAATGACTTACTAGCTACCTGGCATTTAGCAGCACTAATAAAGATGATACTAGTAGCCACCTCAATACCCAGTACCTCACGGTTAAAATCATCAATCACGTTGAAGGTACGAAATTTTCCTTACTTCTCAACTGAAGCTTTAAGGCGCTATACACACGTTGGACACGCTTATGACTCCAACGATAACCTAACTTCCTTAGTTGCATAAAATACTTAAGAAATCCCCAACGAGGATAATGTTCAACAAGATCTTGTAGCTCGTGAATCACCTTGCTATCGTCTACTAACCGTTTACGAAAGTAATACGCCGTCCGACTGATACCTACTACCTGACAGCTGATGACGATACTTACTCGGTATTCTGCCTGTAGTTCACTAGCCCATTGCTTACGTGTTGCTACAGGCACTATAGCTTTTTTATAATTTCTTCCTGTAGCTGAGACGTTAAGCTTAACTCGGCATACATTTGCTTAAGGTGAGACCTTTGCAATAACCCCTCAAATTTCCTAAAATATAGCTTGTTTTCTTGCATTCTTACTTTAGTCCTATGAGTAGTTTCTTTCAACAAACCGCCAAAGCCCGTATTGCCAAACACCTTGATCGTTTTCCGTTACTTAAGTTAGATCAAGTGATTGATTGGCGACCGATTGAATGCTACCTCAATTCACAAAAGCAGCGTCGATTGACGACTCAACAAGGTCGTCCGAGTTATCCCGTGCTCGCCATGTTTAAGGCAGTCCTATTGGGTCAATGGCATAGCCTCT
>NZ_KB892282.1 GCF_000373745.1 Oligella ureolytica DSM 18253 | reverse complement strand
CTCCGAAAGCGAGGCGGTTTCTATCACAGTCGCCAGCTTGGTCTCAGCAGACCAGTTATCCGAATTGCGTTTTTTTGACATGGCATTACCTACTAAATTGACTTGTTTCAGCCAATTATAAAGGGTTGAGGTAGGAATGCTCTCTTGCCTAGCTAGTTCGCTAAGACTCAATGTGTTGTCACTATGAAATTTATTGATCACTGCGTTCTTACGCTCTAGTGAATAACGGCCCATAAATAGTATCCTTACCGCTCTCTTGATTTAAATTTAGAGGGTGACAACTATCCTGACATAGAGAGGATCAAATTGTGGCTAGTTAGTGTTTAGCCGATGTATTTTTCTTTGGGAAGGTCATACAACACAGTCAGCGGAGCATGATCTGAAAAGCGTTCTGCTTTGTAAATCTCAGTACTTACCGCTTTTGCTGCAATGCCCGGTGTGCTGATTTGGTAGTCAATACGCCAACCGACGTTATTATCCCAAGCACGTCCACGATTACTCCACCAAGTGTATTGGTCCGCCTCTTGGTTGAGTTGTCTAAAAACATCAACAAAGCCACGCTCTTCAAATAAATGAGTCATCCAAGCACGCTCTTCCGGGGTAAAACCGGAGTTTTTCAAATTGCCACGCCAGTTTTTGATATCAATTTCTTTGTGAGCAATATTCCAGTCGCCGCAAATAATATACTCATGTCCTGTGTCACGATGATGTTGCATCATCTCATCAATCCAAGGACCGAACTTATCCAAGAAACGGAATTTAGCTGCCTGACGCTCCTCGCTGCTGGAGCCCGAAGGTAGATAAGCGCTGACAATGGTCAAATCATCCCAGGTGGCTTGAATGATACGACCTTCAGGGTCAAACTCATCACAGCCCATGCCGACAGAAATGTCAGGATTGCCTTTGTAGTACAAAGCAACGCCGCTATATCCCTTTTTTTCTGCCGGATTAAACGCGCTTTTATAACCCTCGCGGTTGCGCATATGCTCTTTTATATCAGCGTCACTAATTCTTGTTTCCTGTAAGCACAATATATCAGCATCGTGCGTGTCCATCCATTCAAAAAAACCCTTTCTTTCGGCGGCACGGATGCCGTTAATATTAAGGGAGGTAACTTTTAGCATAAGAATTCTTTAATTGTAAAATGATTGATTTTGTACAAAATGACCAAGATAAAATGTATTAAATATAATCTCGATTAATTGTCATCATTGTATCAATACAGGGTTTTCCCTTGGTTTTTTAATCCGTGGTTTTTAAACTTTGTAGCGGAGCTTGTAACCATAAGCGGCGTAAACGATAGCGACCGATAACCCCGCAGAGGAAAGCCATGCATAACGGTAATAGTAACCAATAAACAAAATGGGCGTGCCAGCTCAAACTAAAGTGGTGAGCGGTAATGGCGGTAATGATCTCGGCAAATAATATAGCGACGAAGCCCGCAGCCATCCCAACAAAGGCCAATTCTAATGTTAAGTGGCGTTGGATCCTTCGTTGTGATAAGCCGATGACTCTTAATAGGGCGACTTCCGTACGCCGCTCATCCATTAACAAGTTAAGGCTGGCTAAGAGTACAAGCAAGCCGGCAACCATGACTAAAATAGCTAAATAACTGATCACCTTAGCAATCATCTGCACGATATCCATCACTTGTGTCAACACCGCATCGACATCAATAAAGAGGGTCGTGGGATAGTGACGAATAAGTTCGCCGAGTTGCGACTTGTCAGCGGGAGGGAGATAAAAACTGCCTAAGTAAGACGCATTATCTTGCCCCATGGTGCCCGGCGAGAAAACAAAAAAGAAATTTGGACTGAAGCTCTCCCATTGTACTTGCCTGAAGCTGACTACCTCGACGTCAATTGTACCGTCCGGTAGGTCGAAGCGTAGTGTATCTCCTAGTGTTAGCTCAAGTTCATTGGCATTTTCTGCTTCAACGGACACTTGATTAGGTCCGGTGAATTCAGCTTGGCCGGCGATAAACAGATTGTTATCAGGAAAGACGCCGCTTTGAGTTAAATTCAACTCTCGGCGCAGGGTATTGCTACGGTCGATGACATCTTGATCAAAAGGCTGTCCATTATGAGCAACTAAACGACCACGAATAAAGGAATATAAGGGATCAGCAGCCCATTGGTGTTCCTTAAGTAATTGCTCAAAGCCTTCTCGTTCATACGGTGGAAGGCCCATGACAAAAAGGTTAGGAGTGTCTTCAGGAAGCTGATCTTGCCAACGATCTAATAAATCACCGCGCAATAAAAAGAGTACCGTCAATAAACTGAGACCCAAAGCAAGCGCTGTCACTTGTATGGCGGTTTTAGCGGGTTGACGTAACCAATGCTCGGTACTGCTAAAAACTCTTTTAACAGCAATCAGTAATACACAGATGGCAGCATAACATACCAAGGCAATGGTAAATATGCCTAACATCACTGCAAAGCTCAGCACTCTATCAGTGCTGATATTCATTGCAAAGATGAATAAGCTGAGCATGGCGGTTGATGCTAAAAGTCGCCGACTGACTATCGATCCTTGGACAGGGCGAAGCACATTTATTGGCGGCATAGCGCTTAACTGATAAATAGCCGGCATAATAAAGCCTGCCAACATCAATGTGCAGGTAAAGGCAGCGATGAGCAAGGGGCCATAAATCAATTCACGTAGTGCAAATTGCAATTCAATTTGTGGTAGGAGCAGGACGACCAATTTTAATAATGTATAGCCGAAAATGATGCCCAAGATCATGCCGATAAGTGTGGCTACTACAGCAACTAAGGATAGTAGAGCGGCAAATGAACCAAGTAGTTGAAGGCGAGAGGCGCCGAGACAGCGCAACATGGCCACATGGTCTTGGTTTTGAGCAACGTAGCGATGGGCTGAGAGTGCGATGGCTATACCACAGAGAAGCAAGGTCAGTAAGTTAGCCAACTGCATAAAGCGATGTAGGTGCTGCATTGGTTCAACCAGTTGCGAGATGCCTTCACTTGATTTTAGAAGACGTAAAGCACCTACCTCCAAATCAGCTGCCGCTCCACCGGGCTCATAGGATCTTAGTGTTGCTTCGTGTTCTGCTAAAAAAGTCTGGAGCTGCCTAGGTTCGCCGCTTAGTAATAGGCGATAGTTTTGGCGACTGCCTAATTGAATGGCATTGGTGCGCTCGACTTCGTCGGCTCTAATAATAACGGTGGGAGAAAAGCCGGCAAAACCGGTTTGTTGATTACTGTCTTTTTTTATGGCACCTTTGACCGTAAACGTTGCATCAGCAATTTGTACTTCATCACCGTACTGTATCTCCAGTAACTCAAAGAGAATGGGGCTGAGCCATAGTTGGCCGCTTTCTAGTTGTTGTAACGGTGAGGAGGAGCTATCGGAAACTTGCAATTCACCACGCAGAGGAAAGTTTTGTTCAATCGCTTTGACATTAACCAAAACAAATTCATCATTAGCCATGGCCATGCTATTAAATAGGATGCTATTGGATGTCGTCAGTTGATGCTTCTGAGCATGGGCTTGCCATTGTGGTTCAATGGGACGAGAGGAGCTAATGACTAGGTCAGCGGCAAGTAATTGTGCTGATTGTTGGGCGATGGAGTATTGAATTTGTTGCTGGCTAAAGCGTAAAGCGGTGGTTGCACTAATGGCTAGGGAGAGGGCGATGAAAACAAGTAGCAAAGCGCCTGAGCCCAGGCTTTGTTTTAGGAGTACGCTAAATAGAGAAAAATAGCGATGCATTTAGCTATACCTCCACCAAGTGACCGTCTTGTAAATCTAAGCGACGTTGGCATTTGGCTGCTAAATCAAGATCATGAGTGACGACAATCAGGGTGGTGTCTTGCTCTTTATTGAGTTCAAAAAATAGGCGTTCAATGTCATTGGCTGTATCACCGTCAAGATTGCCTGTGGGTTCATCCGCAAACACAATTTGAGGCTGTAGGATTAGTGCTCTGGCAATGGCTACGCGCTGTTGTTCGCCGCCGGAGAGGACCTTAGGGATCTGTTGACTTTGTTTATCTAAACCGACCCGCTCTAACATGGCAAATGCTTGCTCTTTGGCTGATTTAACATTAACGTTGCCTAGCAAGCGTATGGGTAGCATGACATTGTCTAAAGCACTTAAATACGGTAGCAGTTGAAAGGATTGAAAAATAAAACCGATATGCTGTAATCGGAGGGCTGCACGCGCCTCTTCTTGAAGTTGATGTACCGGATGACCGCATAGATAAATAGCACCTTCGCTGGGACTATCTAAAGCTGCTAATAAGCCTAAAAGAGTGGATTTGCCCGAGCCGGAGCGACCGGTTATTGCTACTTGTTCACCTGCGCTAATTTGTAGGTTAATATCACGTAAGACATGCAGCTCTCGCTCAGGGGTGAGAATGCGGTGATTCAGTCCCACCGTGTTAATCACGATGTCAGGTGATTGATGTAGCATAAAAGGTCCCAGTGAGTAATTTTCGGTCGGAGATGGTTGGATGGGTCAATCCTATATACGAATAGTGTTAGGCAGTTTACTACTTTGCCTCTTGTTATTTAGTGCGTTAACTAAAGTACAAGCAAAAAGTATACTGATTTTAGGTGACAGTATTAGTGCAGGCTACGGTATGGAAGTTGAGCAATCGTGGGTCAGTCTATTAGAGCAGCGTCTAGAGCAAACGTTTCCGGGTCAGCACAAGGTCATTAATAGTAGCATGAGCGGTGAGACGGCGGCTGGTGCGATCAATCGTTTGCCTAATCTTCTACAGAGTCATACACCCGATATTGTGATTATTGAGTTAGGCGGTAACGACGGTTTGCGTGGGCAACCGCCGCCGCTGATTGAACGTAGTTTGGATCGCTTAGTGGTGATGAGTTTAGCAGCAGAAGCCGAGACCTTACTTTTCGGTATGAAAATTCCTTCTAACTATGGCACTAGTTATAGTCAAGCGTTTGAGGCTAATTTTCAACGCGTAGCGGAACGACATGAGATTGACCTACTACCTTTCTTTTTAGAAGGTGTGGCTGGAGAGGAAGTCTTGATGCAGACGGATGGTATTCATCCCCGTGTAGAAGCACAGCCTTTGTTATTGGAAAATGCTTGGCCCTTGATTGAAGCCGCTCTACAGAGAGATTAGTTTTTTTCTCGGATTGCTAAGTGTCAAATTGTAAAGACTTGTATAATGGTTTTCTTTCGAATAAGACCAAGTGATTTTCTATTTATGGATGATAATACTCAGCAACAACGTCGTGACTTTGTCCGTTTCTCCCTAGAGCAAGGGGTTTTACGATTTGGGCAGTTTGAAACTAAATCTGGCCGTGTGAGTCCGTATTTTTTTAATGCAGGTTTATTCAATAGTGGCAAGTCCCTAGGTGTCTTGGCTAAATTTTATGCAGATGCATTGGTTAGCTCCGGTGTTGAGTTCGATATGCTTTTCGGACCGGCTTATAAGGGCATTAGTTTAGCTGCTGCCACTGCCATTGCTTTATCAAATCATCCGGATTTAGAGGGTCGTGATATCCCTTATGCCTTTGACCGCAAGGAAGCAAAAGACCACGGTGAGGGTGGCGTGTTAGTAGGGGCGCCTTTAGAGGGTAAGGTTGTGATTATTGATGATGTGATTACGGCCGGTACTTCTGTGCGTCACTCAGTCGATATCATTGAGGCACAGGGAGCCAAACCTGCCGCGGTATTAATTGCATTAGATCGCATGGAAAAGGGCGGTAACCACGAAGAGATTGCTGAAAAGTCTGCGGTTCAAGAGGTTGAGCAAAAGTATGGTTTGCCGGTCATTTCAATCGCCTCGCTAAAAGATATCATGACGTTACTAGAAGAGGATGGGCAGTTCACTCAACATGAGGCGTCAGTAGCGGCTTATCGCGAAAAATATGGCGCTTAGTGAGTGTCTCACAGCCATATAAAACGATAAAACGGGGTTCTGGTGACAATCACTCAGAACCCCGTTTTTGTATTTATGCTTGAAAAGCCTCAATAGTTTAACTAGCGTACTAGAGTAATAATTATTTATTTACAGTGAAGATAAATCAACCTGTTTAACTTCGCTATACACGGTTTCAATATTGCGCCAATTTACTCTAAATTGATTGCGTTTCTTGGAGCGCCATTTGTCATTTATTAGCTTCATATTAACGCCGGGATCATAATAGATGGTACTCAAGAATAATGCGCTGATGAACATCTTTAAATCAGTGCCTTTAGCTAAAGTAACTTCGGGCCCGTAGCTATACTGTGGTGGCGTAGTTGATATTTTTGTTGTACTAACAAAGCAGGTGTTATTATGTTTTTTCTTCCAGTGATCAATTAACTTTTCAAAAGACCAACCTGCTGCCAATTTTCCTTGATCGTCACGTAACATCAAGCCTCCCTGAGGGTCTAATATCTCTTTTTTGATAGGTTCAAAGCCTTCAACGTACATAGTTAAGGTGGATTTCTCATTGCGGCGATCTATCAAGTGGCGACTTGCAAAGTCTAAGCGTTCCGGACGTTTCTTAGTAGCATAAGCATCCATAAAATCCTTTAAGTTCGCCAAATAGAGACCGATGTTTGGTTCTGGTGTCATCAAAGTGACCACACCATGTGAATGTGATTTTAATTCCCAATCCATGAAGTCCGGATCACTAAAACCATTTGGCGTAATGCCGAACTGAGCTTCAAGTGTGTATCCTGCGCCATTTTGTGCTGTATATGGAATAATTTCGCCTTGAGGATTCATGCGACATGAATTAATTGGGCCTCTTAAATAAATCTCTTTGAGTTTATATAGTAGTTTCTCTTCGCTTGTTTCATCTGTTTTGGAAAACTCAAAAAATACCGATGTGACCGGTATAATTGCTTCCTTTTCAAGAAGTAACGTTATTTCACTATGCAGCTCACCAGTCCATGCTGTGCAATGCGCCCAAACCGTTGTCTCATTGACTCCTAGGATCAAATAGCGATTAGTATCCCCTCGTTCATTTCTTTGTTCTGGAGTAGGAGGTAGCATCAATTGTCTAGGTGCAATATTTTTATTTTTATTAGAACCTTGAATAAAACCAGACAAACGAGTTTCAGGATATTTAGGATAAAAAATGATTTGTGTATTAGGAGCACGATCGACTTCGCCTTCTAAGTCAATCCAAAAAAAAACTACTGGTGCCTTAAAAATTGCACCTTTTTTGCTTACGCCATCTGCATACATGTCACCTGATGGAATTATTCGGATAATTTCAAAATCGCTACCTAAATAAATTTGTTGTTTTGAGTTATCATTATTGGCTAATTTTTTAATTAAAAATCGCTTAGCACCATGAGCCTGCATGTGTGTTACTAGCGTATTTAAAATACTCAACTTTATCCCTCATAAGTGATTTTTCAAATTAGGTAAGAATTATTTACCCATGGCAAGGACATTCATATCCTATTATTGCCTATTCAAATCCCTCTCCAATAAACTGAATACTACAAAGTAGTAAATAGTCATTTAATTAAGAATGATTGTGTCAGTTTCGTGATAAGATGTCACTAAATTGACCCAGTGGATGGAGTAAAATGTATGAATGAACCTCAGTTAGGTCTAGATCTATACCCAACAGATTATGAGTTGATTAAAGAGCTATCATCTATCTATGATCAACAATTCCTAGCAGATTACCTTAATAAGCAACCAAACAGTAATTGGACACGAGAGACTATCAACCGATGGCTTAAGGGTAAAGCTGCGCCTAAACTAAGCAAGTTGGAGTATGACTACTTAGAAGAACTACTTCCCAAACCTAAAGTGAGTTTAGAAGATTGTGACTTTACCTTTATCGATTTATTTGCTGGAATTGGCGGTATTAGAAAAGGTTTTGAAGAGCAAAATGGCTACTGTGTTTTTAGTAGTGAGTGGGATAAGTTTGCTCGCAGAACATACAAGGCTAATTTTGCTTGCGATCACGCTTTTCACACCTTCAATGAAGATATACGCGATATCACTTTGAGTATGGATTCAAGCATTTCTGAAGAAGAAGCATATAAACACATAGATATCAACGTACCTAATCATGACATACTGCTTGCTGGTTTTCCATGTCAACCTTTCTCACTAGCCGGCGTGTCAAAGAAAAATTCTCTAGGAGCTAAACACGGGTTTGAATGCTCAACTCAGGGCACTTTGTTTTTTGATGTGGCTAGAATTATTGCAGCTAAAAAACCAATTGCTTTTGTTTTAGAAAATGTTAAAAACCTGAAGAGTCATGACCGAGGAAAAACATTCAAAGTAATTATTGAGACACTTACTGAGCTTGGGTATGAAGTGGCAGATGCTGAACATACAGGGCCTAATGATCCGAAGATTATTAACGGCTCACACTGGGTGCCACAAAATCGTGAACGTATAGTATTGATAGGATTCCGTAAAGACCTCAATATCCACAATGGATTTAGTCTCAAAGACCTGCCTAAACCAACCACATCTCCTGTGCTAGGCGATATCTTAGAGGATGCGGATAAGGTTGATGATAAATACATATTGACCCCCAACCTTTGGAAATATTTATTCAATTATGCAGAAAAGCACAGAGCCAAAGGAAACGGGTTCGGCTACGGATTGGTTGGTCCAGATGAGCGTGCACGTACCTTATCTGCAAGATACCACAAAGATGGCTCTGAAATATTGATTGATCGCGGATGGGACTTTAGTAAAGATTTTGAAAACGAAGCAAATATGGCAAAACGTCCTCGTCGTTTAACGCCGCTTGAATGTTCCCGTTTAATGGGCTTAAGTTCTCCTCAAGGCAGTGAATTTAAAATTCCGGTATCAGATACCCAAGCCTACAAACAATTTGGAAACTCAGTGGTATCACCAATGTTTTCCGCTATTGCCAAATTTATAAAGCCGAGGATTATGCAGGTGAAAAAACAGAATACTATGGCTAAATCTGCTTAACAAAAAGCCATTTTTCTCACAGCCATATAAAACGATAAAACGGGGTTCTGGTGACAATCACTCAGAACCCCGTTTTTGTATTTATGCTTGAAAAGCTTTAGCAGTCAAATTAACTTAATTTCTTTTTCAAAATCTCGTTGACTTGAGCAGGATTTGCCTTGCCTTTGGCTTCGCGCATTACTCTACCGACTAATGAGTTAAAGGCTTTTTCTTTGCCTGAGCGGAACTCTTCGACGATGTCGGCATTGGCAGCCATGACCGAATCAACTAAGGCTTCGAGAGCACCCGTGTCACTGATTTGCTTAAGGCCTTTGGCTTCAATGATTTTATCCACATCTGCCTCGTTTTTTCCGGCCCAAAGCGCTTGGAAAACGTCGCGTGCGGCTTTGTGAGAAATTGTGCCGTCAGTGATTCGCTCAACTAACTTTGCTAAGCCTGCCGGTGTGACCGGAATGTCAGTGATTTCCAGACCGGAGCTATTGAGGGTAGCGTTGACGTCACCCATAATCCAGTTGGCGATAACTTTTGCATTGTCGGCTTTGGAAAGAGCCAAGACAGCTTCAAAGTAATCAGCAGTTTCACGATTGACCGTCATTTGTGCTGCGTCATAAGCGGATAAACCAAGCTGAGACTCATAACGTGCGCGGCAGGCATCAGGTAGTTCAGGCATTGATTGGCGTACTTCTTCAATCCACTCTTTGCTGACGATCAATGGAGGTAAATCAGGGCAAGGGAAGTAGCGGTAGTCCTGAGCGTCCTCTTTGGTGCGCATACTGCGAGTTTCGTCATTGACGTCATCATAAAGACGGGTTTCTTGGACAATGGTACCGCCATCTTCCAGTACCTCGATTTGACGTTCAACTTCATAAAGAATGGCACGCTCTAAGAAACGGAAAGAGTTCACGTTTTTGATCTCCGTGCGTGTGCCTAATTCCTTTTGGCCGGCAGGACGAATAGAAACGTTAGCATCACAGCGGAAGTTACCTTCTTGCAAGTTACCATCACAAACGCCAAGCCATACCACTAAGCTATGTAAGGCGCGGGCATAGGCTACTGCCTCAGCAGCCGAATGTAGCTCAGGCTCAGTCACAACCTCGAGTAGTGGGGTGCCGGTACGGTTTAAGTCAATACCGGTCGCTGAACCGCCATCTTCAAAGTGGTAGTTGTCGTGTAAAGACTTACCGGCGTCTTCCTCAAGGTGAGCACGTGTGAGATTGAGCGTTTTTAGCTCGTCTCCGACCATAAAACTAATCTGACCACCGCTGACAATCGGGTGCTCAAGTTGAGATGTCTGGTAGTTTTTCGGTAAGTCCGGATAGAAATAATGCTTACGTTCAAACTGAGAGAATTCAGCGACGTGTGCGTTGATTGCTAAACCGAATTGGATTGCCTTGTGTACTGCGTTGCGATTCATTACCGGTAAGGTGCCGGGTAATGCTAAGTCAGTAGCGCATGTATGCGTATTCGGTTCTGCGCCGACAGCCGTACTGCTGCCGGAAAATATTTTAGAAGCGGTCGAGAGCTGTACATGCGTTTCTAGACCGATAACAATTTCCCATTTCATTTTTATACTTCCGTCGGTTTGCGTGTATGCCAGTCTGTGTGTTGTTGGAAACGATCGGCAATCGCTAACAACTGACCCTCATTAAAATAATTGCCGATAAGCTGTAAACCAATTGGTAAAGGTTTAGCATCGTTACTGAAACCGCAAGGTAAGGACATGGCAGGTAGACCGGCTAAGTTCACACTGAGGGTGAAAATGTCATTAAGCCACTCGGTTTTTAGGTCCTTGTTGTCGCCTAGCGTACGTGCGGTACTTGGGGTAACCGGACCGACGATAACGTCACATTGCTCAGCAAAGGCGCGCTTAAAGTCGTCAGCAATTAAACGGCGGACACGTTGCGCTTTGACATAAAGAGCATCATAGTAGCCTTCAGTTAAGGCATATGTACCGATAAACATACGGCGACGTACTTCATCACCAAATGCTTCAGCACGGGAGAGGGCGATTAACTCACCGATATTATCTACCGGTTCAGCCGTGCGGTGACCAAAGCGCACGCCATCAAAGCGTGAGAGGTTAGAAGAAGCTTCAGCCGGCGCTAAAATATAATAGGTTGGAATACAATCCGCCGTATGCGGGAGGCTGATTTCTACAATCGTTGCCCCCAACGCTTCCAGCTGCTTAATCGCACTTTGGATAGCCGCGTCAGCGTCAGCGCTTAATTCATCACTTTGGTATTCACTTGGTACGCCAACACGTAAACCGCTTAAAGGCGTTGCGCCTGCTGCATCAAGCTCTGCTCGCTTAGCATCATACTGGGCTTTTACTCGCCCACTCGTGTTTGGTGCTCCAAAGCAGTGCGTTGCACTATTAGAATCACGCTCATCGAAATGACTGATAAGGTCTAAGCCTGCCACTAAATCATCGGCATTGCGGGCAATTAAACCGGCCTGATCCATGCTGGATGCGTATGCAATCATACCCCAACGCGAAATAGAGCCATACGTGCCTTTAATGCCGGTAACACCACACAAGGCAGAAGGTTGGCGAATAGACCCACCGGAGTCGCTAGCGGTTGCAAAAGGCACAATGCCGGCTGCAACAGCAATGGCTGAACCACCGGATGAGCCACCCGGGATTTTAGATTTGTCCCAAGGGTTTAGGGCGGCACCGAAAAAAGAGGTCTCGTTGCTGGAGCCCATGGCGAACTCGTCCAGGTTAAGCTTGCCGATGTTGACGGTACCTGCATTGCGTAAGTCATCAACGACAGAGGCGTCAAATGGGCTAACATAGTTTTCCAGCATTTTGCTGGCGGCGGTGGTTTTCCAGCCGGTGGTAACGTAGTTGTCTTTATGGGCTAGAGGAATGCCGGTAAGGTAATTTGCTTTGCCGGCGGCGATTAGCTCGTCAGCAGTGCGAGCCTGTTTGAGGCTTAGTTCTTCATTAATATCAATAAAAGCATTTAGCTCTTTTAGATCGGCTGCTTTTTTAAGCGCTTCTTGAGCTAATTCAACGGCACTGACTTCTTTGTTGGCTAGTGCTTTGTTTAAATCGGCAATAGTAGGAAATGACATGCTTGACTCAATAAATTATTCAATAACTTTGGGGACTAAGAAAACGCCCTCAGTGCTGGCCGGCGCATTACTCATTAGCTGATCGCGGTGCTCCGGTGTATCAGTCTCGGTCACTACATCATCACGTAGACGCAGCTGCACCTCTTCAAGCATGGCGAGTGGATGAGTTAAAGGCTCAACGCCCTCAGTGTCAATGCTTTTTAGGCTGTTAAAAATCGTCAATAATGAGTTGATCTCAGCTTCGTACTGGCTTGATTCCTCATCTGAAATCTTAATTGCCGCTAAATTAGCAATGCGTTTAATATCTTGATTGGATAAAGACATAGATTGTTTTAGAAAGTATTTGTGGGGTAGCTCAATCTGTGCGTAGAGAATTCGCCGGATCGATGCTGATAACCCATCGATTATAAATCAGAACTTTTCATTATAAGATATCTCCGGCTTATTTGTACTGCTAAGTAGAGCAATATTGGCATTGCTTTTTAAGTCTATCAAAAAGCATGACCCTGCTGCTTAAGGTGCTGCAATAAAATCTGCACCGGGTGCTTGACCTCTGCATTTGATTGAATAGAGCATTGACTTCTACAAGAGTAGCCTGAAGCCATGATCTCTGTCGGCGTGTCGCTGTGTTGAGCCGTTTCAATTTTATGGCGCCACGAGAGATCGTAAATTTTAGATGACACCTCGGCATTGGCCGTTTCATGACCATACAGACCTGACATACCACAGCAGCCCGTTTTTTGAGCATCGACTTTTAAACCCACCGAGTCAAAAATCGACGTCCATAAGGCGTGACTTGCCGGCGCATTGGTTTTCTCGGTACAGTGACCAAAAAACTGCACATTCACAGCGTCGTTAGGGTTGGTGATGGTCATCTTGCCCTTGGCTTTTAAAATCGGCTCTAACCACTCTTGCGGCAGCAAAATATTAGGCATGACTTTGATGCCGGGTACTTTCTGGTACTCTTGTCGATAGGTTAATGTTAAAGCAGGATCCATGCCAACGATTTTGAGCTGTTCCAGTTTATTTAGGGCGCTAAGCTTATTTGCGTTTTTTATTGCTTGTCGGCTAAATCGATCTCGGAAGCCGAGTACTTGCAGTGCTTTACCATTTGCAAAGTAAGGCAGCAAGTGAGGTTCGTAGCCTAAATACTTGATAAGTTGAATAAAGTCATCCAAGACGGATGAGTCAAAATAGCGAGTAAAGGCATCTTGAATAATTAACACGGAGGTCGCTAGCTTTTGTGGGGTCCAATTAAGCACCTCCTCAGGGCGTACGACCGGCGTTTTTTTAATATGATCGGTCGAAGCCTTGGCCATTTTAGGTAGGTGTACCAGTTTTAGGTGGTTTTTGATAAGACCTGACACCCATTGCTGTTGTATTAGGCGATTATAAAGGGAGCCGAATTTAGCCATGACAGGAGTTAGTAATTCTAAGTTGGCAATGACGTGATCCCGCAAGGGGCGGCGATGGCTTTGATGGTACACCTCAAAAAAGCGGGATCGTGAATCAGGAATATCTACTTTGATTGGGCATTGGCCAACACAGGATTTACAGGATAAGCAACCGGACATGGCCTTGTAAACCTCGTGACTGAACTCCTTAAGCTGTTCTTTTTCTTCAGGGGTTTTTGCCACGGCGCTTTTGTATAACCAATCTTTCATCAGACTGGCACGACCTTTGGGAGAGTGCACACGGTCACGAGTGGCTTTCCAAGATGGGCACATCTCATCATCTAGCTCGTAGTTAAAACAGGCTCCGTTACCATTACAGTGCATGGTTGAACCATAATCAAGCCATTCGTTTTTTGGAATCAAGCGATCTTTATGTCCACGGAAGCTGATTTCATTGACTTTTAACAGTTTATATTCCGGTGCCGGTGGGGTAGCGATTTTTCCGGGGTTTAATTGGTTGTATGGGTCAAAGGCCGCTTTAATGGTTTGTAGCGCTGGGTATAGTTTGCCAAAAAAGGTCGGCGCATATTCAGAACGCAGCCCTTTACCGTGCTCCCCCCAGAGTAAACCGCCGTACTTATGGGTAAGACTGACCACCTGATCGGTGATGGTTTTGATGAGTTCGCTGTCTGCTGTGTTTTTCATGTCGAGTGCCGGGCGCACGTGTAGGACGCCGGCATCAACGTGACCAAACATACCATATTTTAAGTTATGCTCATCCAGGAGTTGACGGAATTCTTCAATAAAATCAGCTAGATGCTCCGGTGGCACGACGGTGTCTTCGACAAACGGCTGAGGTCTAGCCTCACCCTGCATATTGCCTAGGAGACCGACAGAACGCTTGCGCATCGCGTAAACTCTTTGTATCGCTTCACGACCATAAGCGATGGTGTAACCGGAGCGTAGCTGTTGGTCTTGTTCTAGGAACTGAGTAAATTCTTTGACCTTGTCGGCTACTTCTGTTTGATTGTTACCGCTAAATTCAACAAGGTTAATGCCTAGCGCCTGTTTATTGCCTTTTTGCGGGAAAAATTCTTCGACCTGACTCCAGATAAAATCTTCTTGCGCCAGTTTTAAGACAGTTGAGTCAACGGTCTCAATAGACAATGGTTGGTGCTCAATGAGTGCTCTGGCATCGCGCAGTGCGGCCATAAAATCAGGGTATTGGATATTAACCAACGCACTATGCAGAGGGATGGGTAGTACATTGAGCTTGGCCTCCGTCATGAAGCCTAAGGAACCCTCTGAACCACAGAGAATGCTATTAAGATTAAATAATTTAGTATCCGCGATGGGGTCCGTGCTGTCTTCCCATAAATGAGCTAAATCATACCCCGTCAGGCAGCGATTTAACTTGGGGAAGCTGTCCTCAATGAGTTGGGCATATTGGGTGCTGATGTCATGTGCGGCTTGATAGTAAGTCGCCACATGATCTTCTTTGTTTGTGAGCTGCTTAAGTTGGTTGGGGTCGATAGCCTTGCTGTTAAAGCGATGTCCACCTAAGGTGACCATGTCCAGTTCCAGCACATGGTCGCGGGTTTTGCCATAAACGCAACTGCCTTGGCCGCTGGCGTCGGTGTTGATCATTCCGCCAATCGTTGCTCGGTTTGAGGTTGAGAGTTCCGGTGCAAAAAACAAGCCATAAGGTTTTAGGGCGGCATTCAGTTGGTCTTTAACGACACCTGTTTGTACTCTAACCCACTGCTCCTCCGGGTTTATTTCGAGGATTTGATTCATATGAGTAGACAGGTCAACCAAAATACCATGTGTTAATGACTGTCCATTCGTCCCGGTTCCTCCACCTCGTGGCGTAACGATAATGTCGCGAAAGCGTGGCTTTGCCAGCAGTTGCATAATATGCTGAACGTCTTGCGTGTTCTTAGGATGTAACACGGCTTGTGGTGTGGATTGATAAATGGAGTTGTCTGTTGACATGACGACTCGGCTTGCTGTGTCAATGCGAATGTCGCCTGCAAACCCGGTTTTTGCCAGCTCTTTTAGAAAGTCTTTATAGTTTTGAGTGATTTTTTCTGATTTCATGGTGTCTTTAACTCTTGTATAATAGTTAATGAATTGCCTATCTTCTATTATCCGTCCAGCGTTGTGTCAAGGACAATTGATTTTATTGTTATCAATACTTGCATAAAACTCATGAATTATCGTCATCTCACTCCATCCATGTCGTTGTTGCTGATCTTTGAGTCGGCAGCGCGTCATCAAAGCTTTGTCAGAGCGGCCGAGGAGTTATCTTTGAGCCAAAGCGCGATTAGTCGTCAGATACGTCAGTTAGAGGCGCATCTTGATGTTACTTTGTTTGAACGAGTTGGGCGTTCTGTACGCTTGACTGATTTGGGAGAGCAATATGCGGCCACAGTGCATGAGGCCTTAGATAAAATTCGTGGGGCGACGCTGCAAGTGATGTCCAAAGCACGAGGGGCGGGATCGCTAAGTTTGGCTATTTTGCCGACCTTTGCCTCTAAATGGGTTTTGCCTAATCTGCATGCTTTTTATGAACTCTACCCCAGTGCGACGATCAATATTCAGTCACGTATCGGGCAAATAGATTTTAATGCAGAAGATATTGACGCAGCGATTATCGTCAGTCGAGCTAAACCATCAGCTCCGGAATTAATGAGTCATCTGATAGCCAAAGAGTATTTGGTTGCCGTTGCAAATAAGCGAGAGAGTACGAGTGAGGTAATGGCTCCGGACTATGCGACAGGTTCTTTGTTGCTATCTGTGTCGAGCCATCCTTCTGCTTGGAGTGACTGGTTTAGTCACTATGGTTTAGACCATCGACAAATCAGCTTGGGGCCGAGTTTTGAGGTGACTGCGCATTTAATTCAGGCGGTGAGTGTCGGGATCGGCTTAGGGATTGTGCCTGAACAGTTTGTCCGTGATGAGTTACAGCAGGGTAGTCTAGTTGCTGTGGGAGAACCGATCCCAAGTCCGCGTAATTATTATTTGATTTACCCAAGGCGCTTGGCAAGTAGTCCAACATTACAGCAGTTCAGCGAGTGGATTTTATCCAATGACTTTAGTTAGTGAGTGAGGACGTCTTTTTGGGCTGTTTTAGTGGGGCAAGGGTAGGTATCTGTAGATGAGAAGTTACATCTTTTAAATTGTCGCCTAATCCCATCGATTAAGAACTAGAATACGTTATGATATGTTATCTCTAATATTGATATGTACTTAGCGATGACATTGGTGTTCAGATATGGCTGCAGTGCAGCCTTAGAGACACTGTTTTTGTGTTAGTATAACGCAACTTTTCTGTACGTTTAGAGCCTTTTTATAGGCTTATTATTATTTGTAATCGACAAAGACTCTTAATCATGTTCGGATTCCTCAGAAGTTATTTTTCTACCGATATGGCGATCGACCTCGGGACCGCCAATACACTCATTTATTTACGAGGTAAAGGCATCATTTTAGATGAGCCGTCCGTTGTTGCGATTCGTCATGAGGGCGGGCCTCATGGTCGCAAAATTATTCAGGCGGTTGGTCAGGCAGCTAAGCAAATGCTTGGTCGTGTACCCGGTAATATCGAGGCGATTCGACCCATGAAGGATGGCGTCATTGCTGATTTTACGGTGACCGAGCAGATGATTAAGCAGTTCATCCGCATGGTGAATCCTCGGACATTGATTTCACCCAGTCCACGTATTATTGTTTGCGTGCCTTGCGGCTCGACGCAGGTAGAGCGTCGTGCTATTCGCGAAGCGGCGTTAGGTGCAGGTGCCAGTCAGGTTTATCTGATTGAGGAGCCGATGGCAGCCGCCATTGGGGCCGGACTTAATGTCTCAGACGCCAGCGGATCGATGGTGGTGGATATCGGTGGCGGTACGACTGAGGTCGCTGTTATTTCTCTCGGCGGTATGGTCTACAAAGGCTCTGTACGCGTTGGCGGTGATAAGTTTGATGAGTCTATTATCAATTATATCCGTCGCAACAAGGGTATGCTAATCGGTGATCCGACAGCTGAGCTCATCAAAAAAGAAATCGGCTCCGCTTTCCCATCGACTGAAATTAAGGAGATCGAGGTCAAGGGTCGTAATATGACCGAGGGTGTGCCACGCAGCTTTACGATTAGCTCCAAAGAAATTTTAGAATCGCTTAGCGATCCCTTAAATCAAATTGTTTCAGCGGTCAAAATCGGTCTTGAGCAAACCCCACCCGAATTAGGTGCGGACATCACAGAAAAGGGTATTGCATTAACCGGTGGTGGTGCATTGTTAAAAGACATTGATCGTCTTTTACAAGAGGAAACAGGTATCCCAGTAGTGATTGCTGAAGAGCCTTTAGCTTGTGTTGTTAATGGTTGTGGCGAAGCTTTGGAGCATTTAGAGCGCTTAGGCCCGGTATTTGTTAACGACTAGTTATTTGATTAGTTATTAGTTTACGTTGGCCAGCCATCACTTCTAGCGCTTCGAGATCATAAGTAGGACATGTGGGACTATCGCTGATATCGAAGCGTAGCATTTGCTTCTAATTTTTTGCGATTATCTTAATGTCGACCAAAAAGTCACCATCTCTTTTTAGGCAAGGCATAGCAAGTGAAGTAAAGTTGTTTTTTCTTGCGTTGTTATGCATTGTGTTAATCATTGTTGATGCGAACTGGTCATTTTTGGAGCCGGTTCGTCGAGTTACGTCGACGTTAATGTATCCCTTTCAGCGCGTTGCGCTCTGGCCTAAAGATGTGGTTAACAGCATCTATGATTGGTCAAAGTTTGTCACTCAGACTGAGGAGCAAATTAGGCATACTGAAAGTGCGCGCATCGAAAATGCCCGTCTAAACATGCGCGCCATGCAGATGGAAACGGAAAATGTGCAGCTTCGCCGTCTGCTGGGTGTTAAGGCGACAGTGGATGTGCCTTCTGTTGCGGTAGAAGTGTTGTATACGCCTGCGCACCCATCTAAAGAGTCAATCATTTTAAATAAAGGTTCCGCGGATGGCATTGAGCCCGGCATGCCGGTGATTGCCGAGGGTGGTATTGTCGGGCAGATTCGTCGCGTGGCCCCAAATACGGCAGAAGCTGCTTTGGTGACTGATGACAAAACATCGGTTCCCGCTCTACTTAAAAGAAATGGCATTAGGGTGTTGGTGTTTGGAAGCGGTCAGCCCGGACAAATTGAAGTGCGCTATTTATCACTCGATGTAGATATTAAAGTAGGTGATGAGTTGGTCAGTAGTGGGATTGGCGGTTATTATCCGGCCGGCTTGATGATCGGTGAAATTACCTCAATTGAAACCAACAGTGCTCAAGGCTTTGTCAGAGCAATTGCCGAGCCGAGTGCGCATCCTGACCGACATCGACACTTCCTCGTGTTATTGCATACACCACCCAAGGAAAATGATGAAACCGCATTTTTAGAGGAGTGAGATCGATGACACCTAAAGAACAGCCGGAAAGACAGCAAGAGCGACGTACTTTAGCAAGCCTGCGACCCTTGAGTGCGGTTAATTATAGTTTTAATGCTCATCCATATTATGTCTGGATAAGCATTGTGCTTGTTTGGCTTGCGTCTTTGCTCCCTTGGCGCAATTGGGATGGTGCACCCGATTTGTTATTAGTTGTTCTGACTTTTTGGGGGGCGCATGGTGCCGGTGGCGTCGGTTTGGTTGCAGCCTTTATTTTCGGCTTTTTAATGGATGTCCATGACACTACCGTATTAGGAAGTCACGCCATTACGTATGTATTGACCATGTATCTGGTATTTAAAATTCGCAAAACCATGCTGAATTTTGAAGTCATCGGTCAGATGGTCTATATGTTGCCCATTTTTTTATTCATCCCTTTGCCTGAGCATATGCTTAACGCTTGGATGGCGAGTACGTGGAGTGGTTGGGGCTGGATGTTAGGCGGTTTTATTAACGTTGTGCTGTGGCTTTGTGCTGATTTGATTTTGAAGTTGCCATGGCAACTGGTCAATGACGAAGATGCCGTTGTTTAGGAATAAAGAAATTAGCTCATGTTTGAACAAAGACGACGAACTAAGATAGAAAGGACGAGGAATCGTTTGCGGGTATCCGTCGCAGCGATTTTTGTACTTTGTTGTTTTTCTATTTTAATTTATCGACTGTGGGTTCTACAGGTTGAGCGTTATCAGGGCTTTTCTGAACGGGCCGATCAGAATCGTATTTCTTTGGTCCCTATCGTCCCCAAGCGAGGTAATATCTATGACCGTAATGGTGAGGTCTTAGCTCGTAGTTACCGCGACTACACCCTGGAGGTGGTGCCCGGGCAGATTGCTGATATTGATGCCATGATTGAAGCTGTCGGGAAAATTATTCCGATTTCTCCACTGGATATTCGGCGCTTTAAGCAGCGCATGGGTGCTAATACGCGTTATACCTCGATTATTTTGCGTAGTAATTTGACCGATGAAGAAGCTGCCTCTTTTGCCGTACGCTCATTTAAGTTTCCGGGAGTGAATATTCGAGCGCGTTGGGTTCGTGAGTACCCTCAAGGCGAGTCTGCAGCGCATTTGATTGGCTATATTGGCCGCATATCTGAACGAGATTATGAGCGCATTCAGGAAGAGGAGCTGGAGGGTGATTATCGCGGTACCGATGTGATTGGTAAAAAAGGCCTTGAGTTAAGTTATGAAAAGGTCTTGCACGGTAAGCCGGGTTGGGAGCAGGTGGAAATTGCCGCCTCCGGTCGCCCTGTCCGTGTTTTAGAGCGTACCGATCCTATTCCCGGTGATAATTTACGCTTATCGATAGATATTGGTCTACAACGGATGGTTGAAGGGATCTTTAATGACCCTGAAAACCCTCAGCGTGGCGCTTTAGTTGCTATTGATCCGAGAAATGGTCAGGTGTTGGCCTATGTGTCAGCCCCTTCTTTTGACCCTAATTTATTTGTCGATGGTATTGATGTGGAGAATTGGCGTCGCCTCTCTGATTCACCCGATCATCCACTCATCGATCGGCCGATCTATGGTACCTTCCCCATTGGTTCAACCTATAAGCCTTTTGTCGCGTTGGCAGCACTCACATTAAATGCGCGTGACGCAAAAACGCGCATTTATGATCCGGGCTATTTTGAATTTGGTAACCAACGCTTTAGAAATGCCGGCGGTGCGGTTTATGGCTCAATTGATATGCATCGTGCCTTGGTCGTTTCATCAGACAGTTACTTCTTCAGTTTAGGGCCTATTATTGGGGTGGATGCCCTGCATGATTTTGCGATTCAATTCGGCTTTGGTAAGCAGACAGGGATTGATTTGCCACATGAAAAGAAGGGCGTTTTGCCTTCACGAGCGTGGAAGCAGTCTGCTTTTAAAGATCCTAAGCAGCAAACCTGGTTTCCGGGTGAAACGATTTCGGTAGCAGTCGGTCAAGGGTATAACTCCTTTACGATGATGCAATTAGCACAAGCGACGGCCACTTTGGCTGCCAATGGGGTGTATACCCGTCCTCATATTGTTAATTGGCTGGAAAATCCTACCCAAAAACGTGCCGAACCGGTTGTTTCATCGCCTGAGTATAAGATTGAGATGAGTCAAGCGGATATTAATGTGGTTAAGAGGGCGCTCGCCGAAGTACCCACGCATGGTACGGCCCGACGAGTGTTTCAAGGAGCTAATTATGAATCAGCAGGTAAAACAGGGACAGCGCAGGTATTCAGTTTAAGGGGCGCTACCTATAATGCGCGCAACTTGGATAAGCGTTTGCATGATCATGCGCTTTATATGGGATTTGCCCCGGTTGATGATCCAAAGATAGCTTTAGCGGTCATTGTAGAAAATGGCGGTTGGGGTTCTACCGTAGCCGCACCTATTGCCAGAAAAGTTTTCGATTATTGGTTGGACGATGATATTCAAACTCGTAACCGTCAAAGTTATACGCCTAACTTTTTAGAGATGGAAGGTGATGCGACGGAAGCTGTTTCGCCGGATATTAAGATACCTGAGGCGCCAACGAATATTGAGGAAGAGGACGTTATACAGCCGTTACCGGAGATTTTAGGTAACCCCATTCCGAGTCAGCAAACGAGAATCTCACGACCTGCCCAGTCTGAAAAGCAGTCGACCCAAGCGACCACTGTCACTAAAACCCAAAATGAAGGAGGGTTGGGTTAATGATGACTAAATTGATGAGTCAGATGCTACGCTCCTTGCGTTGCTTTGATTGGCCTTTGTTATTGATTTTATTGGCTTTTTTTGGTCTGAGCATGCTGGTGATGCACTCGGCGGTGGGCAGTACGGACTACCGCTTTGCCGGTCAGCTGAGAAACTTCAGCATTGCGTTTTTTGCGATGTGGATTGTCGCGATGATTAAGCCGCCGGTACTAATGCGATTATCTGTGCCGATTTATATCGTAGGTCTTATTTTGCTGGTGGGGGTGGAGTTTTTCGGGATTACCCAAAAAGGAGCGACACGCTGGCTAAATCTCGGCGTCGCAACAATCCAACCTTCGGAAATGATGAAGTTAGCTATGCCATTGATGTTGGCTTGGTATTTTGACCGTTATCGTAACAGCTTATCGTTGATGGATTTTATGGTGGCGATCATCCTCTTGATGGTGCCATTTGCGTTGATTATTAAGCAACCGGATCTGGGAACCGCTTTATTGGTACTGGCAAGCGGTTTGGTCGTTATTTATTTTGCCGGTTTATCTTTTAAACTGATTGTGCCGGTGTTTGTTCTCGGTGTTAGCGGACTGACGTTACTTATCGCTTATCAGAATGAGCTTTGCCAGCCGGGCTTTGATTGGGTTATTTTGCATGAGTATCAAAAAAGCCGGGTCTGTACACTCATGGATCCAACTACCGACCCTCTAGGCAAAGGCTTTCATACTATTCAAGCAATGATTGCTATTGGTTCCGGAGGGGTTTATGGTAAGGGCTATATGCAAGGTACTCAGACGCATTTAGACTTTATTCCCGAGCGGACCACGGACTTTATTTTTGCCGTGTATGCAGAAGAGTTTGGTTTATACGGCTGTATCTTATTACTGGCTTTGTATACCCTATTTTTGGGACGCGGTTTTATGATCGCCTTAAAAGCTAAAACCCAATTCGGCCGACTTTTAGCGGGTGCGATTACCATGACCTTCTTTGTCTATATCTTTGTCAATATTGGCATGGTGATGGGTATATTGCCGGTGGTCGGCGTACCTTTGCCCTTTATGAGTTATGGCGGTACGGCACTTGTTACCTTGGGGGTGGCTTGCGGTATGTTGATGAGTATTTCTAATTATGTACCTAGTGTTGCGGATCAAAGGCAATACTTAGAGCACTAAGTTTGACTGTGGTGACGTATTAAATGTCAGTCGTTGCTAAGGTTTCTAATAAGGTGCTAACGGGTTTGGGGATAGGTAGTGTTTGCCAGCTATGCAAATGATAGTACCCTTGCTTAGAGCTACTGTCCAGTAGTGATTGAGCACCAGTGGTTTTCACTAAAATAGGCTGTATATGTAATTTAAAATGGCTAAAAATATGCTCAAAAGCAGCCAGTTTAATGAGATCCTTTGCTGGGTTAATGGCCATTCCCTGATTTTGTAGGTAGTGGATCAGCGCCTCTGTATCATCAAAGCTAGGTAGGGATAATAAGCCGCTCCAAATCCCTTGCTGAGGGCGTTGTTCCAGCCATATGTGGTTATCGTGTACCAGTAATAGCATAACTGTATGACGAGTGGGCGTGGTCTTTCTGGCTTTAGATGTCGGTAGCTCTTTTTGTAAGTTATGCGTTTTGGCATAGCAGGAGCCAGCCACAGGGCAATCATCACACAGTGGCTTACTGCGAGTGCAGATTAGCGAACCAAAGTCCATTAGAGCTTGGGTATAACAGGCCATATCAACGTGCGTGTGCTCATCGCCAAGGGCTTCATTCAAGGTTTTTTCAGCTTGGGACCAGAGTTGCTTTTCTACAGCCGCTGTGCTGGTGACACCTTTGATACCATAGTAGCGGGTAAACAGTCTTTTGACATTCCCGTCCATGATAGGTGTAGGTGCACCATAGCAAAACGCCATAATAGCGTGTGCTGTGGAGCGACCAATTCCCGGAAGGGCAACGATGTCTTCGTACTCGCGTGGGAAAACACCGCCATATTGCTCGACGACAATTTGGGCACAACGATGCAAGTTGCGAGCGCGTGCGTAGTATCCTAAACCAGCCCAATAGCTCATTACTTCCGATTGCTCAGCGCTTGCCAATTCGCTGATCGTTGGAAAGCGTTCTAAAAAGCGTTTGTAGTAATCAATAACCGTAGCTACCTGCGTCTGTTGCAACATGATTTCTGAGAGCCAAACCCGATAAGGGTCTGTGCTCTGCCAAGGCAAGTCATGGCGGCCATGTGCTTGTTGCCAAGCACATAGCTTTTGTACAAAATTACTCATTGCTAATTAGAACTTACTGTGGCGTGTGACTGACCAGCGCGCTGCGGCAGCAGCAATTAACATAGCAATCACAATGCTAAAGAGTAACCAGAACAGATCCGGTAAATGCACTAAAAAAGGCTGCTCGTAACTCTGTGCAAAGACATCTTTGATGGAGCTGTTTACCATCATGATAGCGATAGATGTCAGTCCGATAGCCACGACTCCCGCAGCCAGACCGACGACCGCTCCGAAGTATAAGAATGGTCGGCGGACAAAGGTCTCGGTTGCTCCTACCAAGCGAGCGACGGCAATTTCATCACGCTGAACTAAGGCCTGCATGCGTACCGTGTTGAAGACGGTTGCGATCACGACCACTGATACCCCGATAGCCAGTAAGATTAAGACCACCTTAATGAACGTCATAATGGCTTGAAGCTTTTGTACCCAATCACTATCAAACTGTACTAAATCAACCTGCTCATAAGTGGCGAGTTGGTCAGTAAAGCTTAGCACACGCTCAGAATTGACGAACTCCTGCTCGGAGTTACTCAAGGTGATAATAATAGCGTGGGGTAGGGGGTTTTTAGCCAATACACTGAGCGATTCGGTCCAAGCAGGGGTGTTTTTTAAGTCTTCAAGCGCGTCATTTTTGTCCACTACTTGAATCTCTTGAACGAGCTCTGAGTTGTCTTGGTGAATGGCGACGGCTAAGTCATGAGTGTCATCAATGCTAACCGTATCCTTCATAAATAAAGTGACTGCCGGGTTAACCGATACGGTACGAGTGACCGGCTCTAAAGAAACCAATAATGAGGCAGCGATTAATGGTAATGATAAAACAAAGGCAATCACCAGGATATTAGCCAATGAAGAAAAAGGCGTTTGTGCAATACGACGCAAGGCGACCTTGAGGGCGTATGCATGCTGTCTTAACCAACTACGCATGATGAACTCCCAGATCAACAAATTTACCCGGTTCTACCAAGAGGGTGCGATTGGCATGCTGCTGTAGCAGGGGCTTATCGTGAGAAGCAATCAGAGTGGTCACCCCCACCTGATTAAAGTCCTTGAAAACGTCTAGAATCAAGCGGGCATTTTCCTGATCAAGGTTGGCAGTGGGTTCGTCGGCTAATAAAATAGCCGGTCTATTAACAATGGCGCGGGCAATAGCCAGGCGTTGCTGCTCACCGCCTGAGAGCTCAACCGGGTTCATACGCTCTTTACCACCAAGGCCGACTTTATAAATTGCCGCACGCGCTCGTGCTTCAGCACTTTTTGTGCTATGGCCCATCACGGCCATCGGCAGCATGACATTAGCGAGTGCGCTGCGGTCATAGAGCAGATGGGTATCTTGCAAAATAATGCCGACACGACGACGTAAGTAAGGCCGCTCTCGTGATTGTAGTTTGTCTAAACGCTGCCCCTTAATCGCAATCATGCCGCGACTGGGCCTTTCTAAACCGCCAATGAGCTTGAGGAGAGTAGACTTACCCGCACCCGAAGGACCGGAGACAAAAATAAACTCGCCTGCATTAATTTTAAAATTAAGATCTGCGAGAATATTTGGTCCCTGACCATAGGATTTGAATACATGCTGGAATTCAATCATTAGTTGCCCGAGGAAAAACCATGAATTAATTATTAACCTAATGATTTTAACAGCAATAAGGGATTTTTAGCGTAGCTCGTCGCCGGCTTTCTGTTAAACTTTAAGACTACTTGTGTGTTAATTTTATTTAGGGAAATATGATGGCAAGTTATGTTTCTGAGGTGACTCAATTCATTAATCAATACAAAAAAGATCATCCTGATACAGAAAAGCGTCAGCGCGAAGGTCGCGGATTACTGTGGGACAAAGAGATTGATCTGGAGTTACAAGAGCAATACAAAGCCGCTCGCGTACCTCAAAAGCCTTACGTATATCACAACAAATAAATCCTGTTAGTTTTCAAGCACCATCTAGATGTCTGTTGGTGAGTCTGATTTAGCACAGTTACATAACCCGACAGTCGATAGTACACCTGCTACTGTCGACAATGTGGCCTTAGCTCGCCTTTATGGCGAGCCTTTATTTAATGTGCCACAGGATTTGTACATCCCTCCTGATGCCTTACAGATTTTTTTAGAAGCCTTTGAGGGGCCTCTGGATCTTTTGCTCTATCTGATCCGCAAGCAAAATTTTAATGTGCTTGATATACCGATGGCGGAAGTGACTCAGCAATATTTAGGTTATGTCGAGCAAATCCGCGAGCATAATTTAGAGCTGGCTGCCGAGTATCTCCTAATGGCAGCTATGCTGATAGAAATTAAATCCCGCATGTTGCTACCCATTAAGAAGTCAGACTCAGAAGAGGAGGTGGATGATCCTCGAGCGGAGTTAGTCCGACGCTTATTGGAATATGAAAAAATGAAACTGGCTGCACGTTATTTAGATGAGCAGCCACAATTAGGGCGAGATTTCCAGCGCGCTCGAGCGCATAAAGAAATTGAAGTCGAGCAGCTGTTGCCAGAGGTCAGTCCGGATGATTTAAAGCAGGCGTGGGCTGAGATTATGCGGCGTGCCAGCTTAAATAAAAAGCATCACATCAGTCGCGAGCAGTTTTCGGTACGCGAGCACATGGGCCATATTTTACGCCGTTTAGGCAGCGTGCGCTTTATGGAGTTCAAGGAGCTCTTTATAGAGCGAGTTGATTCCGGTGATACCGCCGCCGTAGTTGTAGTACACTTTTTAGCTTTGTTAGAATTAGCTCGTGAAAGTTTGGTAGACATTACACAAGCAGAACCTTATGCCCCTATTTACGTCCGTCTCGCTTATATCAGTGTGACGGAGGTTGTGGAGAATTAATTTGAAAGTTGTTCGTACCATTGAAGAATTAAGACAACAATTAAGTGGTCAATTACGCACTGCCTATGTACCCACGATGGGTAATTTACACGAAGGGCATTTGTCTCTCATGCGCATGGCCCGTCAGTACGGTGACCCGGTGGTTGCCAGTATCTTTGTTAATCCCTTGCAGTTCGGTCCTAATGAGGATTTCGATAAGTACCCGCGTACCCTCGAAGAGGATATTGCGAAGCTGGAGGATTTGCGTGATGTATATGTGCTTTTTGCGCCAACGCTCAAAGAGATCTACCCTGAGCCTCAGAGTTTTAGCGTGCAGACCCCGGATAACTTAGGTAACATTCTTGAGGGTGAAGCTCGTCCGGGTTTCTTTGAGGGCGTTTCTACGGTCTTAATGAAGTTCTTTTCTTGTGTGCAGCCTAAGGTGGCTGTGTTTGGTAAAAAGGACTACCAGCAGTTGATGGTGGTACGTCAGATGTGCAGGCAGTTCCAGTTGCCGGTTGAAATCGTGGCTCATGAGACGGTACGTGATGAGCATGGATTAGCTTTGTCTTCCCGTAATCGCTATTTATCTGATGATGAAAAAGCCGAAGCGATCAGTCTTTACAATACACTGACACACATGGAAGCGCGTTTAGCGGCCGGTGAGATTGATACTAAAAAAATAGATAGAGAAGCGGTTGAAGCGCTAAGTGACCGAGGCTGGGCGGTTGACTATCTAACCGTCCGACGTCAGTCCGATTTATTGCAGCCAACGCCTGAAGAAATCGCGAATAAGGAGCCTTTAGTGGTTCTGGGCGCGGCCAAATTAGGTACCACGCGACTCATTGATAACTTAGAAGTTACTTATTAAAAGCCAAAGGATGGATTGATGAGCTCATTATTTTCTTATCCAAACATTCTTTGGTTGGCCCTTGTGTTGGTCGCTTTTTTGGTGATCATTCATTTGCTTGCCATGAAAATGCTCGCAAATCATTTCCGTAAAAAGTACCCGGAGGCGTTTGGTGCGGATGGTAAGCTACGTAAAGCGCAAGAAAATGCGGCGCTGGTAGGTACAGCGGGAGCGTTAAAAATGGCTGCAGAGGATGCTGAAAAAGCTGCTCAAGAAAAGGCGACAGCAACACAAGCCGCGCTCAAAGCATCAGAACAAGGCGATGGTGCGTCAAGTGATGCCAATTTAAATGACACTGAACAAAAATAAATTTTAGGAAGGTAGATGAAAAAAAATTTTGCCCTTAAGCTAAGTGCGCTAATGACCAGCGCTTTGATGGTCACCGGTACAGCTTCTGCAAATGAGACATTAAGTGTGGCGGCTACACCGGTGCCCGCTGCCGAGATTCTAGAGTTTATGGTTGATCAATTAGCGGAGCAGGGCGTGGATTTAAAAGTTCATGTTTTTACCGACTTTATTCAGCCTAACCAACAGGTAGTAGAAAAGCAAGTCGATATGAACTGCTTTCAGCATAAACCACACTTGGATTCTTTTAATGCCAATGAGGGGCAAGAGCTTGTGCCTCAGGGCTACACGTATGTTATTCCATTAGGCGCATATTCGACTAAAATTAATTCTATCGATGAGTTAAAGGACCGTGCTTCTGTTGCTATCCCTTCGGATACAACCAACGGCGCACGTGCGCTTTTGTTGTTGCAAAAAGCGGGTTTAATTACCCTGGAAGATCCGGATAATCTTTTTGCGACCTCACGTGATATTGCCCAAAACCCTAAGAAGTTAAAGTTTGTTGAGTTAGAGGCAGCGACGATTCCACGTGTACTCAGTGATGTCGATTTAGCGGTGATTAACACTAACTATGCCTTAGATGCTAATCTCAACCCTCAGCGCGATAGTCTATTTATGGAGGATACGGACTCTCCTTATGCTAATCTTTGTGCCAGCCGTGTAGATAATCAGGATAGAGAAGCGATTCAGAAGTTGAATGCGGCTTGGCAAAGTCCCGAAACCTTAAAGTTTATTGAGGAAAAGTATCAAGGGACGGTCATTCCGGTTAAAGCACCTTAGTTTTTAGGTGTGTGAGTGTTTAAAAGGAGGGTAAGTATGCTCTCCTTTTTTATTGCCTACTTAAATATCGTTAACTTCTCTTAATTGTCTTTAAAGTTATTCGTTTTTATAAAAATCTGATTTGCGATCTGTTTTTAATTCATTGATAATTTTATGACCTCTAATCAACGTCCGATAGGAACCTATTCAAAGTGAATTATCGATTGTTATTAATCATCGTAACCTTGCTGCCTATGGTGATTTATTACCTCTTGCTGGGTATGGTGCCTCAGCACTTAGCGACAAGCTCTATTTTAACTATTCCAAGCTCTCTTTTTCTGGGAGTAGCAGTCATGTTTTGGGGTGTTTTGATGGCGATTATTTACGTCATTATTCATCAAAATCGGCAACAGCATAGATAAATCGCAATGACACAATCAACTAGCAATACCGCGCAATACTTTTTAGTTGGGCGCTCTATTGGTTCGACACAAAACGCCTTAGCCCTAACAGGTGATTATCTATCAGCAGCCGCTTTTTTGGGGTCTATTGCCATGTACTTTGGACAGGGCATGGATTCACTATTTTATGCAGTCGCTACCTTGATCGGTTGGGTGCTGTTGCTTATTCTTTTTTCTGATAAATTGCGTCAGACTGAGGCCTTTACGTTTTCTGATGTGATTAATAGGGGCTTTAATAGTCAGCGTTTAAAAGTATTAAGTGCCTCCACCAGTTTGCTGATTTCTATATTTTATTTATTAGTACAGTTGGTAGGAGCAGGGGCCTTACTCTCATTGCTTTTTGGTATTAACTACACGGTGTCGCTTCTTTGTGTGGGGGTATTGACCGGCGTATTGGTGCTGTTTGGCGGTATGAAGGCAACGACCATGGTGCAGAGTATTAAGGCCTTATTGCTCTTTCTCTTTGCCGGTGTGATGACTTTTTTAGTTTTAAAGTCATTCGATTTTTCAGTGGCTCCTCTCTTTGAGCGAGTTGCCGACTTATCAAACTTTAACGCTTTGATGCCAAGTCCGGCGATTAGTTTAGGGATTGAGCAAGTTTCATTGATTTTAGGTTTATCGCTTGGATTGCTTGGTCTACCGCATATCTTAATGCGATTTTTTACAGTCAAAGATGAAAAAACCGCACTCTACTCTGCTGCAGGAGCTACTTTTTTAATTGCTATATTTTTTACCCTTAATTTGCTGATCGGTTTCGGTGCTTTTATCTTACTTAATGGCCAAACCCTCGATGGTGGTAATAATATGGTGCTGTTGCATCTGGCAAGGTTATTGGGTGGTTCGGGGTTTCAGTGGGTGTTGGCTATTTTAGTCTTTATTACCGTGTTGGCTGTGATTGCGGGTTTAGTGATGGCAGCGAGTGCCAGCATTACTCAGGATCTTATCCCGGTATTATTACCTAAGCAGCGTAGCAATTTGGTCATCGCAAAGCTATCTGTGGTCGCCATATTTTTGTCAGGTGTGGGCTTAGCCTATTTGTTTAGAGAGGTGAATATCGCCTTTTTATTTGGTATTGCCTTTGCGTGGGTCGCCAGTGCGCATTTTCCGGTGATGTTTTGTCGTTTCTACTTCAAAGGCTTTAATGAAAGAGGTGCGTTTTACTCACTGTTAATCGGTTCGTTAGGTAGCTTGATTTTTATTATTTCCAGTAATACAGTATGGGTAAATATCTTTGGTTTCAGTGAATTGCATCCTTATCGTAGCCCGACCTTATTTGTTTTACCATTTAGTTTTCTAATCATTTGGTTGCTAGGGGATCGTAAAAAGACCAGTTAATTATTATGAAAAAATCAACTATCAAAACACCCGCAACCTTATTTCTAGATCGACAAAAGCTACCTTATGAAGTGTTTGAATGTGCCGGTGAGGTTGAGGGTACAGCCGAGTTTATGGCTGATTTCTTAAATGTGCCGGTGCATCAGGTCATTAAAAGCATTGTTTTTACGGATGAACGCTCTAAGGGCTATATGGTGTTGCAGCATGGCGATCAGCGTATTGATACCAAAACCTTGCGTAAAGAATTTAATGTCAAAAACGTCAGTCCGGCTTCTTATGAGTTAGCCCATAAGTGGACAGGCTATGAGTTTGGCGGAACCTCACCTTTTGGTATTAAGGCCAATATACCCATCTATGCTGAGCATACGATTTTTGAGATGGACAGTATCTTTATCAATGGGGGGAGGCGGGGTGTCAGCTTAAAAATTAGCCCTGACTTGTTGCATCATATCGGTGTTAAAGCGATTGAGGTGAGTAAGTAGTCTTTGATTATGAGCCTGAGCCATGCCTAGATATTCTCTCCATGCTTTTGCAGGCGTATAGTCTTTGTCAAACATAAGGTCAACTACTTGATTTGGTACGCCATGCTCAAGATTGATGATACTTTGTTGTATGGGTTGTAAGTAGTCCGCATAAGGAAGAACTACATACTCAGGCTCACCCTGTTTGTTACGGATTATTTGCTGGTTAGGATGTGCGTTCATCACGTTTTTTTACGTTTGAGCAGTAAGGCATATCAGCTAGTAAATTAATTTTTTCGCGGATAAAGCTTATGAGAGGGGATTTTCAGCAATCGTCTCACCGCCCTAGGCTGATAAATTATCTTATTCATTGATTTATTATAAGAATTTTGCAAAGTTATAAGTAAAACATAAGTTTTCTTTGTGAAGTTATAACGGCAACCTATCCATAATTTCTGTGGTAGATCTATTTATCCTCTTGAAATGACTATTTAAATTGTTAGATTTAAGCTAATGAGTTTTTGGGCAGTCCTTTGTATAGAGCGACAATTAACTTATCCGGTCGTATTGACTCATATCCAATAGCCAAAATTAACCCATGCTAAATTACTTATAAAAATTAGCTTCGAGGGCTTGGTGGCACCGCCTCAGTGCTAATAAATATGCGCCAAAATACCGGAATATACAGAGCAAAGGCAATAATTAATAGAGCACTGGGAATAGCTAAGCTAAAAAGTGCATAGTTCCACCCAAAGTTTAAACTAATCGAACGTAGAATCGCAGCCAACAAGATGGCTGTCAGCGCCCATTGACTGGTCAAGGGAAACGGTAGCTCACGACCACTGTGGAGCAGGCCGGCAATATTAAATATTTGCATCACCATAAAGATAAAACCGCCGATCAAGATCAAGTGCAACGCCTGTGTTGGGATGCCCCACGATAAAATGCCGCTAATGCCAAGCCAGCAATATCCAACACCAATACACAATAGGGTGAGGTAGTGCCAGCGCACATAAGAAGCATGCCAGAGAATCGCGTGGTGCCAATCGCGCAAGCGTGCAATCATTGAGAGCCCTGAAGCCAGGGCCAACCAACTTGAAAAAACCGTATCGTTAACTAAAAGCAAACTGAATACGTATAAATACATACAAATGATATTTAGATTTCTATAGTAGGGATTTTGTATATAGCTGAGCTTTTCTGCCTTGGGGCCCGCTTGCTGAAGTGAGTGAAAACCCATTGCCATACCAATCCGGAAAATAATGAGGGAGACACCAATCATATAGGCGTGAGTCATGGTGACAAGATAGAACCATTCGCCAGTCAATCCGTAGGCGATATTTAGAGAAGTGATCAGCGCCATCATGAGGAAAACACTGATTTGCCGATTATTACGGTCTTCAAGTGCCGCAATCATGATGAAGGCGGTGAGTAAAATCCAAAAAACACTCATCAAAAGGGCGCTGCTCTGTAGGCTGATAAAGCTCAGTGCTACGTTACCAAGCCAGATAACTAAGCATAAAATACTCAGACGGCGTAAGGGACGAATAAAGTGAGTCCATGACGGTACGGCAGTCATGACAAAACCGGCAAATGCAGCGGAACCAAAGATATTGATATAGCCGTAGGCATGGTAGCTGATTGGATCAATGTTTAAACTAAAAGCGTTCCAACCAAAGTACGCAGTTAGGCTCACATTTAGCCATAGGCAGGCGATTGGAATAAGGCTGATTGAAGCAAGCAAAAAAAACAGACGAAAGGGATTAGTTAAAAAATCATGAGCTAGCTCAGATAGCGTTTTTTTCTTTGAGATCTTAGTCATGATAGGCCTGCCAAAAGGGTTGTGCTAAATAATGTCGGATAAGCTCCTGATCTCTTTGGCCACGCGGACGATCTAACTCGATCAGCCGGTGATTGCGTGCCGGTTTTCGTGGCAGTATATAAATCTTATCTGCTAATTGAAGCGCTTCAAAGCGATCGTGAGTGACCATCACGACACTCATGCCGTTGGTAATATAGCTTTGCAGCCAGTCATAGAGTTGTAGTTTTAACTCATAATCCAAGGCACTAAATGGCTCATCCAAAAGCAATAAGTCGGGTTGGCAGAGTAGGGCTCGAACGAGCGCTGCACGTTGTCGCATACCGCCTGATAGCTCATCCGGGTATTTATCGTAATCCTCTGGGTGAAGATGTAGTTTCGTCAGCAGTAAGCGTGCCTGCTCTTGTGTCTTTGCTGTGTTGGGTTGTGGGTGGGTCAATAAAATATTGTCCCACAGGCTACGCCAGGGTAGTAGGCGATGCTCTTGAAATAGGTAACGTAAGCGTTGAAAATCGCTGTTAATCTGACCCCGGTCCGGCCTAATTAAGCCAGCGATTAATCGTAAAATAGTAGTTTTGCCACAGCCCGAAGGCCCATATAAGCAGATCACTTCACCAGCTGCTAAGTCCAGGTTGAAGTTCTCAACAATCGTTTCACCCATCAGACTTTTTTCGATGTTTTGCAGATGTAAACTAGCCACGTCGTTGCGCCCACGGTAAGAAAATAATTTTTAGCGGTTCGATAAATAAATATTCCACTAAGTAAATAATCAACAGCAATATCACGATATAGGCCATGACCACATCTGTTTCCAGCATTGTGCGCGCTACACCGATTTGGGCACCAATACCGTCTGCTGTACCGAGTAGCTCGGCCATAATAGCAATTTTTAAACCGGACGCAAAGGCAATATTAAAGGCCGGAAGCAGTTGATTCAGTAGGTGAGGCCAGTAAAGATGATGGATTCGGCGAACATAACTGACCTTGTAAACGCGCATCACCTCTTCAAAATTACGATCAATAGACAGCATGCTCTGTAAGGCAGAAGCGAACATCAGTGGGGTGACGGCGATATAGGTAGTAAAAATGGCACTGCTATCACCGGTGCTAAACCAGAAGATGGCTAGGACCACCCAAATAATTGGGGGCGTACCCAGTAAGATGCTGATAATGGGGCGGCAGAACAGGGCGAGGGTTTTAGAGAGTCCTGTGAGTAGGCCCAAGGCTACGCCGGTTACTACTGCTGCGCTGATAGCAATGCTTGCTCTAAAAAGGGTATGAGGTATTTCTGCCGTCTCATAGTTGCGTAATAGTTCAATGCTCAGTTTAAAAACAGTCACCGGTCCCGGTAGCACAATGTCGCCAAGCATTAATGAGCCCCAATGCCAAAAGGCGCAGACCACAGCAATCACTGCCAAGGCAGTCCAAAGGGCCCAACAATAGGAAAATAGTTGAACGCGACGGGATTGACGAATCGGACGACCGGCGGATAATAACATAAGCTATAGCGCTAAAATAAAGTCATCTTTAGGCATGGCGCCGCCAAGAATTTTTGGATTAATATCATATAGGGCGCTGAAAAACAGTTCTAAATCGTCTCGCGCCTCAGTCGCAGCAGTCGCTGCTAGATGGGCATGAGGGATAGATGCTTTAATGGCAGGCGATGGTATGTCCAGCATCTTGCTGCCAATTTGAGCTGTTTTTGCAGGATTTTCCAAGGCCCATGCCGGGGCAGTCTGCAGTTCTTCTTGTAGTTGCTTTAAAAACAGCGTGTTTTGTTCATAAAAGGACTTTGTCACCAAGAGGCCTGCTTGGGGTAAGCCTTGTGTCTTATGGTCATGGATGTCGCGCCATAGCTCAGTGAGATTCAACACGCGCTCAACACCTTTGCTGCGAGCACGCATGAGCGCAATTGAGGTTAATGGTTCGTTGAGAATCGTAAATTCGACACGATCGTTGAGCCAGTAAGTCATGGCCTCTGCCGGTGTAGGAGTATAGGTGATATGAATTTTTTTGAAGTCTACCCCTTGGAATTTACATAGGACTTGTAAGACCAGATCGGGCATATCATTACGTAAAGGCACGGCCACAGAACGGCCTTCCAGATCCTTGAGGTTTTGAACGCTGCCTTTAGGGCCGACTATATCGACTAAACCCCAAGTCATAATATTGACTAATTTGACATCCATCCCCCGATTGGCCAAATTGACTCCAACATAGCTGGGCACAATACTTGCCTGAATAGTGCCATTGGCTAAACCGGCTCGTAAGATATCCGGAGTGCGCCATGTTTGAACCTGAAAGGCTTGTTGAATCGTGCTTTGACCTTGTGATTGATGTTGTGCAGCGATTCCTAAAAGGACCGTAGGCAGGGCGGTGGGACCGTAAACCGTCAACGGGGAGCTTGTGTTGGCCCACGCAACAGGGATCTGAGAGCTGATTGCAGCAGCTCCCGCATATTGAAGAAAACGTCGACGGTCCATAAGAAGCCTCTTTAATTGATTAATAATGATTAATAACTTAAACGTTCATTTGAAATGTATTTTATCACAAATCGGGCTGATAATGAGTATCAATATATGCGTTTTAGGGGCAAAAAATCCGTAACAAAACACTTGTCAGCGACTTAATTCGCGGCAAGGGATTAATAACAAATACTGTTGTTGGTTCCCATACGTAATGCACCACCCATCACGACCCCACGAATACGGATTGGGGGCAAGGCTTCGCGTGTTCGAATATCGTGTCGATAAACCATGGGCATGCCTTCATCTAAGGTATACAAGAGGGTCTTGCTGTCACCGGTGACCCACATATCAACGACAGCCCAAGGAGAATGTACGTAAGTTGAGTCTTCCGGGTCTTCATAAGATTGAAGTATCAGGCCCTTGTCTCCGCCTAAAATCCACGTGCTCTCTAGCCAACCGCTACGGAATAATCGTGGCGAGAAGTTTTTATGATATTTATCGTGCAAGTAGTAGTGTTCAGGCTCGTCACTTTTTTCTAAATCAAACATGACGACATGCGCAGAAGAGTCGGAAAAAAGGACTCGACGTGAATAGAAGTCAATATAAGGTACCACTTGAGGCCTGTAGGTCGAACCGGCGGTATGCATCGGGCCGGTAGATAGGACTTTACCATCTTCGGGGAAATAAATTACACCGCGCGAACCGTCTTTGGTGGTCAGGGCAACCATGAAATCTTCCGGGCTGGCAATGCCATCATCTAAACCTGAACCGGAAGGAATGTGCGCAGACAGGTCAATTGTTTCCCATGGCGCATCATGCGGCTCTAAGTGGGAATGACGGTATATCCGGGGATTATCCTCATCAAGGATCCAATAGTTTTGGCTATACGAGCTAAAGAGCAGATTATAGTAAGCGTAAATATGGGTGTTTCGGCGCTGAGAATCAAAGCGTTCCGGGTAGATATGAACTTCACCGGTTTCATAATTAACCATTCCTACCTGATCACGCAAGGCAATAGCGACAAGCTTAGACTGTGGCACAAAAAAAGCCTGATAAAGCGGAGAAGGGAGTTCGATATCTTTGCGTGTTCGGCTTTCCAGTTCATAGAGTATGAGTCGTGAAACTTCATAGTCACCGATAATCATCATTGAGTCATCACGCGCTATTTCGACAGTGCGGGGGCGTATGCCGAAGTTTAATAAAGCGAGCTGTTCGGCGGTATTAATATCGTAAACCGTGATGAAATAAGAGTCCGAGTCAGCAATAAATAGATATCTTGTAGGGTGATAGAGAGAATCACCAACACCTAATCGGGTTAGCTCCGATGAACCTGGTTTGAGTAGTTGTGCAGCGGCGTTTCCTGCGATACCGCTAGCGCCAAGAGTGACCCCGAGGCTTGCCAGCCATTGAATAAATAGTCGACGATCCATTGAGTTGCTCCCTTATTGTAGGTATGAGTTTCTTTTAGTTAGTGAGCCATTTTGCTTGCGGCATGCTCCTTCATGACATCATCCAGTGATTTGACCAAGGCATCGCAAGTGGCGGTTGTGCCATTGCTGAATGTAAAGGTCATGGTGTGCGTGTCACCAATTTGAGGGATGCTGTCTTCAGCTATGTTCATGATCATGATATGATCGCCGCCCTTACGGAAAAAACGTTGGCCTGTTGTGAGCGTAGTATCTTGCAGTGGTCCCATGGTCATAACGTTATCAACCATATCCATTTGGTGTAATTCAACTTGATCAGATACGGACGGGATTAGGCTGTCGACAATTTCTACTGCTTCACCCTGATGATTGAACGTGACAAAGGCGCCGGTCATGGCATTTCCCGGTAAAACTTCTTGAATGACGCAGTCGGTGACGGTGGTTGTGGTGCTGATGCCTTGGGCTAGACCCAGACCCAGAGCGCTACTGAGAGTCAAAGCTAAAAGGCCACTGCTTAAGAAGGTGAGTTTCATAATATTTCCTATAACTGTCTCTGAGATTGTACGCAGTCCGCATATCGATCTAATGAAGAGGTTTCAGTAATGATGCCGCTTTTGATGCCGGCAATGTTGCCGTCTACAAAGAGTGCATTAAAGGGCAAGCCGAGGCCTCCAAGTTGGCGTAGCAAATCAAAGCCTTCTGTTTGGTGTTTAGGCAGGTGGTAAAAGCCTTGTTCTGTAAATAGTTGCTCAATTTTATCTAGGCTATCCCCCACATTAATGGTGATGACCTCAAGTGGTGGTTGAGAGGCCACCCATTCTTCAAGAATGGGTAGTTCTTTACGACATGGGCCACACCATAAAGCCCATAAGTTGACGAGTTGAGCACCGGGCCTAGCGTCTATCGTCAGATTTAAATCAGATAAGTGAACCTGCTCATTTGCTTCGCTGAAACCCTCAGGTAGGGGGCAGCTTGTTTGGCTGGCATTGGCTGTCACTGGCGTCATGATGGTAGTATCATCGACATGTACAGTATCGACGTCAACTGTCGAAGTGGCGGCTTTACTTAAATGAGCATCCAGCACCTCGACTAGATCATCACCACCAATTTGGTAGTCAAAGACATCAAGTAACTCGCGTTCAGGAGTAATTAAATAAATCATGGCGCTATGATAAACCTCGTAACCTAGGCCGGGGACGGGATTATCAATGCGTTGACCGTTCAGACGATAACCAAATGTAGCGCCGAGTTGCTTTGCAATGTCTTCGATATCTTTCATTTCACCGCTAAGACCGACGATGCGCTCATCAAAATAATGGGTGTAGGCGTTGAGGCGGTGAATTTCATCATTGACCGGGTCAATGGTGAGAAATAATGGTTGCAACTCATCTGCATGCTGCATGTGTTTTAAGGCATAGCCGTATTCATATAACGTCGTTGGGCAAATATCAGGGCAGGATGTATAGCCAATTGACAAGAGTAGATATTTGCCGGGGTAGCTCTCGTGAGTTACCGGACCATGCTGATCGACTAAATTAAAAGAGATGGTTTCTGCTTTGGCATTGGAACTGTAAAAAGAGAAAATAGCTACAGTTGTCAGCAGTAAGAGTTTGAGAAACAGCCGAGAGTCTCGCTTACGTTGCAGTGTAAAGCTCATGGATTTCTCCTTAGGATAGAAAGCTGCTCGATGCGTTAGTTGTTAAATGTCATGTTAATAAAGTACCAAGCAGCTTAAAAGTTTATACAAGCTCACCGGCCATGATGGGGAATGGGCGAGTGAGCTTTAAACTGAACAATATTACTTCTGAGCGGCAATATCATCCCATTTTTTATGAGTACCCTCTTCAAATACGTGAGCTCCGGTGATCTGTTCCATGTACTTGTTGTCCCAAACGCCGTCAACTTTAATTTCTGCCATGGCACCGAGGTTAATTGCTTCAATTAAGTTATGATTCAGGTAGACGTAGACGCCCGGTTGTTTGAAGGTGTACATGGCTGCACCTGCAGAGCCTGCGGCAATAGACCAAGTTTCTAAACCGGTCGCTGGCTTATCTTGTAAGTTACCTCTTTCCCAAACATACTCACCGTGACCGCCGATTAAGTGCGGGTAACTATAACGGTTGGCTTGAGAATGAATCAGCAAGACAGTTTCACCTACTTTGGATGTTAAGGCATTATCACCGGTATAAGCGCCCTTACGGTCACCGAAAGTGATGTGCGAAGGTACCAGGGTGTTCATTGCTAAACGGTCAAGAGGGTAGGATTCACCTGCAGTCTCGAAGCGAATGTATTCACCGTTATCATCTTTAGGGATATAGAAGTCCTGCTCTCCGATATAGTACGCTTTGTCGTAAGTGAGTTGGTTACCTTCTTCGTCTTGTAAACCCTCTTTAGGAATAACCATAATTGCACCGTTCATGCCGTGGACGACGTGCCAAGGAATCATCGCGCCACCCGGGGCACAGTGATAAATGTGTACGCCGGGTTTGGTTGCTTGGAAGCGCAAGGTGACTTCTTGACCCGGAGCTACAAAGGTCAGATCACCACCACCTAGAGCACCAGTCGCTGCATGAAAGTCAATGTTATGTACTAATTCGTTTTTAGAAAGGTTAATTAGCTTCAGTTCAACATAGTCACCTTCATGTACCACAATGAGCGGACCGGGCACTGAGCCATGGAAAGTAAAGGCCCACATAAATACACCGGGTTCAACTTCAATTTCACGTTCGTCAATATACATTTCAATTTCAACGATACGAGGACCATCAGGACGCTCTAAACTATGCTCTGGAGCAAAAGGAGGGCTGACCAGCTTTTGTTTCACACGTGGTAGGTTTTCAACGTCTGGCGCTGCAATTACTTCATAACCCGGTAGGCCGCCTTTATTTACTGGAGGAGTCATGTCCTGTGCCATAGCAAAAGGGCTTAAGCTCATCGTGCCTGCTAACGCGATTAATAATAGTTTTTTATTCATAGTTATGTCCTCAAAAAAAGGATGAGTTGTGATGTACTACTATGCTGTTCACCTCAAACGATGAAGTGCTTAAAACTTAAAACGTTACGACTAATCATAAACCTAAAGAGACCTTAACTAAATACGTCAATTGTAAGCATATGTTTAAAAATGCAGCAATTGTGTAAAGATGTATTTAATATGTATCTTTATTTAAGTGATACGGGATAACCCTATTAAAATCAAGCGCAACTAAGGAAAAACCTTGACTTGGATCAAGTTGTTGTTTGTGCATCAACGTCTGGCAGACTTTATATACTCACTTGTTCTGTATTAAATGGAATGGTAGGAAAAGGGCACGATTTTAAGTCTTAGTGATTAGAACGTAGCAATTGGTATACAATACTGAGATAATTTTCTAATGGTTTGATTTTTTAAAATAGAAAGGACGCTACTTAAAATGGCGCATAATGATTTTTTATTTACTTCAGAGTCAGTATCTGAAGGTCATCCGGACAAAGTTGCCGACCAAATTTCTGATGCAGTTCTTGATGCTATTTTAGAGCAGGACCCTAACGCTCGCGTGGCTGCTGAGACGCTTTGCAGTACCGGTTTAATCGTATTGGCAGGTGAGATTACAACAACGGCCAATGTGGATTATCAAGCGGTTGCTCGCGAGACACTTAAGCGAATCGGTTACGATAATCCGGAGTTTGGTATTGACTACAAAACATGTGCTGTGCTTGTAGCCTATGATAGACAATCACCGGATATTGCTCAGGGCGTTGATCGCTCTGCTGAGGATATCTTGGATCAGGGTGCCGGTGACCAAGGCTTGATGTTCGGTTATGCGTGTGACGAGACAGCAGATTTCTTACCTGCGCCTATTTGGTATGCGCATCGTATTATGCAGCGTCAAAGTGAGCTGCGCAAAGATGGCCGCCTGCCTTGGTTGCGTCCTGATGCCAAAGCTCAGGTTACTTTCCGTTACATTGATGGCAAGCCTGCGGAGATTGATACGGTCTTAGTATCTACTCAACACCATCCGGATATTGAGCAAGCTGAGCTCAAGGAGTTGGTTAAGAGCGAGATTATTCTGCCGAGCATACCTGCGGAACTAATCACTGAAAATACGAAATATATTGTCAACCCGACCGGTAAGTTTGTGATCGGTGGGCCTCAGGGTGATGCCGGTCTAACCGGTCGTAAAATTATCGTAGATACCTACGGCGGTGCTTGCCCACACGGTGGTGGTGCTTTCTCAGGCAAGGACCCATCCAAAGTTGACCGTTCTGCTGCTTATGCTGCGCGCTATGTGGCTAAAAACATTGTAGCTGCCGGTTTAGCTCGTCAGTGTGAAGTACAGGTTAGCTATGCTATCGGTATTGCTGAGCCGATTAATATCACGGTATACACCAAGGGTACAGGTGTCTTGCCTGATGACGAAATCGCTAAGTTAGTCCGTCAGCATTTTGACCTAAGGCCTCGCGGGATTGTTGAGATGCTTGATCTGCTAAGACCAATTTATAGCAAAACAGCAGCCTATGGTCACTTCGGTCGTAATGAGCCGGAGTTTACTTGGGAAGCGCTGGACAAAGTCTCTGCATTAAAAGCAGCGCTTTAATAATTCGCTATGCGTAGATGACTTTTTATATAAAAAGTCATCTATGTTATACTTATCAGCACCTTACACAGACGAGGGGCGTTGCGACAGATTTCTATATCTGCCAGGCTCGTTTAGTGTTCATAATTTATGCAATCTATGCAAAACGGCGCTCACCATTTCTCTACATGCAGAGTTGGTGGGCTTTTTTGTGTCTACTGACTCCAAAGTTTATATTTATTTTCAACATACTTAGGAGTATTCAAATGGCCGATAATCTTAATACAGATATCAGAACCCAGGATTACGTTATTAAAGACATTAGCTTGGCTGATTGGGGCCGTCGTGAGTTATCAATTGCAGAGACCGAGATGCCGGGTCTGATGGCGACTCGTGAGGAGTTTGCCGCCAGCCAGCCTTTAAAAGGTGCTCGTATTGCCGGCAGCTTACATATGACCATTCAGACAGGTGTATTAATTGAAACACTCGTTGCCTTAGGTGCTGAGGTTCGTTGGGCTTCTTGCAATATCTTCTCAACACAAGACCATGCTGCCGCCGCTATTGCTGCACAAAACATTCCGGTTTTTGCGGTTAAGGGTGAAACCTTAGATGAGTACTGGGAATACTGCCATGAGATTTTTAACTGGCCGGGTGGTGCTGATCAGCAGGCCAATATGATCTTAGATGACGGTGGTGATGCGACGATTTTATTACACCTTGGCGCAAAAGCTGAAAAAGACCCATCTGTATTAGACAATCCGTCTAGCGAAGAAGAAAAAGCATTATTTGCTTCTATCAAGAAGAAATTGGCCGAGGACAATACGTGGTATTCAGAGCGTTTGGCTCAAATCAAAGGGGTCACCGAAGAAACGACGACCGGTGTTAATCGCTTGTATCAAATGGCCAGAAAGGGCGAGCTTCAGTTCCCGGCAATTAACGTTAATGATTCCGTTACTAAATCTAAATTTGATAATTTATACGGTTGCCGTGAGTCTTTAGTTGATGGTATTAAGCGTGCGACGGACGTGATGATCGCCGGAAAAATTGCCGTTGTTGTCGGTTTTGGTGATGTGGGTAAGGGATGTGCACAAGCACTCCAAGCGCTACGTGCTCAGGTTTGGGTGACTGAAATTGACCCGATTTGTGCGCTACAAGCATCCATGGAAGGCTACAAAGTAGTGACCATGGAAGAAGCGGCATCTCAGGGTGATATTTTTGTTACCGCAACCGGTAACTATCATGTGATTACACGTGAACATATGGATCAGATGAAAAACGAAGCGATCGTATGTAATATCGGTCACTTTGATAATGAAATTGATGTTGCCAGTTTAGAGTCCTTAGAGTGGGAAGAGATTAAGCCACAGGTTGATCACGTCATATTCCCTGACGGTAAGCGTATTATCTTGCTGGCACAAGGTCGATTGGTTAACTTAGGTTGTGCTACCGGTCACCCGTCATTTGTTATGTCAGCCTCATTTACTAACCAAACCATCGCTCAAATTGAATTGTTCTGCCATGGTGACAAGTATGAAAGTGGCCAAGTTTATGTGTTACCTAAGCATCTGGATGAAAAAGTTGCTCGCCTCCATTTACAAAAACTGGGTGTGAACCTGACGACTCTTAGCGAAGAGCAAGCGAAGTATATCGGTGTCGAGGTGGATGGTCCTTATAAGCCAAACCACTACCGTTACTAATCGTATAGGAATAATCTGCCCGAACCATTCATACTATTAGAAATTAATTAACAGTAGGAGAGCTCAATGGGAATTATTATTGCTTGGTTTATTAATGCACTTGCATTGATTTTTGTAAGCTATATACTGCCTGGCGTGTATGTAGCGGGTTTTGGCTCGGCATTGATTGCAGCCTTAGTGCTTGGCTTGGTTAATACGATTGTCAGGCCTGTATTAGTCTTGCTGACTATCCCGGTGACTATTTTGACCTTGGGCTTATTCCTATTAGTGATTAATGCCTTGTTGTTCTGGTTTGTGGGCAGTATTTTGAGAGACTTTCAAGTCGACGGTTTTGGCTGGGCCTTGTTAGGGGCGGTTATCTATTCAGTTATTACCTACGTCATGACAAGTATCTTGATTAAAATATAAGGCGCGAGTACCCCATGGATTTATTGATTGTTTGGCTGTTAAATGGCTTTGCCTTGATGATAGTGGCTTATCTACTTAAGGGCGTTCATATTGAGAATTACTTCTCAGCCTTTATAGCTGCTGCCGTACTTGCGCTTGTCAATACCTTAGTTAAACCGGTCTTAGTGATTTTGACAATCCCTATTACTGTATTGACTTTAGGTCTTTTCTTGCTGGTAATCAATGCCTTTTTATTTTGGTTTGTCAGTAAGATATTAAAAGGGTTTGAGGTCAGAGGGGCGTTAGCCTTCTTCGTGGCGCCAATTCTATATTCCATTATCTCTTCTGTCTTAAGCTATATTTTCTTGAGATAAATAATCATATGAGTATGCCAGAAAAATCAGATTCTCGTTTTTTCAGCTTAGAGTATTTTCCTCCACGCGAACAAGCAGGGCGTGAACGACTTGTCGGTACCACAAAGCAGTTACTTGAAATTGATCCTGCTTATATTAGTGTGACCTATGGTGCAGGGGGATCGACTCGTAGCGGTACGACTGAGACCCTTCTTATGGTTAAGGAGTTAGGCCACGAAGCGGTTCCTCATATCGCCTGCATTGGTAGTCAGCCGGAAGAAATTATCGAGCTGCTGGACTTTTATAAGGACAAGGGTGTGCGCAGAGTGGTCGCTTTGCGTGGTGATTTACCTTCAGGGATGGGCTTATCGCACTCGCCTTTACGTTATGCGGTTGATTTAGTGCGTTTGATTAAAGAGCATAGCGGTGATTGGTTTGATATAAGTGTTGCAGCTTATCCGGAGATGCATCCTCAGGCCGGTAGTTTTAATGATGATATCGATCATTTTGTAGAAAAAGTCAGAGCAGGCGCAGATGCTGCGATTACGCAGTATTTCTACAATATCGATGCCTATTGGGATTTTGTTAATCGGGTGCAAGCCAAAGGGGTTGATATCCCTATTATTGCGGGTATTATGCCGATTACTAACTATACCCAATTAGCTCGCTTCTCAAAGATGTGCGGCGCGGAAATTCCTCGTTGGATTGCTAAGCGTTTAGAGAGTTATGGTGATGATATTGAATCTATCCGAGCCTTTGGTCACGAGGTGGTGACCAAAATGTGTGATAATCTGCGTAGTGGGGGTGCAGCGGGTATTCACTTCTATAGCTTAAACCAAGCAGAACCGGTATTAAAAATCTGGCGAGAACTAGAAGCTAAGTAGTCGTAGAATGAGCCCTTATTTTTAAGGGCTCAATTTTTATATCAAAGTGGCGCTTTGTTGAGCGTTGAGAGCTCTTCATTAACAGCAAATATCCGACTACGTATTTCCTGAACGCCACCCTGTTGTAGGCGTTTGCTGTGTTTTTCTAAGTATTGCTGCGCATTGTGTTTGCTATCAAAAAGATAGATCCCACCGGCTTGCTGTTGCTGCTTATTCTCAGTCCAGAGCTTCCAAATAAAACCGGGCTCATGGTTGATGGATTCAGCCAACTCCCGCATAGCAACAGTCATTGCAGATTCCCAAGGACCATCAAATGGGAAGTCCACTTGTAAAATAAAACTCATCATATTCTCCAAAAGACGCTAAGTAGATATTGATTAACTCGAACCTCTAAGGCTTATAGTACCATGGCTGCAATCCAACCAAAGATTAATAATGGGATATTAAAATGAATAAAAGTCGGGATGACGGAGTCATAAATATGGTTGTGCTGACCGTCTACGTTTAAACCCATGGTCGGGCCGAGGGTGGAGTCGGAAGCAGGCGAACCGGCATCTCCCAATGCGCCTGCAGCGCCAATAAGTGCGACTGTTGCGGCAGCTGAGAAGCCCATTGCCATGCAGATAGGAACATAAATGGATGTAATGATGGGTAAGGTGGAAAAAGAGCTGCCAATACCCATAGTGACAACTAAGCCCACAAATAGCATAGCCATAGCAGCTAAACCTTTATTGCCTGCAAACACCTCTGCAGATGCGTGAACTAAGCTATCAATATGGCCGGTGGATTGAATCACTTCAGCAAAACCTTGAGCGGTAATCATAATGAAACCAATCATGGCCATCATGCGTAAGCCATCATTAAAAACAGCATCTGCTTTACGCCAATGAATCACGCCAAACGCCATAAAGAGAGCAAATCCAATCATGGCTCCTAATAATAAAGAGCCCGTGCTGAGTTGAATAGCGAATGAGGCCACGATAGCGATTAAAGCAACCACGTTATTGTATTTTTGCTTTGTACCGTTATCCTGGCTGTTTAAGCTTGCATTATCAGCTTCTCCTGCGCTGCTGATTGCTCTGTTTTCGTAATGTCTGGGCTTGCGATAGCTGATAAATAAAGCAATAGATAATCCAATCATCATGCCGATGCTCGGGATAGTCATCACGGTCATGATATTCAGCTCTGAGGTATCTAGACCGGCTTTGTTGATATTGCCTAAAAGAATTTGATTCAAGAAGATGTCACCAAAGCCATAAGGCAGGAACATATACGTTGTGACTAATCCGAAGGTCAGCACGCAGGCAATTGCTCGGCGATCGATATGTAAGCGGTTAAAAACAACGATTAGCGGAGGAATAATCAGCGGAATAAAAGCGATATGGATAGGAACCAGGTTTTGGCTCATAATTCCCATCACAATCAGCATACCGATTAAAGCCCATTTGATGCGGTTGCCTTTGCTTTTAGCACCATCTAAACGATTGATAATGACATTGGCAATAGTGCGCGGTAGGCCGGAGTAGGCAATGGCCATGGCAAAAGCACCCAGCATGACATAAGAAAGGGCAATTTGAGCGCCATTGGCGAGGCCTTTTTGAAAGGCATCTAATGTGGCTTCCAGGCCCATACCGGCAAGTAAGCCACCTGCTATTGCACCAATTAATAGACTTAAGACAACGTGAACTCGTGCTAGTGACAAGATCAACATGATGAGAACGGCGACGATTACAGCATTCATGCAAAACTCCGCAAAGATAGGTATGTTTGATTGTGAAGCATGAATGATACCGTAAGCAACGCAGTTAATGTTTTAAATACTTGATAGATAACAGAAAAAACTGTGTGCTAATCAATAGAACGACCTATTAAGGACAGAAAATATCCTTTAGTACGGAAACGATTTTGAACACTCTATCATCCGTAATGCGATAATAAAGGGTTTGAGCCTCTCGTCTATAGGAAATTAGGCCCTCATCACGCATGATGGCAATATGCTGAGAGAGCGCAGATTGACTGAGGCTGGAGTGCTGGTGGATTTGGCCGACATTGAGCTCTCCCTTTTCAACTAGCAGGCACAACACTAAAAGGCGATGCTGATTGCCTAGCGTCTTGATAAAGTCTGCAGCTTCTTTAGCTAACGCCTCTATCGACGCATCTAACGATATAACTTGTTTGTTCATAATGTATTTGGTTGCTAATTTAGAATATTCTGAATTGGAAGTCGAGAAAAAAGTTTGGTAATAGTTTCGACTTAGTGGTAAATTATACTGTCTCAAGCCATGACTTAACTGTTTAATCTTGTGCATTACCAGATAACTGTTTGTAAATGATGTAAGCAACATGAACATCAAGACAGTACGCAAAGCGTATTGTTTTACAGACTTATGCATGACAATGCAATAGGAAAAGCACTATCCGATTACAAAAGAGGAGATTGTTACATGAATTCTTGGAATAGACGTAAGTTTATTAAAACCTCAGCTTTAACCGGTGCAGCAATCGGTTTAGCGACGAGCCCCTTAGCTGTTTTTGCTCAAGGCCGTGAAATTAATTATGGAGGTTCTGCTTGGTTAGGCCACTATCCTGTTTATTACGCTAAAGAAAATGGTGACTTTAGCAAAGCAGATCTTAACGTTGGTTGGGAGTTCTTTGGTACGTCATCAGGCCGCATGAGCGCGCTGATGAGTGGTGATATTGATGTTGCGGGTACCGGAGTCGTATCTGCCATTGCGTTAATGGCTCAAGGCGTAAATCGCTTTTATGTGATTGGTGTACCTGATAACTTCGGTCGTGTTGAAGGGCTTTTTGCGGTCGAGGGTATAGAGTCTTTTGAGGACCTCAAGGGCAAAACCATCGGTACGACCTTTGCGTCCAGTGCGCACACCTTGGTATTAGACCTCATGGATCAGCACGGTTTCACCGAGCGCGATATTAATGTAATTAATATCCCGGCGCCTGAAATTCCTGCGGCGATTCAGTCTAAGCAGATCGATGCAGCGGCTACCTGGACACCGTACTTTAATACAGTCTCTAATCTTCCCGGTGTGAAGTTAATTGCCGACGATACTGACTTTAGCTTGTTTAAGGATTATGGCGTGACTCCCGGTCCTGACGTATTAGTGGTGAGTAAGCGTTTCGCCGATCGCAACCCGGAGATTGTCAAGGACTTCGCGAAAGTATATTTTGCGGCGACTGAGTCGTTAGGCAAAGATCCTGATGCTGCTGTGTCTGTATTGAGTGGTCTTACTCAAATGTCGGAAGAAGATCAGTTGCAAACAATTAAAGATGCAGACTGGTATAGTTTTGAGCAGCAACAAGAGATGATTGGTGCTGACACTTTATTTGTTGAGGGCTTACAGAAATTGGCCGACATGTTGGTCGAGTATGGTCAAATTGATAAGTCACCACAAGTCAAGGATTGGATTAATAGCGACTTTATTCGTTAATATCCGTTTTTTAAAATAGTTTGTTAAAAGCCGAATAGTATCACTAACTGATTACTGTTCGGCTCTTATATTTTTAAAAGAGGACATATATGAACAACTCGCGTTCAGAAAAGTATTCATTATTTACAATTAGCGCCATTTCTATCGTGGTGTTTGTTGGGATTTGGGAGTTAGCGACCCGTTTCGGCTTAATCGATCCTATTTTCCTGCCTTCCCCAAGCGCTGTGTTTGAACGCGCTGTACGTACCTTTGAAAACGGGGCCTTAGTTGCTAACGTACTTGCCTCTACTCGTCGTGTCATGGTTGGCTTTTTAATGTCGGTCTTAGTGTCGATTCCATTAGGACTGGTTTTAGGTACTTCCCGCCGTGCATGTGCTGTTTTTGATCCGATTATCTCCTTGTTGCGTCCCTTGCCGTCAATGAGTTGGATTCCATTATCTTTATTATGGTTCGGTATTACTGAAACTCAAAAATACAGTATTGTTTTTATGGGTACGATCGCACCGGCCTTACTGTATGTCATTGACGCAACGCGTAACGTTGATAATGTATTGATTTTAGCTGCCCGCAATATGGGTGCGTCACGTATTCAGGTTATGTGGCACGTAATTTTACCGGCAAGTCTGTCACAAATTATTATTGGCTTTAAAATTATTTTAGGTCTAGCGTGGACTTGCGTTATTTCTGCCGAATTAATTGCAGCCAAAGAAGGGCTTGGCTTTATGATTATGAATGGTAAGGAGTTTTTCCAGACAGACACCGTGGTATTAGGCATGGTGCTGATTAGTTTAACAGTATTGGTTTTTGATGCGGTTTTACGTCGTATTGAGCGACGAATCTTAGCTTGGAAGTAATTAAGAGGAAGTTTTTTAATGATTAAAATCGATAATTTAACTAAGAAATATGGTGATTTAGTCGTACTGAAAGACCTCGATTTGCATGTTGAAGAGGGCGAATTTGTTGTATTGCTAGGTGCTTCCGGTAGTGGTAAGTCCACGCTGATTAATTTAATTGCAGGTTTCGAGCAAGCTAGCGAAGGTTCCGTGGTGGTTAATGGTTCCCCTGTCACTGATGTCGATCCCGGTAGTGGCATGGTGTTTCAGCAGTATGCTTTATTTCCTTGGCAGACTGTCATGCAAAATGTGGCTTTTGGTTTAAAGCTCAAGGGCGTGGCCAAGGCTGAGCGTGAAGAGCGAGCTAAAAAGTATATTGATATGGTCGGGCTGAGTGGCTTTGAAAACTCTTTCCCTAAAGAGCTTTCCGGCGGTATGCGTCAACGAGTAGCGATTGCACGCGTGTTGGCTAATGACACTGATGTTATTTTATTAGATGAGCCGTTTGCTGCACTTGATGCAATGACACGACAGGTGTTGCAAGAGCAATTAGTTAGAATTTACGAAGCAAATCGTAAAACAATTGTTTTTATTACCCACTCGATTGATGAAGCGCTATTATTATCTACACGAATGATTGTATTGGGTGCTAAGCCCGGTCGGATTGTTAAGGATATCGTTAATGACTTGCCACACCCGCGCAATGCCAAAGTACAGTTGTCTAAGCGCTATAACGACATCAAGTCTGAGGTTTGGGACGTGGTGCAAGAAGAGGTCATGAAAGGCCTCGAAGGTCAAGGCCAATAGTATTATTGCTTTTTTATAGGAGTTAGGTAATAAATGTCGTCAAAAGAGATGTTCCCTTCCTACGCTACTGTTTGCGGATGGAATGCCTTACTGCCCCCACGCAGCATAAGTTCGCCACCATCATCGTGGAAAAAGTACGATTTTATCGTCATCGGTGCGGGCTATACAGGTTTAGCAGCGGCTCGTCAGCTCGCGCTACTTAAACCTGAGTTGGAAATTTTGGTGCTAGAGGGCTCAGTAGTAGGTGAGGGTTCGTCAGGCCGTAACTCCGGTTTTTTAATTAATGTACCACACAATACAAAAATGTCCGGACACGATGCGGAAATTGAATTTGCTAAAAAGCAGATTGCGATTCTTAATTCGGGCAAAGATTGGCTTAAGTCTCTTGTTGATGAGCATCAGATTGATTGTGCTTGGAGTGATATCGGTAAGTACCACGGTGCTGCGACGCTTAAGGGCGAACGCGGTATACGTCAGCTTGCTGATGAGCTTAAGCAGTGGGGCATATCGTCCAAGCTGCTTAGTAAGGATGAGCTGGAGTATCGTATTGGCTCACCTTATTACCGCCTTGGGTTGCATTCTGATACCAATGTCTTGGTTCAGCCTGCGGCGCTGATACGCGGTTTGGCAGATTCTTTACCGCCAAATGTCACGCTGGCTGAACGCTGTCCTGCGAGTAGTCTTGAATACAAAAAGGGTGAGTACACCGTACGTACGCTAACTCACAACTATAAGAGTAATGCCATTATTTTGGCCAATAATGGTTTTGCCAAGAACTTCGGCTATCTCAAGGACCGTTTAATCACTATTTATACTTACGCCGGTATGACCGGTGAGTTGGACGACGAGCATTTAAATGCGTTGGGTGCGGACAAAGAGTGGGGATTAATTCCGGCCAATCGTTTAGGTACGACCTTGCGGTTAACTCAAGACCGTCGCTTGTTAGTGCGCACAGAATACTCTTATGAGCGACCTGAAAATCTTTTTAAAGTAAAAGAAATTCTTCTCAAAAGTGTACGACATCGTTACCCTGAATTTAACGATTACGAATTTGCTTATGTCTGGGGTGGTGTGACGGCTCTAACCCGTAATGGTGCTGTGTACTTTGGTCAGTTGGGTCCTAATATATTTGCTTCTGTTGGTTGTAATGGTGCCGGTGTACTCAAGGGAACCATCTATGGCAAATTACTTGCTGAGTCTATTTTAGGAATCGACTCAGAGGAGTTACGAATGGTGGTGAGTTTGGATAAGCCGACTTGGTTGCCACCTGAGCCTTTGCGCAAAGTGGTGGTAGGCGCTGCGATAAGCCGCTTTAGAAGGCTTGCCGGTTTAGAGCGCTAAGTGACAAAAAGAGGCGATAGACTTATGAGCTACCGCCTCTTTTTTATGGGGACCCAAGTTGATAGGGCCATTATATTTAAAAAGATTAATCAGCAACGACTAGCGTCACGTCAATATTGTTGCGTGTCGCGTTGGAGTATGGGCAAACGATATGAGCGTCATCGACCAGTGCTTGTAGCGTATCGCGAGCAACGCCCGGTGCGGTGATAGTTAGTTTGGCTTCAATGCCAAAGCCGGTAGGAATTGGACCAATACCAATTTCAGCGGTAATCGACGTATCCTCAGGCAATTTAATATCTTGCTTGCCGGCAACCAGTTTGAGTGCGCCTAAAAAGCAAGCAGAGTAGCCTGCAGCAAATAATTGCTCAGGGTTGGTGCCTGGTCCGCCGGCGCCACCAAGCTCCTTTGGTGTTGATAACTGTACGTCTAAGGCATTGTCAGAAGAGGTGCTGCGGCCCTCGCGGCCACCAACTGAAGTAGCAGATGCAGTGTAAAGGACTTTTTCAATAGACATGGTGTAGCTTTCCTATAGAGTGGTTTGAACTACTGGAAGACTGGTAGTTTAGGGAGGCTAAGTTGATATCTCCTAAAACTTCCGGTACCTGTACTATTTTGCATCATTTGACGGATGATTGATAGCTAAATAAACGAGATAGAATAAAAAAATAGGTCAAAGCTAAATGTATAAGCTTTGACCTATCTGTATTACTGCTCCTGCTGTTTAAGCAGAGAATGCACTAATATGCATCAATCGACTAAACTGCTTCAACTTGAGTAGCGCAAGGACCTTTCTGGCCCATTCCTTCAACGAAGGAAACGCGTTGATTTTCTTCGAGTGTCTTGTATCCATCAGCTAGTATTTCTGAGTGGTGAACAAAGAGGTCTTTACCGCCATTCTCAGGCATGATAAAACCAAAGCCCTTCTCGCTGTTAAACCACTTCACAATACCTATTTCTTTTTTCAATGTAAATCCTAAATATAAAAATGACTAAAGCACAGTATGACAGCTATATATAAGCAATGCTAGTAATGTTACAAATGTTCTGTTTGTTAAGGACAGTGTGGTAAATAAGCTTTGTCTCTACCCACTGTAGCGTTTAAGTTTTTGATCAGATGACTGTTTTAGAGCAGCTTTTGTCTAACCTTCATGGTGATCCACTCGCTGATAACGACAGTTGCAAAAATCACGATAGCGATAATTAAAATTAAGACCGCACCGGCTGAACTGTATTCATAGCGGTCCATCGCTGTGCTTAGGGTGCCACCAATACCACCGGCTCCGATGATGCCGATAACGGCAGACTCACGGAAATTAATGTCTAAACGATAAAGTGATAAACCGACTAAACGTGGTAGACAACAAAAACCCGAATCTAAATAAAATTAGATTCGGGTCGAGAAAAGTGGTTTTAGCTAGTAATTACTTACGGCTTGAAAAACCAAGAATACGGTAAAGTGGGCAGAAGTTAATTAATGCTGTTGCTAATGGAATAATACCAATCCAACCCCATACACCGATGTTGCCGTTGATGGTTAAAGCAATTAAAACGATACCAATAATAATACGGATCAAACGATCTACGCTACCAATGTTTTTGTTCATAACATATCCTTTAAGTGATTGGAGAACAACTTTGTCAAACTCAATACAAGTACAGACTATTGTGTCAACACTTGTGATTAACTTAATTAATTATTGCTTAGACTCGATTCCACGGCGCTAACATAAGTAGGCGTGCTAAACCACAGAAGCCAGTCACGCCAGCCATAAGTAAGCCAGAACCAACAAAAGCACTTAAAATATACCAAGCAGGGTTAACCCAAGTACCAAGTACAACACCTAGGATAACCATGATGCCAACAGCGATTTGTACTTGACGTTGTAACTCTAAAGGTGCGTTAGGAGCAACCTCAACAGCTAAGCCTTGTTTTTGCCAAGAGTCGATACCGCCCTCTAAGATATAGTACTCTTTACAGTTTTTAGCGGCCGCAGCTAATTTATTAGCATTGGTGCGAGTGCGCATGCCTGATTGACACAGGAAAATAACCACGCCATCAGTTGGTAATGAGCTAGTAGACACTTGGTCTACTGTTTGGTTGCTAGAACCAGGAATATGGCGATGGCCATATTCACCAGCTGAGCGAATATCAACTAAGGTTGCGCCGTCTTTAACTAAGTCGGCAGCTTTATCTGGAGAAATGATTTGTAAAGTCATGAAAATGGTCTCTAATAAAAATTTAAGAACCCGAGTTTACGGACAGAAGATCTCTTTTAGATTGGAAACGATTTTATAAACTCTATCATGAGCAATGCGATAGTAAAGGGTTTGAGCCTCACGGCGATAGCTGATCAGACCCTCTTCGCGCATAATTGCAATATGCTGAAATAAGGCTGATTAACTTAGGCTTGAGTGTTGGTAAATTTGACCAACGTTAAGCTCACCCTTTTCGACTAATAAACATAATAGTAATAGTCGATGCTGGTTACCTAAGGTTTTGATAAAGTCGGGGGCCTCTTCGGTCAGCGTTTCTAATGATAAAGTTTGCATATTCATAACATCTGAGAATGACCTAATTTAGCACATTCTAATTTAAAAATCAATAGCTAAATGGCAATAGATTCGTCTTAATATTAAATTTTACTGTCCATGCAACTAGTTAAAGGTTTTTAGTCGTTTCTAATGAGATTCAGTTTGTAACGTTTGTAAATATATAACACTTTTCTAAATTATGACGCGATAAAAAATCTGCTTAGTTGTTATTAATAATTAGATATTTAAACTCAATTCTTGCTAGTGTAACTGGCTGTTTTAGCTCGTAATGACGCAGTCTATTTTGGGTATTAATTCCGATGAGCTGCGCTTGATTACTAGTTTGAATAAGCCGTGCTGGCTATCACCTGAGCTTTTACCTAAGGTAGCGGCAGGGGTGAGGATTAGGTGTTTTAGGCGCATCGCAGGTTTAGAGCGTTAATTGAATAAAGGGCCTAATCAGACCCTTTATTTGTCTGTGGAAATTAAATCAGCTTTTGTCTAACCTTCATGGTGATCCACTCGCTGATAACGACAGTTGCAAAAATCACGATTAAAATCATGCTGACCTTAGGCTAAGCCAGCGTGTTTAAAGCGGCATTTAGTTTTAAACCCAAACCGCCGGCACCCACTAAGCCGAGTACCGTTGATTCGCGAATATTAATATCCCAACGAAATACCGTAATACCGGCTAAGGTCGGTGCTACTTGCGGGAATATTCCCCAAGCAATCACTTGAGGGCGACAGGCCCCGGTCGCTGCAATCGCTTCTACTGCTGTGGGACTAATTTCTTCAATTGATTCGTAGAGCAGCTTACCGATGAAGCCAATCGATCTGAGTGCAATAGCTATAATGCCTGCTAAAACGCCGGGACCTAGGATAGACACTAATAATAAGGCCCAAATTAAGGAATTAATAGAGCGTGAAGAAACAATGATAAATAGAGCGATAGGGCGTAATAAGGTGCTGCTTGGCGTTGTATTTCGCGCAGCCAAAAAGGCCACAGGTACCGCCATGGCTGTTCCTAATAGTGTGCCTAAGGTCGCAATATTGAGTGTTTCCCACAACGGTGACCAAAGCTCGTTGATGGATGTCCAGTTTGGAGGAAACATACGGGCGCCAATGTCCTGCATTTGACGTGGAGCGTCGTAGATAAAAGCCCATATGGTGTCTTTGGTCATGACTTGAAAGCACCAGACGACAAAGGCGATACTGATGAACCAGATCATAAAGACCGCTGCGTTTTGTATGGGCGTGCGTTTATTCCATTTGGCCGTTGCCAGTGAATTTAGATTAATGACATTACTCATAGCATTTTCCGGCGCACCCAACTAGAGGCGTATTCAGCAATCATCACGATAGCGATAATTAAAATTAAGACCGCACCGGCTGAACTGTATTCATAGCGGTCCATCGCTGTGCTTAGAGTGCCACCAATACCACCGGCTCCGATAATGCCGATAACGGCAGACTCACGGAAATTAATGTCTAAACGATAAAGTGATAACCCGACTAAACGTGGTAGACATTGACTTAAAACCGCAAAGTCGAGTGTTTGTAGGAATCCGGCACCGGTTGCTTTTAAGGCGTCGAGTTGAGAGGCTTGAATCTCTTCAATATCCTCGGCTAATAATTTCGCTAAAAAACCAATCGTGGCAAAGGCGAGGGTTAGGAAGCCTGCAAAGGCGCCAAAACCAAATAAAGCAACCATGAAAATAGCCACAATAATTTCATTAAGTGTTCTGGAGAGAGCGATAATGGCACGACAAATATAATAGATCCAATGAGGACTTAAATTTTTTGCAGCACCGACGGCAATAGGAATTGAAATGACAATGCCGGCAGCCGTTGAGGTCAAGGCCATGGTTAAGCTCTCTACCATGCCTTGCCTAATATCAGTGCCACGCGTGGTAAAGTCAGGAGTTAAAAAGCCTTTAACAAACACCCAAGCTCTTTCCCATCCTTGACTAAGGCGTAGCCAGTTAATATCCAATGAGCCAATCGCTAATATTAAGTAAACGATAGCGCCGATGATTAAGGTGTAGCGCAGGATAGGGTTGCTGATAAAGGGTGGCTTTTTCCATTGGGTAGGATAAGCAGGCGGCTTTAATAAAGTAGCGGGGTTTTGCATAACAATCGACTATGGTTTAAGCTGCTCCAGTAGCAGATGTTAACGCCCGGTATGAGCCTTCAGCGACGTTTAGTTCGTCATCATCGCTGTCTGTTTTGTTTTGAGAGGCGAGTTTCTTACTGATCGTCGTCCAATCCTCATCACCGTAAATTTGATTGAGTACATCCGTATTTACGTCTTTGGCAGGACCATCAAAAACAATTTCACCGGCGCGTAGACCAACAATTCTAGGCAGGAATTCAGTGGCTAATACCACGTCATGAATATTCACAATAGCAGCAAGACCATTCTCACGGCAGAGCTCAATAATTAAACGCATTACTTGACGTGAGGTTTTGGGGTCTAAACTGGCGGTTGGTTCATCAATTAACATGAGATCGGGCTTTTGAATAAGGGCACGAGCAATACCAACACGCTGGCGCTGACCACCGGATAATTCGTCGGCGCGAACGTTTTCTTTGCCCTTAAGGCCGACACGATCTAAAAGCTCATACGCTTGAGCAATATCTTCGGCACTAAAACGCCGGAACCAACTGTTCCAAAAGCCCATATGACCTAAGCGTCCGGAGAGTACATTTTCCATGACGGTTAAGCGTTCAACCAATGCGTATTCTTGGAAAATCATGCCGATACGACGGCGCGCTAATCTCAAGCTATTTTTTGATAGCTTGCAAAGGTCGTTGTCCTGGAGAGAAATAGTGCCTTTTGTGGGTTCAACTAAGCGGTTTACACAACGGATGAGTGTTGATTTACCTGCGCCCGAAGGTCCAATCAGGCCGATGACCTCGCCTGATTGGACTTCGAGGTTGATCCCATGAAGCGCGACCATGCTGTTGTTGTAGCGCTTTTCTAGGTCAACAATTTTAAGCATTAAATATACCTTTAAGATGGATTAGTTACACTCGTAACTAACATTCATTGCCGCATCGATATCACGGACAACTTGCCAGTGCTCTTTATAAGAAATAGGCATGAATTTTTCTTGAGGAGGTTCAACCGGGTTGAACTCTTTAGCTAAACCGGTACCTTCCCAATTGAAGTTAAAGAAGGCTTCTTTAACCTTTTCAGCTAACTCGGGCTTTAAGTTATAAACGTAACCATAGCCGGTGGTAGGGAAAGACTGAGATTTGTAAATTGATACTAATTGCTCGCTCTTTACCACATCGCGCTCAAGCATACGAGACAAAACAGAGTTGGCAATGGCAGCGGCCGGGTAATCTTTATTGGCAACACCTAAAATTGAGTTGTCGTGCTTACCGCTAAATACAGGTTCAAAATCTGTACCTGCTTCCATTTTAAATTCTTGCTTTAATAAAGCAGAAGGGGCTTTGTAGCCTGAGTTAGATGTCTCAGAGGTAAAAGCAAGTTTCTTGCCCTTAATGTCTTCTACTTTTTCAATCCCGCTACCGGGGTAAGTAAGGATTTCCATCTCGTAGCCGTAGCGATCATCATTGGAAGCCATCATGGCAAATGGTACGAAACCTGCGCAGTTGACTGCTAATGGGTTAGAACCCGTGTTAAAACCGGCAACGTGTAAACGACCTGCGCGCATGGTTTCTAATTGAGCAGCATTACTTTGTACCGGGAAGAACTGTACCTTTTTACCGGTTTCCTTGGCTAAATGATCAATAAATTCTTTCCACACCTCGGCATAAACAGCAGGGTCTTCAACCGGGGTATAGGAAAAGACGAGGGTTGATGGGTCAAGCCAGTCTTTAGGATCGGTGGGCGCATCTGCAATTAAATCGCCATCAGCGTCAGTAAAGCGGGTATCTAAAGCTTGGCTGCTCAAGGGGAGTGCGGCTAATAAAGCAGCTAACGCAATGCTTTTCAATTTAAACATGTTAAATCCTTATCAGATCGTAATTAAAGAGATATTACTTAGTGACAAAATGTTAACAGGCCATTGTTGCAGTTTCATGAATCAAAAAATGGTGTTGCCGCTGTTGTGTGATGCCAAGCTAAGTAAAAACTTACTCTTTAATTGGTAGCGCTTTTTGATGTGTTTGCACGCTGTATTTCGGCTGGCGTGGAGTCAAAGAATTTCTTAAAGGCTTGACCGAAGTTGGACACATGCTGATAGCCGCACTCATAAGACACCTCACTAATACTGAGTTGATTTTGCACGAGGAGCTTAAGTGCCAAGATCATTTTTTGCTGATGCATCCACTCACGAAGACTGCAATTAAAATGGCTTTTAATACGACGTTGCAGTGTGCGTTCGCTAAGGTGTAGATAATCAGCCAATTCCTGTGCGCTTAAGCGGGGTTGATATGCGTTGGTGAGCTGCCTGATAAACTCGTGCTGAGGCTTAATTCGAGCGATGGCTTCGTGTTGGGCGCAATCACTGGCAAAATTTTCCCATAACTGATCGAGCAGCTTGAGAGCGGAGTAGTCAAGTACTAACGAACTGGGGGAGGGGCTCATGGTTTGTTGTAAAAAGTTTAGGCTTAAGTGACGCTGTTGAGCATCCAGTTCACGAATGCGTACGGCCTGTTGATAGAGGCCCGGGTAGTGGTGTTGATCGTCATCATCGATCCAACGGTCTATCCCCTTGATAGCGATTTTAGTACTTTGTTCGCCACTGACTAAGTAGCGGGTAAATAAACTGTTGTTGTCAGGTGTGATTAAAATCAGCTTGCCATGAGAGGCGGCTGTAATATCGTAGCGCTGCTCATTAATGGCAAAGCGTAGGCTGCCTTCCAGTAGGACGATGAGATTGACGTAGCGATTAATGATGCGACCTGATTTGAGGGATTGACTGGGGCATAGCGTACCACCATGAATGCTCAGCCCACTGTTAAGCTGTCTAAAAAAGTATCGCCCCTCTAAAAAGTCATGTGCCTGATCGTGATTAACTAACCAAACTAGGTGATCACTATGGAAGAATTTGCTTGTCATTTACCGTTTGTCCACAAATCAATATACATTGTCGCTTCTTAAATAAGAATCGTTCTCAATTATTGTAACGAATCATTTAAAATTTTTCTTAACTTTATTGTGAGGGAAAAATGTTTAAATTAACGTACTTACGTGCTTTGCTCGGATGCTATGTAGTGTTCGGTGGCCAGATGGTTTATGCGCAGTCAGCTCAAACAAATGATGAGGGTGAGATTGTTGACTTAGCGACGCTTCATGTCGTCACGGAGCGTGAATATGATGCCATTGTGACTGACAATACACGAGATTACAGCTCTTACGCTGCCACAGTCGGCTCTAAGCTACCAACAGTGGTGCGTCAAATTCCGCAATCGGTCAGTATTATTACGAGCGCTCAGATTCGTGACCGTAATGTCAAGACCTTTGACCAACTGGCTGAGCGTACACCGGGCTTACGGGTATTGCGTAATGATGATGGTCGTTCTTCGGTCTATGCTCGTGGCTATGAGTATGATGAATATAGTATTGATGGTCTGACTGCACCAATGCAAAGTATTAATGGTACGTTGCCGAACCTGATTGCCTTTGACCGTGTGGAAGTGCTGCGCGGCCCAAGTGGTCTATTTGATAGTTCCGGTGAGATGGGTGGGGTGGTAAACTTCGTTCGTAAGCGCCCAACCAAAGAGTTACAGGGGGCTTTTAACTTAGGGTATGGTACGCGTGATTATTATGTAGTTGATGGTGATGTTTCCGGACCATTAAATAGTAGTGGGACAGTGCGAGGGCGCATAGTGGCTCAAACCTCAGGTGAGTCTCCGCGTCCTGCTAAAAATAATAACCACCATGAGACTTTTTATGGGGCATTGGATTGGGATATCTCCCCATCGACTACCTTGGGTTTAGGTTATCTCTACCAGCAGCGTAAAATTACTCCGTTTAATGGTCTACCCACAGAGGCTGATGGTAGTGTGTTGCCATTGCCCGATCAGACCTTTGTCGGCAGCTCGTGGAATGATTTTACGATGGATAGCCATGACGTATTTGCCGATTTAAAGCATCACTTTGCGGATGGTTCTTTTGCTAAAGTGTCTACGCGTTATTCTGATCGTCATGCAGACTCTAATTATACTTTTGCCGGTAGCGCCTTAGATACGCAGGGTTTTGTTGCTGTTACCGGGCTTGGGACGTTAATTAAGCAAGAAAGTTTTAGCATTGATGCGAGTTATAGCCGTTCATTTAGACTAGGTTCGACAGTTAATGAATGGGTGGTCGGAGCGGACTATCACTATGCCAATACCGATTATGATCAAGCGCGAGCGCGTTCTTTAGGTAAAGTGCATTACACGGACGTTGAGCGTATTGCTTATGTTGATTTAATGGGTTCAGCTAAAGCAGGTCTTGCCGGTTTTAGTCATTCGTTGACAGAAACGACGCTTAAAGAAAGCGGTTTATATACTAAATTTGTCATGCGTCCTACTGATTACTTTACGGTGATTGTAGGCGGACGTCTTGGTCGTTATGAGATACAGTCTGGCGATGGCGTTGATAAAGACAATAGAAGTGATACTAAGTTTACCGGTTACGGTGGGGTAGTACTCGATCTTAATGAGCAAAATAGCCTATATGCCAGTTATTCTGCTTTGTATCGTCCACAAGAGTCGTTAGGTGTTGATAATAAGCTACTTAAACCTCGTCATGGCAGTCAGGTTGAGTTGGGCTATAAAGGGGCCTTTTTCTATGATGCCCTAAATGTACGTCTTTCTCTCTATCGAATGCGCGATGAAAATGCTGCAGCCAGTATCCCCGCCAATAACGCTCAATTCGCTGCGCTTGGAAAGCGTGTGATGCAAGGGGCGGAGTTTGAAGTAAGCGGCCAAATAACAGATAAATGGCGTATACATGCAGGTTATAGTTATCTCGACAGTGATATTGAGGTGGGCTCAACCACGCGCGATGATGGGATTTTCTTGCTGATGCCGCGTCATACTTTCAACTTATGGTCGACCTACGATGTAACGCATGCGCTGGTGTTGGGGGCCGGTATTAATGCGATGACGTCGATTGAATCATCACAGGGGGTTAGAGGGCCGGGCCATGCTACCATCGATGTGATGGCAAGTTATCAGCTGACAGAGCGTTTGAAGTTGCAGTTAAACGTGGATAACGTGGCAAACCGCAAATACTATGCGCGCGTCGGTTCGTTTAATACCTTTAATATCCCGGGTAAAGAAAGGACGGCAAAAGTAAATATCAGTTATCGTTTCTAAAATCGTGTTATTAAAATTAATCAGGTAGATGAGAGGATTCATTTTTTTAATTCTAATGGCTTTTGCACCCTTATCGGTAGCCCAGACAAGGGGTCCGCTAGGGGTGCTAAGCGAGCCTGAGCCCGTTGAATTAAGTTTTGCTAAAGAGATTATGGTTGAATCACAAGCAACAAAAAGAAGGTATAGAATTCAAACGGCACTTTTTGGTCCTAAACCTGACAGCGGCTACCCCGTCTTATTTGTTTTAGATGGCGATGCTTATTTCTCTAGTGTAGTAACCTTTGCTAAGGCGCTTTCGCAAAGCCCGGCGAAAGACAATGCGCTGTCTTTATTAATCGTCGGTGTAGGCTATTCCGCAGATAACTTGCTCGATATTAAGCAGCGTTCTTTGGATTACACACCGCCACTACGAGAGGATGCGACTGAGGAGGAGCGAAAGAGTTACGGACAGGGTGACCGCTTTTATGAGTTCCTAAATTACGAACTCACGGATTATTTAGCGATTAACTTTGAGTTAGATTTATCGAAATTAGCAATTTATGGGCATTCATTCGGTGCACTTTATGGGCTCTATGATTTATTGCATCAAGACTCCCGATTTACTTATTTTGTTTTATCAAGCCCGTCTATCTGGTGGCACAAACAGCGTATCCTTGACTTTGCCGATAGTTGGCAGCAAACACATCATAAATATGTACGGATTACCGTTGGAGAGTTAGAGGCAGTCGCAGCGCGTGATGATGCCAGACGAAGACATCGCGATATGACGGGTCAGGCTCAGAATCTTTATCAGCAATTAAAAGCTGAGGGGGTGGCCGTCGAGTTTGCGACCTATGCCGGCGAATCGCATGGTACGGTCGCTTATAAGTCAGTTTTAGATGGTCTAAGGTTTTTACAGAAAAATTTACGATAAACTAGGGTGGTATATATTTAGGTAGTTTTCAATGTTACAAAGCAAAGTATGATTGCCAAGCCAGTGATTAAATGGGCAGGTGGCAAATACCGATTGTCCACAACTATTATTCAGGAATCCCAAGACTTTATTGATTGGGATTCTTTTGATCGTTATGTTGAGCCTTTTGTTGGTGGGGGCGGTATGTTTTTTGCCGTCTGTAATCAATTTCAGTTCAAAGAAAAGGTGATATCTGATGTTAATCCTGAGCTGATTAACCTCTATCTTAAGCTCAGAGATCAGAGCAATGAGCTGCTAATATTATTGCGGGACATTGAAGCGGAGTTTAATGCCTTGCCAAGTGATGAGAGGCGGGAGCAGTTTTATTACTCAACGAGAGAGAGTTTTAATCAAGGTATCGTTGCGCAGGATGCGAGTCCAGAGCATGCGGCTTTATTTGTTGTTTTAAATAAGCTTGGCTTTAATGGTCTCTATAGAGTAAATAGCAGCGGGCTGTTTAATGTGCCTTTTAGTAAGAAAAAGCGTATTAAATTAGCTGATGAGCATAATGTGCTGAAAGTAAGTGAGCTTTTACAAGACACCGAGATTTTGTTGGGTGATTTTGCCGAGACGTTCAGTTTTGCAGATGAGAGGACGTTATTTTATTTTGATAGTCCCTACAGACCATTGTCTACCACGTCGACTTTTACCTCCTATGCCAAAACTGCCTTTGATGATAGCGAGCAAATACGATTAGCACGTTTTTGTGATCAGATTCATGCGAAAAAAGCCAAGTTTATTTTAAGCAATTCCGATCCTAAAAACACCCAAGCAAGTGATGATTTTTTTGATGAACTATATATAGAGTACCGTTTGCTGAGAATTAATGCTCGGCGTGCTATTTCAGCTAAGGCTGAGGGTAGGGCGAATGTGTTGGAGATATTGGTCATAGGAAGCTAAAAGGCGCCCCTAATATAAAGGAGCGCCTTTTTAGTGAAGTTTAATAAGCGTTAAGCGGCATCACGATGATAGTGGCGCAAGGCGTGTTCGCGACGACGGCCTTCACTATAGGCAGAAACGCGTTTTAAATACCCAATGACGCGTGTGCCATAATCGATGTCGCTTGAGCCGCAACTGCTGCAAAACTGTAAGGTTTGCTTATCGATGTGCTCACACTCATTGCAAATGGTGATTTTTACGTTAATGCAAAAATAATTACAACCGGTACGAGCAGCAATGTCAAATAGAGAGCGATAGCCCTGTTTGGTTAGCGCTTCGTCCATATTTAGGTGGAGTGCCGAGCCGCCATCCAGCCAATCAACTAACTCACTACCGTGTAAGAGTAATTTATCCAAAGCATTAACCTTTTCGTCTTCGACCGGGTAGAAATAGGAGTTATAGCATTCGCGAGAAACTTTATAACCGTCATCAGCATCCCATTTTGCATTTTTAACACCTAAGTTTTCAGCAGGAACAAACTCGGTATTGAAGCGCACCCCATAGTGAGCAGAGGCGATTTTGTTCGCATCAAAAATAGTCTTTAAACGGCTTTGGACAAACTCAATGTATTCAGGGTTGTAACTGGCCTTGATGCCTTGAGATTCGGCAGCCTCAACCATGCCATTAATACCAATCGTCAGAAATTGCTTATCCATGGTAATAAAACCGGCATCATAAACTGAGAGCATACCTGCTTTTAAGTAGTCTTCCATCAATTGACGGTACGCATATTGATAGCGATGGATTTTATCGACTTCAACCGCTAAATCTCGCCCATCTTGTTCCAGCCTGTTCATATTGATGGTGATAACATTAATTGAACCGGTGGCGACACCTCCTGCACCCAAGGTATAAGAGAAAGTGTGGTCATCAATTTCATTGCGTAAACGGCAGCATGAGGCGAGTGAATCAGGGTTATCTGATAAGTAGATAAAGAAAGAATTACCTTCCGATAGCTCTTTAGCTAATTGATTGGCAAACTGGTCATCTTTACATCTGCCATCTTCTGTGAGCATTGCGGCTGTAACCACAGGGAAAGTCAGAATGGCTTTGGTGCGCTCTTTATTAAACCAAGTTAGGAAAAAGTCCTGCAGTCGCGCGACACTTTCCCAAACAGGTTTAGTAAAGTCCGGAAATACAAAGTTGCCAAACATGGCATCAAAGTAATAATGGTCGTAAACAGAAATATTCCAAAACACACTTTGATAACCACGAGCGGCTGCCGGTTGGTTGATGCTATAGACGACGTGTTGTAGATGATTAGCGATCTCTTCCGGGTGAGTTTCAAGGTAGTTATCACCGTAATCCTTGCGAGCAAAGTAATCAAAATAGTTTAGAAACTCTACCGTTGCTACTGCGCCGGCAAATTGCGCGCTAATAGCAAAGACTAAATTGACAAAGGAGCCGCAAAAGGAATCTAAATGCTTTGGTGCTTTGGATTCGCCACCGAGTTTAGTCAGGCCATCGTGCAAAAATGGATATAAGGTGACAGAGACACAATAGGGCTTTAAGCTAGTCTCATCATGTACGTAGATTTCATGGTTCTCTATCTGGCGAATATATTCATCAGCCAGTTCTTGTCCAAAGAGCTCGGCTATCTTTGCGCTGACTTGAGCACGATTGATTTGTATGAAGAAGTCTTTAAGTAATTCGCTCTCCATCGTTGCAATGTTCTTGTGAGTTACATTGGCATTCGCATCCATGGTTGAACCGTCCGCAGCATTGTGGGCGGAGATATAATTCCGCATAAAAGCGAGCTTATCACTAATTTGGGTTGGAGTTAAACGTATCATGTCTTTATTCCTTGCGTAGGGTAGGGTGAAAAAGATGATTAAGTAGGACACCGCTGCGTTGGCTTATAAAACGTTGATTAGTTGTTGGATTATCTAGACCACCACGTTCAGGAATCCAAGGACCGGTTTTTAAATAGTCCAAGAGCGGTAATAACTCAGCTGGCACCTGCTCTTTTTCAAAGCCTGTATATAAACAAGTCTTTAAATCAGCCTCTTGTGCTAACTGTAAATAGGTTAATAACTGTTCAGGTAGCCATTCGCCACCCATAAAGAGAACACAGGTTATTAAGTTCTTATACTGTTGTAGTTGTTTGGAAAAATGCTCGGGAGTTAATAATTTGCCGGAGCCTACCTTCCAAGTGTCTGCGCTGTGACAGCCTTTACAGCGTAAAGGGCAACCAGTGATGTGATAGGCGAGCGATACTTCGCCCGGCACTTCTAGCCAAACAACTTCTTCATGACGGTATCTTAAATTTTTCATATAACTACATATTGTGTTTTCTGATAAATAAAACACCGCATATTGTGTTTAGTTGGATTATCGCCAAGTTAACCCAAGGTGACAAGCAACAGAAAGACAAGTGTTGACACAGATCAAAGTGGATAAAATGTAGGGTTATTGTGAATGTTGTCGGGACTGCAAAAGCCTCTATATAAGGGGTTCAAGAAGGGGGGTAAGCCGGAGATAAAGGTGGGAGGATGTTTTAATGACACAATTTGTCGTTAAAACACACAAGTTGCTTGACAGGTTGAGTTAGATGGGTCATAATTCATCTCTTTCGTTGCTCACGCATTAGGGAAATCCCTAAGAGACTAAAAAGCTGTGAGTGATGAAAAGCAACATCGATTTATTGGTTTTAAATTATTTTTAAGTTTTGATAAAATGGTGTTGACAAGAAGGTTTGAATGATTCATAATTCATATCTTTCGTCGCTAAGGCAACTGGGGTTATCCCGGAGGTTGATGAAAAGAAACTTTTAGTTTCTTGCGACAAAAACAACACTTCGAATTAAGTTTTTAAATTAATTTAAAGTTTTTGATAAAAAGTGTTGACAAAGAGATTTAGATGGGTCATAATTTAAATCTTTGCTGCTCACGAAGCACTAGTTAATAAGTTCTAGTTTTTATTATTAACGGCGGATGTGACAGGGTGATGACAACAAATTAATTGATTAAATAGTGCATCGTTAGGATGCGATTTAGTTTGATTAATTACTTGGTTGAAATCAGCCAATATGTTCTTTAACAATTTAACAACCGATAAGTGTGGGCACTTGGCATAATGTGCAGTCACCGTTTCACGACGGTGAGCCAAATAAATTATGTTTTAAGTGCTTATACTTAAGTTATGAAGAAATAGTAAGGTTTGATA
>NZ_KB892281.1 GCF_000373745.1 Oligella ureolytica DSM 18253 | reverse complement strand
AAACATAAGCGGGCAAGCTATTTTGGTCTCGTCAAGGTGCATGCGCAGTCGCTTTTGAAAGCGATTTGCATCAATTGTTTAAAAGCTGCCAATAAGCTTAGGATAGTTGCGCCTAATTTTGCCTAAAAGGCAGAATTAGGCAGATAAATGCCAAAAAAACAGGCATTTATCGATAAAAGCGGGGTGAAATTTGTCGAAAATTTCCAAAAAAATCAAAAAATTTCCAAGTAGAACAAAAAAGCGCTATTTAACCGTTTTTATGCAAAAGTCTCAGGCTGTATTTTATTAGATATCCGTATGCCATTGATGAGTGGTATGGAATTGCAGCTTAAGCTTAATGAGTTGGGTTGGCTTACACCGATTATCTTCTTAACCGGGCATGGTGATATTGAGATGGCAGTACAAGCAATGAAGCTTGGAGCCTATGGTTTTTTAAGTAAACCTTTTAAGGATCAAGTGCTGTTAGATGAGGTAGCGGCAGCGGCGCGTTTTGCCCAACAAATTAAGGACAATCTACAACGCAAACAAGCAGCAGAAGAGATTCTGGCGCGTTTATCCCCCCGAGAAACACAAGTGGCTAATCTCTTAGCACGTGGGCAATCCAATCGTTTAATAGCCCAGCAACTAGATATTAGTGAAAAAACAGTGCATATTCACCGTCAAAATATCATGGAAAAGGCTGCAATTAGTAGTGCAGCGGAGTTAGCACATTTGATGCTAAAAGCCGACCCTAATAGCTTAGATTAATTAAGCAATAAAAAACTCGTCATACCGAGTGCTTTACTGTTGGTAACTCTGGCTAAGAAAATAGCCGCTAAAGCAACTACTCAAAGCCATCAAACGATCAAAGCAAAGTGTATCGCCAGCTTATCGATATGTTTATCAATACGTGACATTATTCTGAAGGTGAGGCCATAGGCGCTCGCATTAATTCCTTTGTTTAGCGGTGAAAATAAGACTGTTTTTACTGTTTTACGTCCATTGATCCACATCAAGCCCTAGGGCTAATTTTTAGTAAAAACCCTAAAAATTAGATGGTTTCATCTATTGAGCAGCAAAAACTTCCGATAGGAAAGAAAAAAGTGGTGCTCTAGAATGAGTCTATAAACAAAAGGAGTTAAAAAAATGAATACTCACATTAATTGTATGGACTCAGTCCAAGTGACACGTCGTAGCTTTTTAAAAGGAATCCCTGTGGTAACGGCCGGTGCAGTTGCTATGCCAACAGTGGCTAAAGCATCTGTTCCCGATGATGGGAGTAAATATTGGGCCATGTTGATCGATGTTCGTCGCTGCATTGGTTGCCAAGCCTGTACGATGAGCTGTATTCAGGAAAACGCGGTACCGGAGGGTAATTTTAGAACGATTGTGTCTTCTTATAGCGTCAAAATGTCAGATGATCCAAGCGAGCAACCAGCTGGAGCGTACGTCTTGCCACGCCTCTGCAATCATTGTGATAACCCGCCATGTGTGCCGGTTTGTCCAGTGGGTGCTACTTATAAGCGCAAAGACGGCATTGTGGTGGTCGATAGCGATCGTTGTGTAGCCTGTGCTTATTGTGTGCAAGCCTGTCCTTATGATGCGCGATATATCAATCCGGTGACTCATAAAGCCGATAAATGTACTTTTTGTTTACACAGGGTTGAAGCAGGTTTATTGCCCGCTTGTGTTGAAACCTGTGTGGGAGGTGCCCGTATCTTCGGTGATTTAAACGATCCGGAAAGTGAAATTCGTCAACGTATGGAAGAGCATAAAGACGAGTTAAAAGTGCTTAAGCCTGAGATGAACACAGAGCCTCGAGTCTACTACATTGGTCTAGACGAGCGTTTTACTGACAAGATTGAAGGTAATGGTACCTTATGGAAGCCGCGTAATCGTGGCGAAATGGCGCAGGCATAAGTGTTAAGGAGCGAGTCATGGAAGCACAAATTATTGAAACCTTAAATATTACTCATAAAGTGGGTTGGTTGCCATGGGCAGTGCAGTATTTCTTTTTAATTGGGATTTGTTATTGCTCATTCTTATTGTCCTTACCCGGTGTGGTTTTTAAAAAGTCTGAGTGGAAGGTGCCCTCAAATTATGCCTTGATCATGATGTTGACTTGCGGCTTGATTGCACCGGTTGCCTTACTAGCTGACTTGCATCAACCCGGTCGTTTTTTGAACTTCTATCTACACTTTCAGACAACGTCATGGATGTCATGGGGCTCGATTTTCTTAGTGTTCTATATAGCGTGGATGGTGGCTTATGGATTTTTAGCCTTGCAGCCTTTATTGAAAGAGTCTGCGGCTAGTAATCATCGTTATTCGAAAATAGCAGGATTTTTGGCGCTACGAAATCAGCCGGCACATGGGTTGATTAAGTTGACTGCTTTATTCGCCTTTATCGGTGCTGTCTTAGTGATGGTTTATACGGGCATGGAAGTCGCCGTGATCAAAGCGCGTCCTATGTGGAATAACTTTGCTGTGCCGATTCAGTTTGCCTTGACTGCCATGGCGGGTGCTGCGGGTGCTGCGTTAATCTTAAACTTTTTTACAGCTAATCGCCGCAATAAGGCGGTCACTACGCCGTTCGTTAAGGTGATTTTTTGGACGCAATTAGCGATTGTCGTGGTGGGTGGCATTTGGTTGTTATTAGGTTTTAGCGGTCTAAGTCCAAAAATTGGCAAGGCAATGAACTTATTAACATTTATTAATCAATGGGAGTTATTTACCGTTGTTGGTGTGAGCATTATTTTTGCCACCTTATTATTAGCTTGGCGATTTCCTGGCAATGGTTTATTACTCGGTCTATCGACTGTGATTACGGTTTGGATGTTCAGATGGACTGTCTTCATGGGTGGCCAAGAAATTCCAAAGACCGGTGCAGGTTCCTATAGCTATAGCTTACCGTGGGGGCCTGACGGTTTATTAGGTATTGTTGGCACGATAGGGTTATGTGTTTTTGTTTATATTGTGCTCACCTCCCTAGTTCCCTTAAAACAGTTTGAATTAGAAGAAAATTAATCTAGGAGTATGAAAATGAAATTAAAGCGTAGAGAATTGATTGCAGTCGGTGGTTTAGCGGCCGGCGCGCTAGGTTTTTCACAAACTCTTAGTCGCATGGGGCGTAGTGTTTTAGCAAAAAAAGACCCTCATGAAGATAAATTAAACGGCTTTTCTCATGAGCCTGAGTACCGTGTTAATAAAGAAAGCGGCGAAATTACTTTAAATCCTAAGCAGCAAGTGAGCTACACAACGTGCTTGGGTTGCACCACGATATGTGGAGTGCGAGTACGTGTGGATAAGGAAACGGGCCAGGTCTTACGCGTTGGCGGTAATCCTTATCACCCCTTAGCAGCGGTTAATCATTTATCTTATGAGACATCGGTAAAGGATAGCTTTATCGCTACTTCCCAACATGCGGATTTAGGCCAAAAGAATCGCGCTACTTTATGTGGTCGTGGTAATGCGGTAAAAGAGCATCACACGTCACCTTTCCGTGTGTTGCAGCCTTTGAAACGCGTAGGACCACGTAATTCGGGTAAGTGGGAACCCATTTCTTTTGAGCAATTGATTCGCGAAGTAGCAGATGGTGGTGATTTATTTGGTGAGGGTCATGTTAAGGGTTTTAAAGCGTTGCGTGACTTAAAAACACCGATTAAAGCAGAGGCGCCAGAGTTTGGCCCGATTGCCAATCAAGTCGGTATTATTACCTCGGTGAATGATGGTCGTGAGGCCTTAGTCCGCCGTTTCTGGAATCAGTCATTTGGTACGCAAAACTTTGTCCGTCATGGCTCTTGGTGTGGTGGGTCATGGCGTTCAGGTTCCGGAGCTGTCTTTGGGGATCACCGGGCGATGCCGCATGCTAAACCAGATATTGAGAACGCTGAGTTTATTATCTTTATCGGTACTGCTCCCGGTGCGACCGGTAACCCTTTCCGTCGTACCGGTGAATTAATTGCTCAAGCTCGTACCGATGGTAAGGTTGATTATGTCATCATTGATCCTGTGTTAAGTAATGCCGATAGCCGTGCCGCTGGTGAGCGTTCAAATTGGGTGCCGATTGTGCCGGGTACGGACAGTGCGTTATTAATGGCCATGATGCGTTGGATGTTTGAGCACGATCGCCATAATAAAGCCTATTTATCTTGTGCCAATCCAGAGTTTGCGGAGTCTCTCGGTTTCCCATCTTACTGTAGCGCATCTTGGTTAGTGATTCAGGATCCATCGCACCCACGTTATGGTAAGTATTTGCGTGGTTCGGATATTGGTGTCGAGTTGGAGGCTGAGAAGCGCTATGGCGATGATGATCCTTATGTTGTTCTAAATGAGGATAATGAATTTGAAGCTGCAATTACGCTGATGAGTCCTGCTCAATTAGAAGCGCCTGAGGGTCTATTGGTCAACGGCAAAGATATCCAATTAAAGACAGCCTTACAGTTACTCAAAGAATCTGCGATGCGTCAAACGATTGAAGAAGCGTCTGAGTATTGCGGTATTCCGGTCGAGGTGATCGAGGGCTTAGCCGATGAGTTTAGTTCACATGGGACCAAAGCAAGTATTGTTTCTCACGGTGGCATGATGTCAGGTAATGGCTTTTATAACGCCTTTGCGGTCGTCACTTTAAACACCTTAATTGGTAACCTTAACAATAAAGGTGGCTTTGTGATGGGAGGCGGAGGTTTTCGTGACGCAACCGCTGGGCCGCGTTACAACTTAGTGGATTTTGAGGGTAAGGTACAACCGCGAGGTATTCCTATTGGGCGTAATGTCCCCTTTGAACGGACGAGTGAGTTTAAGCGTCGTCAAGCAGCTGGTGAACCTCTATATCCGGCCCCTACTCAGTGGTATCCTAATGCGCCAGGCTTGGGTACTGAGTGGCTGGCTTCGATTGCCACAGATTATCCGTATAAATTAGATGCTTTAGTGCTATGGATGTGTAATCCTGTCTACGGTATCGCGGGTTTAAAGAAAAAGTTTGAAGATCAATTAATGGATCCGAAGAAAATTCCTTTAATTGTCTCCATCGATCCCTTTATTAATGAAACAAACTGCTACGCCGACTATATCGTGCCGGATAGTCTGCTTTATGAGAGTTGGGGTTGGGTCTCACCTTGGAATGGTGTGCCCACCAAAACCATGGCCGCTCGTTGGCCAGTGGTTGAAGCAGCTGCTGAGAAAACGTCTAATGGTCAGCCGATTGCGGTTGAGAGTTTCCATATTGAATTAGCTAAATACATGGGCTTACCGGGTTTTGGTCCGGAAGGATTAAAAGATGTAGAAGGTAATCCAGTGCCATTAGAAACTGCAGAAGATTGGTACTTCCGAGGTGGTGCCAATATTGCTTATGCGGGTGGTAATCCAGTGCCTGATGCTACCGATGAAGACTTGGCTCTTTCTGGTGTAGAGCGTCTAAGAGCCGATTTAGAGAGTCGCTTAGAGCCCGAAGAGTGGCGTAAAATCGCTTATCTTTACACTCGTGGTGGTCGTTTTGAAAATGCCAATGAAGCACAGGACAAAAATAATCCAGAGTGGCAAAAGCATCGCTTTAAAAATGTGTTGTGGCTTTGGAATGAAAACGTTGGTAGCTCAAGAAATTACCTTAATGGTCAGTTTAACTGGGGTACTGCGCAGTTCCGTGAGCCTCATTTCTCGGATGGTACACCCATGCGTGAGATCTATACCGAAGAGGCATGGCCATTATTATTAGTCAGCTTTAAGTCACAGCTATTAAGTCCTTATACCATTGGGACCTCCTTAACTATCTTAAAGCCGGATAATCCGATGATTGTTCACCCTGAGGACGCAAAGCGTTTTGCTTTAACCACTGGTCAAACGGCTAAAGTTTCAACACCTGGCGGTTCTATCGAGGGCACGATCATTGTTTATCCTGGCGTGATGCGAGGCACCATCGGCATTGAACATGGCTTTGGTCATACGGAACTAGGTGGACGTGCGCATCAAATTGGTGACCACACCTGGCCCGATGAGCCGTTTATCCGAGCGGGCGTCAATATCAATGAGATTGGTTTAACCGATCCGACGCGTAACCATGAAAATATTTGGGTTGACAGCGTGTCTGGTGCCGTCGTGCGTAATGGCTTACCGGCTAAGATTGAAGCAGTAACAGGATAATAAAAAGTAGGATTGCTGAAGGACCCTCGTAAGTTATCCTTGAGCCGGCGGCTCTGAACGCTTCCCCCTTATTAGGTCTGTTTTTAGACCGACCAATTTAGTCAGTTGGTCGGTTTTTTTTGAGGGTAGGCAATGTCATGTAAGTGTTCGCTTACCAAGGGAGTAACTGTTGAAAGTTTAGCTTAGAGTAGAGGATGATATGGATATGGTGTTAGCACTGTGAAGAGTAATAAAAACAGGTTAAGCTATAAGGATTAAACAATTATCTTTTTTAGGAGGGAGTACAAATGAGTTTTATCGATATTGATGTGGCTGAAGGCCAAACGATGCAAGCCTTATGGGTACCGGCTGAGACTGCTGAGCCTAAAAAGGCACCGGCGATTGTCTTAGTTCAAGAGATTTTCGGAATCAATGATGCCTTACAACTTAAGGCTAAGCAGTGGGCGAGTCAAGGCTATAACGTACTGTGCCCTGACTTGTTTTGGCGCTTTGAACCCGGCGTGACCTTAGACCCGACGATTCCTGAGGAGTTTGAAAAGGGTGTGGACTTTATGCAGAAAATGCAGACTGCTGACACACTTGCAGATTTAGAAGCGACTCGTGCAAAATTAGCAGAGCTAATCGGACACGATCGTATTGCCGCTGTTGGCTATTGTATGGGTGGGCGGCTCGTGGTGGAAATGGCCGGTGAAGTAAACATCAAATGCGCTGTTAGTTTCTATGGTGTGTCTTTAGAATCCGTTCTCCCGGCGCTGCCAGCGGATGCTGCCGTGAGCTTTTTGCATATTGCAGAATTAGACAGCTACGTGCCCGAGGATGTGCGCCAAATTATCATTAAAGAGGTCGAACGCCGCGATGGTTGGGGCTATGAGCTTTATGAAAATTGTGATCATGCCTTTGCTAGGCCAAACGGCGCACATTTTGTCGCAGATGCCGCTGCCAAAGCGGAGCAATTATCTATCGCGTTTATGCAGAAGCATTTGGCCAGTTAGATCGCTCCGTCAATATTGCTTTTAGGGTTAGAGTGGCGCTCTTCCTTCTCTTTAGGGGGAGAGCGCCAAAGTCAAGGCTAAGGGTAATTAGCCGAATAAGTCACTGCGTATACGTTCTTGGCGTCGCAAATCATCAAGCCATGCTGCCGCCTCCTCGCGACTCTTAGAACTGACTTCTTGGGCAATGCTTAGGAGTGCAGTCTCAACGCCTTGACCTACAGTACGAGTACGGCCACAGAGGTAAATAATGGCGTTATCTTGCTCCAGTAAGCGATAGATTTCTTTGCCGTCTTGCAGCATAAGATCCTGAATATAACCACGGTTTTCATTATCAAAGACTCGGCTAATGCGGCTGATAGTGCCTTCTGCGAGGGCTTTATCCCATTCTTCTTTGTAGAAGTTATTGCCTTCACTATGTGAGTTACCGAAGAATAACCAAGCAAAGCGTGGGTGTCGACGTAACGGTGACAAGAAACCCAGTAAGGGGGCAATACCGCAACCGGTGGCTGCCATGATGATCGGGCGTTGATCGTCTTCAATTAAATTAAAGTCCGGGTGACGGCGCCAGGTCACTTGAATGCTTTCACCGACCGCTAACTCTTTTAACAAGTAATTGGAAGTGCGCCCTTGGCGAGTTTGGCCTTGCTCATCGACAAAGGGATTCTCACTGACCGTGAGGCGTACCAGATTGCTGTCAATCGCATCGCTACCAATGGAGTAGGGGCGTGCGACGGTGTCACCGGGAGGTGTCACTAAGAGTAGATCACCACCACGGAATAGTGCATCGTTTGGAAGTTCAAAATACAAGCTCTGTACTTCAAGCGGTGCGAGTTCGGGATCATCTAAACGGATGCGACTGCGTAAGGTCGCCTTTAATGCGGTGTCATTGCTGACTATTTGCGGGGCAGCGGTTGCTTGTAAGCCGAGTAAATTGTTAACTTGCTTAATCCACACCTGCCAGGCGGGAACCGGATCAGCATCACTGCAGACAATTTCTAAGTCGGTTTGGCCACCGCTTTGTGCCAATGCTTGATCGAGTAGGTATCCGCCTGCACAATAATGTTGGTAACTCTTATCACCCAAAGCAAAAACGCTGTAATTAATACCGCTGTCGATGGTCTGTTTGAGTGCATTCACCAAGCGTTTGGCGCCATCAGGCAGATCACCTTCGCCCGTGGTTGAACAAAGTAAAAGACTGTGTGCAAATTGACCTAAATCATTCGGCGTCACTACGGACATGGGGCTCAGTTGAGCATCTACACCTTGCGCTACAAGATAATCTTGGGTGGTTTTAGCCAGTCCTTGCGCTGTGCCTGTTTGTGATGCGTAGGCAACTAAGACAGCCTCCTTGCCACCTGTTAATGGCGTGGCTGAGGCACGGGCTGCGCGGTCCTGAAGCCAACGACGAAACCAGCTATAGGCACCGGAGAGGATAAAGAAACTCAAGCCTGCACCGATTATAAAGTTCAACCAACCGGATAGTGCGCCTGCCCATGTGCCTTCATGTAAGAGTTTAGGCCAGTAGGTCGTGATGCCAACTGGCTCAAGCGTTTGCGTAGCAGTAGGAATTTGGAATGTTTGCACTCCTGCGTCGGTCGCCAGATTAATCAGCACGGATCGACCGCGCATGGTCTCAAGTGAGACAAAGTTGTGTAGTTGATTCTCACGCTCAAGTACCTGCATGACTTGAACTGCAGGCGTGAGTTCTTGATTTAAGTTGAGCTTGCCAACCTCAGGTGCACCCACTTTCAGGCTCATCAGCAAACCTGTGATAGGAACCAGCAACCAGAGAGGGATCGCCCAGAAACCCAATGCATTGTGAATACTCATGAGACGCTTTTGCCAACGAACTTGCATTAAGAAGGGGGCAACCAAAAGGACAGCGATAAAGACATAGGTGAGGAACTCCACAAAACCGGTGGCTCCTATGAGTAGCCCCTTGTGCAGTGATTTGGCGGTATTGTAGAGCGCCGAACTCATACCGGCCTCTCCAATCAAGCGGCCTTCAGCAATCGTAAAGCGTTGCTCAAGCGGGTTGCCCTGAGTTTTAATCCAGATGTCTTGACCGTTCGCATCAAGAGCGATTGTTTGAATTTGTCCTGAAGCGACTTCCGCTTGTTGAACTACGGCACTAAACGCCTGTGCATGTTGAATACCGATGGCTTCATTGGTCGTGCTTGGTGACAGGATCGGCTTGAAGGTTAAGATCATGCCGGTGATTAACAGAATCATAAAAAAGGGCGTTAAGATCAAACCGGCATAACGATGGAAGGTGAGGAGGATTTTTTTCATTTATTTATTTTGCCCCTAGAGTAGAAAAGAATAGTAGAAAAGAAGAGTAGATCGACTAACTCAATAATTTAATCTAACATATGGAAGATTAGAAATAATTGATATAGCACAAGTTTATTAGGGTTTTTACTTACATATGTTCGTTTTAGCTGAAAGCCGTGTCAAATGGGGCTTGAAGGCAAATGATAAGGAAAATGACAATGCGTCTTGTTACGTTGTAATGCGAGTATTCAGCGCTTTTTCAGCTAAGAAGATAAGTCGTCGATACGCTATAATTAAATTTTATTTCATTAGGTATCGGGGTGGATTTGGATATTAGCTCAACTCATAATCCGTGGCCATTAAGTGCAGAATTGGTTGCTGTTCTGGTGGCCATTATTGATGATGAGCCCATGGTATTGACCACGCATTGTGCGCATGCTTTGCCGGCCGGAGAGTTGCAGACGCAGCATCGTTCTTTGCAAAACGGTTTGCGGGTATGGGTTGAGGCCTTGACTAACCATACGTTAAGCTATGTTGAACAGCTTTACACCTTTGCAGACAAAGGACGAGCCTATCTGACTGGGGGGCGGGTGCTGTCGGTGAGCTATTTGGCGTTGACCAGAGAGCGTGCAGAGATTTTAAGCGATGAGGTCAGTTGGCAGCGGTGCTATGACTATTTTCCCTGGGAGGACTGGCGTCATGGTAAGCCGAGCTTATTGAGCGATCATATAGAGCCTCAGCTTTTAGCGTGGGTTGCACAATCAGAGACACCGGCACAGTCCATTCATCGACAGCAGCGTGTCCAATTAGCCTATGGATTGGGCGACTTTAAGTGGAATGAAGATTTGGTGCTACCGCGTTATGAGTTGCTGTATGAGGCGGGGTTAGTGCCTGAAGCGCTGCGTGATAAGATTCTTTATGAGAAAGAGCAGTTTCATGATTTAGATGAGCAACGGTGGTTGGAAGGTCACCGCGATCATCTTTTAGGCCGTCCTATGCGCTTTGACCAGCGACGCATACTGGCCACGGGTATGATGCGTTTGCGCGCTAAAATTAAATATCGTCCGGTGGTTTTTGAGTTGATGCCGCCAACCTTTACTTTATTGCAATTGCAAACGGTGATTGAGTCTTTAGCCGGGCGCATTTTGCATAAGCAGAATTTTAGGCGTTTGATTGAGCAGCAAAACTTAATTGAAGAAACCGGCGATTTAGCTGAAGTCGTTAGTGGTAGGCCGCCTAAGCTCTTTCGATTTCGAGAAGATGTCATACTCGAGCACTCGACGGCCAGTTCTAAACTACCCCTCGCTCGCTATTAGCGTGTGAGGCGCGTGGCAGCCATCATACTGCACCGACATGCTGATAGAGCTCCATGTCATTTTCAATATTACCGCTACTTCGTACTCTTCGTTGCTGTTGAGCGGAAAAATTCAACATGCGTTCAATGGGTAGGCGAGCGGCACGAGCTAGTGCAGGGTCCACAGTAATTTGATTCAAACCGCTTTCTAATGCAGAGGCCAGTTTGTCCAATTCATTCATTGCCATCCAAGGGCAAAATGCACAACTTTTGCAGCTGGCGCTTTCACCGGCGGTGGGCGCAGCAAGAAACGTTTTGTTTGGTGCCTGTTTACGCATTTCATGCAAAATCCCCTGATCAGTTGCCACAATAAAATGGGTAGCATCAAGTTCGGTGCTGGCTTTGATTAGGCGCGTGGTAGAGCCTACCACATCAGCTTGCTGCACGACAGACTCCGGTGCTTCGGGATGTACTAGTACTTTGGCGTCCGGATGTTGTCGGCGTAATGCCTCTAACTCCAGTCCTTTGAATTCATCATGAACAATACAATCACCATGCCAAAGTAGCATGTCAGCGCCGGTCTCTCGCTGTATATAACTGCCGAGATGTCGATCGGGTGCCCAAAGAATTTTCTCGCCGTTGGCGTGTAAGCTGGCGACGATATCCAGTCCGACAGAGGAAGTAACAACCCAATCTGCCTGTGCTTTGACGGCGGCACTGGTATTGGCATAAACGACGACGGTACGATCCGGGTGTTGTGCGCAGAAATCGGCAAATTTATCAGCGGGGCAACCGAGGTCTAAAGAGCAGGTGGCTTCTAAACTTGGCATTAGAATGCGTTTTTCAGGACTGAGAATACTGGCTGTTTCGCCCATAAATCGGACACCTGCAACCACTACTGTGGTGGCCGGGTGCTCACGACCAAAGCGTGCCATCTCTAAGGAGTCACCGACACAGCCTCCACTTTCTAATGCCAGATCTTGTATCTCTGGGGCAACATAATAGTGTGCCACCAGTACGGCATTTTCCTGTTTTAATAACTGCTTGATTCGATGAATTAATTCACTACGTGGTGTTACTTTTTCTTGTTGATTAAGCATGAAATTCTCCTCATAAATGATTATTGCTTAAAATGAGTATATGTTATGCTATATTTGAGTATAAGTAAAATGATGATAGATAAATGACATGAATCAACAGATAAATCCCGTCGCCTCAGTGCCCCCCTTACCCGATTTGTTAATTGAGCCGATCGTGCGAGCTACCTTGGCAGAGGACTTGGGGCGTGCCGGCGATATCACCAGTCATGCAATTATTCCCGCTGATTGTTATTCAGAGCTGTTTCTGGTGGCTCGTCGTCCGGGTGTTTTGGCCGGTTCTGATCTTGCGCGTCTAGCTTTTCAATTGATGGATAAAGAGGTGGTGTTTGAGCCGCTGTTGGTAGATGGTGCACGTTTGGAGAAGGGTAGTCGTATCGCTCGAGTAGCTGGACCTGCGCGTGCATTGCTAACGGCTGAGCGTACAGCTTTAAATTTTCTTTGCCATCTTAGTGGTGTAGCCACGATTACCGCTCAAATAGCGGACAGTATTGCTGAGTACAACTGCTATGTGACGTGTACCCGCAAGACGACGCCACTCTTAAGAGCAGTAGAAAAGTATGCCGTGCGTGTCGGTGGGGGGCGTAATCATCGATTTGGCTTAGATGATGCGGTGCTGATTAAGGATAATCATATTGCCGTTGCCGGTAGTCTGACGTTAGCGGTTGAGCGTGCGCGAGCGGCAGTCGGTCATTTAGTAAAGATTGAGGTTGAGGTGGATAGCTTGGAGCAGCTTGATGAGGCTTTAGCGTTAAGTGTTGATGTACTTTTATTGGATAATATGTCGCTTGAGCAGTTAGCTGAAGCAGTTCGCCGTATTGACGGGCGAGCGATTAGTGAGGCCAGCGGTGGGGTCACACCGGAATCTGCCATAGCCATCGCGCAACAGGGGGTGAATCAAATAGCCATCGGTTGGATCACGCATAGCGCACCGATATTGGATATTGGCTTAGATGTGGCTTGATTGGTCAACAAAGCTAGGGGCCGCTCACTGATAGCTGTAGCGCCCCCGGCCTTAATTAAATATGAACTCGTCCGGCTAGTGCTTTGTCGGATTATCCGGACTGTCTGATTCAGACGAAAATTGATACACCTCATCCTCTCCGACGGCGTCCAGCTCCTTGGCCACTGCTTTTTCAAGATCCTGCATGCGTTCCCAAAATTCGCCACTCATATCAAAATACTCTTGTAGCGGGAAAAGCGCGATATTGTCTAATTCTGCTTCACCGCCGAGAGCAAAAGGTGTTAGGTAGTTAAATACCATGCCTTGTGGCATGTCTTGGCCGTCAAGAATGTTATCTTTGTGTAAGAGCCACGGAGCAACACTAAAGTAGTCTTTAATAAAGTCGATGTTGTTTTCTAACAGCTCGGTAAACTCGGCTAAATTATCAGCGATAGGCTCTAAGTCTCCATCGACTGTGTCTAGAAAAAAGACTTCAGATGACTGTGGGTCAATTAAAAAAGCATCGCCAAAAATGGTGATAAAAATAGGTTCTAATTGCGCAGGCAATAACCAAGTCCAAGCTTTAAATAATTCTGCTTTACTAATGGAGCGGTGATCAACGGTAATATCGCTAATTGTAAAACTGGTTTTGTCGGTAGACATTGGTGCTATTCCTCTTGGTGTGTTGGGTTAGGGCTTAAACTTTTTCTGAAAGTCTACTTCGCTCATGGAGTAATATCGAACTGCATCTATGAGACTGAGGATAACAGCGAGTGGTAAGAAGATTTGAGAAATAATTAAATACAACAAACCCGTGATGAGTTGGTTGAGATAGAAACGATGTACGCCCAACCAACCTAAAAAGATGGCTAAGATAATCGCTATTTTGCGTGGTGTACCTTCTTCGTTGAGCTTAGCGCCATTATTTTTAAAGAGCCAAAAGCAAATAATCGCGGTAATAATGAGTGCCACCACGACTTTAAACGGATCGTCCAGCACATAGCCTTTGATACTCATATAAAGTGATTGTAGATTGATCACTGCAATGCCGGTTAACTCATAAAGCCACTCTGCAAACACATTGAAGGTTTTTTCACCAAAGGTCAGGGCGATAAGTACAACCGCAAAAATAACAATACTTAGTAAGATATTTTTTAACATAAATAACGTGATCCTTAAGTTTAGGCTTCAGATTGCCTAAAGGGAGCAGCAGAGATGCTCGGTGTCTTACCGATGATCCTATCTGCTAAAACCTTGCCGGAGCCGCTGGCAAGGGTAAGGCCCAAAGCACCGTGACCGACATTGAGCCACAGATTGCCATACTGTGTTTTATCAATAATCGGTTTACCTTTTGGTGTTGCCGGTCGTAAACCGGCCCATTGCGTGGCATTAGCGTAATTACCGGCACCGGGGAAGAGCTTTTTAGCTTCAGCCATTAAGGTGCTGATGCGCTTAGGGTCAAGGCTTTTGTCTAAACCAACTCTATCCGCCATACCGGCGATTCGTAGTCGATTGCCGATGCGAGCATAAACGACTTTGCGCTCATAATCGGTAATACTCACATAAGGTGCTTGCTGCTCATCCTCAATCTCTAAGGTCAAGCTATAGCCCTTTAGTGGACCCACAGGTATATTGACTTTAATTGGGTTTAATAGTTCATTGGCAAAAGAACCTAAGGCGACTACGATGGCGTCTGCTGTTAAGCGCTGTCCATCTGCCAAGACTACCTCTATGTCTTGAGCACTCGTGCCTGAGCTGCTTGTTGTTACGGTACTGAGGGCGTGTATGCGTTGACCTAATAAAAATGTCACACCTTTAGCTTCAAGATTTTTGCGAATGGCCAAGCATAATTTATAACTATCCACTACCTCTTCGCTAGGTGTCCAGATACCGCCGACAATTTCTGAGCGCAGAGGAGCGAGGGCCGGCTCTTTTTCGATACATTGCTCAGTTGTTAAGGCCTCTTGTTCACAGCCTAAGGTGCGCTGAATGTCCAGTTGTTTTACCGCGGATTGAAAGTGCGCTTGGTCACGATGAATAACCAGCTTGCCGGGACGGTCAAAGTCAACATCCTTGATTTCTTCAAAAAGCTGATGAAATAAATCACGACTTAAAAACGAAAGACTGAGTAACTCTTTAGTCGTTTGGAGACTTTGTTCTGCGGTGCAGGCCTTGGCAAAGCGGATGCCCCAGCAAATATCTGCCGGATTGAGAGAAGGCTTCATGCGCATTGGTGCATGAGGGTTTAATAGCCACTTAGGCACCTGACTGAGCACGCCGGGTGCGGCTAACGGTGCGACATAGGAATAGGAAAGTTGAGCGCCGTTGGCAAAAGATGTTTGATGACCTACCTCATTTTCCTGATCAATGACGGTGACATCAAATCCGGCCTGTTGTAGGTAATAAGCGCTGCACAAACCGATGATGCCTGCGCCTAAGATAAGGGCATTTTTTGGAGCGGTAGTTGATTCTTGCATAGTGGTTCCGTAATTAAAATTTTTAGCGTTTTTTACTGTGTTGTTCGAGTGATTCAAGCCAAGCGAGATCCCCATCGCTAAAGCCGGCTTGCTTGCGGGCTTCTTTGTTAAACGGGCCGCGTAAGCTGGTAACCGCATATTGGTCGATTAAAGCGGCGTAGGTTTCAATGGGGTCCAGATTGCGTGATTGGCACTCAGACACATACCACCGATTACCTATGTCAACATGACCGATTTCTTCTTCTAAAATGATATCCAGTATGGCGACACTTTTGTCATCACCGACCTGTGCTAATCGTTGCTGTATCGCAGGAGTCACATCAAGGCCGCGAGCTTCCAGTGTACGGGGGACCAAGGCTAAGCGGGCCAATAAATCATTCTCAGTTCTTTCGGCCATTTCCCAAAGGCCATTATGGGCTGTAAACGCACCATAATCGTAACCCATGGCACCTAAGCGCTGCCTTAAGAGGCGAAAGTGTTTGGCTTCTTCTTTGGCTACGTTAATCCGATCGATATAAAACGCTTTACTCTGATGAGGAAAGCGCCACACAATATCCAAATGCAGGTTGATGGCATTAAATTCAATATGAGCAATGGCATGGAGTAAGGTGGCACGACCTTCCGGTGTTTGTACCGAACGCATGCCAACGGTTTTAGGGTCAACCAATGTCGGTTTAACCGGGCGGCCGGGGATTGGCGCACGCGCGGCGATGGCCTGATAATCAGCCTCCGTATCAATAAAATAATCGCCCTCTAAATTAATGCTTTCAACGGCAGTAACTTTGGAGCAAGGATCGGGCAATAGTAAAGCGTCTAGCGCTTGCCGTCGTAAACAGTTAGTGTGACTCATGGTTGTTCTGATAGCTTTGAATGTTAAATTTGATCAGTGACATTCTTTGATTTTAACGCTTAGGGGCTTAGCGTGCCTTAAATAAGGTAGAATTTTTACTTGCCTATTAATTTGATCGCCCGAATGTAAGCACAGAAGGATAGTATGAATTGGTATAAAGAGTTTATTGATAGCATGGCGTGGGTTGGCGTAGCCTTTACCATCTCGATTGTTTTGATGGTTGTGATTGGCTATCTCCTAATTCGGACAACACGATGGGCCAGTCAGTTTTGGCAGATTGCCTACACGTATTTTAACCCGATCAAAAATCCTTTAGCTATTCTGAACTTTGCCGTTATTCTCTTTTTGAGTTTATTCGGTGTGCGTGTGAGTGTGCTGTTTTCCAATTGGTATAACAACATGTATACCGCACTTCAGGATAAGGATGAGTCGACCTTTTGGATTCAGATCGTGGTTTTTGCGGTGTTGGCGATTATCCATATTTTTCGTTCACTGATTGCAATGTACATGCAGCAGGCATTCACTATTCGTTGGCGTGAGGATCTCAACGAACGGGTGCTGGGCAAGTGGTTGCGCAACAAAAACTATTATCGTTTGTTCTTCCTGAAGCATCAGGTCGACAACCCCGATCAGCGTATTCAGCAGGATGTGGCAAGCTTTGTGGGGACCTCACTTAGTCTTGTGCTGGGGTTAATCACCAGTATGGTGTCCGCTGTTGCGTTTACCGTGATCCTTTGGAATTTGTCAGGCCCAATGAATGTCTTTGGCGTTGAACTCTCCAAAGGGCTGGTGTTTATCCTCTTTGTCTATGTGCTGATTGCCACTGTCTTTGCCTTTAAAATCGGTCGACCGTTGATTCGCCTGAATTTCCTTGATGAGCGTTTAAATGCGAATTATCGTTATTCATTGATCCGAGTGCGTGAGTATGCCGAGAGCGTCGCTTTCTATGGTGGTGAAAAGGTTGAGGGCTTTAAATTAACGCAGCGTTTTAAGGGCGTGATTGAAAACGTGTGGAATATCGTTTACCGTTCTCTAAAGTTCCAGGGCTTTAACTTTATTGTGTCGCAAACGGCGGTTATTTTTCCGTTTATTTTGCAGGCACCGCGTTTCTTCTCGGGTCAAATTACTCTGGGGGCGATGATTCAAACGTCCAATGCCTTTGATAATTTACAAGGTAATTTATCATTCTTTCGTACTGCCTATGATGATTTTGCCGGCTTTAAAGCAGTCTTAGACCGTTTAACTCAGTTTATGGATGCATTGGATGATGCTGAGGATCTGCCGCATCCGGAGGTTGTGAAAAAAGGCAATGAGGTTGTTTTATCTAATGTCACCATTACGACCCCAAATGGCCGTGTCCTAGTAAAAGAGCTGGGTTTTGATGTGCAGCCGGGTGAGGCGTTATTAATCCGTGGTCCATCCGGCACGGGAAAAACGACGATTTTACGTACGGCAGCCGGTTTATGGCCTTATGCCGAAGGTGAGATTACTTGCCCTAAAGAAGAGGCCTTATTTCTTTCACAAAAACCGTATCTGCCCGAAGGCCACTTGATTGATGTTCTGTACTATCCTTATCATGCGCCGGAAAATGCCCGTGAAGAAGCGCTTAAGGTGCTTGAACTAGTGAATCTTGGTCATTTAGTGCACCGTATTGATGAGGTTAATCATTGGATGCACATCTTATCGCTCGGTGAGCAGCAACGAGTAGCTTTTGGTCGTATGCTGTTGACCAAGCCTGATGTGGTGTTTTTAGATGAGGCTACCTCAGCCATGGATGAAGGGCTCGAATATTATATGTATAAGCTGATTCGTGAGCGCTTACCGACTATGCGCTTAATCAGTGTCGGTCATCGGAGTACCTTATTGGCGCATCATACGCATATTTTAAATCTTTCCGCAGATACGACATGGCATATGCAGACGTGTGAAGAGGCAATAAAAGAGGCTTCTGATCAGGTGTGGAGCCGAGCCTTGCCGGGGTGTGATGAGACTAAGGGTAATGACTGATTAGTCTACTAATTGCCGAGCGATAGGGGTAGAATGAAATTGGATGTCAATCCAGTAGTTGGTGTCTTTTCAATCAGTAAAAGCGGAGGACTATTTATGTCTACAACCAAGTTGGTAATTGTGTATTACAGCTCAACCGGTCATAACTATCAAATGGCTCGTTGGGCAGAGGAAGCGGCAAAAGCAGCGGGTGCCGAGGTGCGTTTACTTAAGGTGAGAGAATTGGCGCCGGATGCGGCGATTGATTCTAATCCGGCGTGGCGTGAGCATGTTGATGCAACGCAAGACATACCGGTCGCCACGCGTGACGATCTGGCGTGGGCTGATGCGATTATCTGGAGCGCACCGACTCGCTTCGGTGTATTGGCTGCACAGATGAAGCAGTTTATTGATGAGCAGGGTGGCTTATGGGCTGCCGGCAAAACAGTCAATAAGGTAGTCAGTGCGATGACCTCTGCACAAAATGCGCATGGCGGTCAGGAGGCGACCTTATTATCGATTTACACGATTATGATGCACTGGGGAGCGATTATCGTACCGCCGGGTTATAGCGACAGCGTGATTTATGCATCGGGTGGTAATCCCTACGGAGCGTCTGCCACGGCTGATGGTAATGGCTTGACTGATGAGCTCAAAGCATCGGTTCAGCATCAGGCACGTAGGACATTATCTATTGCGGCTAAGTTAAACGCTTAAGTTTGAGTTTGGGTTGTTTACCCATCACCTAATGATTTTTCAATTGGGTGGTGGGTTTTTTAATGCTAGGTAGGAATAAATGGATTTTGTTTTATCGTGGGAAATGCTGCTGATTTTATTTGGCATCGCCATGTTGGCGGGCTTTATTGATACCTTAGCCGGGGGTGGTGGTTTAATTACCGTGCCGGTCTTACTATTAAGCGGCTTACCGCCCATTCAGGCACTGGCAACCAATAAAATCCAAAGTTCCTTCGGCACCATGGTGGCGACCTTGAACATGTTCCGGGGGCGTTTGATTAAGCTGGAAAATATTCGCTTGCCCTTTATTATGTCGTTAATTGGTGCTGCGCTCGGTACCTTATTAGTACAACAGCTTAATGTGGCGGTGCTGGATATTGTGATTCCTATCGTGTTGGTACTTATTGGTCTCTACTTTTTACTGGTAAAAGGTGCAGGTGCGGTAGAGCGTAAACCGCGCATGGCAGAAAAACCGTTTAACACGACGGTGGTGCTGGTGATTGGTTTTTATGATGGATTATTCGGTCCGGGTACCGGTTCTTTTTTCTCTTTAGCCAATGTCGCTTTGCGTGGTGAGAAAATTGTCCAAGCCACGGCCAAAGCCAAGGCTTTTAACTTTGCCAGTAATATTGCCTCAGCAGTGGTCTTTATGTTGGGCGGTAAGGTCGTCTGGTCGGTTGGTGTTGCGATGATGCTCGGACAGGTGATCGGAGCGACCATCGGCTCAAAGGTGATGGTTAGCCATGGCGCCCGGTTGATACGTCCGATTATTGTGGCGGTGTGTTTTTTGATGGTTATACGCTACCTATGGGATAAATTTTAAGTTTTCTTAGCGTGACGACACCTTAAGGTTCAACCACAGTGGCTTTTCACTTATCATAGAGATTCATGCTTTATCTTTTATAAACAAACCACAAGGATTATTGTGAGCAGCCGCAGACAAGATTCAGACGCCAACATTCCTATTTTATTAGTGCCTGGTGATCAAGCATCCGCTTATGATCCTGATGTGCCGATGCGTGAGGATATTCTGGCTTTTTTCCGAAGTCAGGGTGATGACTTAACGACAGAGATGCTCGTTGAGCACTTCAAGATTGAGCGAGAGGCTACCTTAATCGGGCTTCAGCGACGGTTGACTGCGATGGTGCGTGATGGGCAATTGGCCAACCGCGCCGGCACTTGGCATATGGTCAAATCCAATCCCGCGATTTTAGAGGGTAAGGTGCAAGGTCATCGTGATGGTTTTGGCTTTTTTATTCCGGACAATAAAGAGCTTCCGGATGTGTATTTGCCGCCGATTGAGATGCGTAAAGTACTGCATGGTGACCGTGTGCGAGTTAATCCCACCGGCAGCTATAAGGGCAAACTGGAAGGCAGTATCGTTGAGGTATTGGAACGTAGCACCAGCTCCTTAGTGGGGCGTGTGCTCAATGAAAATGGGCATTTTGTCGTCGTTCCTGAAGATCAACGTATCAAGCACGATGTGTATATTGCTCCTGGGGATTTGGCGGGTGCTGAGCATGGCCAAGTCGTGGCCTGCGAAATTATTCGCCAGCCGAGTCGCCATGTGCCGCCACAGGGCAAGATCACAGAGGTGCTCGGTGAGATTGACGATCCTGGTATGGAAATTGAGATTGCCGTACGTAAGTTTGACGTACCGCATCAATTTTCTGAAGCGACGCTTGCACAAGCGGCGAAGCTTCCCTCCCACGTGATGGCTGCTGATTTACAGGGTAGGGTTGATTTACGCGATTTACCATTTTTCACCATTGATGGTGAGGATGCACGAGATTTTGATGATGCAATTTATGGTGAACTGACTGAGGTACCAAGCGGTAAAGGCACTAAGCAAGCATGGCGTTTATTAGTGGCGATTGCCGATGTTTCTCACTATGTTCAACCGGGTCAACCGATTGACGATGATGCCATCGAGCGTGGAACCAGTGTGTATTTTCCACGACGGGTGATTCCGATGCTGCCCGAGAGTCTTTCTAACGGTATTTGCTCTTTAAACCCCGATGAGGACCGTTTGGCTTTAGTGTGCGATATGTTGGTGCACGCAACCGGTGCTTATGCCGGTACCGTACAGGGCTATCAGTTTTATCCGGCGGTTATTTGCTCACATGCGCGGACGACCTACACACAGGTGTGGGATATTATCCAACAACCTGATGGACCGACTGCGCGTGAGTTAGCCGTGGTTAGGGATCAGGTGTTAGAGCTCTATGATTTATATCAGCTTTTTGCACAGCAACGGGCTAATCGTGGTGCCTTAGATTTTGATACGGTTGAAACGCAAATTGTGTGTAATGACATGGGTAAGATTGAGCGTATTGAGCCCTTACATCGTAATCATGCGCACCGCTTAATTGAAGAGTTTATGTTGGCAGCAAATACCTGCGCTGCAGACTTTTTGACCCGTACCAATCGACTCGGTTTGTATCGTGTGCACGAGGGATCTACCCCGGAGAAATTAGGCCAGCTACGTGAGTATTTGCGCGGTATGGGCTTGACCTTAGGCGGGGGAGATGAGCCGAGTAGTTTGGATTTTTCTAAGTTATTAAATGCCGTTAAGGCACGTGATGATTATGAAGTGATTCAAACCATGATCATGCGATCGATGTCACAGGCTATTTATACGCCTGAAAATTCAGGGCACTTTGGTTTAGCTTATAAGAGTTATACGCACTTTACCTCACCGATTAGGCGGTATCCGGATTTATTAAATCACCGCGTTATTAAAGCGCAGTTGAAGCGCCGTAAGTACATGCCCAAGGTCGAGGGTTTAGAACGAGCGCCGGGTGAGCCTCTCAAAGAATATGAGCACAGTGTGTGGGAGCGTCTAGGTGTTGTCTTGTCTGCGTACGAACGCCGTGCCGATGAAGCTTCTTATGATGTACAGGCTTGGCTTAAATGCTGGTATGTACGTGAGCATATCGGTGAGGTTTTTAGTGGCAAGGTGACTGGAGTGACCAATTTCGGTTTATTTGTGACCTTGGATAATTTCTACGTCGAGGGCTTGGTGCATATTTCTGAGTTGGGCAGTGAGTACTTCCAATACAATGAGTCGATGCATGAGTTGCGCGGCGAGCGTACCGGTAAGCGTTATCGCTTGACGGATGAGGTGCATGTGCAGATTACTCGGGTCGACTTAGAAGCGCGTCGTATTGATTTTGCCTTGGTCAAAAATCCCTTGAGTTTTGAGGCCGTTCAGCGCGAGATTCAGCGTGGTGCCGAGGAGCCTGCCAAGCGTTACAAAAAAGCAGCTAAACCAAAGCCTGAAGCCTTACGAGGTACCACGGCTAAGCAACGTAGAGCGGCGCAACGACAGGCAGCGAAGAAAAAGATGGCCGCAAAATCAAAAAAGACAGCCTATAAATCACGCTAAGGTTTAGTGCGTCAGTATTAATCAGTTAGGACAGGTTTTTATTTAAAAAGTAGTAAATACACTATGAGTGAACAACAAATTTTAGCGGGCTTCCATGCGGTACAGGCCCGTGTACGTCATCATCCTGAATCAATTAAAACGATTTATTATGATCAAAAGAGGCGCGACAAGCGTATGCAGCAGTTGGTGGATCGAGCACAATCCGCAGGGCTTAAATTACAGGCCGTACCCAACGAGCGTTTGGACGAGTTGGCTAATGGTATGCGTCACCAAGGCGTGCTTGCTTTTGCAGCGCACACCCCATTGGCAGTTACCGTTGATGAGGTGTTGGACGTATTAGAAGAGCCGGCACTTTTGTTGATTTTAGATGGTGTCACCGATCCGCATAACCTAGGTGCGTGTTTGCGTACAGCCGATGCGGCTGGTGTGCATGCCGTGATTGCGCCCAAAGATCGAGCCGTTGGTCTCAATGCAACGGTTAGGCGAGTGGCTTGTGGTGCAGCCGAGACCGTGCCCTATATTACCGTCACTAATTTAGCGCGCACGATGCGAGCTTTAAAAGAACGCGATATCTGGCTCGTCGGCACCTCCGATCAGGCCGAGGGTGATTTGCACTCGGTTGAGGCTAAGCGCCCGATGGCTTGGGTGATGGGGGCCGAAGGAGAGGGTATGCGACGTCTTACCCAAGAAACCTGCGATGAGTTGGTTAATATACCGATGGCGGGTACCGTAGAGAGTCTCAATGTCAGTGTAGCGAGCGCTGTTTGTCTGTATGAGACAGTACGCCAACGTAAGTCTTAATGCCTCCTTAGGCGCTTCAATCAGTTAGTCAGTTTTTAGTTATTTATTTTTGTATCCAGAGAAAAAAATGGAAGAATATGGATTAACCACCCAATTGGTTCACGCAGAGCGCCGCCAGGGCGTAGAAAATGGCGCGGTACACAAACCGATTTATACCTCAAGTCAGTATGCCTATGACGATGCAAATGACTTGGTTGCCGTTTTCCAAGGTCGTCCCGGCTTTTCTTATGCGCGCCAAGGCACACCCACCACAGCTGCCTTAGAAAAGACAATCGACCAAATGGAAGGTGGCGTTGGGACGTGCAGTTTTGCCACCGGTATGGCGGCGTTGACAGCGATCTTTTATACCCTATTAAAGGCGGGTGATCATATCATCAGCAGCCAGTTTATTTTTGGCAATACCAATAGTTTATTAATGAACCTAGCGCGTTTAGGTGTTGAGGTGACGCAGGTCGATGCGCGTGATATTGAGCAGGTGAGAGCAGCTATTCGCCCTAATACACGCATGGTGTTTATGGAAACGATTGCAAACCCGGGCACACAACTTGTGGACTTGGCAGCGATTGGTGAGTTGTGTGAAGAGCAACAGCTTTTGTATGTGCTTGATAACACAATGACCACACCGTATTTACTAAAGGGTAAGGAGGTTAAGGCAGGTTTGGTCATGAATTCCTTGTCTAAAATAATTTGTGGCCATGCTAATGCTCTTGGCGGTGCCGTGACTAATACCGGGCTGTTTGATTGGTCTCACTATCCTAATATTTATGAAGACTACCAAAGTGGTGATGCTAAGAACTGGGGGTTGCTACAGATTCGTAAAAAAGGATTGCGCGATATGGGAGCGACCTTAAGTGCTGATGCGGCACAACGTATTGCCATCGGAGCAGAAACATTTGAAATGCGCATGGAGCGAAGCTGTGCCAATGCTTTAGCGTTGGCGACTTTTTTGGAGCAGCACCCCGGCGTGGTCTCTGTCAGCTATCCCGGCTTAGCGTCTCATCCACAACACGAAAGAGCAAAAGCGTTGTTTGCGGATAGGGGCTTCGGTAGTCTTTTAGCCTTTGAATTGCAGCCACAGATTGATTGCATTGATTTCTTAAATCGCTTAAATATCGTTTTATTGGCAACACATTTAGGTGATACACGTACCTTAAGTCTGCCGGTTGCGAAGACGATTTATCACGAAATGGGCCCTGAAAAACGCCGGATGATGGGAATTGCAGACGGTTTACTAAGGGTTTCCCTTGGAATTGAGAATGAAAACGATTTAATTGGTGATTTTGCGCAAGCTTTGAATTATTATATATAGCTTGAAGACTGCATAATGACCTAAGATTAAAGGTATAAGTCAAGGAGTCACATTGAAGTGTGGTGAGTTTCTGTGATTACCGTATCCAGTAGCTTGTTGTAGTAATTTTTTCTTGACAAGCTGCTGATTTCTAGAGACTATAGTGCTAGTCGCGGTAGACATACATATATACACTATATAACTGTCGCAATTTTCACTATTTCACAATATTAATTAAATAAGGGGTTACCTGAATGAATAAGACAGAGTTAATCGAAGCAATCGCTAACGAAGCTGAAATCTCTAAAGCTGCTGCCGGCCGCGCATTAGACGCACTGATCAACCAAGTAAAAGTTACTTTACAAGCTGGTGAGCCAGTTACGTTGATCGGTTTTGGTACATTTGATACTTCAGTTCGCGCAGCACGTACCGGCCGTAATCCACAGACCGGTAAAGAGATTCAAATTCCTGAAGCGGTCGTTCCTAAGTTCCGTCCAGGTAAAGCACTTAAAGATGCTGTTAATACTAAGTAATCCACTTAGTATCTTTTAAAAAAGCTCGATATGTATATATCGAGCTTTTTATTTGTCTATATGCTCTGGCGTTTGGCAAGAATATAATCAATGTGTTGTGTTTATGTTGTGCTTTTGTAGCTTTTTTGTCATATAAACATCAAATTACGAATAAATGACAAAAAGGGCTTGCCAGAAGTCTAAAAGCTACCTATAATTATATCTTTAGTTCAGCACAGATGGGTGCTTAGCTCAGTTGGTAGAGCGGCGCCCTTACAAGGCGTAGGTCACAGGTTCGACCCCTGTAGCACCCACCAAGATTTCCATCAAGTGCTCTAAAAATTGCAGCATCTAAGTCATTTAGATAGCTGCTTTTTTTATGCCTAAAATTAGATTGGTATGCAAAAGTTGGCGCGTTGGGTGTCTGCATACTGCAGCACTTTCTTATTTTCTCCCTCGTTTTCTCTCACTGCACTTAGGGCGTATAATCAACTGTATCTTGAACAGGGGATAGGCTATGCGATTATTGTTGGTAGAAGATGATGTTTTTTTAGGAAGCTCATTAAGCGAGTTTTTGTCTCGTGAGGGCTATGAGGTTGATTGGGCTCAGTGCGGTAGTGAAGCGCTCGAGTTAGCCTACAAAAAACGACATGCCCTGATGATTCTTGATTTAAATCTTCCTGATATTAGTGGTTTAGAGGTTTTACGTAATATTCGTCAAAATAAAATGGATATGTTCGTGATGAGCCTAACTGCACGCGATAGCCTAGTTGATAGGGTAGAGGGCTTAGATGCGGGGGCGGATGATTATTTGACTAAGCCCTTTGAGTTGCAGGAGCTGGCGGCGCGTTTGCGGGCTTTGAGTCGTCGCGCAGAGGGGCAGATAAGTGATGTCCTCAGAGTGGGTGATTTAAGCCTTGATTTGGCTAATCGCGAGGTGCTTTATAAGGGTCAGCATTTAAGCTTATCCATGCGTGAGTATGCCTTGTTAGAGCGCCTCATGGCTCGAGCAGGTCATGTGGTCACTAAACAGCAGATGGTACAGACCTTATCAGCTTCTGAGGAAGAGGTGAGTGACAATGCCATTGAGGTATACGTTTATCGCTTGCGTAAGCGCTTAGAGGGGATTAATGTGGAAATTCATACCATTCGCGGCTTCGGTTATTTGTTGGATCATGCTGCAGATAGCTAGTCATGGCGGATTTTTCTAAACACAAGTCATCGGTAAAAAGAAGTCGTTGGTGGTCTTTTGCTAAAAGTGACAGTTTATTTGGGCAGCTGATTAAATTTCTTGCTGTGAGTCTGGTGTTGGTGGTTTTTGTGGATTGGCTCCTGACATGGGGTTTAGTCCGAACCGTTTCAACCGGCGCAGTGAATGACAATAATTTATTTTTATTAGTAGTTGTCAGTCAGGTATTCCTCTTTTTAATTGGTGCGGTCGCAGTGACTTATTTTGTGCGTAAGGCGCTACATACGATCGAAGAGGTGGGTCAGCAGCTCTCGCAGCGTAGTTATGATGACTTATCGCCCATCGAGGTGGAGAATCTGCCTACTGAGTTGAAGCCTTTGGTGGAGCGTACCAATTTATTATTAGCTGATTTGCAGGAGGCCATGCAGGCTCAAAGCCGTTTTGTTTACCATGCGTCTCATCAATTTCGTACACCTTTGACTGCGTTACGTATGGAGTCAGAGTTGATGTTAGGCCAGGATTACAGTCCTGATGTGCGTCAGCGCGCTGAGCGTATCCATCAGATTTCAGATCGTTTAATTCATTTGGGTGAGCAGTTGTTGCTTTTGGCCAAAGCAGAATCCGGTCAGCGTATTAAAGATAGTTTTACACGTATTGACTTGGCAGATTGGGCGATGGAAGTGGGCTCTAAATGGGTTCCTAAAATGCGTCGTGCGGGCATTGAGCTGCAATTTGTTGGGCCTACTAGGGGTCTCTTTGCGTCAACGGCGATTGGTCGTCAATTAGCCGATAAGGAGCTTTTGGTTGAGGCTGATCCGATGTTGCTTGAAGAGTTGTTGGCAAATTTATTAGATAATATTCTTAAATACGCTAAAGGCGCTACGCTTGTCACCATTGCCGTAAAAACCGGACCGTTAAGTTTGATCGTTGAGGATGATGGCTGTGGCATTGAGACTCGAGACGAGCATATGCCTTTTGAGATGTTTTTTAGAGGTAATAGTAACGATACGGCCGGTGCAGGCTTAGGTCTTGCTATCGTTAAAGAAATTGCGAAAGCGCATGGAACAGAATTAAGCCTATTTACCCGACCTCAGATTGAGGGAACTCGTTTTACGCTGGTGTTTTCTAAACTTAAAATGGGTTTTTATCCGGTTTAGTCGGTTGCTACGGGTGGTGGGACAAAAAAAGAGGCTCACCATGCTCGGTAAACCTCTGTATTGCCATGTCGCTCTTGGTTAGCGCGTAGTTTACGCGTTTTCCTCTTCGTCTAAACGACCTAACAGCAAGAACTCCATCAATGCTTTTTGAGCATGCATGCGGTTTTCTGCTTCGTCCCAAACGACACTCTGAGGACCGTCAATCACTGAAGCGGTCACTTCCTCGCCGCGGTGGGCGGGCAGGCAATGCATAAAGAGAGCGTCGGGCTTGGCGCGAGCCATGAGCTGATTGTCTACTTGCCAGTCAGCAAAGGCGCGACGGCGGATTTCATTTTCTTCTTCGTAACCCATGCTGGTCCAGACGTCTGTCGTCACTAGGTCTGCGCCCACGCAGGCATCGAGCGGGTTGTCAAACTCTTGATAAAACTCCTGAGGAATTCCTTGGATACGGGCAGGGTCTAATTGATAGCCCTTGGGAGCGGATATGTGGAGTTTGAAGTTAAGCATTTGTGCTGCTTGTAGCCAGGTATATGACATGTTATTGGCATCACCAATCCAAGTGACTACCTTGCCCTCAATATCACCGCGCTTTTCAATAAAGGTCAGTACATCAGCTAGAATCTGACACGGGTGAAACTCATTGGTTAAGCCATTAATCACCGGGACGCGAGAGTGGTGAGCAAAGCGCTCAAGTCGCTCTTGGCCAAAGGTACGAATCATCACGATATCCACCATGCGTGACACGACTCTTGCTGTGTCCTCAATCGGTTCGGAGCGACCTAATTGGGAGTCATTTGAGGTGAGGTTAATCACAGAGCCGCCCATTTGGTACATGCCGGCTTCAAAAGAAACGCGGGTGCGTGTACTGGCCTTTTCAAATACCATCGCTAAGGTGCGATCGTAAAGGGGCATGTGCGGTTCATAGCGCTTAAACTTGTTTTTAATAATTTGAGCGCGTTTGAGGACATACTTTAGCTCGTCTAAAGTGAGGTCGGTCAATTGTAAAAAGTGGCGAATCGTACTATTACTTTGCTTTGAGCTCATGGTGAATAAATCTCTAACTAGTCATAATCGTCAAGCTTAACATAAGCAAAAGAATTGCTGCTTAAAAATAGTTTTGATTCAATGAAATTTTAAGTCTTGCTTAACGCTGCTTTTAAAAGCAAAAAAGCGCATCAGATGATGCGCCTTTTGAAGAAGAGAAGGCTTAAAATCTCTTAGGCAGAGATAGCCTTAACAGCGGCCGCTAAACGGCTCTTTTGACGTGCTGCTTTGTTTTTGTGAATGATGTTTTTATCAGCAACGCGATCGATAATGCTAGTTGCATTAACAAATGCTTCGTTAGCCTTGGTTTGATCGCCGGCATCAATCGCGTGACGCACTTGCTTGATAGCAGTACGCATCATAGAGCGTAAGCTAGAGTTGTGTTTGTTACGTGCTGCTGCTTGACGTGCACGTTTGCGAGCTTGATTGGTATTTGCCATAGTAGTAAAACTTTCCTAGAATTCTTCTCTTCGTGAATAAATTGATAGTAGCGAAAGGACAGGCTACTTACTTATCCTAATAATATTAATATCGTATGAGTATAAGGTATTTTATTAGGATATCTTATTATTGTGCTAACGGTAAGCAAAAGATTTTAGCACATTAGTAAATAAATTCAATGAATTAGTTGCTTTTATCGTAATTAATCTGCTTTTGAACGGGTTAGTGTAGGTATAAGGGAACAGTGTAGGTCGCTTGAACACTGCTAGAGGCTGCTACAGGGGTCGAAGCGATGACCTACACATTTTTTCTAAGGTCGCTATTTAGCGGCTCACTTTAGCGGTTAAGAAAATCACGTATTCTAAAACCACTGATAAATAAAGCGATGAAGTAAATTAATCCGCTGCCTAATAGGACCCCAAAAAGCACGATTAAGCGCCAAATAACAAAGCTGGCTGAAGCAAAGATGGCCCATTGTTGGCTTAATGTATAGATTAACCCCGAGGTGCTGTCTTGCCCCCAGCTAATGACGCTACTACATAAGATAAGCCATAGACCCATCAGAGCTAAGGCCGGCAATAGGCGTATAAAAAACGTCAACCAACCGCCGCTGGGTTGGTAGATGTTGCGACGGCGTAGACCTCGATATAGCAGCAAGGAATTAATCGTAGCCCCCAGGCCAATCGATAGCGCTAGGCCACTATGTTTTAATAGCGGAACCAAGACAATATTCATCAGTTGGGTGAGGACTAAGACGATGATGGCGATTTTGACCGGTGTGCGAATATCCTGTTTGGCATAAAAGCCCGGTGCGAGTATTTTTACCGCTAAAATTCCTAAAATCCCGAAACCATAAGCAATAACAGCGACTTGAGTTTGGGCAACGTCGTGGCTGCTAAAGGCACCATAATTGAATAACGTAGCTACTAAGCCCTCAGAGAGGAGGGCTAAACCCACCATACAAGGCAGGCCCAATAAACAAATTAGCCTCAGGCCCCAATCCATTAATTGGCTATAACGCAGATGATCTGCCTTGGCATGCGCTGCCGCTAGGCTTGGCAACAGCACAGTGCCTAGGGCAATGCCGAGTAGAGCAGTAGGAAACTCCATCAAGCGATCAGCAAATGAGAGCCAGCTGACGCTACCACCGGGTAGCCAAGTCGCAATATTAGTATTAATTAATAGTGAAATTTGAGCCACAGAGACCCCGATGGTTGCCGGTCCCATGAGTTTAATAACACGACGCACGGTGCTGTTTTTCCACGCTTCGCCAATGCGTAAACTCGGCTTTGGCAGCATACCGATGTTAGCTAAAGCAAGCCATTGGGTCGCTAGCTGTAAAAAGCCGCCAATCATCACCCCAGCGGCTAGTGCGTAGATGGGAAGTTCAAACTGATTGACCAGTGTTATCGCAGCGCCGATCATGGAAAGATTCAATAGTATCGGTGTAAATGCCGGTATAGCAAATTTACGCCAAGTATTTAGAACCCCGGATGCTAAGGCCACTAAGGACATGCAGAAGATATAGGGGAACATGACACGAGTCATCCACACTGCCGCTTCAAAGGGTTGCCCACCTTCGCGGGCGATGCCGCTCGCCATGATAGCCACGATAAAAGGAGCAAAGAGGGCGCCCAATAAACTGACTAGCAGCAATGTCGCGCCTAAAATCAAGGCGACATGGTCCACGAGGTGTTTGACTTCTTTTTCTGAGTATTGCTCTTTGTATGCCCCCAAAATGGGGACAAATGCCTGTGAGAAAGCCCCTTCGGCAAATAGACGACGAAGTAAATTCGGAATTCTAAAGGCGACCCAAAAAGCGTCAGTCAAGGCGCTGGCACCAAAAGCTCGGGCAATGATGATGTCGCGCGCCAATCCGGTTAGACGCGATAAAAAAGTGAGGCTACTAATGGTAGCGGCAGATCTGAATAAACTCATTATTTTGGTTGTAAACGAATGGCTCCGTCTAAGCGAATAGTTTCACCGTTAATCATTTCATTCGTGATGATGCTTTGCACTAATTTGGCAAAGTCTTCCGGTGCGCCTAAACGGGAAGGAAATGGAATATCTGCCGCCAAGGCATCTTGGACTTCCTGTGGCATGCCATAAATCATAGGGGTAGCCATAATGCCGGGGGCAATAGTTACGCATCGTACGCCATGTCTGGCCATATCGCGCGCAATGGGTAGGGTCATGCCGACGATAGCGGCTTTGGAAGCGGCATACGCTGCTTGACCGATTTGACCTTCATAAGCAGCAACTGAGGCGGTATTGATCAGGACACCTCGTTCGCCTGTCTCAAGCGGGTCATTATCAACCATGCTGGCAGCGGCTAAGCGGATCATATTGAAGCTGCCGATCAAATTAATATTGATCACGCGCTGAAAGCTCTCTAAACCGTGCGGACCATTGCGACCGACAACGCGTTCAGCGGGAGCAATGCCGGCACAGTTAATCAAACCATATAAAGGGCCTGCACTAAGGGCAGCGTCGATAGCGGCTTGGGCGTCAGCCTCGTTAGTCACATCACAATGAATATAGTGCTGTCCTAACTCCTCAGCAAGGGCTGTGCCGGCCTCGTCATTGAGATCGGCCAAAATAACTTTGGCTCCTTGTGCTGTCAGCATCTTTGCGGTGCCGGCACCTAAGCCTGATGCACCGCCTGTGACGATAAAGACTTTATTTTTGATGTCCATGATTGTTCCTCCTTGGTATTGTCAAAAAATAATAGCGGTACTAGGATGAAATATATATTTCTAGCCTAAACCGCTATCAATTTGCTGCTCAGTTGTTGTTTAAATTACTTATCGCTTTTGAGGGCGTCCATAATTTGTTTGGTAATGTCTTCAACCTTGCCAACACCCTCAATACGAACGTATTTAGGTGCATTTGCATCAGCCTCTGCTGCCCACTTAGAGTAGTAGTCGACGAGTGGACGAGTTTGGTTTTGATAGACCTCTAAGCGATTGCGTACAGTTTCTTCCTTGTCGTCATCGCGCTGAACTAAGGGCTCACCGGTGACATCATCCACACCTTCTGTTTTTGGTGGGTTGAATTTGGTGTGGTAGGTACGACCGCTTTCGGGGTGTACACGACGACCGCTCATGCGCTCAATGATATCCTCGGCAGGTACATCAATTTCAATGACGTAGTCTAAGGCAACACCTGACTCTTTCAGTGCGTCAGCCTGTGGAATCGTACGTGGGAAGCCGTCAAATAGATAACCGTTTTTACAATCATCGTCTTTGAGGCGTTCTTGTACTAAACCGATGATAATGTCATCGGATACTAGATCACCACGATCGATCACTTCTTTGGCGGCTAAGCCTAAAGGAGTTTGCTCTTTGATCGCAGCTCTTAGCATATCGCCGGTTGAAATTTGGGGAATATTAAACTCCTGAGTGATGTAGTTGGCTTGAGTGCCTTTACCTGCTCCCGGAGGGCCTAATAGAATTAAACGCATAAGTTTTCCTCTAAGTTAATATAATTATAATTGCAACTAAAAGAATGCTTCAGTGCACAAGTTTAATTCAAGCGCTAACAAAAGATGGTGATCTATCTCAGGATATTAAAAAAAATTACGAACCATTTCTAAGTCGTCGGCTGTATCAACTCCCGGGGCCGGCGCGTCATTAGTGATCATCAGCTGAATTTTATAGCCGTTTTCGAGGGCTCTTAGTTGCTCTAACGATTCCAGTTGCTCCAAATAACCTTGAGCTAGCATCGGAAAAGTCGTTAAAAAATGCGCTCGATAGGCGTAGAGACCAATGTGATGGTAGGCCTGCATATTGCTTGGAAGCTGCTTGTCGTCGCCTTGAAAAGCGTCGCGAGCCCATGGAATCGGTGCGCGAGAAAAATACAACGCTTGCTGATGCTGATTTAACACGACTTTGACCGCATTGGGGTTAAAGAGCTTATCGAGCTCTCGAATAGGGTAGGCAGCAGTCGCAATGGCCGCCTCAGGATTGCCTAATAGGGTGCCGGCCACCTGATCAATTAAGCCCGGTTCAATGAGCGGCTCATCGCCTTGTACATTCACAACGACAGTTTCCTCGGGTAAAGCCAACTGCCTAACAACTTCGGACAGTCTGTCAGTACCGGAGGGGTGGTTAGGATCGGTCATCAGGGCTGTGAAGCCGTGCGAGCTGACCACATCAAAGATTGCTTGGTCATCGGTTGCAATATACACCGCCCGAGCATTTGATTTTTGGGCTTGCTGCGCAGTGCGTACAATCATCGGCATGCCGGCAATATCTGCGAGCATCTTACCCGGTAGTCGAGTAGAGGCAGCACGAGCAGGCACGACGGCGATAAAATCAAGGTCTTTATTGTTGTTGATGGCTGAATCCATGGTTATTAAACACGTCGCGTTATGATTGGGTTTCCAGTGTCGCACTATCCACAGCGCGTTCAGGCAACAAAATCGGTAAGCCATTTTCAATAGGGTAGGCTTTACCATTTTGCTCACAGATTAAGTAGTTGCGATCGTCGCTTAGTTTAAGCGGGGCCTTGCTGATTGGGCAAACAAGGGTTTTGGTAATTAATTCGTGCATAATTTTCCCAAGGTTAGAACAGAATAAGCATCAAGTATAAGTCAAAATTTTAAGCGTCGCTCTATCTTGTTAAAGAAATCCTCATCAGAAAACTCTGCTTCCACTTTTAAGAAGTAAAAGCGTTCATCGGCAAAGTGTCGGCACTTAAGGGCATCTTTTTCGGTCATTAAAACAAGATCTTGATCAAATTCAGTCAAGTCGTCGGCTTGAAACGCGTGATGGTCGGGGAATGCCTGTTGTTTTTCTATCGCTAGACCTAAGTCAGTTAAGGTATTAAAAAAGCGTTGTGGGTTGCCAATACCGGCTACTGCGGCGATTGATTTGTTTTTATGCTGCGACAGCCAGTCATCAAGCGATTGTTTTTGGTGAGTTTTAACATGGACAAAAGCAGTGGGCTGTAGGCGCATATCGATATGCAAGGGCTTTGCCGCAGTGTTTTCTGCGGACTGGCGTTGGACGTGTTGATGATTGCGGTTAGTAATCACCACATCAACGTCAGCGAGTTTGCCGGCAGACTCTCTTAAGGGGCCCGCCGGCAACAGCAGTCCATTACCAATGCCACGTTCGTCTTGGACAATGATCTCTATGTCCCGTTGCAGGGCCAAGTGCTGTAGGCCATCGTCGGCAATAATCACATTTGTTTGTGGATAGTGTGCTAAAAGTGCTTCGATCGCTAAGGAGCGTTTAGGGTGTACACCAATCGCTGCGTATTGAGCTAACAATGCCGGCTCATCACCGATGAGTGTGGCGTCGGCATTAGCCCCTTTGGCGACACGTGCTTCTTTACCTATCTTGACGCCGTAGCCTCTGGAAATAATGCCTGGTTGATAGCCCTTATCTTGCAGTGCTTGAATAAGTGCCGCGACCACCGGCGTTTTACCGGTCCCGCCAACATAAATATTACCCACGACGATCACAGGGCACGGTGCGCGATAGGATGTTTTGATGTTTGTTTTATAAAGCACTTTTCTGCTGAGCTGTATGACACTGTTAATCGCGGATAAGGGGCGTAAGCTTTTGCTTAAGCAGCCACCATGCTGCCATTGTGCTTGTAGCCTAGCGCTTAGGCTTTTGTTAATTTGCTGTTTATGGTCTTGTTGTTCGCTTTGCATGGGTATTTTAATCAATGATTGGACTTACCCACAAAAGTTGTGGATAACTTTGTGAATAAATCACTGTATGTCTGTCATTATACGTATCTGGACGGGGATTGCTCAAATGGGGTGCAATTTAAGAGAAATATACAAAACCCATTAATATCAATGGGTTACGATGTTTTTGTAATGCTTAGCTTGAGAGAAGCGTGATAAAAAAAGTTTTTCTCCAGCGAAATCAAGGTTTTGACAGGCTGTGGACAACTATGTTTTTTTATTTGTGCTATCCCCTAGCTTTTGACGGAAAAATTTGCTAAGGGAGGTGAGTGAGAGGCAAAAACTTATTAGGCATGAGTAAATTCATTTAGCAGAGAAAAATCTTGTAAGATGTATTGCACATAGTTAACTGTTTTTTCAAAAAAGTGGATTAAGTGCTTAGATTGATTAGGTATTTATGAATCTTTTTGTGAATAAATATTAATCCACAAAAATTGTGGATAACTTTGTGAATAAACTTGTTGATCTCCCTGTTTCTACGTACTAAGCGAGGTGTTGCTTAAAATAGGTGCAATATTAATGAAATAAAATTAATCATTATAAATCATAGTGTTGCGTGATTTTTTTAAAGCTTATCTTAAGAAGTTGTCGCTAAAAATGGATTTTACCCAATGAAAAGCTGATTAATTGTAGACTGTGGAAAAGTATTAAATAAATTTTGTATTAACACTGGATTTTTAGTTAAATATTTGTTATGAGCCAAGAAAAAATACTTTCTGTTACAGAATTAAGTCGCTTGATAAGCCATACCTTGGACTATCAAATACCCACGTTTAGAGTCGCAGGAGAAATTTCTCAATTCACCAAAGCCTCATCAGGTCATTATTACTTTTCTATCAAAGACGATCTCAGCGCCATGAGTGTGGTTATGTTTCGAGGTCGCACAGCAAACTTGGATTTTCAGCCTAAACAAGGTGATATGGTTGAGTTAAAAGGTAAGTTGTCCCTGTTTGCTGCTCGAGGTTCTTTGCAAATCCAAGTTGATGAAATGCGACGGGCAGGGATGGGAACCCTTTTTGAGCAATACCTCCGAATTTTGGATAAATTAAAGCAAGAGGGGCTATTTGACGCAGAGCATAAGTTGGCAATACCTCCTTACCCCCGTCGAGTCGGTATTATCACTTCTCTGCAGGCAGCCGCTTTGCAAGATGTTTTGACGACATTGAGGCGGCGTGCACCGCAATTTTCTGTCACTGTTTATCCTAGTCTTGTGCAGGGTGCTGATGCGGCCGATGAGTTGATGAGGGCGTTGGCACAAGCCGAGTTACGCCACGAGGTGGATGTTATTTTATTAGTACGTGGTGGCGGGAGTTTAGAAGATCTGTGGTGTTTTAATGATGAGCGTTTGGCACGACTGATTGCGGCCAGTAGTATCCCCATTGTCAGCGGCGTAGGTCATGAGACTGACACCACCATCGCGGACCACGTGGCTGATTTGCGTGCAGCGACACCGACTGCTGCCGCTGAGTTAATCACCAAGGCGGCTTATGCATTACCGGCGACGTTAAGCGAGTTTACACAACGAATACATAGGGTGATGAGTCAGGTAAGAAGCGATAGTTACGCGCGCTTCAGCGATACCATGCCAAGATTGCATCATCGGATAGAGCGTTTATTACTTGATAAGAGTATGCGTTTTGATGAGTTAAAGTCGCGTTTGGTCGCACCCCAACGTATATTCGATCAGTACGAAGAGCGTCGTCTACAGCTGCAACTCGCTTTGCTGCGTAATTGGCAAGCCCTGTGTACAAACAAAATTACTCAATTAGAGCAGCTAACCTTGCGTTTAAAGGCAAAAAAACCTAATATAGAGGCGGAGCGCGAGCGTTTGTTACAGTGGCAGGAGCGTCTCAATCGATCGATTCATCAGCAGTTATCGGCGCATCAACAAGCATTTATTCAGCATAAGCAACTATTGCATACGATGAACCCAAAGCAGGTATTACAACGCGGTTTTTCAATCGTTTATGATGTTGAGGGTCACGTAGTTCAGACGATTGAGCAGCTGGATGTTGGGCAGGAGCTTCAGCTTGAGTTTGCGAGCGGTCGTGCTGCAGCCTATGTAAAATCATTAAATTCACACACAGAGGAATAAAAGTTATGAGTAACTTCACTTTGCCCCCATTACCTTATGCGATGGATGCGTTAGAGCCACATATCTCTAAGGAAACGCTTGAGTACCACTACGGTAAGCATCATCAGACCTACGTGACCAACTTAAATAATCAGGTACCCGGTACAGAGTTTGAGGGTAAGTCGTTAGAAGAGATTGTTAAAACGTCTAGTGGCGGTATTTTCAATAACGCAGCCCAAGTATGGAACCATACGTTCTACTGGTCATGTTTGGCACCCAATGGTGGCGGTCAGCCGAGCGGTGCGTTACTAGAAGCGATTAATGCTAAATGGGGTAATTTCGAGACCTTTGTAGAAAAGTTTAATGCTTCTGCGGCCGGTAACTTCGGTGCGGGTTGGACTTGGTTGGTTAAAAAGGCTGACGGCAGTGTTGATATTGTTAATACGAGCAATGCGGCTACCCCGTTAACTACCGAGGATAAGCCACTACTAACCTGTGATGTTTGGGAGCACGCCTACTATATCGATACGCGTAACTCACGTCCGGAGTACTTAAAGAATTTCTGGGCACTAGTGAACTGGCAGTTTGTTGAAGAAAACTTTGCCTAATAGCTTAATAGTTGCTTAAGCGACTTACATTAGGTGAGTCGTTGATTGTAAAAAGCTCCTTGGGTTTTAAATTCAAGGAGCTTTTAATTGCCATAGGGGTTATAAACATTTCCTAATGGTTTCGTTAATGTCTTCTACGACGGGTTGGCGCTGAAAGACTTTTAAGTGGGCATGAATCGTACCTCTACCGTAGGTCGGTATGGCTACTTCAACCGTCGCTTGTGGTTGGTTGCTGTCGGCACTCGGTACGGCACCGGACCAAATATCGACCGTTTCAGGACGCATATAAGCGCTTGCTTGGTATTCTTTGAGGTTCATGTCAATACATTTAGCTAAGGCAACCGGTGTTTTGTCTGTCGGTTGATCAATGGTGTTAATGTAATTTTCTTGACCAACGGTTTTATTGCTAAAAGAGCCACAAGCACTCAGGCCGATACCGGCAACTGCACAGATTCCTAGTAATAAAGTTTTTTTCATATATTGTTAATTCCAATGAATTGATTGTTTGATTTTATATGTGAAGGCAAGGATAACTGCTTAGTGGGATGGCTGTTGTCGCCAAGCTTTTTCAGCGTCTTCTGTGTCCTGCCATTGGCCTTGCTGTAGGTGATCGCCCACCTTAACCTGGTGGTGCTCAAACCACCCTTGGTTAACCTCTAAGGCAAATTGTGCCGGTGCGGTTGAGCAGACGCTGCTTTCATCCAGAGGCTGCATGTCAAATATATCGACTACTTTAGCATGTTCATCGATATAAGCAATACTCAGTGGGATAAGGGTATTGCGCATCCAAAAGCAGAGTGGTTGGGGTTCCTTGAAAACAAATAGCATGCCACGGTGCTCAGGCATAAAACGACGGTGCATTAGGCCTATTTGACGGTGTCGAGCAGTATCGGCAATTTCTGCTAAGATGGCTGCATCGCCGATGTGTAAAGGCCTAAGCTCGAGGGATGAATTGGCGTCTGTATGATGAAATTGGGCTAAGCTAATACGCGGTGCGATAAAAATAACTATACTAAGGCTAAGCCAAACGAATCGTCGAAGAAAATATTGCATAGATTGAGTCATTGTCAGATTAAACAGTTCGGATTGATTTTAAAGGATTGGCTTGAATTATTACTGTTTAGACTCAATTTAATCACTATTTAAACATAATAGATTACTCTAATAATAGATTGGATTATTTAGTTTTCTTAGGTCGATTTTAATTTATTGTCTTATCAAAAATGTCTACTAACACAGAAATTGTCACCACAAAAAAGAAGCAAACAGCTAAATTGAAGCCGCCTTCTTTTTATCAAGTCCTTATGCACAATGATGATTTCACCACAACGGACTTTGTGGTTGAGGTTTTACAACGATTTTTTTCCTTTGATGTTGAGCGTGCAGTTGCTCTTATGCTTAAGGTTCATCATGAGGGCAAGGCAGTATGTGGTGTCTTTAGTCGCGATATTGCGATGAGTAAGGTCAAGCTAGTTAGGGATTATGCTAGGCAGCACGAATATCCCTTGCGTTGTTCCTGTGAACCAGTTTAAATGCAATTACTAGTAGAATAATCAGTTATGAAGCTTTGCTCCGGCTGATATTAACAGAGGTACAATTATGATTTCCCAAGAACTCGAAGTGACGATTCACCTAGCCTTTGTCTCGGCTCGTACGCGACGTCATGAGTTCGTGACAGTTGAGCACTTACTATTGGCTTTGTTGGACAATAACGAGGCAGTAGAAGCTCTGCATGCTTGCCACGCTAATCTTCCCCTGCTGGAAAAGCAGCTTTCAACCTTTATTGAGGATAATACGCCCGTCGTTGCCGATGATGATCATGGTGATGCGCAGCCAACATTAGGGTTTCAGCGAGTGATACAGCGAGCCGTTATGCATGTCAATGCGACCCAAGGCTCAGCAGGCTCTGATAATGCCAAACGGCAGGTGACCGGGGCCCATATTCTGGTCTCTTTGTTTTCAGAAAAAGATTCTCATGCGGTCTATTATTTACAAGAACAAGAGATTAGCCGCATTGATATTATTGAGTATTTATCGCACGGTGCCAGCAAAGACAACCAGTCAAAGGCACCGGCACCACGAGTGATCAGCAATGAATCCAGCGAAGCACCCGAAGATGAGGCGAGCAGTCCTTTGCAGCAGTGGGCGGTTGATTTAAATGAATTGGCCAGACAAGGTCGATTAGACCCCGTCGTGGGTCGAGAGCACGAGTTGGATCGCGTGGTTCAGGTGCTATGTCGTCGTCGCAAAAACAACCCTCTACTAGTGGGTGAAGCCGGCGTCGGCAAGACAGCGATTGCGGAGGGATTAGCTCAACGGATTGTGAGTGCCAAGGTTCCCGATGTTTTAAAAACAGCCAAGATTTACTCTCTGGATATGGGTTCGTTGCTGGCAGGCACCAAGTATCGCGGTGATTTTGAGCAACGAATTAAGGCGTTACTAAAGCAATTAGAGACGATCGATAATTCTATTCTCTTTATCGATGAAGTTCACACCATGATTGGTGCGGGCTCTACCTCCGGCAGCACGATGGATGCGAGTAATTTATTAAAGCCTGCTTTATCGTCCGGTAAGTTGCGCTGTATGGGGGCGACGACGTACAAAGAATATCGTGGCATTTTCGAAAAAGACCACGCCTTGTCGCGTCGATTCCAAAAGGTTGATGTGATTGAGCCAAGCGTAGAGGAAACGATTGATATCCTTAAGGGCTTAAAGTCCCGTTTTGAGGCGTATCACGAGATACGCTATAGTCAAGCAGCAGTTGAGGCAGCGGCCGAGTTATCAGAGCGTTATATCAATGATCGATTTTTACCCGATAAGGCCATTGATGTGCTTGATGAGGCAGGAGCAGCACAACGATTATTACCTAAATCGCGTCAGAAAAAGCTCTTGGGTAAGCCTGAGATTGAGGCGACAATTGCCAAGATGGCCAGAATTCCGGTGGCAGCGGTATCCAGTGATGAGCGTAGCAAATTACAAAACTTGGAGGCAGAGCTTAAAGCCACTATTTTCGGTCAAGATGAGGCTATCATCACCTTAGCTGCCGCGATGAAAATGGCGCATTCCGGCTTGGGTAGAGAGGATAAGCCCATCGGTTCGTTCTTATTTAGCGGTCCGACAGGTGTCGGTAAGACCGAGGTCTCTAAGCAGTTGGCCGAGGCGTTAGGGATTGAGTTGGTGCGTTTTGATATGTCTGAATACATGGAAGCGCACGCCGTCTCACGTCTCATCGGTGCGCCTCCGGGCTATGTGGGCTATGATGATGGCGGCTTACTGACCGAGCAAATCAACAAGCATCCGCACTGTGTGTTGCTGCTTGACGAGATTGAAAAAGCCAACCCGGCAATTTATAACATCCTCTTGCAGGTGATGGATCACGGTACCTTGACCGATACCAATGGTCGCAAAGCAGATTTCCGCAATGTGGTCATTATTATGACCACCAATGCTGGAGCTCAGAGCTTAAGTAAAAGCACCATTGGCTTTACACAAAGCAGTCAGCAAGGTGATGAGATGATAGAGATTAACCGGACCTTTACGCCGGAGTTTCGTAATCGTCTCGATGCTATTATTTCTTTTGCGGCACTCGACCGTGATATTATTTTACGAGTGGTGGATAAGTTCTTAATTGAGCTTGAGCAGCAGTTACAGCTTAAGCAAGTTGATGTTGTCTTTAGTGATAAGTTGCGTGCTTATTTGGCTGAGCATGGTTTTGATCCGCATCTGGGTGCACGACCAATGCACCGTCTGATCCAAAATAAGATCCGCCGTGCTTTAGCCGATGAGCTGCTTTTTGGTCGCTTGGAAAATGGCGGTTTTGTGAGTGTTGATATCACGGATGAGGATAAAATCCAACTTGATTTTGAAGCTCCAAAACCTAAAAAGAAAAAGAAGGCTGAAGCAGTTAACTAATTCAGTCAGCATGTAATTAATTAAGCTAAATCGGCTCAATCGCTTGGTTTAGCTTAGTCTTTGTGTTTAGATAAACGCGCATTATTAATTTCTTCAGTTACTATAAAAATGAAAAAAATACTAATCAGTACGTTGCTAGCTCTTGTCTTACCTACGGTGACAATGGCTGAGGTTGTTGTCGGTGTCACTATTTCTAATACAGGGCCTGCTGCGGCGATTGGTATTCAGTCGCAAAATGCGATGGCATTGTGGCCTGATACATTGGGTGGCGAGCCTGCACGTTATATCATTCTTGATGATGCGACTGATGTCAGTAAAGCAGTCCGTAACGTTCGCAAAATGACCTCTGAAGACAAAATAGACCTCTTGGTCGGACCAAATATTACCGCTGCGGCTTTGGCTATTTTGGATGTGTTGCGAGAAACTCAAACGCCAATGATTTCTTTAGTGGGATCGGGTAGCGTGGTGCAACCGGTAGGTGAGGGTGGTCGTCAATGGGCTTATAAAATGTCCCAAAATGACGATCTCATGGCACAAGCCGTCGTTGAAGATATGCTAAAGCGAGGCTTTAAAAAAGTGGCTTATATCGGTTTTGCTGACGCTTATGGTGATAGTTGGTGGCGTGAGTTTTCTGATGCAGCAGTGGATAAGCTTGATATTGTGGCTAAAGAGTCCTTTCAGCGTACTGATAATAGCACCATGGGTCAGGTGTTGAAGTTGATGAGTGCTAAGCCCGACGCCATTTTAATCGCAGGCTCCGGTACACCCGCCGTATTGCCTCAGCAAACATTAAAAGAGCGAGGTTACCAAGGCCAAATTTACCAGACACATGGTATTGCGACGCCTGAGTTCTTGCAGGTCGGTGGTGCAGTGGTCGAGGATACGCTATTTCCAACCGGACCAAGTGTCGTTGCTAGGACCTTAGCATCAGATCACCCGGTCAAAGAGGAAGCAGTTAAATTTGTTGAGATGTATGAAGCAAACTATGGCGAGGGCACCGCGACTCAATTCACTAGCGATGCATGGGGCGCATGGATCCTAGCGGATGCAGCTGTAGAGCGCACCTTGGCGCAAGGTCATAAGCCCGGTACCGTTGAGTTTCGTGTTGCTCTACGAGAAGCACTTGAAAACACTAAGGATCTCGTCGTACCCACCGGAGTGTTAAATGTTACGCCTCAAGACCACCAAGGTTTTGATGAGCGTGCGGCGGTGATGGGCCAAGTCAAAGACGGCAGGTTCGTTTACGCTGCAGACTGAGTGCTCCATCGTGAGTAGTGGGCGGCCCACTTCAGTCTGTTGCGTATGCTGACGGCTGCTTAGTGAGTAGCCTCAGTCTCTGGCTCGGTCTTTTTTGTTGTACGTAAAGTAATCTCAGCAATTTCTGCTTCTACGCCGATGCGTACGGGCATGCCGCCCCAGAGACCGGTGCCACGGTTTAAGTAAAGATACATATCGTCAACTTTATATAGACCCATTAAAAAGCCTTGATTCATTATTTTTGTAAGTAAGTTCAAGGCAATAATCTGTCCGCCATGTGTGTGACCGGACAATTGAAGGCTGACCCCTTTGTCAGCATGGGTCTGAGCGTTGATAGGGCGGTGGCTCATTAAAATAAGCATATCGCTTTCTTTTGTGCCTGCAAGCGCCTTATCAATGTCCGGCATTTCTTCGTCAAAGCGTTTGGCCGCTATATCTGAGATTGCCGCAATCACAATTTCTTCTGAGCCGCGTTGGATACGAATATTTTCATTAACCAACACCGGTAGACCAATCGTTTTAAAGGCCTCAAGCCAATCATTTAGCCCCGAATAATACTCATGATTGCCTAGGGCAGCCCACGCTCCGTCAGGTGCATCGAGTTTCTTAAAAGCACGCATATCTTGACGCCGCTTTTCCGGTGTGCCATCAATTAAGTCACCGGTTATCAGAACCAGATCCGGTTTTAAACGACTTGTGATTCTAAGAGTCTCGCCGAGCCATGATTCCGGTAATAAACGACTCGCATGGAGATCGGTGAGGTGGGCAATACGATAGCCATCAAAAGCAGGTGGTAATTTATCAAAATACAGTTCAATGTGGCTAACGGTAGGAAAGCTGACCGCTCGCCAGACGCCAACAGCACAAATAAATGTCGAGAACATGATCATGAAACTACTATTTAAAGGAGACAGAATTTTCTGCCTAATCCGCTCCCCTTTGTTAAGGGAATAGGTTAATAAAAGTAGCAAATCTCGCAGTAATAATGAGCATGCCAAGAGCATCATAGAGGCAAAGGCCCAGCCTAGGGTCATGATTAGCCAACCCGGAATTTCCGGAGCGGCCAAACCACCAAGCAGATATTTTTGTAATAAGTGAACTTGAGTCGCTAAAAAGGCAATGCCGGCGTAACTTAGCTTGAACCACCAACGCAGTGGAAGGGGGCGAATCAAGCGGATAAAGATATAGACAAATATAATTAAACCGACAAGATGAATAACCAACTTAACTCCTTTACTGTAGACCTACTGTTTTTTTGCTTGTGTTTTTGTCGTTTTTTTGGCAGTCGTGCGCTTTTTGGCAGCTGGGCTTGGCTGTTTGTCCTTAAATTCGCATAGATCACTAATACCGCACTGCCAGCATTTGGGTGAGCGTGCTGTACAGACATACCTGCCGTGGAGGATTAGCCAATGATGAGCATCCAGTAAGAATTCCTTGGGTACCAAGCGTAGTAGCCTTTGCTCTACCTCTAAGACATTTTTACCTTTGGCTACTCCGGTGCGATTTGACACTCGAAAAATATGCGTATCGACAGCCATGGCAACCTGACCAAAAGCGGTATTTAATACGACATTTGCTGTTTTACGTCCGACGCCGGGTAATGATTCCAGTGCCTCGCGGCTGTTAGGAACGATGCCATCATATTGATCAACAAGGATTTTAGCAGTTGCTAGTGCATTTTTTGCTTTTGTTTTGTACAGGCCAATACTTTTTATGGCTTCTGTAAAATCTTCAAGCCCCATATCCACTAAGTCTTGAGCAGTCTTAACGGTTGCAAAAACAGGCTGCATGGCTTTATTGACCGAAACGTCCGTCGCTTGGGCTGATAGCAAAACAGCAATGAGTAATTGAAAATTATTACTGTATTCTAACTCAGTGGTGGGTTCGGGGTTAGCAGCACGGAAACGCTCAAATATTTCTTGACGTTTTTGTTTATTCATTCGTTTTTTCTGAGGAAGCAGTTGGTTGGCGACGAGCCCTGGCTTTTGCCAAAGCTGCTGCAATGGCTTGCTGCTTAGTGTCTTTACTTGTGGTGTCGGGGGCTGCGTCAGCAGTTGCCTTGTTTTTATTTAATGTGTTTTTCAATGTGCGTTCAGCCGCTGTGGCCAGTCTCTCCAGCTCAGCTTGCTTGTTCTTTTGCAAACGCTCTTCACGCGCTTGGTAATTTTTCCAAGCATGCTTTGCATCGTCATTGCTCCATTGTCGATTGGCAGGGATCATTGTGATGCAGTCAACCGGACAGGGTGGCACGCAAAGCTCACAGCCTGTGCAGAGGTCAGGGATGATGGTATGCATAAATTTGTTGGCACCAACAATCGCATCGACCGGACAGGCTTGGATACAGAGCGTACAGCCAATACAGTGGCGCTCTTCGATGAGAGCGAGCTGTAATGGAATATGTTCACCACATTCTTCTGTATTTAATGGTAGAGGCGAGCGGTTAAGTAGCTTAGCAAGTGCTGCTATGCCATCGTCACCTCCCGGAGGACAGCGATTAATCTCTTCGCCTTCAACTATTGCCTTGGCATAGGGTAGGCAACCATCATAACCGCATTTAGTGCACTGTGTTTGTGGTAAAACAGAGTGCACTTTTTCAACTAAAGATGTCATAGCTTAAAAATAATGTTACTTCTTTGCTGCAGGTGGCGTTGTTTTGCGAGCAGCTTGCTTTCTGGTTGCCTGTTTGGGCGTGCTTGCAGCTGTGGTTGTCTTTGCGGCTAAACCGTCTATCGTGCGTTGAGCCGCCTCGCCTGATGCAGTTTGCGGGGATGAAGGCTTAGCGACGACAGTCGTTGCCTGGGGCTGTGCTTTAGCTTCTGCTGTCTTGGCAAAGCGTTCAGCTTCTGCCGCTGCTTTTTTCTCAGCTTCGGCTTTGGCTTTAGCATCTTCGGCTGCTTTAGATCTGGCGCTAGCTAATAACTTGGCTTCCGCTTCAGCGGCTTCGAGTGCCTCTTGTTTTGCTTTTTCTAACGCTTCCTCACGGGCTTTAGCTTTGGCTATCTCGGCCTCTTCAGCGGCTTTGCGTTGCATACGTGCCTGTTCGCGCATTTTAGCGCGCTCCTTGGCTTCATTTTCTTTGCGAATAGCTGACTCAACTTCCGCCCTTAGGCGGGCAAGTAACTGCTGTTCTTCGTCTTCTTGGGCCGCATTAATAAAATTAGCGACCACGGGAAAGATATTATTACGCCAACGACTACCGGAGAAAATCCCGTAGTGGCCGCTGCCTTCAGCAACAAAAGCTTCTTTTTTGTCGGCTGGAAGATGGGGGGTAAGATCGTGGGCTGCACTGGTTTGACCGATGCCGGTAATATCGTCTAATTCACCCTCTACCGTGAGGAGGGCGGTGGACGTGATGGCACTAGGATTAATTAAATGGCTGCCGACTTTCCATGTGCCTTTTGCTAAGGCATTGTCTTGGAATACCACTTTGACTGTTTGTAAGTAAAACTCAGCAGGTAGGTCACAGACGGCATTGTACTCATCATAAAAAGAGCGATGCTTTTCGGCTTCAGGTTCATTGCCGCGCATGAGATCAAGATAGTATTCATAGTAGGACTTCATGTGGTTACGTGGATTCATTGCAATGAATCCCATGAGCTGCATGAAGCCTGGGTAAACTAAGCGCCCGGCACCGGGGTAGCGAGACGGTACCCGCTGAATCATTTGAGTTTCAAACCAAGAAAGCGAGCGCTTATCAGCTAAGTCATTAACAACGGTAGGTGAGCGCTTTGTATCGATAGGACCACCCATTAGTGTCATGCTAAGTGGTACTAAAGGATCATTTTGCTGTGACATAAGCGATACTGCCCCAAACACCGGTACGCTTGGTTGACAGACAGCCATGATATGTACGCGCTTATTTAATGCGTGTAAGAATGAAATAATATAGTAAACGTATTCGTCTAAGTCAAAAGCACCTTGGTTTACCGGTACGTTACGGGCATCTACCCAGTCTGTGATGTATACATCAAAGTCAGTTAGCATACGCCGCACGGTATCGCGCAATAAGGTCGCATGATGGCCGGACATTGGGGCAACAATGAGTACAGTAGGATCGCCACCGGGATTTTTAGAAGCGCTGCGTTTGAAGTGAATCAAGTGACAGAAAGGCTTGGTAATAACAGCTTCGGGCGTGACACTCACAGACTGGCCATTGATCTCGACCTCATCGATACCCCACTCAGGCTTCTGATATTCTTTGCTGATACGGTTAAATAAATCGTAACGTGCGGCTACTCGACGAGAATACGGTAAGTAAGAATAAGGGCTAAAGGGGTTAGAAAAAGCCTCAGCGACGAGTGACGATGCGTAAGTTAATGGCGACAGCGCAATACGATTGATTTCATGCAAGGTATACAGCATTTTAAATATCTCCTTAGTGATATTTGCTTTAAATACTCAATGGAATAAACGAAAACTACAATTAATTAAAGTTAACAGCTAATGATTACCAGTACTTTTCAACCGCTAAATTACCTAAATTGCCCCGTCTGCCTGATTTGAAGCCGAGTTCACCTAATAATTTTCGTGCTTCTGTGGTCATGCCCGGGTTGCCGCAGAGCATAAAACGGCCGTCTTCTGGATCCATGGGGTGACCGGCGAGTTCTGCTAATTCACCACTGGCAATTAAATCAGTAAAACGCTTTTGTGGATAATTTTTATGCGCTTCACGGGTGGAAATGGGTAGATAAGTAAAACGCTCACCAAAGCGCGCTTTGACCTCATCAATTAAGTCAGTATAAGCGAACTCATCGATCTGGCGTGTGCCGTGACATAAAATGACCTTGTCAAAAAGCTGCCATGTTTTTTCATCACCCAGCATGGGTAAGAAAGCCGACAGCCCTGTACCGGTAGAGACTAACCAAAGTGTACCGCCCTGAGGGAACTGATCGATCGTAAGAAAGCCGAAGGCTGTTTTGTCGATATAGATCGTGTCGTTAACCTCAAGCTCATAAAGACTTGGGCTAAATAAGCCGTCGGGCACCAAGGTGGCGAAAAACTCAAGATGCTCGTCATCCGGTTGATTTACCATAGAAAAAGCACGCCAAGTCATATCAGATGCCGGCGGTGTCTTGTTGTCCTCATCCAGACCTAAGGCCAGGCCTAAACGAGCGTATTGACCGGGTTTAAAACTAAAGGCAGGATCTCTTGTCGTTTTGACTGAGAAAAGCTTGCCCGGAACCCAGATCTTTTTTTCAACAACGGTTTGAACGGTATATGGTAAATCAGTCATTTTGCTCCTTGCTTAATAACTATCTTTCTAAATACTTTAACTTGTCTTCGACACCATTCCACTCGTCGGCGTCAGGTAGAGGATCGCGCGTGCGTGTAATGGGTGTGAATAGCGGGGTCAACTCTGCGTTGAGTTCGATAAAGCTGACTTGATCCTCGGGCACATCTTCCTCGGCAAAAATCGCGTTGGCAGGACATTCGGGGACACAGACCGCACAGTCAATACACTCATCAGGGTCGATCACTAAGAAGTTAGGACCCTCGAGGAAACAGTCAACGGGACAAACGTCTACACAGTCAGTGTATTTACACTTAATACAGTTTTCAGTAACTACATGTGTCATGATTCAGACAACTCCAAATAAAATAGGGTAGATAAATACGCACCCTTAAAACTTATAACTTGTATTTTAACCAATACTAAGCCCGCAAGTGTCGAAAACCCCTTACTGTGGTAATGTATTGATTAATTACGTCTTTTATCGGAATGAAAATGATTATCAACTCATTAATGGACACGGATTTATATAAGTTCAGTATGATGCAGGTCGTTTTGCATCAGTTTCCATCAGCACATGCTGGTTATCGTTTTAAATGTCGCAATGAAAATATAAATTTACGTCCCTATATTGATGAGATCAAAGAAGAAGTTCGTCATTTATGCAGCCTACGCTTCAAGCAGGATGAGCTGGATTATCTCAGTACGCTGCGTTTTATCAAGCCCGATTTTATAGATTTTTTGGGGCTGTTTCAGTTATCTGAGCGGAACTTTTTTATCAGTGAAGGTGAAGGGCCCAATGAAATTTCGATTGAGGTTAAAGGGCCCTGGTTGCATACCATTCTGTTTGAGATCCCTGTTTTAGCCATTGTTAATGAAGTTTATTTTCGCAATACTTATCCTGATTTGGATTTGGCAGAGGGGCGACAGCGTTTGCAAGATAAAATTCAGATGATCAGAAGCTTTGACCCGCAGGGAGAGTTTTTTAAAGTCGCTGAGTACGGCACGCGACGACGCTTTTCAAGGTCATGGCATTACGAGGTTGTAAAGACATTACGCGAAGAGATGGGGCCCAGTTTTGTCGGCACAAGTAATGTGCTTTTAGCACGAGAGTATGATACTTTGCCGCTAGGGACAATGGGGCATGAGTATTTGCAGGCTTGTCAGGCCTTAGGGCCGCGTTTGCGTGATTCACAAGTGTTTGCGTTTGAGACGTGGGCCAAGGAGTACCGAGGTGATTTAGGCATCGCTTTATCCGATGTATACGGTCTGGATGCCTTTTTAAATGACTTTGATCTGTATTTTTGCAAGTTGTTTGATGGCGCGCGTCATGATTCAGGCGACCCGTTTGATTGGGGTGAGCGGATGATTGCACATTACACAAAGCATCGAGTTGACCCAAGAAACAAATCCTTAATTTTTTCAGACGGCTTGGATATTCCTTTGGCGATGGAAATTGCTGAGCGATTCAAGGGGCGCACCAAGGTTTCTTTTGGTATCGGCACAAACCTAACAAATGATATGGGCGTACAACCGCTGCAAATTGTTATGAAGATGGTTAGCTGCAATGGGCAACCGGTCGCTAAGGTCTCAGATGAGCCAAGTAAAACCATGTGTGATGACCCGGCTTATCTGGCTTATTTACGTCACGTGTTTAATTTGCCGGTCCCGGAAGAGATGGTGAAGACGGCTAATTAAGTCGATAATAAAGCGATCAATGTACTGCCAATTTCCTCAGCTCGGGCAATCTGTTCCGGGCTGAGGTGCTTTTGGGCGCGGATTTCCTCTTCGGTAGCGCTGGCGGTGTTGAGAATGATGCTCGGTACCACCTGATTTAAGCGCCAGCCGGTACAAATACGTTCAAGTTGCTTTTTTGCGCCGGCACCATCTGTGCCTGCAGCGATGATTGCACTATAGTGTCTACCCTCAATTTTCCCTAATAAATCATAATAAAAAGAATCAAAAAACTCCTTCATTTGTCCACTTAGACTGGCAAGGTTTTCCGGCGCGCAAAATAAATAACTTTGCGCTTTGAGCAGTTCATCCAGTGTGACCTTTGATGACTTTCTTAATAAAACAGCGTATTTGTCGGGATTCTGTGTGCTGTCCTCAAGTGTCAGTAATTCTCCAATCGTTGCTTCCGCAGCCCTAGCCGCTGCATAGGCTGCTTGTTTTGACGCGGAGGTGCGACTATGCCATATAACTAATAACGTTTTTGTATTTGAGCTCATTCTGTTTTAAGAAGTAAAATATCTTATTAATATAAATAATAGCAATCATCTTAGTTGATAATGGCTATTATGACTATAACTAAAGCATGATAGTGATTGGATTTTTATAAGTAGTTCAAATGATTAAAAAAGTACTTGCGGGTGAGGATGAGCATCACTTCAGCGAATCTTGGTTAGCTCCAATTTATCAGGATTTAGGTGAAAAGGATGCCGCTAAGTTGCAATTAGCTATTGAGTGGGCAGAAAAGCGTCTTTCAGGGGTAGAGATGTTTACCGCTGAACCGTGTGTGCGCCATGCAAAAGGCGTTTTGCATTCTTTGTCGTTGTTGCAGATGGATGTCACGTCGATGATTGCCGGCATTCTAGCCGTTTTGCCCAGCAGCGAGGACCCCAAAGTATCGCATGACACTCGTCAGGAGATTTTGGATCTTTTTGGTCTGGAAGTACTTAACCTAGTTCAAGGTACACGCACCTTAATTCGTGTCGGTGCACAAGCAACCTTAGCTGAAAATACGGATAGTGACTCTGTCCAAGACCAGCAAGAGATGCTGCGTAAGATGTTATTAGCATTAGCCACTGATTTACGTATTGTGATTCTGCGCTTAGCATCACGCCTGCAAACGCTGCGTTGGTACAGCGAGTCAAAGCGCCAGTGCCCGGTCATTTTAGCCCAACAAACTCGTGATATTTACGCTCCTTTGGCCAATCGCTTAGGGATATGGCAAATTAAGTGGGAGTTAGAAGATCTGTCATTACGATTTTTAGAACCTGAGATCTATCGAGATATTGCCAAAAAGCTTGAGGTTCGACGCACCGAGCGTGAGTCAATGGTGGAGGATTTTATTGCTAAGCTCAAGAAAAACCTACATCAGCTCAATGTTAAGGCTGATGTATCAGGTCGAGCCAAGCATATCTATAGTATTTACAATAAGATGCGCAATAAAAATCTCTCATTTGAAGAAATTTATGATTTGCATGCGATTCGTATCGTAACTGGTACGGAGCGAGATTGTTATACGGCATTGTCCATGGCTCATTCCCTTTGGACACCGGTTATGAATGAGTTTGATGATTATATTGCAAGGCCAAAACCTAACGGTTATCGCTCATTACACACGGTCGTTCAGGATGAGCATGGTCGTAATTTTGAGGTGCAAATTCGCACGCACGAAATGCATGAGTTTGCTGAGTATGGCATGGCAGCTCACTGGCGCTACAAGGAATCAGGAGCCAAGGGTGGGGAAACATCCGCTTCAAGCTTATATGATCGACAGATCTCGTGGATGCGACAGTTGCTGTCATGGCGCCGTGAAGAGGGCTTGTCCGAGCAGGAAGCCTCACAATTACAAGAGGAAATTTTAGGTGCTTCTACTGGAGAATTCGCTTTAGAAGAGAGCGCTGAAGGCCACCTTATTAAAGACAAGGAGTCTATACCTGGGAAGCCGGTCGATCAAAAAAATTTCTCACGTATTTATGTCTTAACTCCTCAAGCACGAGTTATTGAGCTACCCGAGGGGAGTACGCCGGTCGACTTTGCTTATCGATTGCATACCGATCTGGGCCACCGCTGTCGTGGTGCCAAGGTAGATGGCAATATGGTGGCATTAAATACACCGTTGCAAACGGGTCAGACCGTCGAGATTATTGCCGCAAAGTCAGGCGGTCCCTCTCGTGATTGGCTCAATACACAATTGGGCTATTTAGCCAGCCCGAGAGCGCGAGCGAAAGTCAGGCTTTGGTTTAATGCCGTTGAGTTGCAACAGCGTATTTCTACCGGTCAGGATTTGGTAGAAAAAGAGTTGCAGCGGCTTGGTAAAACTGCCACCAATCTTGAGCAGTTAGCGCAGAAGCTTGGCTTTAGTCATGCTGAGGACTTGTACGTGTCAGCAGCAAAAGAAGAGTTTAGCCTGCGCAATATTGCCCAAGCCTTTGTTGAGCAGGAAGAGCCAAGTCCTGACAAAGAGGTGTTGAGCCGTCAGCATCAATCGCAAATCAATACAGATAGCAAAAATGGCGTTTTAGTCGTTGGTGTTGATTCACTCCTAACTCAGTTGGCCGGTTGCTGCCATCCCGCTCCTCCCGATAAGATTCACGGCTTCATTACTCGTGGACGTGGGGTGACCATACACCGCGAGGGTTGTCCTAGTATCAAGGCTTTAGAATTAAAGCATCCTGAGCGAATTATTGAGGTTGATTGGGGTAACACGGAGGATCGTTTGTATCCTATCAATATTTCTGTATCAGCGTTGGACCGACCGGGTTTGATTCGCGATATTACGGAATTGTTTTCCAAGCATAAGATTAATGTTGCGGGTCTCAATACACAAAGTCGGCAAGGCAAAGCCAATTTGTTATATACCGTTGAAGTGCGAGGCGGTAGTGATGTGCGTAAAGTCATTAGTGCAATTTCAGAGTTACCTGAGGTGCATTCGGTGAATCGCTCTTAGTCAGTATATTGCTAAGCAAATTGAGGTAAAATCAACTATTTACTTGAAGAATTAGCGGAGGTCTCTTGAGAGAGTACAACTATCCTGATGAGTCAGGACATTTTGGGCGTTTCGGTGGCCGCTTTGTGGCGGAGACCTTGGTTCACGCTCTAGATGAGCTAAAAGAAGCCTATTTAAAATACAAAGACGATGCTGAGTTTTTAGCTGAGTATGATTATGAGCTCAAGCACTTCGTTGGACGCCCGAGTCCGGTCTACCATGCCAAGCGCTGGTCCGAGTTGCTGGGTGGTGCACAAATTTGGTTTAAACGTGAGGATTTAAATCACACCGGCGCGCATAAAATTAATAACTGTATCGGTCAGATTTTGCTTGCTCGTCGCATGGGCAAGACACGTATTATTGCAGAAACCGGTGCCGGTCAACACGGTGTAGCGACCGCCACAGTGGCTGCACGTTATGGTTTAGAGTGTGTCGTTTATATGGGCGCCGAAGATGTGCGTCGTCAGGCACTTAATGTCTATCGTATGAGGCTTTTGGGCGCGACAGTGGTTCCTGTCGAGAGCGGCTCAAGAACGCTTAAAGACGCTCTAAATGAAGCGATGCGTGATTGGGTCACCAATGTTGATGATACTTTTTACATCATCGGTACGGTTGCCGGTCCTATGCCTTATCCCGAGATGGTTCGAGATTTCCAGTGTGTAATTGGTCGTGAAGCCATTGAGCAAATGCAGGAGGCTGCAGGTCGTCAGCCTGATATGGTGGTCGCTGCTGTCGGTGGGGGTTCCAATGCTATCGGTATTTTTCACCCGTACTTAGCCTATGAAAATGTGAGTTTAGTGGGCGTTGAAGCGGGCGGTAAGGGCGTGCAGAGTGGCCTTCATTCTGCCTCACTTAATATCGGCAAGGCCGGAATTTTACACGGTAATCGCACCTTAGTGATTCAAGATGACGATGGCCAGGTTCAAAGCACACACTCAGTATCTGCCGGATTGGACTACCCGGGCGTGGGTCCTGAGCATGCCTTATTAAAAGAATTGGAATTAGCTACTTACGATATTGTTGATGATGGCGAAGCCGTTAAAGCGTTTCATGACTGTTGCTCAATTGAGGGCATTATTCCGGCGCTTGAATCTTCTCACGCCTTAGCTTATGCGGCTCGCGTGGCTCCGCAGATGGATAAAAATAAGATTATTTTAGTTAATTTATCCGGTCGTGGCGATAAGGATATTCACACGGTTGCCGAGTATGGCAATATCGAGTTGTAAGGGGCGCAGAAGATGTCTATTAAACGAATTGATGATGTTTTTACTCGCTGTAATACGCGCGCTGCTCTAGTACCGTATATTACTTGCGGTGATCCCAGTGCCGCTGCCACTGTGGCTATTATGCATGAGATGGTTGCAAGGGGTGTTGATATCATCGAGTTAGGCGTACCTTTCTCGGACCCTATGGCCGATGGTAAAGTGATTCAGTTAGCCTCTGAGCGTGCTCTGGCTAAGGGCATGACACTCAATGGTGTATTAGAGGTGGTTAAGCAATTCCGTCAGGAAAATCAGGAAACGCCGGTTGTGCTGATGGGCTATGCTAATCCTATTGAAGCGATGGGGTGGGAGCACTTTACTCAGTCAGCTTCCCAAGCCGGAGTCGATGGGATGTTAGTCGTGGATTTCCCGCCTGAAGAGTTTGATGAGGTTGCCGCATATTTTGAAGCAGCTGATTTAGCACCTATTTTCTTAATCGCACCAACCTCCACGGATGAACGTATCAAAAAGGTCGGTGAAATCGCTAAGGGCTATGTTTACTATGTTTCACTTAAAGGTGTGACGGGTTCCGCTACCTTAGATACCGAAGATGTTAAGAAAAAAGTACAAAATATTAAACGTTTTGTTAATATTCCGGTTGGTGTGGGTTTTGGTATCCGAGATGTTGAGAGTGCACGTGCCATTGCGTCTGTTGCTGATGCAGTAGTCATTGGCAGCCAGTTAATTAATACCATGCAAGCTGCGATTGAAGGACATACTGAAGATCAGCATGATCACGTAGCGGCCAGCAGTGCCGGCGAATGGTTAGCTTCTATCCGCCAAGGCCTTGAAACCGTAACAAAAGAGTAAAAATGATGAGTTGGTTAGATAAAATTTTACCCCCACGAATTAATCGCGAAGATAAAAACACTAAACGCGTACCAGAAGGGGTTTGGGTTAAATGCCCTAGTTGTGACTCAGCGCTATACAGCGATGAGCTTAAAAAAGCATTAAATGTATGTCCAAATTGCGGGCACCATATGCGCATCAATGCCCGTGCTCGCATCAACTCTTTATTAGACCCAGAGGGTAGAGTAGAAATTGGCGAGCATTTGCGTTCCAAGGATCCTCTAAAGTTTAGAGATTCTCGTCGTTATCCTGACCGCTTAACTGAAGCCATAAAGGATACCCAAGAAAATGACGCGATTGTTGTGGTTGGCGGTACAATCATGCATGTTCCGACCACTTTAGCCTGCTTTGAGTTTGGCTTTATGGGTGGCTCGATGGGGTCTGTCGTCGGAGAGCGTTTTGCGCGCGGTGTTCAGTACGCAATTGATAATCGTACCGCTTTTATTTGCGTTAGTGCTTCAGGTGGCGCACGTATGCAGGAAAGTTTATTCTCTCTTATGCAGATGGCTAAAACCAATGCGATGTTAACTCGTTTATCGGATGCCGGTTTGCCATTTATCAGCGTCTTAACTGACCCGACAATGGGGGGCGTATCAGCCAGTTTCGCCTTTATGGGTGATGTAGTCATTGCTGAGCCAAACGCCTTAGTCGGTTTTGCTGGTCCTCGCGTTATTGAACAAACGGTGCGTGAGCAGCTGCCCGAGGGCTTCCAACGCGCTGAATTCCTGTTGAAAAAAGGCGCAATTGATATGGTGGTTCATCGTAATGAAATGCGTTCAACCATCGCCCATTTGATTGCTTTATTTACACGTAAATCCTATGAGGCGGTGGCGGAGTAGCACTGCTTCACACGCTACCAGGTGATTAAAGAAGAGCCATGATCATTTTGATCATGGCTCTTGATTAACTCCCCAACCTTTGGAAAATTAAAATTAATAAACGCCTTGCTCAATCATTGCATCGGCAACGCGACGGAATCCGGCAATATTTGCCCCTAATACTAGGTTATTAGGCTCCCCAAACTCTTCAGCAGTATGAGCGCATTGGCGATAGATATTTTCCATAATCAGCTTAAGGCGACTATCCACTTGTTCAAAACTCCATTGTTGCATGCTGGCATTTTGCGCCATTTCTAATTGACTGGTAGCAACACCGCCTGCGTTAGCCGCTTTACCCGGGCCGTATAAAATTTTAGCGTTCAAAAACAGTTCAACTGCTTCAGGTGTAGAAGGCATGTTGGCACCTTCGGACACTAAAAAGCAACCATTAGCTAGGAGGGTTTGAGCATCCTTGGCATTAAGTTCATTTTGTGTTGCACAAGGAAAGGCCAAATCGCATGGCACCGACCAAACTCCGTTTTGTCCGTCCGGGTAGTCACTCACCGGCGTATAAACTGCGTCAGGGTGATATTTTAAATAAAGCTCTAAGCTCTCATTGGCACCTTCTTTGAGCGATTGAAGTGTTTGAAGGTTGATACCATGTTTATCATAAATAAAGCCGCGAGAATCGCTACAGGTAACGGGAATTGCCCCTAGTTGTTGCAGTTTTTCAATGGTATAGATTGCTACATTGCCAGCACCGGAAACGACACAAATTCTACCTTCCATGTCTCTATTGCGTGCTTTAAGCATATGCTGAGCAAAGTACACACAGCCATAGCCGGTCGCTTCGGTACGAGCTAGGGAACCACCCCAGAGAGGTCTTTTGCCTGTCAGTACACCCTCATAGCGGCCGGTAATGCGCTTATACTGACCAAACATATAACCAATTTCTCTGGAGCCGACGCCGATATCACCGGCAGGTACATCGACCGTCGCACCTATATGACGATAAAGCTCCGTGATATAAGCTTGGCAAAAACGCATCACTTCACCTGGTGATTTGTCTTTAGGATCAAAGTCAGCGCCGCCTTTGGCGCCACCGATTGATAAACCGGTGAGTGCATTTTTGAAGATTTGCTCGAAGCCGAGAAACTTAATTACACTGGGGGAAACCGTCGGGTGAAAGCGAATACCCCCTTTGTATGGACCGAGGGCTGAGTTGTATTGGATACGAAAACCTCGATTGACTCTCACTTTGCCCGTATCATCCGTCCAAGCCACACGGAAAACAATTTGTCTTTCAGGTTCGATGATGCGCTCTAAAATGCTGTGTTCTTCGTACTTTGATTCGCGCTCAAATAAAGGTGCTAAAGTCTCCAGCACTTCATGTACCGCTTGGGTAAATTCGGGCTGGTGTGGATTATGTTGATGAAAGTGACTGAAGACGTTATCTAAGTAGCTCATGATCTTGTAATAGGAAAATAGAGAAGTTTTATCGACTATCTATTTTCCTATTGTAAGCTACTTTTAAGCAAGTAAAAATTTCTTATGCCGCTAAATTAGTATTAGAAATTAATTGCTTAAGCAGTTTTTCTTTTTTCTGCGTCGCCGCCACGAGCGATTTTTCTTTGACAGGGCCATATCCTCGAATATCGTCAGGATAATTAGCCAATTCCAAAGCAATATCGTAATTGTGATCGTTTAGCGATGATTTGATTTGTTCCAGCGTATCAAGATACTCAACAATGAGCTGACGCTCTAACACCCGATCCGGGTGTCTGCCAAACGGATCAAACGCTGTACCACGTAAGAACTTCAACTTAGTCAATATCTTAAATAGCGTAAAGATACGAGGACCATATTTTTTCTTACGAGGTGTGCCATCGCTATCTTTCATCTTTAAGCTTGGCGGTGACAGGTGGACATATAATTGATAGTCCTTACCCGGTTCACCCTCAAATTGGCGTCTTAAGCGGTCAAAAAACTCTTTGCGTAGATAGAGTCTGGCGACCTCATATTCGTCTTTATAGGCCATCAGTTTGTGCAGATTTCGTGCTACCGTTTGAGTCAATCGGCGAGCATGACTACCGGCGATATGATGCTCTACCTCGCGAACTGAGGCGACTACTTGCTTAAATTGCTCCGCATACTTTGCATTTTGATAATCTATTAAACGATTACTTAGGCGTTCGATAAGCGCATCAAGACTTTCAACCATCGCAATAGGCTTGGTGGTGGCTGCGTCATCATCATCGATCGTGATTTTTGAAACCGGATCGGTATTGACGGAGTCGGGTCCGTGAATGGCTAAATGACGACCCCATTCAAAGGCCTCCTTATTTTTCTCGATCGCTACGTTATTTAACTCAAACGCCCGCATCAGACTCTCGTATTGCAAAGGTATTTTACCCAGCTGCCATGCATAACCCATTAATAAGGGGTTTGCAAAGATAGTATCGCCGAGTAGTTTCAATGCTTTGCGATTGGCATCAAAGAAGCTGACATTTTCTTCACCCAAAACATCTCTAATATCGTACTCGGTAATTTTGCTGGGATAACGCCATTTGCGATTAGCGATAATCTCTGCGGTAGGTACCTTGGCTTGGTTAATGGCCCCCCAAGTGCGACCTTTTTGTGCCTTTGAGGTAATTTCTTTGGATGCGGCAACCAGTGAATCACAACCTAAAATTAAGTCTGCTTCACCAATCCCGATTCGAGTAGCATAAAGGTCGGATGGCTGATAGCCGATTTGTACGTGGCTAATCACAGCACCACCTTTTTGAGCTAATCCGGTAATGTCCAAGACATGCACACCTTTACTTTCTAAGTGTGCGGCCATGCCGAGAATAGCACCGACGGTAACAACGCCGGTTCCACCTACGCCCGGTACTAAAATGTTGTAGGCTCGATTAATCGTAGGTAACTGCGGCTTCGGCATGTTGCTGTCTAATACCGGAATATTAGCGCCGTCAATCTTCGGTTTTATCATTTCAGCGCCTTCAGCAGTCACAAAGCTTGGACAAAAGCCCTTCACACAGGAAAAGTCTTTGTTACAGCTGGACTGGTTAATTTGGCGCTTCGTGCCTAGTGGTGTTTCGTAAGGTTCGACTGATAAACAGTGGGATTTTTCACTGCAATCACCGCAGCCTTCACATACCTCATCATTAATAAAAACACGACGCTGTGGATCAGGGTAAGTGCCACGCTTACGGCGTCGACGCTTTTCTGTTGCACAGGTTTGATCATAAATAATAATGGTGGTGCCTTCGGTATTGCGTAGCTCCTCCATGACGGCATCATAATTATCGCGATGATGAATCTCAGGATTATTGACTAATGATACGCCCTTGTATTTTTCCGGTTCATCACTGACGATCACGATCTTTTTGACCCCTTCAGCGATTAATGTAGCATTGATCGCTGGCACGGTCAGGGTGCCATCAACCGGTTGACCGCCTGTCATTGCCACTGCGTCATTAAATAAAATACGATAGGTAATATTTGCTTTTGCGGCAATGGCAGCACGGATAGCAAGAATACCTGAGTGGAAATAAGTACCGTCACCTAAATTGGCAAAAATATGCTTGGTGTTGGTAAAGTGCTGTTGACCAATCCAAGTCACACCCTCACCACCCATTTGAGTGAAGGTCTCGGTATTACGATCCATCCAGATGGTCATATAGTGGCAACCAATACCGGCGACTGCGCGAGAGCCTTCGGGTACACGAGTTGAGGTGTTATGTGGGCAACCTGAACAGAACCAAGGCTTACGTTCGGTCACAACTGAAATACGCTGACTGTCTTTTTCTTTGGCGCGAATGATCGCTAGGCGAGTTTCAATGGTGGCACGAATATCAGCGGGTAAATCACGTTTTAATAAGCGCTGCGCAATGGCTTTAGCAATAATAGAAGGAGATAATTCAGCATTTGGAGGCAGTAGCCATGGGCCTCTAGGTACAGACCATTCGCCACCGCCGTCTTCTTTGGCATCATACTTGCCGTAAACCTCGGGGCGTACGTCATCGCGCCAGTTGTAAAGCTCTTCTTTGAGAGCGTATTCCATGATTTGGCGCTTTTCTTCAACAACAAGGATTTCGTCTAAACCCTCTGCAAACTCGCGTGCACCTTGGGCTTCTAAAGGCCACACACAGCCTACCTTGTATAGACGAATGCCTAGGGTGGCGCTAGTTTCTTTGGTTAGGCCTAAGTCAATTAATGCTTGGCGCACGTCAAGGTAGGCCTTGCCTGCCGTCATAATGCCGAACTTTGCATTGGGAGAGTCTATGACAATACGGTCAATTTTATTGGCACGAACGTAGGCGAGTGCCGCATACCAACGATAGTTGTTTAAACGCTCTTCTTGAGCCAAGGGAGTATCAGGCCAGCGAATATTTAAACCATCGTCGGGTAATTTGAAATCTTCGGGGTACTGTATCTGTACACGGCTAATATCGACATCAACCGAGGCGCTGGATTCGACGACGTCTGTGACACATTTCATGCTAACCCATAGCCCGGAGTAGCGGCTCATGGCCCAGCCATGAATACCGAAATCTAAATACTCCTGAACAGTAGAAGGGTAGAGGACAGGAATGCCCGCCGCTTGTAGTACATGCTCGGATTGGTATGCAACGGTTGAGGACTTGGCGCCATGATCATCGCCTGCGATTAATAAGACACCGCCGTACTTTGCGCTTCCCGCATTATTGGCGTGTTTAAAAACGTCCATCGAGCGATCTAAACCGGGCCCCTTACCATACCACATGGAAAATACACCCTCACGGGTTGCTTCGGGGAAAAGGTTAAGCTGCTGTGAGCCCCAGACACTGGTGGCTGCGAGGTCTTCATTAAGCCCAGGCTGAAATACGATGTCGTGCTTTTCAAGATGCTTTTGGGCATTCCATAAGGCTAGGTCAACATTACCCAAAGGCGAACCGCGATAGCCTGAGATGAAGCCTGCGGTATTTAGTCCGTTTTGCTCATCTCGCAACTTTTGAATTAGAGGAAGCCTAACCAATGCTTGTGTACCATTCATAAATACACGGCCGGAACGGGCAGTGTATTTGGTATCTAGACTAATATCTTCATGACCCGGAGCTAAATTGGTTGTTTTTGATGTTGAAATATCAGCTCCACTTTGTTTGTCTGCTGTTGAAGTAGTATCATCAAACGGATTATTAATTGCTTTATTCATCCGTACTGTCTCCTAATCTGTGATTTACGCAAATGGATAATCTGCGTTTTTATCGCTAGCGTCTTGTGAACGCTTACCGTTCATTATGCTCTATTATGAGAGTTTTTATTATTAGGGTTAAACCGATAAGAACTGTATGAGTAACAGCTTGTATCAACGCTTAGAAACGTTTTTAGAGGATTAAATAAAAGGTTTTAGAATGAGTAAGTTTAAATCTGGTGTGTCTATTTTATTTGAGTGGATTAATCGCCGCTGGATAGTGTGCACATTGCTCTTAACAATTATTTTTTGGATTGTGACGAGCAATATTTTAGTGGGCTTTATGCTTGGTTTTTTTGTGGTGGTTTTTCTGATAATGATTCACGCGATTATCTTGCTGCAGAAACCAAAGGATAAAAATTAAAAAAGACTCCGAAAAATTGATTTCGGAGTCTTTGAGAGAGCGGTTAATAGTATACGATTAGCTTAGAAGCGCTCGGAGATGACTCTCAGGATGCGTGCGCCGGTGGCAGAGTTTTCCTCTTGGCCTTCTTTGTTGTAGACAGAAATGATGGAGCCGCTTGCTTGAGGCGTCACTCTAATCGTATAGGGTACCGGTGTGATATTACCCTGATCACCCCATAAACGACTGATGAAGTTACTAGCTTGGCGCTTTTCACCGGTATCAGTATCCAGGTAACGAACAGTATACGTACCGCTTGCCAGATCTGAGCTGTGGATAGTGAAGCCGGCGCTGTTTAGTGATGAACCTACACGACGCCAGGTGTCATCAGCTGAGAGCGATGAGCTCAATGCTGTTTGACCGGGGACAGGGCTTAGTAGCTGTGTTGCTGTATCTGCTGAGGCACCTGAAGAAACTTCCTGTGCATTGCGTACAGCATTTTGTGCGCGCTTTTCTTCAGCCCCTAAAAAGGCCATTAGACGCGACAGCATAACAGCGTTTAGACCGGGGTCCTCTTCAGCGGGTAACCACTTAAAGGTGGTACCGTCACGGTCCATAGCAGTTTCAATCATGCGTTGGTGGTTAATATAAACTTCGGTGGTATTACCATAACGCTCTAAGCGGGTAGTGAAGCGCTCGCGTTCGCCACTATCTGACACCATATCAACAATAGAGCCTAATGCGCGGCGTAAAAAGTTGCCAGGAATTTTGGCGCGGTTTTCAGCCCAGTCAGTTTCGATAATCCCGGCTTGAGGGTTATCACGATTGATTGTGAAACCCTCATTATTCCAGAAGGAAATTAGGCGTGGATAGACCAGATTAGGATCGGCATCAAGCTGCAACCAGCGAGTATTGCCGCTGCGAACAACCTTCATACCGTCAACTTCCGGTAAGACATTTAAGCCTTGATTCGATGCTGCTGCTCTTTCCTGTGATTCGTTGTAAGCGAGCGCAGATGCCGTATTACCGGTAATACTGTATTGTGGTGTATTAATCTGAGTATCTGATAGATCAGGTGGCAAGCTTAACGGATCCGCGCGAACAGTACTTTTATAGTCGACTTGGTCTTGGCCCAGCAAATCATCAACAGTGCTGCAGCCAGTCATCACAGCTGTGGTGCAGGCAGCTAAGGCCAAGAAACGAATGTGTGTTTGCAGTTTTAGCATTTATAGTAATTCCTTCTGGAATGGCTCTTTTAATTAAATTAAGTTAATTTCTTTTAGGGCTGCATCAACCAAGGCCTTTGTCGCATCAGATGGCTCAACTAGCGGTAAGCGATAGCCTAAATCGGTTTTACCCATTTTAGCCAACGCGTATTTAACCGGTATAGGGTTAGCTTCAGCGAAAAGAACTTTGTTAAGAGTTGAGAGCTTAGCATTAAGTTCGCGTACCTTGGTAAGATCTCCCTCAAGTGCAGCAAAACATAAGTCATGCATAAGGCGAGGAGCGACGTTGGCGGTAACGGAAATATTACCTTGACCACCCAGTAAAATTAACGCAGCAGCGGTCGGGTCATCACCACTCAGTACCTGAAAATCTGCCGGTTTGTGCTTCATGACTTGACCGAGACGAGCGATATCACCGGTGGCATCCTTAATGCCGATAATGCCTGGAACCTCTGCTAAACGCAATATGGTTTCAGTCGACATATCAGCGACCGTACGTCCGGGCACATTATATAAAATAATTGGCAAGCTACTATTTTCAGCTATGTATTTAAAATGCTGGTATAGACCTTCTTGGGTCGGCTTATTGTAGTATGGTACGACCGATAGACCCGCTTGAGCGCCGGCTTTTTCTGCTTCTTGGGTTAGATGCAGCGCCTCTTTGGTGGAATTGCCACCAACGCCTGCAATAATAGGAATGCGGCCAGCAGCAAACTCTACAGCAGTTGAGAGTAACGCAGCATGCTCTTTAAAATCGATGGTCGGAGATTCGCCTGACGTGCCGATAATTACTAAGCCGTCACTTTTTTCTTGTACATGCCAATCTACCAGCTTTTTAAACGCTTCAAAGTCCACTTCGCCATTTTGCAGCATCGGGGTGATTAGCGCTGGAATACTACCCCTAAAAACTGGGTAAGGGTTGCTTGACATAATTACATCCTTAAATAACAAAACGTCAGAAACTGAATAATAATCTTAGCTCTTTAGTTTACATTAAAAAAACATCCTGACATGCAGAATATTAAGGCACAGGCTATAACAAATTGTTAAGCGGTGTGCCTTAATGTGCAAATAGATTGTCGTAGGGAGTTTATAAGCCGATAGTGGTCGGGTCACCGGAGCCACGGCGGACTATTTCGGCAGGTGTTTGAGTTAAATCAATAACGGTAGTGCCGATACCTAAACAAGCGCCAGCATCGATGATGCCTGCTAATTCATGTTGATAATCGGCTTGGAAATCTGCAATGTCAGTAAAGGGTGTTTCTTCGCCGGGAGCAATAAACGTAGTTGCCAGTAACGGCTCACCGACTGTTTCTAAAAACATAAGGGCAATTTTGTGCTCTGGTACACGGATACCTATCGTCTTGCGTGAACGGTGGTGGACTCGCTTTGGTACGTCCTTAGTAGCTTCAAGAATGAAGGTCCAAGGGCCTGGGGTAGCTGCTTTTAGTAGACGGTATTGTTGATTATCTACTTGGGCAAATTTGGCGATTTCTGATAAGTCACGACAAAGTAATGTTAAGTGGTGGCGATCATCTAAACCGCGTAGTGTGCGTAGTTTATCAGCTGCATCCTTATCATCCAGTCTGGCTACTAAGGCATAACTTGAATCGGTTGGTATCGCTAAGATACCGCCATTAGCCAATAAGCCCGCTGCTTGATTGATTAAACGCTGCTGTGGGTCATCAGGGTGTAGGTTATATACAATAGCCATCGCACATCCTTTATTAGTTGTTAAAGACAATACGATCATCTTAAAGTAATCAAAAAAAGATTGCTAGATCTAATTGTTAGTTTGTCGCAGGGGCTTTTGACGGTGGATAAATAGCTCCAGCTAAGGCTGTGTGTGCGCTCAACTGTTCTACAGTAATAAATAAGGTCACTAGGCCTTACGCTTTTTCATTTTTGGATAAGTGTTTTTTATTTTTATCAGAGGAGCGTCATATGACTTCTTGCATTAATGAAGTAGTTTTGATGGGTAATTTAGGACATCCACCGGAGCTTAGGTATTTTCAAGACGGCACAGCACACCTTCGTTTATCACTGGCAACCACTGACAAATGGCGTGATCGTTCAAGCGGTGAGTTGTTTGTGGATACGCAGTGGCATATTGTTTTGTTTAAGGGTAATTTGGCACAGCGTGTGAGTGACTTTATGGATGTTGGCGATAAGCTATGGCTAAGAGGGCGTATTAAGCATCGTCAATATACTGATGATGACGGTGTGGTGCGAAGTATTAGTGAGATTCATGCGCGTGAGTTAAAAATGATTTGGACAAAAAATAAGCCTAAATCAATTATGGTGGATGACGCTGACTTTGATGATCTGGAAGCGGAGTTTTTAGCACAAGAAAATCAGACAGTTTCAATGATGATTGAGGAAAAATTAAATTAGATACTGGTTGGAGACTGACGGTGTACTGTTTTTTATTGTTTGGTATTTAAATAATATGCCGTCTGTCAAAAATCACCCTATGTTATTGATTTTTATCATATCCATGTCCTAAGTGAGGGTACGTCTAGTGGTTTATGACAATACTGCTACATTGGTATTAAGCGATATATTTATCTTATAAGGATGAGCGCATCGCTTATATGTAGTTCGAAGATGTATGTAGTTCGAAGATGTCAATAAATTCACTTAGGAGACTTGCAATGAGTATGACGGATCTGAAACGCTTTGGAATTGATCTAGATTTTCCATTTAAAAAACGCTACGACAACTATATTGGAGGCAAATGGGTTCCGCCTGTCGACGGTAATTATTTTGAAAATATAAGCCCTATCACCGGTCAGGTATTTTGTGAGGTAGCACGTTCTGACAAAGATGACATAAATTTGGCATTGGATGCAGCTCATGCTGCTTTTAAAGCTTGGGCGGCTACGCCAGTGCAAGAGCGTTCGGCAGTGCTACTTCGTATTGCGGATCGCATTGAGCAAAATCTTGAGCGACTAGCCGTGGCTGAAACGCTTGATAACGGTAAGGCTTTGCGTGAAACCTTAGGTGCGGACTTACCCTTGGCGGTTGACCATTTTCGTTATTTTGCAGGCTGCCTAAGAGCGGAAGAGGGGGCGATATCTGATATTGAACCAAATACTGTTGCCTATCATTTCCAAGAGCCTATTGGTGTTGTTGGCCAGATTATTCCATGGAATTTCCCATTGTTGATGGCAAGTTGGAAATTGGCTCCGGCATTGGCTGCAGGTTGTACGGTGGTGATGAAGCCGGCTGAACAGACGCCAGCCTCGATTATGTTATTAATGGAAGTGGTTGGCGATTTATTGCCGCCCGGCGTAGTAAATATTGTCAATGGTTTTGGTAAAGAGGCCGGCGATGCCTTGGCGACTAGTAATCGTATTACGAAGATAGCCTTTACCGGTTCAACGCCGGTAGGCCAGCAGATTTTGCGTAATGCTGCGGCAACTTTAATCCCTGCGACAGTAGAATTGGGTGGTAAAAGCCCAAATATCTTCTTTGAAAATGTCATGTCGGCTGATGATGCTTTTCTAAATAAAGCCTTGGAAGGGGCGGCTATGTTCGCTCTCAATCAAGGTGAGGTGTGTACAGCGCCTTCAAGGATCTTAATTCAAGAGTCCATCTATGAGCGTTTTATTGAAAAAGTGGTGGCGCGAGTAGAGAGTATTAAAGAGGGCCATCCTTTAGATAAATCAACCATGATTGGTGCGCAGGTCTCTCAAACCCAGCTTGATCGGATTTTAGGTTATATCGATCTGGGAAGAGAGGAGGGAGCTACTTGCTTAACTGGTGGCAGTAGAAACCGACAGGGTGGTGAGCTTGATGAAGGGTATTTCGTGAAGCCTACGATGCTGTTAGGTGATAACAAAATGCGTGTATTCCAAGAGGAAATCTTTGGTCCGGTTGCTGCAGTGACTACCTTTAAAGATGAAGAGGAAGCGCTTGCGATTGCCAATGACACGATTTTTGGTTTAGGGGCCGGTGTATGGAGTAGAGACGGATCGCAAGCTTATCGTATGGGCCGTGGCATTCAGGCTGGTCGTGTATGGACTAATTGTTATCACGTGTATCCGGCTCATGCAGCCTTTGGTGGATATAAGCAATCAGGTATTGGTCGTGAGACACACAAGATGGCGTTAGCAAATTACCAGCAGACTAAATGTTTATTAGTGAGCTATAGCGATCAAGCGTTAGGTTTTTTCTAAATCAAAGGCTTTAAAAGATAAAAATCAGCACCTGCGTGTTATTCAAGTGCTGATTTTTTATTATTTAAGTGGTTTTTCTACGGTATATGGATATGGCTTCTTGTGAGAGTTGATGTTTTTAGGCATAAAAAAAGGACGCATAATGCGTCCAATATTTGCTTTAACCTTAAAATCAATTGATTGGAAATTCTCCAATTCGCTTTCCGTTCTCCAGTTTATAAATGGATACGATTTATAAAGCTGTAAGTAACTGATATAAAGTAATTTTATGGGGTGACCGATGGGGCTCGAACCCACGACAACCGGAATCACAATCCGGGACTCTACCAACTGAGCTACGGTCACCACTGAAAGAATTAATAAGTATAGCAGATAAATTAACTATGTCAAGCTATTTAAAGCTAATACTTAAAATTTTAATCAAATTGACTTAATTTGATTGTGTTTGGCGCGCCAGGCGAGACTCGAACTCACAACCGCCCGCTTAGAAGGCGGGTGCTCTATCCAGTTGAGCTACTGGCACCGGAAAGGTGTAATCTTAACTCATCTAATTCCTTTTTGTCCAAAGAATCACAGAAAAATACAAATTAATGTGGTTTCTGAGCAAAGAGGTTCTAATGCTCCTCAAATTGATTTTTCAATTGGTACAACACATCCAGGGCTTCACGTGGGCTTAGTGCGTCAGGATCAATGGCGCTTAGTGCTTCTTTAAGTGCTTTAAGCTCAATGTGATCGTCATTCGCCTGTTCGTTAAGCTCTTCTTCAGGGAGGCTAAATAAGTCTAACTGAGGACGGTCTTCTGCACTCATTTCGAGGTTGTTGAGTTCACGCTTTGCTTGTCTGATGACTGCCATTGGAATACCGGCGCGTTGTGCTACTTGTATCCCGTAGCTGCGACTGGCAGGGCCATTTTTTACTTCATGTAAAAATACCAATCCCTGCGGTGATTCTGCTGCACTTAGGTGGACATTCGCCACATGGTCAAACTGCTCCGCTAAACGGGTTAACTCAAAATAATGTGTGGCAAATAATACTAACGCTTGGTTGTGTGTCAGTAAACGGCAGGCAATTGCCCAAGCCAAAGAAAGGCCGTCATAAGTTGAGGTGCCGCGACCAATTTCATCCATGAGCACTAAGCTATTAGGCGTACTGGAGGCTAAAATGGTTGCCGCTTCTGTCATTTCAACCATAAAGGTTGAACGTCCGCCAGCCAGGTCGTCAGCAGCACCAATACGTGTGAAAATACGATCAATCAAACCCACTTGTGCCGCGGTTGCTGGTACAAAGCTACCGATGCGAGCCAGTAAAACAATCAGTGCTGTTTGACGCATGTAAGTAGATTTACCGCCCATGTTAGGACCGGTAATAAGTAGCATTCGACGCAGTGGATCGAGTTGGCAGTCGTTAGGCGTAAAGCGCTCTATCGTACGCTCAACAATCGGATGGCGACCCTGAGTGATCTTAATGATTGGTCCTTCAACGAGCTCCGGTGCAACCCATTGGTTGAGATAAGCATGTTGAGCTAAGGCCATGTAAACATCTAATTGCGCCAATGCCTCAGAGGTTTTGTGCATAGGATCAACATAGGTTTGTAGCTCGGTGATGATTTGTTCAAAGAGCCATTTCTCGCGACTTAGGCAGCGCTCTTTAGCAGAGAGAATTTTATCTTCCCATTCTTTAAGTTCGGGTGTTATATAGCGTTCAACATTTTTTAAGGTCTGACGGCGTCGGTATTCAGCAGGTACTTTATCAATTTGACCTTTACTGACCTCAATAAAAAAGCCATGGACGCGATTATATTCAACGCGGAGATTGGCGATACCGGTGGCTTCACGTTCGCGACTCTCAAGTTGTAGTAAAAATTCCCCATTGTCATTAGATAAGCTGCGCAATTCATCTAACTCGCTATCAAAGCCCGTTGCGATGACTCCGCCATCACGAATCATCGTGGACGGCTCTTCGGCGATTGCTCTTTGCAATAAGTCGGCTAGTTGTGGAGCTAAGTTTAGTGCTTCCTGTAATTTAAGAATCGCGGGCGTGTCACTAAAATGCTCGTAGATGATCTGATTGAGCTGCGGCAAGCTACTTAAGGTATCACGTAATGCCGCTAATTCTTTAGGGCGTACAGAGCTTAAGGCAATACGAGTGGCAATGCGCTCAATGTCGGGCGTGCTTTTTAGAAATTTTTCAAATAGACTAATCGGGTCATCAAAACTACGGGCGATATGATGATCATAAAAAGCCTGTACGCAGAGTTGGCGCTCTTTGATCGGTGCGTTGTGACGTAAGGGATGATGTAAAAAGCGTCTTAGTAAGCGACTGCCCATGGGCGTGTGACAATGATCCAGTAGGCTAAATAAGGTAGGACTGGTCTCACCGCTGATGGTTTGGGTGATTTCCAGATTTTTGCGTGTTACCGGGTCTAAAATCAAATATTCTTGTATATCATCCAATTGCAGTGGCTTGATATGTGACAGGTTACGCTTTTGCGTGTTTTCTACATAGCTTAATAGGGCACCGGCAGCGATAGTGGCATTGCTTAGTTCGTCAATGCCAAAAGCACTTAGATTATCGACACCATAATGGTCACAAAGCTTCTCTTGAGCTGCGCTGAGCTCAAAATGCCAGTCAGCGGTTTTGCTATAGGCCACATCATAATTGAGCGAGAGCTTAAACGAGTCGGCAGTAATTATTTCTGCCGGTGCGATGCGGTGAACCTCGGTTTCAAATTGTTCGTCCGTGCACTCATTAACTTTAAATTCACCACTTGCCAAGTTCATCCAAGCTAAACCGTATTTTTTATTACGACCTTTGGTCGGTAGGTAAATCGCCAAAAGAGGGCGATCACTGTTGCTTGGTAAGAGGTTTTCATCGGTCAACGTACCGGGAGTGACGGTTCGTACAATTTGACGTTCGACAATGCCTTTAGAAGTCGCCGGATCACCAATCTGTTCACAGATGGCAACTGACTCGCCCATCTGAACCAAACGCGCGAGATACTGTTCCATCGCATGGACAGGAACACCCGCCATAGGAATAGGTTCACCTGCGCTTTTGCCACGGTTGGTTAATGTGAGATTGAGCAAGCGTGCGGTTTTTACTGCATCGTCATAAAACATTTCATAAAAGTCACCCATACGGTAAAACAATAGCATCGTCGGTGCTTCTTGTTTGAGCGTCAGGTATTGCCGCATCATGGGGGTGTGCGAAGATAAATCAGTAGTAGTCATGCAAATTCAATGGTTAGTGTTACTTGGCGATCTTCTTGCTGTAATTTAGTGCCTATCTTGTTGTTTATTTTAGGCGTATTGTGAGTAAGAAGAATGCGCATATTCGACGTAGGGTATGTAGTGCGTTAACCGGACTTGCAAGGCGGTGAGCTTGTAATGGTCGACGTATTCGATCTGCATCAGCAACGATTCTAAGTTTAAAAGGCGTTACATGATGGCTGGTTTTATTGTTAGGTCGAGTTAGATCTTAACAGGAATGGTCAATACCTGCGCATGCACAGTCCTCATTTAATTTTATATGAGCAAAGAATGCATTGCAAGAAAGCCGCGCAGCCTGTTATTGCATGGAAAAGGCTGTTTAACCAAGCACTGCCTACTGTATAATGCTTGTACATTAATTTTATTATATAGATGCGTTTTTTATACCATAATCTAGCGTAGGCAGAGAAAATTAGGAGATTATCGATGACATTAGAAATGTCTCAAAGTGAAATTGAAGAATTTGCATGTCCTGTGACATTTACCAAAATGCGCGGAAAGCCTCGTCGTTTAGGGCGAGGGTGAATAGCGCGGACGGCAACGCCGTCCTTTGAATCTATGGTGGCGTTTGCTGTTGCTCGATATACTGTCGAATGATTTCAATCGGCGCGCCGCCACAGCTTCCAGCAAAATAACTTGGCGACCATAAAGCCCCTTTCCACAGTTTCTTTTTAATGTTGGGGTAGTTCACTAATAAGTGAACATGGTCGTCCTCCCCATCAAACTCCACTAACTCGGCCTCAAAATCAGCGCACACACTAGCGAAAATTTCCTGAAGGTCGTTAAGGATGGCTTTTGTAAATACGTCACGGCGGTATTTAGTCACAAAGA
>NZ_KB892280.1 GCF_000373745.1 Oligella ureolytica DSM 18253 | reverse complement strand
TACGTTGCCAAGGAGAATAGGCGTAGCCAAGCGTGCTTCAAGTGTATGGACTGTGATTTTGAGGAAAACGCTGACGTAGTCGGCGCGATCAATGTGTTAAGGGCGGGACACGCCCGGTTAGCTTGTGCAGAGACTTCGCCTGTAGGTAAGGGCGTCGGGCCAAGAACCCACCGAAGCGAGTCAGGCGATGGTCGCCTGAACGCCGTAGGAATCCCCGTTCTTTAGGGCGGGGAGGATGTCAAAATTAGGGTGCTTTTCTATTGTTGGGTAGATGGCAAAACTTCTTATAATTAATTGCTTGAGCAGCTTTTTTGTTATATATTGTTAAAGTTGTTTTTAGTCCAGATGTTGGTCTAACATAATCAATTAAATATTTTAGGCGTCAAAGGATTGGTTACAGCTTCCTCATACTTTAAGTGCGATGATCACGCGCGTTTATCTATCACAGGCGATTGGGTTTTAGTAAATTACCAAGAGCTTAAAAAGATTAAGGATAGTTTAGAGCAAGCGCTCTCGACTACTGAGACCATTGATTTTTCTGAGCTGAATCAGATGGATACTAATGGCGCTCATCTCTTAATCAAAATGGTGGGAGAGAAGCGATTGATGGAGGTTCTTGAGCAGGACACTTCCTTGCCTCCAGCTTTTCGCCACTTATTGTTAGCTGTATTGCAGAGTTTCGATGAGGCCAAACAACAACAAATAGATAAGAAAAAATATAATGCTGTTGCTGTATGGCTCGACCGCATGGGTCGCCGTACCATTGATGCCAAAAATGAGACAGTACGATGGTTGTCTTTTTTTGGCTCGATCATCGAAAATATGCTCCTGACTTTTTTGCAGCCCAATAAATGGCGCTTTACGTCGGTTGTAGCGCATATGGATTCCAGCGGTTTTCAAGCAATACCGATTATCATTCTTTTGAATTTTATGGTTGGCGCGGTGATTGCCTTTTTAGGCGCAACCGTTTTAGAGCAGTTCGGTGCGACTATTTTTACCGTACACTTAGTCGGTTTTGCCTTTATGCGGGAGTTTGGGGTGCTTTTGACCGCTATTCTAATAGCAGGTCGCACAGCCAGTGCCTTTGCTGCACATATTGGCTCTATGCGTCTTAACGAAGAGGTTGACGCACTAAAAGTAAGCGGTGTTGATCCGCTTAATATTTTGGTGTTGCCGCGCGTAACAGCCTTGCTAGTGAGTTTGCCATTACTTACCTTTATTGCAATTGTGGCAGGTATTCTAGGTGGTATGGTTGTATCAGTTTTTATGCTGGGCATTTCTCCAACACTATTTGTTGATGTGCTAATTGATAAGGTAGGGTTGCGTCACTTTCTAGTGGGTATGTCCAAAGCACCTATTTTTGCAGTGATTATAGCGACAACCGGTTGTTTAGAGGGTTTTAAGGTTCAGGGAAGCGCCGAGTCTCTAGGTCAGCGTACGACGGCCAGTGTGGTAAAGTGTATTTTCTTGGTGATTTTAATTGACGCCATGTTAGCGCTTTTCTTCATGGAAATGGGCTGGTAGTGATGGAAAAAATGCGAGATCAAGCTTCTATTAACGTGCCTACGTCTACATCTATGTCGTCGGAGCATGAGGCAGTCATTAGGGTTCGTGGTCTGCGTAATCAATTTGGTTCGCATGTGGTCCATGAAAACTTAGATTTAGATGTTTATAAGGGTGATATTCTCGGTGTGGTAGGAGGCTCCGGGACAGGTAAGTCGGTTCTATTACGTTCTATTGTCGGATTGATTACACCCGCAGCGGGTGAGATTACAATTTTTGGTAAAACCTTATCGGAATTATCAGAGGCAGAGCGCGTTGAAGTAGATCGACAAATGGGTGTTCTATTCCAACAAGGCGCACTATATTCATCACTGACGGTCAAAGAAAACATCGCTTTTCCACTTATTGAGCAATTGGGGATGGCTAGATCTGAGGCAGAGGATTTAGCACTCATGAAGCTCTTTTTAGTCGGACTGGCTGCTGTTGCTGCTGATCGTTACCCCTCAGAGTTATCGGGTGGCATGATTAAGCGCGCGGCATTGGCGCGTTCATTAGCCTTAGATCCAGCCATTTTATTTTTAGATGAACCGACGGCGGGCTTAGATCCCATCGGCGCAGCTAAATTTGATGAGTTAATTAAAACCTTAAGAGATGCATTAGGTTTAACTATTTTTTTAGTGACGCATGATATGGATACCTTATACACAGCATGCGATAAGATTGCCGTATTATCAGAAAAAAAAGTGTTGATATCAGCACCCATTGAAGAAGTAAAAAAAGTAGATAATGAGTGGATTCAAGAGTATTTCAACGGTCCTCGTGGACGCGCTGCGTACACTTCACACTCTGTGACGATATAGTTTTTGAAGGTAAAGTATGGAGCCAAATGCAAGACATGTTTTAATCGGTTTGTTCACCGTTATCATTAGCGTAGGGATTATCGGCGCTGTTGTTATCTTGGGTAAATTTACTACCTCTCAAAACTGGCAATATTACATTGTCCAGTTCAATGAAAGCGTGAGCGGTTTGTCTGGCGGCAGCTCTGTTGAGTATAGCGGTTTGAGAATTGGTGAGGTCGAGCGCCTAGAGCTTCAAGACAACCCAAATATTGTTAATGCCTACATTAAGATTCAAGAGAGCGTAGAGATCCAGTCTGATGTCAAAGCCATGCTGTCACTTGTTGGAATTACCGGTCAATCCGTGATCGCTCTTTCAGGTGGATCAAAAGAGGCTGAGCGCCTCGTCGGTACACGAGATCATAGAGCGATCATTTATGCTACGCCATCACCTTTATCGCAACTTTTTTCGAGTGGTGAGGGTTTAGTTTCCAGCATGAGCGAAAGTCTGGTCGGAGTTAAAAAGCTGCTCAGTGATGAAAATGTTGAACATATCGGTCAAATACTAGCCAATATAGAGGTTGTGACTTCTTCTGTGGCGGCAGAGGGCGATAGTATTCAATCGGTTATTCGTGAAGCTGATCAACTGTTAGCAAATGCCAACGCAGCGGTTAATTTATTTAAAGACTTTAATACCGGTGTTAATAAATTAGTCAATGAGCAGGGTACTAAAGCACTTGATTCGATGGTGATTGCTCTTGAGTCAGTGAAGCATGCTGCTGAAAACATCAAAACATTAGTTGAACGCTCGCAAGGAAAGCTTTCTACCGGTTTAGATGGGTTAGAGCAGGTGGGCCCAGCTCTGAATGAGTTTAGACGTGGTATGAATACATTCAATAACCTATTAAGAGATTTTTCAGAAAGTCCCGGACGCTTTATCTTAGAGGGTGAGCAGTTACAGGAGTACAAGGCATGGTAAGAAAATCATTCACTAAACTATTCGCTGCGAGCTCATTGGCGCTCTTGCTGGGAGCCTGTTCAATTTTACCTAAAGCGCCACAACTGACGGTATATAAGCTCCCCCAATTGGAGGTGCAAAGGCAGCAGGCTGTTACAGTTAATGAAGTCATCAGGGTGGCTATTCCATACACGAGAAACTATTTGGATACCCATCGAATCATTGTCGTCACTCCTGAGCATAGCTTAGCCGTGATGGATGGGATTCGTTGGGAAGATCTAGGCCCTATCGTATTTAGAGATAGTTTAATTCGTGCATTGCGTAGTGCAAATAGGTACCGTGCAGTGATTAATGATGATACGGCGGCAGGTGATTATTCATTACGTAGTGAGCTGCAGGATTTTCAATTAGATTATTCGGTAGAGCCTGCTGAAGTTGTGATAAGCGTGGATGCCAGCTTGAGCAGCCTAAAAACCAAGGACTATCCAATAAGTACAGCCAGCTTTAGCGCGCGAGAGCCACTTGAGGCAGCTTCAGATGAGGCGGTTCTTAATGCTTTTGCCAAAGCTAACCAACAGATTCACCAACAGGTTATCCAGTGGCTGAGTTCGTTGTCGTCATCAAGCAAGAATTAGCACTGAGCAGCTCTAAACCGTAGGCTTCATGAATAAAGCGGTAAGTGAATTGATACTTACCGCTTCAAATTACTGGCAGCTAAATGAGATGAAATAGGAGTCATCCGCCGAGCCGGAACCGGTGGGTGTATGCTGTCGGATATCAGTAGCTTTTAATGGTGCGCAAACTCTATCTGCATTGCTTTGACAAACAGCCCAGTCAGGCGATGTTGAGGCACTGTCTGAGCACTTTAGACCGTAGGAATTATGACTACTTACGTCAATTTTGCTCGCACATGCTGACAATATGACAGGAACGGTGAGTAATAGTAATTTTTTTAATTTCATAAGTTAGAGCCCTAAGTATCTTCTTATCAGAACAATTGGATTTTATCAGGTGTTAGACCGAAATCATAGAGGGACGAACAGGAATGACATAATAAGCGTTTATAATCATGTTATCTATCTCGGAGTAAGCACGTAGCTTAACATCTTGTAGCATATCGTGTTATGAATCCCTGTTAAGATCAATTAATGTATAAACTAATTATTACCTATCTCAACAAAGGAGTTATTTTATGAAAAAAGCATTACTTCTAGGATTGTCAGTCATGATGGTGAGTGGTGTCGCTGTAGCTCAAGAGGAAGGACCAGATCACCGTTCAGCGTGGGCTAAGTCTCAGGATATGTATGTTGAGCCGACTTTACGTATTACCGAAACAGTTATTCCAGTTACACCAGAACAAGCGGCTCAACAAAATCTGTCTACACGCCAAGTAGAAGTTGGTACAGTATCTGGCCAAAGTCGCACAACTGTTATCGGTCCTGACGGTCAAGCCGTTCAGCAGACGACTGCGCCAGCCAGTACTTTACCTGCACCAGCTGCTGAGCCAGCTGCCACAGGTGGTGCCCCGGTACAGGATTTATCTCGTCCTATTCAGTAGTTTAAGCATTGCTTGTGCCATTAGGGCCCATTCTCTTAAAAAGCTTGCCTGTATGCTTACCGGCAAGCTTTTTTTGACTAGGACAAATTTAGCCTTTTTTATTACGAGTTATTTATTTTTGCTAATCTGTTTTACAACACTAATACATTAATTAATGTGGCCGTTTGTGGGTGAAGTAAATTTAAATTCTCAATCCGTTCAACATCCTTTTACACTGTGTCAAAAAATCCTTGATGAGCTGAGTGAAGAGCAGCATATTGCGGCCTCAAGTCCTGCTTTGTCGAGTCTTGTGTTAGCTGGCGCAGGTACAGGTAAAACAAGGACCTTGATAGGTCGTTTAGCCCATTTGCATCAATCAACCAAGCTTCAAAAGAACAGTGTGTTGATGTTGGCTTTTGCACGTAAGGCGGCAGCAGAGATGCGTGAACGTATTGATTTGTTGCTACCGATGGTGGACAAAAGCGCGCATGTCAGCACCTTTCATAGCTTAGGTTTAGAGATTGTTACCGAGGTCAGGGGGGTACGACCAACGCTCAGTGAATTAAGTGAAGGCAAGGCATTAGAGCGTTTTATACGGCATGCTTTTTTTCAATTATGTGCTAAAAATGCCGATTACTTATCGACCTATTTTAAATGGCTTAGCTTCTCAACTAGCACTGAGTTTAATCCTGCTGTTTTCCGTAGCTTGAATGATGAGTACGTAAAAAATCAGGCAGAGTTGGTGTGTGCAAATTTATTGTATGAGTTGAGAGTTGATTATTTATACAGGGCGCATTACGCTAAGCCCCATCGTTGGAAAAAATATAGAGCTTATCAACCAAGTTTTTATTTACCTCAGCACAACATCTATTTAGAGGTTTATGATGCTGCTGAACATGCTCTATCTAAGGAGCAGGTTGAGTATCGTCAAAATGCTTTATCCCTTCACGCTCAGCATAAGACAAGGTGTATTGAGCTATTTTTGGATAGCGATTTAGAAGCCTTTTATCAACGGGGCTATGAGTTGTTTAGCGCTTTTCAGAGCACTAAACGCAATCAATCAACGCGTTTTAGATGTGGGCGCTCGGCTTATCATTATGAGTTGTTTGTAGAGCAGCTTTGCCGCTGGCTACCTTTGTTCAAGCATGAGTTGGTCTGGCCTGACTTGGAGAAGATATTAGGGGCAGAGGGTAAGCTACTTAATCGTTTATTAGAGCCTATTTGGACGCTATATCAGGATGATTTAAATAAATCAAGCAGCATTGATTTTGAGCAAATGATTACGCTGGCGACAAAGTACGTTCTTTCGGGTCAGTTTCAGGTGCCTTGGGATGAGGTGATGATTGACGAGTTCCAGGATATTTCCTTTCAGCGTGCTGCGTTAATTCAAGCGATTCGGCAACAGCGTCCAACTATCCGACTTTTCTGTGTAGGTGACGATTGGCAGGCAATTTATCGCTTTGCAGGTTCGGATTTGCGTTTTACCGTTGAGTTTGAACAGTTCTTTGGTGATGTTAGGCGATATGCTTTAAGCCAAACCTTTAGGTTCGGTGAGGTGCTTAGTGAGGAGTCAAGTCGATTTGTACTAGCTAATAGTCGGCAATCTAGAAAGTCGTTACAGGGATATCAGGGACATAAAAATCCACTCATTTTATGTCCCTTAGAGCAAATTAAATCAAAAAATATCTTAAGCTGTCTATTGGAGGTGATACAACACGACGCACAAGATGGTGCAAGTAGTTGTAATGCAAAACGGCGAGTGTCGGTATTGATTTTGTCGCGTTTTCAGCATTTTCTACTCAGTCCTAGGAAGTTCTCCGCATATGCCCAACGCTATCCTTTCATTGAACTTTTACAAGGCACGGTTCACAGTGTTAAGGGTAATGAGGCAGATTATGTTGTTCTATTAGAGATGAACAGGGGGGAGTTTGGCTTTCCTTCTGAAAAGCAGAGTGATAAGTTAATTGAAAGTTTTTTACCAATGGCTGAGGAGTTTCCTTTTGCGGAAGAGAGGCGTTTATTTTATGTTGCGCTAACAAGAGCAAGAAGGCAGGTCTATTTATGTTATGCCGAATCAACCAAGTCAACTTTTATCGAGGAATTGAAAAACTCTCATACAGTACAGTATTTGAGTCAGTTGATAAAAGAACAGAAGTTAGCCGACAGAGAAAAGAGAAATCTTTGGGGTAGACTAAATATTTTTAAATTTAGGTAAAATATAGGGCGTACCTTGTCTGGTCGCTACCGGATAAGTTCTCTATCATGAAATGGCTCAGCACCTATGCGCTTTATAATTTATTTTTTAGTTTTTTTATACTTTGCAGAAACATACAATAGTTTTTTTATCGGTTTATTCGCCGCTATTGTTGCTTCTTATTTATGGCGCTATATTAAGCGTCGCAATCATCAGGCTAATTCAACAGCCGGTCAGTCTTGGGGCGAAGCCAGTTGGGGCAGAGCACGTCCAAAGGCGAGTGCGTATGATTTTGCTAAGGGTCATATTCGTTCAGCTATCTTTCCAAATGAGGTGTTTACACCTATTTCATTTTATGTGGCCACGTTGTTTTTGTGCTTAGGTCGTATTGCAAAAGCCAAAGGTAGAGTAAAAGAAAAAGATATTGACTTAGCTAATGGGGTCATGGATCAACTTCGTCTGACCGAAGCTTTGCGTATTGAAGCAAGAAAGCGTTTTAATCAAGGTAAAGCGGCTGACTTTTCGCTGCCTGTCTTGGTAGCAGAGTTAAAAAAACAGTTTATTGCTTTTCCGAATTTTCAACGGATGTTCTTTGATATTTGTTTAGGCGCAGCTATCTTGGATGGCCGTATTATTATTTCTGAAAAAGAGATTGTCCGTTCTTTATTTCCGTTAACAGGGGCACGTCCTGAGCTGTTTGAAAGTTTTATTTCTCAATTCGAGCAAGGTTCGAGTCACAGAGCTTATGAACAGAATGGTGGCTCTTCATACAGGAGCCGAGAGCAGTCTTATGGTGCCGGAGGAGGGGGCCAGCAGCATGGTTGGAGCCGAGCGACTAAATCTAAATTAGCTGAATCCTTGGCTACCCTAGGGGTCACAGAGGATATTCAACAAGACGAATTAAAACGAGTGTATCGTAAGCTTATTAACCAATATCATCCCGATAAAATGGCAGGTCAAAATCTTCCTGAGGGGCTAGTCAAGATGGCTAAAGAGAAAACTCAAGAAATTATTAGCGCCTATAATTATATTCTTGAGTATAAGGGCTGGTCACGCTAGTGTTGGCGCTATATTAGTGGTTACTGTAGGCGAGTGACTCTAAAGCGCGCTCAATGAGTTCGTTTGACTCACAGAAAAAAACCAGGGTGTCACCCTCGGCGGCATTGCTCAAAATAGTCTCAATCTCGTCATCTATGTCGGTGTCTTGGAGTAACTCACTGACATGAATAGAAGTCTCTTCGAAACGCTCTTCGGGGAGGATTTCCGGAATTAGTTCGTAGTCGGTGTCTGCCGCAACAAAGCTTAAAAAAACTTGTATGCCTTCAAAGTGACAGAGTAGCTCGATACCAATGTGTGCGCTAGTCTCTCCATCGAAGTATTCAAGGTAGCGATTAAATGAACTTGTTAAGTAGTTTTGCATGCGCTTTTTATTACTCGTTAAGTAGATTGGTAGGTGGCGGTAGGTCTTGTGGCTTAGGAGCAGCAGGACCTTGATAGCTATCTGGGTGTTGGCCGGCACAAGCAGTTAAAAATGCTGCAGCTGCTAAAATAAATAAAAGTTTTTTAATTTTACCCATGTACTATGCTCCGAAATAAAACGCTTCACCAAGCGACACAATCAATTATTGTAGTGTATTTATTTATATATTTCAGTGAAGATCTCTTTTGAAACAATGCGGAAAATTATTCATATTGATATGGATGCGTTTTATGTCTCCGTTGAGTTGCGTGACAGACCTGACTTAACAGGCTTACCTGTCGTAGTCGCTTGGGAAGGAGAGCGTTCGGTGGTTTGTGCAGCTTCTTATGAGGTCAGAGAGTATGGCGTGCATTCCGCTATGTCAGTCGTTAGAGCCAAGAAATTATGTCCGTCAGCGATTTATTTAGCGCCTAATTTTGCAAAATATCGAGAGACATCAGCTCAAATTCATAAGGTATTCAAAAAGTATACGGATTTGATTGAGCCGCTGTCATTAGACGAGGCTTATTTGGATGTGACTGAGAATAAACTAAAGGTGCCAACGGCCACAGAAGTTGCGCAATTAATTCGTCAAGATATTTTAGCAAGCACTGGATTGACTGCGTCGGCCGGTGTCGCACCTAATAAGTTTTTAGCAAAAATTGCTTCGGATTGGAATAAGCCCGATGGTATTAAAGTAGTGTCTCCCCGGAAAATGATGGATTTTTTGCTACCACTGCCGGTACAAAAAATTCCCGGCGTAGGCAGGGTGACACTCTCAAAATTACATCACTTAAACATATTTACTGTTGAAGATTTATCTACCTTTAGTTTAGGTGAGTTAACGCATCATTTTGGCAGTTATGGTTATCGGCTATATCAGTTAGCGCGAGGGGTTGACAAACGGCCGGTTAAACCGAATCGTGAGCCCAAGCAGATATCGGCTGAAAATACGTTTACGCGTGATTTGACGATAAAGGAAATTGCCGATGTTTTACCGGCCCTAGCTGAGAAAGTGGCTTCTTCCGCTCAGCGTAAGGGGCAGTTTGGCCATTGTGTGACGCTGCGCTTGAAAACGGCGGACTTTAGAGTAATGACGCGCTCAATGACACTGTCGAGTGTATTACATGATGCTGATGAGATCTTGCAGCAAGCCGAGGATTTATTAGAACAACTAAGCCCGGATGAGAAATCACAGCTTTATCGTTTGGCAGGCATCGGAATTAGCCAGTTTTTAAGCAAAGAAGCTGTGGATTCTCAATTGAGCTTATTCTAACGCTAGGACATAAGCTTTTCTTTTAATAGCTTAGATACCTCGGACATATCAGCGCGACCGGCCAATTTAGGTTTTATAGCGCCCATGGCTTTGCCCATCGCAGCGCCACCAGTGACGCCATCTGCGCTTAATTGTGCTAGCACTTCTTCAATGAGAGCAGAAACTTCTTCAGCGCTTGCTTGCTCAGGCATAAATTCGGTTAATACATCGATTTCAGCTTGTTCAGCAGCGGCAGTATCGGTGCGGCCGGCACTTTCGTACGCTTGTATAGACTCTTTACGTTGCTTAATTTGCTTGTCAATAATAGCCACGATATCCTCATCGCTAAGCTCAATACGTTCGTCAACTTCACGCTGTTTAATCGCTGCCTGTAATAAACGCAATGTGCCTAAACGAGCTGAGTCACGAGCTCTCATTGCGTCTTTAGTGGCGTTAGAGATTTTATCTTTTAAAGTGTCAGACATTTTGTATCCTAATAATTGAGTTGAGTTTTAGCTTAATGACCTTATTATATATCTGTTACTCTAAAAGAAATTAATCACTACAGGATTGAAATTAAGTCGATGGCAAAATTTATCATTAACAAAAACTACCTGCCAAAAGAACAGATGAATCTTGGGCCGCTTTTTATTGTATTATCTCGCTCAGCAAAAGCAGATGATGTAGAGGGTGCTGACGAGGTTATCAAGGTATTAGCAGCACGATTTCCTCAGGCTGTTTTAATGAATGTTAGTTTGACAGAAATGCCGGCGCTGACTGAGGATTTATCAGAGGTAGAGCAGCAGGCATGGCTTGATGCCGTTCAACCTGCTTGGATGGAGTTTATTCAGGAACAACAAAAAGAGTGGTTAATCGAATCGGCAGCTACTGCCCTTGTTGGTGTAGGGGCTGTGGGTTCTTTGGTCTTGGAGTTGGCTAAGCAAAGCACGCCTTTAGCCGGGCGTTTAATTGCATTTGGTAGTCGCTTTGTTAGTCTGCCGCAAGAGCCTATTTCTTTGGACCAGACGTTACATCTTTTCCATGCAGCAAGCGATGCAGAGGTGGATGCCAAGCATAGTCATATCGCTCAGATGGCGATTAGTAATTTAGAGGGTGATTGTACGATTGATTTGATTCAAGGCTTGGATGACTCTTTAGACCCTAGCTTAATTACTCAAATGCGTGTGCGTTTGGAAACTTGCATTCCTTTGCGGATCTTAAAAGAAGTGCATGCGGCTAGTGATAAGTAGAAAAGGGGGCTTATTGCCCCCTTGCTTGATGTTGTTAATTAGTAGCTGCTTCAGCTTCTATTTCTTCGGTAGTCAAGGGACGTTGCCCCAACTTATTGGCAATGGCAGCACACACCATCAGCTGCAGTTGATGGAAAATCATTAGGGGTAAGATGATTGAACCAATGGGCATGCCGGCGAAAATGACCTGAGCCATCGGTAATCCACTGGCCAGACTCTTTTTAGAACCACAAAACAAAATGGTAATACGATCGGCCAGATTAAAACCCATGGCTTTAGCGATAAAGTGACTTACTCCTAATGCAATTGCTAAGATTAAGACACTAACAAAAAATACAGCAATTAATGCGGATAATGGAGTTTCACGCCATAAGCCTTCATTTACGGCGTGCGAAAAAGCCGCATAGACAACCAATAAAATAGAGCCTTGATCCACCATTTTAACGAGTAATTTATTGCGTAATAAAAAGCCACCTAAATAAGGTCGCAATAAGTGACCAATGATAAATGGCACAAATAGCTGAACAATGATCTTCAGTACAGACATCAAGTTAATACTCGGCACCTGATCGCTAAAGTCGGTCAGGACGATCGCAACTAGTAGGGGGGTGACGAAAATTCCAATCATACTTGATGCTGAGGCATTGCAAATGGCCGCCGCTAAGTTACCTCTAGCCATCGAGGTAAAGGCAATGGCAGATTGTACTGTCCCCGGAAGCATGCAAAGGTATAAAAAACCCAAGTATAGGGTGGGAGTCATCATCGGCTCGAGTACAGGACGGAGCGCGATACCAATGAACGGAAAGACGATAAAGGTAATACTGAAGATAACAAGGTGAATTTTCCAGTGGGTCAAACCTTGGAAAATAGCTTGTCTGGAAAGTCGGGCGCCGTGCAAGAAAAACAATAATGCAATGGCTATTTTGCTGGCCCAATCAATCGCTACTTCTCCCCGACCGTGCGCCGGTAGGAGAGTAGCAATAATCACAACTAGTGTTAATAAAACAGTAAATTGATCAGGGATTAATCGTTTGTAATTAAATTGCATTTATTTTTACTTATATGTAAATTAATCTACAGGCGACCCTTAGCCTTATAGGTGGATTAGCGTCTAGCTTTAGTCACTATAATACATCAGAAGCATAATCAGCAAGACGCGAACGTTCACCTTTTTGGAGTGTGACATGCCCTGAGTGAGGCCAGCTTTTAAATCGGTCAACGACATAGGTTAGACCGGAGCTACCTTCGGTTAGATAGGGCGTGTCAATTTGTGCAATATTACCTAAGCAAATAATTTTTGTGCCCGGTCCGGCACGCGTAATGAGTGTTTTCATTTGTTTAGGAGTTAGGTTTTGTGCTTCATCAATGATGACGAATTTATTTAAGAAAGTACGACCTCGCATAAAGTTTAAAGAGCGCACTTTAATGTGCGAGTTAATCAGCTCTTTGCTGGCACTGCGTCCCCATTCTTGTAGGTTTTCGCTGTTATTGCCTGAGTGTAAAAACTCTAAATTGTCTTCAAGTGCGCCCATCCAAGGTTGCATTTTTTCTTCTTCAGTGCCGGGTAAGAAACCGATGTCTTCACCAACTGAGACGGTGACGCGGGTCATAATGATTTCAGTGTAGCGTTTGGTTTCCAGTACCTGAGTTAATCCGGCAGCCAAGGCTAATAAGGTTTTACCGGTACCGGCTTGGCCTAATAGAGAAACGAAATCTACTTCGGGGCTCATTAATAAATTGAGTGCAAAGTTCTGCTCTCTATTACGAGCGGTGACGCCCCAAACGTTATTCTTTTTGTGTGTGTAATCACGTACTGTAGCGAGGACGGCAGTTTTGCCGGTAATTTCTTTAACTTGCGCATATAGCGGCGTATCACCCTCTAGATACACAAATTGATTAACTAGAAAGTCCGCACATAGCGGCCCTTTTACCTTGTAATAGGTCGTACCACCCTGAATCCATGACTCGACATCCTTGCCATGACGAAGCCAGAAGTCATCAGGTAACTGCATGACACCATCATAAACTAAGTCGGAATCCTCTAGTGAGTGATCGTTTAAATAGTCTTCAGAGGCTAGGCCTAGCGCTTTGGCCTTTAAGCGCATATTGATGTCTTTGGAAACTAAAATAACCTCTCGAGTTTTTTCTGTTTTCTTTAGACTCTGAACAACATTTAAGATGATGTTATCGGGCTTATCTGCTTCTAGGTGTTGTTGATTTAATTGTTCAAATCGTTGGGTCTCAAAAAATAACTGACCGGTGGCTTCTTTGTTGCCAAGAATGTTGAGCGGAATTCCTTGAGTCAGGTCCTCGTGATCGCTGACAAGTGAGTCGAGTGTACGACTTACTTGGCGCGCGTTGCGAGCTACCTCTGTGAGGCCTTTTTTGTTGTGATCGAGTTCTTCTAAGGCCATCATTGGCAAGAAGATATCGTGCTCTTGGAAGCGAAATAAGCAGGTCGGATCATGAAGCATCACATTGGTATCTAAAATAAATAGTTTATGTGCTTCAGTGGTCGATGCTGATTTGGCGGGAGCGATTTGTTTGGTGGCGGCCGTTTTAACTGCCTTTCTTGCGGCTATTTTGCGCGGTGCTGCGGCGACCTGTTTGGTCGCCGTTTTTTTAGAGGAGGTCTTTTCTTTTGGTGGCTCAACCTGAGTTTCTACCGTAGCTGTTGCTGTTTTGACTGCGCTAACAGCTTGAGGGGTGACTGCTTCTATTGTTTGAATAGTCGTGTCAGTAGAGGTGACTTCTTGCGCTGTCTTGGTCGCGCTTTTTGTGACACGGCGAACCTTTGGCGTCGGTATGTCAGTCATGTCAAGACGAGTTGCAGGCTTAAGAGGAGGTTTAGGAAGAGCCATAATTTAATGCACCAAAAATTTAAAAAGAAAGAGGGACGAGCCGAACTAAGTCTTACTGCGACTCTTTTAGTGTCTTAAGTACTTCATCGGCGTGTCCGGCGACTTTGACTTTGCGCCATTCAGCAATTAACACGCCTTTTGGATTGATCAAAAAGGTACTGCGCTCGATACCGCGGCCTATTTTGCCAAACATGTTTTTTTCTTTAATGACATCAAACTGATTACAAAGAGATTCTTCCGTATCGGCAATCAGTTCAAATGGCAGTTCGTATTTGTCGATAAAGTTTTGATGTGATTTTAATGAATCACGAGAGACACCGACAATCTCAGCGTTTAGTGATTTAAAGGCGTCGTATTGATCGCGGAAGTCTTTTGATTCATTGGTGCAACCAGGGGTGTTGTCTTTGGGGTAAAAGTAAAGTACCAAGTACTTACCACTAAAGTCACTTAAAGAGATTGGGCCGTCATTGGTTTCGGCGGTGAAATCATTGACCTTTTTATTTAATTCGACTGTACTCATTTTTTAGCTCCAATTCGTATTACATTATTTGATTCAGACTGGTTATTCAGATCCATCTACTAGTAGAGCTGCCACTACCTGACGGTTCTCGTTCATTAGGACATTATAGGTGCGTGCAGCCGCTTGGGTGTCCATACATTCGATGCCGATGCGGTTAGCCAATAAGGGATGTAGTATGGATGGAGGGATAAATTGTTGTTTTTTTCCGGTACCGATAATCACCAATTCCGGCTTGTTTTCATAAGAAGGGCCACTATGATCGCCATCTAAAAAGGCGATAGGATCGACTTCTCTTTCAATTAAGCCGGCAGCTTGGATAAGTGACTCCAAGGTGATGTCTTCGATGCTTTTAACATCCCACGTACTAACCGGTCCTTCGGGGCGAAAGAAAATGGCTTGGTGATACTTTGTTTCATTAATTTCTATATAGTCATCGCCATAGCCAGTGACTGTATTAGCAGTGTTTGATGATTGTAACTGAAGTTCCACTATATCTCCTTTTCTAGCAATCTTAGAATTCAATTGTGACACGTTAATGAATAGAAGTTGTGCATACCACATCTTTCACATGGAAAATTTGCTATTTTCTCTAAATTAATTGCTCGATAACCCTAGATAGGATAGATTGAATAGTTTGTCAATATATTTTATTTATTAGTGGTGGGACTATGAGATCTTTTCCGCGCATAGAGCGTTTACCTCCTTATGTGTTTAATATTACTGGTGAGCTTAAGATGGCTGCGCGAGCGCGTGGCGAAGATATTATTGATCTTTCCATGGGTAATCCCGATGGTCCAACGCCCCAACACATTGTCGATAAGTTGATTGAGTCTGCTCAAAAGCCACATACACATGGCTATTCAGTTTCTAAGGGTATTTTCCGTTTGCGTAAATCAATTGTTGATTGGTATGAGCGCCGTTATGATGTGCAGTTAGATCCTGAAACCGAAGCGATTGTGACTATCGGCTCTAAAGAAGGCCTTGCGCACTTGATGCTTGCTACTTTGGCTGAGGGCGATACCGTTTTAGTGCCTAATCCCAGTTACCCCATTCATATTTATGGTGCGGTGATTGCCGGCGCTAATGTGCGTTCGGTGCCGATGATTCCGGGCGGCGACTTTTTAGCTGAAATTGAAAAGGCGGTTAGTGAGTGTATTCCTAAGCCAAAGATGTTGATCATTGGTTTCCCGAGTAATCCCACTGCCCAGTGTGTTGATTTAGCGTTTTTTGAGCGTATTGTTGCCTTGGCAAAAACACACAATATGATTGTCGTACACGACTTAGCATACGCTGATATGAACTTTGATGGCTATGTCGCTCCTTCGATTATGCAAGTGCCTGGTGCTAAAGAGGTCGCTGTTGAGTTTTTTACGCTCAGTAAAAGCTATAATATGGCCGGTTGGCGAGTAGGTTTTATGGTAGGTAATGAAGAAGTGGTTAGCGCCTTAGCTCGGATTAAGAGTTATCACGACTATGGCATGTTTACGCCCATTCAAGTTGCCGCCATTGCAGCTTTAGATGGACCTCAAGATAGTGTTGCTGAGCAGGTAGCTATTTATCAAAAACGTCGCGATGTGCTAGCCAAGGGCTTACATGATATCGGCTGGATGGTCGATATACCTAAGGCGTCTATGTATATCTGGGCTAAAATTCCTGAGTTCTACAGTGAGTTAGGTTCACTTGAGTTTTCTAAAAAGGTGTTAGCCGACGCTAAAGTGGCTATTTCTCCCGGCATTGGTTTTGGAGAGTATGGTGATGATTACGTGCGTTTTGCTCTGATTGAAAATGAGCAACGTATTCGCCAAGCGGTCAGAGGATTTAAAGAGATGTTTAAAAAGGATGGTGCATTCAGTGAGTGATTTAAAACCGGTTAAGGTGGGTTTACTTGGCTTTGGAGTAGTTGGTAGTGGTGCTTGGGCAGTACTCAATCGCAATGCAGATGAGATTGCTCGTCGTGCCGGTTGTCGTATTGAGATTGTTCGTATTGCTACGCGTAATCCATCAAAAATTACCAATGTACCGGGGCATGTTCGCGTTGACGATGATCTAATGGCCTTAGTGCAAGATCCTGACATTGATATTGTGGTTGAGTTGATTGGCGGCTCAACTTTAGCTAGAGAGCTCATTCTTGCTGCGATTGCAGAGGGGAAGCACGTTGTTACGGCTAACAAAGCGTTGTTGGCTTTGCATGGCAATGAGATTTTTGCTGAAGCGAGTGCCAAAGGCGTGATGGTTGCTTTTGAGGCCGCAGTGGCTGGCGGTATTCCTATTATCAAGTCAATTCGAGAGGGCCTAACGGCCAATCGCATTCAATGGCTTGCGGGGATTATTAACGGCACAACTAACTTTATCCTTTCTGAGATGCGTCGCCGTAATTTGGATTTTGCGACCGCGCTGCAGGAGGCTCAAGATTTAGGTTATGCTGAAGCCGATCCTACCTTTGATATTGAGGGGATTGATGCTGCGCATAAATTAGCACTGTTAGCTTCAATTGCGTTTGGTATTAAAATTCAATTTGATAAGGTGTATGTTGAGGGTATCAGTCACTTAGCACAAGAGGACTTTATCCATGCACAGCATCTTGGCTACCGTATTAAGTTATTGGCGATTGCCAGGCATCGTAAAGAGGGAATTGAGTTACGAGTTCATCCGACCTTGGTCAAGGGGAATGAGCTCTTAGCCAATGTCGAAGGCTCGATGAATGCTGTTCTAGTGCGCGGTGATGCCGTTGGTGAAACGCTTTATTACGGACCGGGCGCGGGCTCAGAACCGACTGCTTCCGCTGTGATTGCTGACTTGGTTGACGTGACACGTATGCATCATACGGACCCTGAAAATCGAGTGCCTCATTTGGCTTTCCAGCCAGATGCGCTCGCTGACTATTCGATTTTACCGATTGAGGATACTGAAACTTCTTATTATCTGCGTTTATTGGTAGATGACCAATCCGGCGTCATGGCAGAAATTACTCGTGTGCTGGCTGAAGATGATATTTCTATCGATTCAATGGTTCAAGAGCAAGAAAGCGATGGCAAGGCGACCATCATCTTCTTAACCCATAAGAGCCGAGAAGGCGATATCGAAAAGGCCATTGGCCAGATTGAACAGATGCCGTTTGTGCATTCTAAAGTGACTCGCATCCGTTTGGAGCAATTAGAGAAATGAAATATGTTTCGACCCGTGGCGGCTTGAGCCCGACTGAATTTAGTGACATCCTGTTAGAGGGATTAGCGCCTGATGGCGGCTTGTGCGTACCGTCTATCCTGCCGCGTATTGATACGGCGACATTAGAGGTTTGGCGTCGCTTAAACTACGCCGAATTAGCGACAGAGATATTAAGTCTGTTTATTACGGATATACCTAAAAGCGTTATCCGTGAGCTCTGTGCCAAAAGCTATCATAGCGGTAACTTTAACAATAAAGACATTGTCCCCCTCAAAAAGATTGACGACAAAATCACCTTAGTCGGTCTCTCAGAAGGGCCGACCCTGGCGTTCAAAGATATGGCCATGCAATTCTTGGGTAATATCTTTGAATATGTATTGACTGAGCGTGATGCTACCTTAAATATTTTAGGTGCCACCTCTGGCGATACAGGTTCTGCAGCTGAATATGCGCTACGAGGCAAAAAGGGTGTGCAGGTCTTTATGTTATCGCCACATGGCCGCATGAGTGAGTTCCAACGTGCGCAGATGTTTTCACTTAGCGATGAAAATATTTATAACATTACGGTCAAGGGTGTTTTTGATGACTGTCAGGATATTGTTAAGGCCCTGTCTAATGATCTTGAGTTCAAAGAAAAGTATCATTTAGGTGCGGTTAACTCAATTAACTTTGGTCGTATTGCTGCGCAGGTCGTTTATTATTTCTGGGCTTGGCTGAGAGCGACAGAAGACGGTGCACAGAGAATTTCTATCACTGTACCTTCGGGTAACTTCGGTAATATTCTTGCCGGACATATCGCACGTCAAATGGGCTTACCTATTAAGCGCTTAGTACTTGCAACCAATGAAAATAACGTGTTGGAGGAGTTTTTCCGTACAGGAATTTATCGTCCTCGCGGTTCAGAGCAAACATACAAAACCTCGAGCCCTTCAATGGATATTTCTAAAGCGTCAAACTTTGAGCGCTTTGTTTACGATTTAATGCATCAAGATGGTACAAAGGTTAAGGCGCTTTGGGATCAATTAGCGGACCAGGGTTATTTTGACCTCTCGGATGAAAAGCATCGCTTTGAGGCGGAGTTCGGCTTTTTATCAGGTGCCAGTAGCCATCAAGATCGTTTAGATACGATTAAGTCTGTTTACGAAGAAAGTGGTTTAATTATCGATCCTCATACGGCGGATGGTGTTAAAGTAGCGCGTGAGAACCTTCACGATGGCGTACCGATGTTGGTATTAGAAACTGCTTTACCATTGAAGTTTGCCGATACCATTCAAGAAGCGATAGGTGTTAAGATGGAACTACCGGAGCACTTGGCAGGCCTGATGGATTTACCACAGTATGTGGAGGTCATGGACAATGATGTAGAGCAGGTGAGAGCCTATCTGCAGAAAAACATTCAGCGATAGTTTTTTAGCTTAGCGTTGATACTTCTTTTGGAGGAGGGGTTTGTTGGGAACTCATTAATAGTTCAGCAGCAAACCCCTTTATTGATTATGAAGCACAATTATTTATTTTATTTTCTGCAGTTCACAAAATCTATTTTATTACTCAGTTTTATTTTTAGCTTGACGCGCTTTTATGGCTATTCAACCGGTGATGGCGGTCAGTTAAGTTTATTAGGAAGTTTTGGCTTTGCTGTATTCGGTATGATTGCGACGGCAATGCTCTATGCCGTGCCGGTATTGATTTCACCATTTGCTTACCTGTATTTTTACAATAAGCGTATTATTGCCGCGTTCATCAGTTTTATTGTTTTTGCAGTTTACCATTATTTATTTGTTCGTCATATCTCAGCTGAATTTGAACAGCTGGCACAAGCGTACCCAAGTTTGTTTTGGGTTATGTTTTTAGCGATTATTGCGCTCACAGAGTTTTTTATTTGGCGCAAGGAAAAGCAGTTAGCGAATTAAAAAACGCGACACGCTTTGACCAAGTTTAGCCCTTACCCAGGTGTTTAAGGATTTTTATGCAACAAGTAATTCATTCTTATAATCCGGCAGAAGGTCATGGTTTGGCTCACGACCCCTTGAATGCTATTGTGGGGCCACGCCCTATTGGTTGGATTGGCACTAAAAGCAAGGAAGGGGTATTAAATTTGGCTCCTTTTTCATTTTTTAATCTTTTTAATTACAAACCACCGGTATTGATTTTTTCCGGAACCGGGTCTAAAAAAGATACGATTCAAAATGTTATCGATAGCGGTGAGTTTACGTGGAATTTGGTGACTCGTGAATTGGCCGAACAAATGAACTTAAGCAGTATTCCCGACGATGTGGATGAGTTCGAATTTGCTAAATTAACCGCCTTAGCCGGAGAGGTGGTCGATGCGCCTCGCGTTGCCGAAAGTCTCGTGACCATGGAGTGTAAGCTACTATCTTGTGAGCAATTGAAAGATCTTGATGGAGTGATGTACCCAACGTGGATCGCGATCGGACAGGTGGTGCGAGTGCATATTGCGCGATCCATGATCGATGAAAATAACATTTATCAAGCGCATAGAGCCCGCAGGGTGTTACGAGCAGGCGGTCCGGCAAATTATTACGAAATCACCGAAGATACCTTGTTCAAAATGCACCGGCCCACGATTGATGAGCCAAAGAGCTAAGCTAAATCTTATTAAAAGATAGCTTATGCTTTTGTGCGATGAGTGCTTTTTGGAGTGGGCTAAGATTCAAACGGTGTTCAAACACATCTTGAGGGTTCTTGAGAATCTTTTGTAATAGCGCTTTGTACATACTGCCGAGACTCAGAAGGGGGCGAAGATGTCGTACGTCTTCTTTGGAGAAGTTGCTGAGAGCTGTTTGAGCACTATCAAAAAACGTCATAACGCGTTCAGCTTCAAAGCTAAGGAGCTCCTTGAAGTTGTCAGCATATTGTCGTTGCTGTATTTGATTGGCAGTGACATTGAATTGGCGTAGGTCCGACATAGGGATATAAATTCTTCCCTGTATGCTGTGCAAACCGACATCACGAATAATAATGCTTAGTGCAATGGCTTTGGCTAAGTTTTCAGCAAAGTCAGCGTGTTTTTCCGGTATGTAGTGATTTCCAAGTAATTGCCACATCAATAACTTGGTTAAAGAACCGCCATTAAGCACTAAATAATTTGCCAAATTTGGCCAATCCAAATATCGCCCCTGGCTTAAATCTAATTCTGTAGCCTTAATCAACTCTGAAAAGAGTTGATAGAGCTGTGCAGACGTCGTTGCGTCTGAACTTAGCTGCTCAATTAAGCCGCCTTTGACTGACAGGGCCTTGGTGATCGGGTGGCTGGGGTTGCCCCTTAAGCTCTGCTCTAACTCTGAACGCCACCACGATAACTTAATGCGCGCCACCGAGGCTTCTTTACACTCAATGAGTACCTCACTAATTTCTTTATGGAGAGCAAGAATGGCCGTAAGATGAGGCTGCTGGGCCTCCGCACAGGTAAGAAGCGCATAATAGATGCTGCTGGCTGGACGGCTGATTTTGTCTTCACAATAGGTTAGTGGTGTCATAAAAAGAAATTAACGGCTAGATGAACTTAAGTAAAAAGACCATTTTAAACAATAGTCTACGTGATTAGCTCTTTTTATCGTACTTAAAGCCGTTTTAGCTTGTGGGTATTAAGTGTTCTCAAGTACTGCATAATTTTTCAAAAGGCGTACAATGATGTTTAAGTTAATAACTATTTATTTAAACTTCAACGATTAAAAAGACTTTTATTCTAAGGTGATATTTTGCCTCGCCCAATCATAGCAACGATTTCTACATCAGCAATGGCTCATAATTTACAGGCTGTTCAGAGACAGCTTGAAAAGCAGGTTGCTGCAACGCGTTTTCAGCAAAGTAAAACGATCGCTATTGCCAAAGCAAATGCCTATGGACATAGTATTGAAGCAGCAGTCAGAGGTTTTGCAGCAGCCGATGGCATCGGTGTCATCGAAACTGAGATGTTGACACGATTACGTGAGTTGGATTGGCATAAAGAGCTGGTGTTACTCGAAGGTTTTTTTGAGGAAGCTGATTTAGAGGTTCTACAGGCGACCACGGCAACCACTGCTATTCATTGCCAAGAGCAGTTAGATGCGCTGCAATTACTGCCGGAAGGAGCAAATCTTAAGATTATGCTCAAGCTCAATACCGGCATGAACCGTTTAGGGTTTAGACCTGCACTCTTAGCACAGGTACTACTTCAGCTGGAACGTCTTAAGTCACAGCATAAAGTAGCTGAGGTCGTCATGATGATGCACTTTGCCGACGCGGATGCGCCGGACCGCGCTTCTGTAGATCATGCTTGGAATGAGATGAGGCTGGTACTTAGGCAGTTCGAGGTGCAGCTTAAGCAGTTGGGGGTTGTTAGCTTGAGCGTATGTAATTCAGCAGCGACCTTACGTTATGCCGATGAGTTGTTTTTACCAAACTACCAAAATATTATCCGCCCTGGGCTTTGTCTATACGGTGCTTCACCGATGGGAAATGCAGAGGGGCAGGGAGCGCTTGACTTTGATTTACAGCCTGTGATGACTCTAAAAGCAAAGATTATCGCTATCCAGGATGTCATGGCAAATGAAACCGTGGGTTACGGCAGCCGTTTCAAAGCAACTCAAAAAACACGCGTTGCGGTGGTTGCTTGTGGTTATGCTGATGGCTATCCACGGTGGGCAGGTGCTTTGACACCGGTAGTGGTTAATGGCAAAGAAACGCACCTTGTCGGTCGGGTGTCGATGGACATGATGATGATCAATCTAAATCCGGTGCCTGATGCGCGAGTCGGTGATTGGGTCACGTTATGGGGTGAGGGAGGGCCTTCCATCGGTCGAGTGACTGAGTGTGCCGGTGTAGGTTCTTATGAGACTCTTTGTAATTTAAATCAACGAGTAAACAAACAAATTATTTAATGTCACATGGCAAAAGCAAAAACCATATTTACTTGTCAATCCTGTGGTGGTACCTCGCTTAGATGGCAAGGTCAGTGCCCTCATTGTCAGGAGTGGAACACCTTAGAAGAGACGATAGAGCAGGCTGCGTCCAAAAAGTTAGTCGCGAATCGCTTTAATCATTTGGCTGCGGCGACGCCGGTTCGGCGATTAGCTGATGTGCAGATGCAGACGATTCCTCGTATGAGTACCGGATCAGATGAGTTTGACCGAGTACTTGGCGGTGGCCTGGTGCCGGGTTCAGTGGTGTTAATTGGTGGTGATCCGGGGATTGGTAAATCCACTTTATTACTGCAGGTGTTGACCAGTCTCTCGACAAGTGAGGATGTGCTGTATGTGACCGGTGAGGAATCCGATCAACAAGTGGCGTTACGTGCCAAGCGCCTCGAATTAAATACAGAATCTGTACAGTTGTTAGCAGAGATTCAATTAGAGGCGATTCAACAAGCAGTTAATGAGCTTAACCCCAAGGTGGTCGTTATTGACTCCATTCAGACCATGTTTTCGGGTGAGTTAACGGCTGCCCCAGGCTCAGTTTCACAGGTCAGAGAGTGTGCAGCGCAATTGACTCGTATGGCCAAACAAAATGGCATTTCCCTCGTGATGATTGGTCATGTGACTAAAGACGGCAGTCTGGCAGGACCACGAGTACTAGAGCATATCGTGGACACTGTTCTATATTTTGAGGGCGATAATCACTCATCGCATCGATTGATTCGTGCGTTTAAAAACCGTTTTGGCGCAGTAAACGAGCTGGGAGTGTTCGCTATGACGGATAAGGGATTAAGAGGTATCAATAATCCCTCCGCCATTTTTCTCTCTCAGCACTCCACTGATATTGCCGGCTCATGTGTGATGGCTACCCAAGAGGGCACTCGACCGTTATTGGTCGAGATTCAAGCCTTGGCGGATGCAGCCCATGTACCGAACCCTCGACGTTTAAGCATTGGTTTGGAGGGGAGTCGTCTCGCCATGTTGCTGGCAGTTTTACATCGTCATGGCGGCATTCCAACCTTTGATCATGATGTCTTTATCAATGCGGTGGGGGGAGTGCGCATCACTGAAACCGCCTCTGACTTGCCGGTGTTGCTTGCTATTATTTCTTCGATGCGAGATAAGCCTTTGCCTAAGGGTTTTTTTGCCTTCGGTGAGGTGGGGTTAGCTGGAGAAATTAGACCGGCCACTCGCGGACAGGAGCGACTAAAAGAAGCCGCTAAATTAGGTTTTGAGGTAGCGATGATCCCCAAGCACAATGCACCAAAACAAAAAATACATGGCTTAACTATTTGGCCCGTATCACGACTAGCAGATATTTTTGAATTTTTAAGAAAGGAATAGGGCCTTGGAAGTTGCGTTAAGCTTCGCCATGTTTGTAGCGCTTGGCGCTGTCATTGGATTTGTTGGTGCCTTAGTGGGAATAGGTGGCGGAATAGTGGCGATTCCGATGTTGGCGATTGTTTTTGATATGCCACAACAATTGGCACAAGGGACGGGCATGATCATGATCGTGGCCAATGTGCTGTTTGCCGTGTATGGCTACAATAAAAATAATAAGATTGATTTTAAAGGTGTCAGTCTTGCAATTGTTGTTAATGTGATTGTCACCAACTTCTCTTCCATTTTGGCGCAAGGGGTGGATCCCATCTTACTGAGACGCAGCTTTGCTGTCCTGCTTTTTCTCCTTTCTTTATTGTATTTTTGGCAAACGCGTCCTCGTAAAAATGTAGATTTAACTAAGAAGCTTCCTGAGCCTAAGAAAATGGGGCGAACCGGCTTCTTTATGTTGGGCGTAGCGGCCGGTTTAATTGGTGGCTTTTTTGGCGTAGGGGGCTCTTTAGTTGCCGTGCCCGTACTGACGATTATCTACGGATATAGGCAAGTAGTCGCACAGGGGATTGGTTTAGCCTTGGTTTTGCCCGGCGTAACGATGGGGCTAATCACTTATGCTTGGCATGGTAGTGCGGATTGGGCGGTAGGAATTCCATTGGCCATTGGTGGTGTGATGATGGTTAAGCAGGGGATACAATTGGCTGTTCGTCTGTCTGAGGTGTTTCTAAAAAGGCTATTTGCGGTTGTCTTACTGTTGACCGTTGTTCTTCTACTGCTCAAATAGTACCTATCACATTAGGTTGAATAACTGATTGCACATCAAGACTTTATTGGGGTGATGGTTTATGGAGACTAAAGTGACTGTTCAGGGCGATGGCTGGGGGGTTTTACTGCATCCGGAGTGGCGGGATAAGCTGCTTGAGCAGGGTGTGAGTGCTGATCAAGGCCTTAGTCCTGTTTTGTTTACAAGTGAGTATTACCAGTCTCAAGCTCAGCGAGTCGGAGCGGGCGGACGCAATGCCGCTTGGTTTATTCCAACGCCTGTTGGTCCTGCTGTGTTGAGACAATATCGTCGTGGTGGCTTGGTAGGCAGGTTTAATCGGTCGAAATATTTTTTTAAATCACCAGAACAAACTCGCTCCTTTCAAGAGTTCGCCATCATTAATTATTTACATGGTGCAGGTCTTACCGTGCCTAAAGCGCTCGCCGCTTTTTATCAGCGGCAGGGATTATTTTGTGAGATGGCTTTAATCACCAGTTTAGTTGGTGATACTGTGCCGTTGGCTACTATTTGCCAGCAATTTATTGATAAAGTCATTGACCAAAAGACAGCGGAGGATTATGTCCGCATCACCGCACAAAGAGTTCGACAAATGCATGATTTAGGCGTTTGGCACGCTGATTTAAACGCCTACAATATTTTATGTACCCAAGCGTCCATTGAAGCCTATTTAATTGATTTTGATAAGGCCCAAAAGCTAACCCTCAGTGATACCTTAAGACAGAAAAACTTGGATCGTTTACAACGTTCATTATTAAAAGTCTGTGGGCAACAAAGTATTGTATTTATGGAACAAATTTCACATTATTATCATCAATTTGAATAGAAATAGCCCTTTTTTGAGCGTTTAGCTATATCATTAGTTCTCTATTTTTTCGTTTTTGTGATAGGGGATTGTTCAGATGAAATTGAAGTCTATTGGTCTCTCTTTTGTGGCTGCTACGCTTGTAGCGAGTACAGCCGCTGCTCAAGATAGTGATGTTGTCAATGTGTATAATTGGGCTGAATATACGGCCCCCGATACAATCCCCGGTTTTGAGCGTGAGACCGGCATTAGTATTCGTTATGACACTTATGATACTAACGATATTCTTCAAGCCAAGTTATTAACCGGGAATTCCGGTTATGACGTTGTTGTGCCGGCAACGCATTATGCTGCACGCCAAATCGAGGCAGGCCTGCTGCAAAAGCTCGATAAATCTCAAATCCCTAATTGGGAGCATTTGGACCCTGAGATCATGGCCGTTGTGGCGCAAGTTGACCCGGGTAACGAGTATTTAGTGCCTTGGGGTTATGGTACTAATGGCCTTGGCTATAACGTCACTAAAGTCAAAGAGATCATGGGTGATGACTATGATTTTCGAGATTGGTCTAATCTTTTTGATCCGGAAAAAATCGAAAAGTTACGAGGTTGCGGTATTTCTATCCTCGATGAAGCTGCTCAGGTTTTCCCTGCGGTCTTACACTATTTAGGCAAAGATCCTAATAGCTCCGAAGAGGCTGATTATCGTGAGGCTATTGAGGTGCTTAAAAATATCCGTCCTTATGTCCGTCAATTTAGCTCTTCCGGCTATATTGATGAGTTAGCTTCCGGCGATTTGTGTTTTGTCTATGGTTACAGCGGTGACGTCATGATTGCAGCGGATCGTGCTAAAGAAGCTAATCGCGACTTTGAGATTGCCTACTTTACTCCAAACGATGGGGCTCCCGTCTGGTTTGACACGATGGCGGTTCCTAAGGATGCACCTAACTTTGATAATGCGATGAAGTTTATCAATTACATCGAAACGCCTGAAGTACATGCTGCCATTACCAATGAAATGTTTTTCACCAACGCTAATAAAACAGCGCGCGAACATGTTTTACCGGAACTTGCCGCAAATGAAGAGTTGTATCCAGGTCCTGAAAAAGCGAAGACGTTATTTGTCATCAAACCTCAGCCGATGAAAATTCTTCGTTTACAAACTCGCTTATGGGCAGAATTAAAAGCAGGTCGTTAACTAGTCATAAGTAACAAACTGGCTTTTGCTGATAAAAATGGCCCGTATTGATTGAGTATTTACTTAATCTACGGGCCATTAATCAATTTATTGAATAGGAATTGAGATAAAAATGACAGATGGGCGTATAGCAACAAGTGCTACAGCTGATGATGAGTTTTTAAAGCTGGTCGGCTTAAAAAAGATTTTTGGTGACGTCGTTGCTGTTAAAGGTGTGGATCTAACAGTAAAGCGTAATGAGATATTTGCCTTATTGGGTAGTTCAGGTTGTGGTAAGTCAACCTTGTTACGAATGTTGGCCGGTTTCGAGAAGCCGACATCAGGTCAAATCTTTCTTGATGGTGAGGACATTGCAAATATTCCGCCTTATAAGCGTCCGGTAAATATGATGTTTCAGTCTTATGCTTTATTCCCGCATATGACCGTAGAGGCTAACGTAGCCTTTGGACTAAAGCAAGAAGGGGTAGATAAGCAAGAGATCCATCAGCGCGTTTTTGAAGCATTGGATCTAGTGCAAATGGCGGGTTATGCACGTCGCAAACCCTCGCAATTATCAGGCGGACAACAGCAACGTGTGGCCTTAGCGAGAAGTTTGGTAAAGCGCCCTAAGCTGTTGCTTTTGGATGAACCGATGTCTGCTTTAGACAAGCAAATTCGTCAGAAAACACAAATTGAACTGAGCAAGATTATTGAGCAGGTTGGTGTAACTTGCATCATGGTTACGCACGATCAGGAAGAGGCGATGACCATGGCTAATCGTCTAGCTGTGATGACGGCCGGCGAAATCATTCAGCATGGCACCCCTCAAGAGGTTTATAACTTCCCTAATTCGCAGTTTGTGGCTAGTTTTATTGGTAATACCAATATTTTTAAAGGCCGTATTGTTGTTGACGAACCGGACCACGTATTGATTGAGTCAGACGATTTAGACGATCCGCTGTACGTGAATCACGGTGTCAATGAACCGCTAGGTATGGAGGTTTATGTTTCCGTGCGCCCCGAGCAAATTCGCGTGTTGCCGGAAGAGCCCGATGATTCAGTTAACGTCGCCTTTGGTGTGGTTACGCACGTCGCTTGGATGGGTAGTTATATGCTGTATCAGATTGAATTGTCATCAGGCAAAGTGGTTGAGGCCAATATGTCTGCACTGACCGCGCTGGAAGATGCACCGGGTATTGACGATGAGGTGTACATCACTTGGGGTGCAGATAGCGGGACGGTATTACCATCATGACAAAGCTAAAAAAATCATTTGCCTGGCTACCGACTCGTGAACGCTTAAGTATTTTACCGCCTTATGCGTGGCTGATTCTAACGCTGTTAGTGCCTTTTTTAATTGTTTTAAAAATCAGCTTTGCAGAGTCAATTTTTGGACAACCTCCGTACTCTCAGCTCTTAGAGTATAAAGACGGGGTGCTGAGAATCGCCCTTTATTTAGAAAGCTATATCACCTTATTTAGTGATTCGCTTTTTGTTGATGCATATTTACGATCGATCAGAATGGCCGTTGTAACGACGTTATTCTGTGTTTTGATTGGTTATCCGATGGCGTATTTTATCGCCCAAGCCAATCCTAAGACGCGTAATTTGCTATTGCTCGGGGTGATTTTACCTTTTTGGACGTCGCTGCTTTTGCGTGTCTATGCATGGGCCGGCATTTTACGTAATGAAGGTCTTTTAAATAGTTTCTTACTATGGACTGGTCTGATTGACTCGCCCATTGAGTTATATCGAACCGATACCGCGGTGTATATTGGCTTGGTTTATACATATTTGCCATTTTTTATCTTGCCGCTGTATACCAATTTACTGAAGCATGATCGGCGCTTATTAGATGCAGCTTATGATCTTGGAGCTAGACCTTTCAAAGCATTTTTGACGATCACCTTACCTTTATCTATTTCAGGGGTGATTGCCGGATCCATGTTGGTGTTTATCCCTGCAGTAGGTGAGTATGTGATTCCTGAGTTGTTAGGCGGTACCAACACCTATATGATCGGTCGCGTGATGTGGGATCAATACTTTACCAACTCCAATTGGCCAATGGCTGCTGCGATTGCTGTGGTGATGTTGATGATCTTATTAATTCCGTTGGTTCTTTTCCAGATTAACCAAGCTAAGCAATATAAGGAGCAGGACTGATGAGATTGGGCACTTGCTTTAAATATTTAGTATTTATTTTAGGTTTTGGTTTTTTATATTTGCCGATTTTATCATTGGTGGTTTTCTCCTTTAATGATTCAGCATTACAGTCAACCTGGACCGGTTTTTCTTTTCGCTGGTATCAAAGCTTATTGGAAGATACTAACCTTTTAAGAGCTGCTTGGTTATCCATAAAAATTGCCGTCGTATCAGCGACTGCCGCTGTGATTGTAGGAACCTGGGCTGCCTATGTATTGGTCCGTAAGGGGCCTTTTTTAGGTTTTCCTCTTTTTATCGGGATGCTCAATGCACCGCTAGTGATTCCTGAAGTGATTTTAGGTGTGTCTATCTTACTGATGATTATTGAGCTGAGATCGGTGATTGGCTTCCCTGCTGAAAATGGAATGTTTACAATTTGGGTAGGGCATGTGGTGCTGTGTATCGCTTATGTTTCGGTGGTTGTTTCATCACGAATCCGCGAACTTGATCGTTCCTTAGAAGAAGCTGCGCTGGATTTGGGGGCAACACCGACTAAAGTGTTTTTCAGTATTGTTTTACCATTGATTGCACCGGCGATGGTTGCTGCATGGCTGTTGGCATTTACCTTATCGATGGATGATGTGGTGATTGCCTCATTTTTAAATGGACCGGGTTATACCACCTTGCCGGTTGAGGTTTTCTCACGAGTTAGGTTGGGTATTAAGCCGGAGGTTAATGCCTTGGCGACTATTATGATTTTCATTGTGGGTGTATGTGTCATAATTGGTAATCGCCTACAGTTTAAAAAGGGCGAGAGCTGATAAGCTCAATACGCCGCTTAAATTAATTAAGGTATATTAATGACTTTTACATTATTCGGCCTAAAGCGTTGTAGCACCTGCGTCAAGGCCAAAAAGTTTTTAGAGGCTCATGGTCACGAAGTCGAGATAATCGATGTGCGTGAGCAGGTCCCAAGTGCTGACCAGTTAGCTGAGTGGGCTGATGCGTTGGGTTGGGATAAGTTGATTAACAAAGCTTCCCAAACTTGGCGTCAACTAGATGACGCAGCAAAGGAGCTTAGCTCTGATCAAGAGCGCATCGCATTGATTCAGGCTAATCCCAGCGTAATGAAACGTCCTTTACTTGTCTATCCTGAAGGCTTTAAGCTAGGCTTTTCTGAAAAAACCTATCAGGAGTTCGTGGCATGACGCTCAATCAGGATCAATTAAAGCAGCAAGTGGCAGAGGCAGCGGTAGAGTATATTGGTCAGTTTTTTTCGACTGATGCCGTTATTGGTGTAGGTACGGGATCAACCGCGGACCGATTTATTGATGCCTTGGCTGAACACAAAGACAAGTTCAAGGGTGCTGTAGCGAGTTCGGAGCGTACTGCCAAGCGCTTGGAAGAGCATGGTATTAAGGTATTTGATCTCAATGAAATCGATACGATGCCGGTCTATGTAGACGGTGCCGATGAGGTCAATCCTAAGCTGCAAATGATCAAAGGTGGGGGCGGCGCATTAACTCGTGAAAAGATTGTTGCCTCGGTCGCAGAGCGATTTGTATGTATCGTTGATGATTCCAAATGGGTTGAGCGCTTAGGTAGCTTTAATATTCCGGTTGAAGTGATACATATGGCGTCAAATGCTGTCGCTAATCGGCTCGAGTCACTAGGCGCATCTGAGGTCATAGAGCGAGCTGATTTTATTACTGATAATGGCCATCCTATTTTAGATGCTGCCGGATTTCAGTTAGAAGATGCTGCCGATCTTGAGTGCTTAATTAACCAAATACCGGGTGTTGTCACGTGCGGGCTGTTTGCTGTTGTCCCTGCCAGCGTTGTATTAATGGCTAGTCAGGATGGTGTCAAAACGATCACTGTTTAATGTCATTGAATAGTAACAAATACCTCTTACAATAGAATAATTTTCAATATGGAGTGTGTCATATGTTTGAAGAGCATACAAGTACCCGTTACGGTGAGTCGCTAGAGGAGGTTCGCTCCCAGTTTTTACGCATGGGCGGTTTAGTTGAGTCCATGATTAATGATGCCGTTGAATCGCTTAGCACGGGCGATACGGCACTAATCGAGCGAGTTTTTGCCTATGAAGTTGAGGTCAATAAGCTGGAGATTGAAATAGATTCTCTAATTACGCAAGTGATTGCTCGTCAGCAACCGGCGGCGATTGATTTGCGTTTGCTTTTATCGATCACCAAAATGGTGACGGACTTAGAGCGTTGTGGAGATGAATCTGAGAAAATCGCCAGAACAGCGCGTCGTCTCTATGATCAAAATATACGTTTTGGACCTATCGTAGAGTTGAACTATATGGGCAGCTTAGTTTCTCAAAACCTTCATGAAGTGCTTGATGCCTTCGCTCGTTTGGATCCGGTGGCCGCAGCTAGAGTTGTTCGTGCTGACAAAAAGATTAATAAAGAGTGGCGTAGTGTGTTGCGTGAAACCAGTAGCTTTATGATTGAGGACCCTCGTACGATCACAACGGCGATAGACGTTATCTTTATGGCTCGTGCGCTAGAACGAATCGGTGACCATGCCAAGAACATGGCCGAGCGTGTTATTTATACTGTTCAGGGTGAGGATGTACGTCACACCGGTAGTAAAAATATCCTTAAAGTGGCTAGTAGATATAATTTCAATGTATCGGTTGATGCTGATGAAGAAAGTGATTCTGACGAGGCTGAAGATAAATAGGTAGTGCGTAGTGAGCAGTTACTTAATAGCAAAAGCCCTAAGCTGATTGAAGTGACCCCCAAAAGTTGGAGAGTATATATCCAAGGCTTGGGGGTTTATTTTAGAAGAAAAGTTTAATCTCCCTTGCCAAGTGCTCGATGCCAGAACTTGGAGTGCTCAGCGCAAATCGATAATTAGCTCGGTGCCACTGTAACTAATTTCCACTCATACCTTGGCTTTTTTATTTTTTAGATTGCATAAACCCTCTTCCATTTCATCCCAATTTCCGCGTATACGGGCTAGCTTTTGAAAGCAGGGTATAGGCCATTCTGTAATGATCGGCTGATGCTCCGCTTCAAACTCAATAATGCAAACCATCTTTTGCTGAGTTTCCTCACCAAAACCAATGGGAATGAGCAAACCACAATAACGAATATGAGCCAGTTTAGCGGCTTTTTGAGGCACATGTAAATGACCTAAAGCCACATAATTAAAAGTAGCAGGAAAAATTGAAGCAGATACATGAGCCAAACTACCCACGTATAAATCACGCACCCCATCATCAGCGAGTAAGGTTCCGCCCGCAGCAAATAAATGCCCAGTTGCAATGACTGGCACAGGAAAGGGCAGCTGTTGATTAAGGTGCTCAGCATAGGCAGCTATTCGCTCATAATGATGCTCAATGCCCTGCAACATGCTTTTTGCTTTTTCCTCAACTGACTCATTAACCTGAGCCTCTCTAATATCGCGGTCTCGCAAATAAGGTACCGCACAAACTATTAATGCCACTTCATTTTGGGCATTTTTTGATTGCAAAACCTCGTCTTCCACACATCCAGACGACTGCCCAACCACGTATACATTTAACGCAGCCAACAAGACTTGAGGAGCATTAATAAAAGAAGGGGAGTCATGATTTCCTGCTACCACTACCTCAATCTTTTGCTCTTTGATGGTTTGTAGCAACCATTGCAAAAACTTTCGATGCTCCTCATCTTGTTTTTTGCCATACAACGATCGACCTAAATGCCAATCAGAGGTGTGCAATAGTTTCATGTGTTTGAAAAACAAAAAAATAGAAGTAAAACCAAATAAAAACAGCGGCTCTTAAGTATTTTAACTCATTGAGTTAAAAGCCCTTAGGCTTCTGGGTCGAGATGCTGCTGCCACCATAATCGAGCATAATAACCTTGAAGTGCTAATAACTCGGCATGCGTACCTCTTTCAACTAATTGTCCTTGCTCCATGACTAAAATTTGATCGGCTTCACGGATAGTAGAAAGACGATGCGCAATCACCAAGGTAGTGCGTTGTTGGCTCACAGCATGAATAGCGGCCATAATAGCCTGCTCCGATACCGAATCTAGCGAAGAGGTGGCCTCATCTAGAATCAGCAGCGGGGGATTTTTAAGGAAAACGCGAGCAATTGCCACTCGTTGTTTTTCTCCACCTGACAGCTTCAATCCTCTTTCACCCACCTGTGTCTCATAGCCATGGGGTAAATGCTGGATAAACTGTTCTAGTTGCGCCTGTTTTACCGCTTGCTCTACCTCGGCACGTGTGGCATTAGGACGACCGTACAATAAATTATTATATAAGCTATCGTTAAATAGCACGGTGTCTTGTGGCACTATACCAATCGCAGTCCGCAAGCTATCTTGACTGATAGTACGTATATCTTGATCATCTATATAAATAGCACCTTTATCCACATCATAAAAACGAAACAAAAGCCGTGCTAAGGTGGATTTCCCGGCGCCACTCGCCCCCACCACTGCAACAGTATGACCCGCAGGAATCTCAAAGCTTACGCCTTTCAATATCTGCCGGTCGATATGATAACCAAAATGCACATCATCAAAAATGATGTTCCCTGCCCTAATGAGCAAAGGTTGCGCATTCGGTGCGTCTATTAACTTGGGCTTAGTTTTGAGCAAACTAAAAAGACGTTCTACATTCACTAAAGACTGACGAATTTCTCGATATACAAAACCTAGCGCATTTAATGGTACAAACAGTTGAATTAAATACGCATTTATCATGGTAAAGTCGCCAATCGTCATGGTGTCATTTATCACTTCACGCACCGCCATTGTCATCATGGCTACTAATGAGGCACTAATAATAAATGCTTGGCCCGTATTTAATGCCGCCATTGACAAACGGTTTTTCAAGCGAGCTTTTTCCCATAGCTGCAAACCTTGATCGTAATGTTTGACTTCAAACTCTTCGTTATTAAAGTATTTGACTGTTTCATAATTCAACAAACTATCAATAGCACGAGAGTTTGATTGATTATCACGATCGTTTGCCTCGCGTACAAAAGGAGTGCGCCACTCAGTAACCACAATCGAAAAAAGCACATAAAGACTAATAGCAGCCACTATCACTAGTACATAGTGAAAATTAAATGCAACGAATAAAACACCAGCTACTAAAAAAATCTCTATTAAAGTTGGAAAGATATTAAATAGGGCAAAACGTAATAAAAAACTTATACCGGTAGTACCTCGCTCAATATCCCGTGCCAATCCCCCTGTTTTTCTATCAAGATGAAAAGCCAAATGTAATTGATGTAAATGCTTAAATACGCTTAAAGAGGCTCGTCGCATAGCTCTTTCAGCCACACGAGCAAAAACAGCATCTCTTAACTCGCTAAAAAAAGTACTACTGAAACGCAACACACCGTAGACAAGCACTAAAATCAAAGGCACCCACAGCACCACTTCGCCACCCGAGTGCCGGTCCAAATAATCAACAATGTATTTAAGAGCAATAGGGGTGGAAACGGTAGCAACTTTTGCCAACACAAGCATGGCTATGGCAAAAAAACCCGGCCTTTATACTCTGAAAGATAAGGCCATAAACTTGAAATCACTTTCCAATTCGATTTTTTTATCGACAAGGAAGACTCATTCACAAAATGACGCACGCTAGCTCCTACAAGACTTTATATTGGAAAACTAGTGTATCGCACCATGGGGAACTAAAACTCTACTTTCTCACTTAGCATAGGGCTCTATTGCCCTCATTTGAAAAAAGGTAGCGAAGAGATTGTTACTACCAAAGAGCTTTATTATTTTGCTATTTAATATGGTTTTCTCTCTGTTTATATTCAAAAATAAAAAAATTTATAAACTGATATTTTTTAAATTAAAAGCTCATTTAAAGATTGGTGTTGAATAACCCCCAAGTACTTTATATGTTTTTCTCTTCATTTGATTTAAATCATGCGCAGGCAAATATCAAGTAAAGCAAAGCTCTTTATGCTTAAGTACATGTTACAGTGTCTACTTAAAATATCCCCCGACTTATTGGAGAGTATGTAATGTCAAGCACAGGTGCAGCGCGGCCTAGCGGGCAAACTTATATTTCCTGGTTCATTTTTGGCCTTATGGCCAGTGTAACCTTCGTAGGTATCTTGTCTGAACTTATTCCCTCTGGGATTTTGCCAGAAATGGCTGCAGGTCTAGGAATAGAGGACTCTCAGGTAGGGTTCTTAGTGGGAGTCTATGCTTTAGCATCAGCTCTATGCGCTATTCCATTGATTAGCTTGACCTTAGCGATGAATCGTAAAACGTTGCTATTGCTATTATTAGCAGGTTTTGCCATCTCTAATATAGTTGTTGGTTTGAGCTCCTCTTATGACTTGATTATAGCCATGCGTATAGTAGGGGGCATCTGTGCAGGCATTATGTGGCCCATGATCGCTGCGTACGGAACTGCACTCGTACCCGTATCAATGCATGGCAAAGCCATCACCATTATTATGTCAGGGAACACATTTGGAGTAAGTCTAGGCTTACCCTTAATGACTTATATTGGTACACATGTAGGCTGGCGGACTGAGTTTATAGCCTTAGGCTTAATCGTTGCTCTTATTGGATTTCTCGCACTGAAGTATTTACCTAATGTGCCAGGAGAAAAACGCAGTCAGCAAAACTCACCTTTTGCGGTATTAAAAAACAAAGGTGTACTCATTGTCTTGTTACTGACGTTTTTAAGTGTTATGGCTCATTACGGCAGTTATACCTATATCACTTTATTAGTAGAAAAAATCAATTTCTCAGGCGGTATTAGCTTAGCGTTATTGTTATTTGGTCTAGGCTCTGTGCTTTCGGTGGTGTTGTCTGCCAAAATTATTGATACGCATTTACGCGGTTTAATTGTAGCGATGCTGCTTTTAGGCGCGCTTGCGATGCTGTTATTTGTGTTTGTGGGAACTCTAAATGGCTGGTCGCATGTTGCCTTTTTCTTCTGGGGTGTGGCTTTTGGGCCGCTAGTGACTATGTATCAAACCGCCGTGAGCAAACAGGTGGAACACGCCAAAGCGGTAGCAACCTCAGTGCAATCGAGCGTATTTAACTTTTCCATCATGATAGCTACATGGCTTGGAGGGCTCATTTTAATCAATGCGCCGCAGCTAGGTGTAATGGGAGTGGTGTACCTATCCATACTTTGTTTTGTGCCAGCTATGATTATCTCTTACGCAGCTCAACGTACCTTGAGTGCCTAACTCATAATTTGAAAGGAAGAACTGATGAAGAAATTTATTAATGCAACCATTTATCGTAATGATGAAGCAACAGAAATTTTAGTAGAAGATGGGGTAATTCGTGCTATTGGGCGTAACTTGCCCTCAGCTCCAGAAGAAATTGATTTAAAAGGGCGCTTGGTCGTTCCTCCCTATGTGGATGCCCATTTACATCTAGACTATGTATATACTGGAGGAAATCCTGGAGCTAAGAATGACTCAGGCACATTATTTGAAGGCATTGCTCGTTGGCACGAAGTAAAAAAACATCAAACTTTTGAAGATGCTAAAGCACGAGCCCTAAAAGGCATTCAAGAAGAAGTCTCTAAAGGCGTTCAATTTATTCGTACACATATTGATGTGGATGATCCTAAATTAACTGGCTTAAAAGCGATGCTAGAGCTTCGCGAAGAGCTTAAAGACAATGTCACTATTCAGATTGTAGCCTTTCCCCAAGAGGGCATGTATGCCTATAAAGGGGGCGCAGAGATGGTCGAAGAGGCCTTAAAAATGGGTGCAGACTGTGTAGGAGGTATTCCTCATTTTGAGTGGGCTCGTGAAATCGGTGAGCGCTCCATTCATACAACGGTAGAACTGGCAACAAAATACGATAAGCTTATTGATGTGCACTGTGATGAAACCGATGATGTAATGAGCCGGTTTGTAGAGCTTTTAAATGCTCTGGTTATGAGCGAAGGCATTGGATCACGCACAGCGGCTAGCCATACTTGTTCTTTTGGTTCAGCAGATAATGCATATGCGTTTCGTATGATGGGTTTATTCCAAAAATCAGGGTTGAACTTTATTGCTTTACCCACTGAAAATGCCTACTTACAAGGACGTCAAGATACCTACCCTAAACGTCGTGGACTAACGCGCGTCAAAGAGTTTTGGGAAAGTGGTATTAATGTGTGTTTTGGTCAAGACTCCATTAACGATCCTTGGTACCCTGCAGGTAATGGTAATTTAATGAACATCTTAGACAATGGTATTCACTTAGCTCAAACAATGTCTTTTGAGCAACTTGATACGTGTTTAGATTTAATTACTTTTAATGGGGCTAAAACCTTAAATATTGAAGAGCAGTATGGTCTGGATGTAGGCAAGCCTGCGAACTTTTTAGTACTCGATGCTCTGACTCCATTTGAAGCCGTGCGTCAACGCGCCGATGTATTGTCATCAATTCGTCATGGTGAATACTTATTTAAAAAGCCAGAGCCTAGCTATGAAATAGAGCTAGACCTACATCGAAAAACTAAATAAGCCTCGCTTAAATAGAGAAAAAGCGTATCTATAGGTACGCTTTTTTTATCCCAAAAACAGTTTTTTCATTGCTAGGCAAGTTATGACTCCGCATTCTTAGCCTGATGGTTAAAAACTCCTTCCATAGGCTGATTGTGAAGCTACGCAATATTGCCGGTAAAGGCGCTGTGGGTGTATTTATTGATGGTGGCTTTGAACCCGACTTTATTTTGTGGATTAAACACCAAGTACAACAACAAGTGGTGTTTATCGACCCTAAAGGCTTACGCCAATACCAAGCTAATGACCCGAAGGTCAACTTTTATCTTAGCATCAAAGATCTAGAGCGAACATTACACGCCAACCACCCTGATAGGCAGCATATTAAGCTACATTCTTTTTTGGTATCGCAAACTCGTGTTGCCGTGCTTGAGGGGCGTTGGCCCGGGGAAACCCAAGACAGCATGGAGGATAAGCATATCTTATTCCCTGAGGACGATGAGTACTATATGGAAAAGTTGGTACAAAAGATAGGTATTTAACGCACTATTTTCATGCGTTCGCATAATTTGTTAGTTATGCGAGCGCATGACTTTATATCCCTAAGACACAACTAAGCAAGATGTGATAGCATATAGCGATAAGCCGTTAAGGAAAATTCGCCTAACTCACCTTCAGCACTTTTTCCCTCTGTATGCTCTGCTAAATATCTGTTCATTGATTCGCGCATTCTCGGATCCCAAAAAGCGCGAATATGTTTAGCCATGTTTTCTATGGCTTGTGATTTATCAGGCATGGTTTGATAAAAATCGCCGATGTCATTAAGCATTTTGATGAGAGATTGAATTTCCATTCTATCGTCCTTTTAATTTTCCTCAGAAACAGCGATAAAACGGCGTTGTTTTTTATCTTGTTTTAACCAATTATCCTGCCAGGCCGAGTGTTTGGACTCCACTTTTTCTACAGCTACCGCAGTCACCTTATACTCAGGACAGTTGGTTGCCCAGTCTGAGTTTTCCGTAGTAATTACATTCGTACCTGAGATAGGGTGGTGAAACGTTGTATAGACAACACCGGGTTGCATACGAGTAGATACCTCGGCACGTAGGGTGGTCATACCTGTGCGGCTGGATAATTGGACAAAATCCCCGTTTTTAATCCCACGATCTGAGGCATCATGAGGGTGAATTTCCAGGATATCCTCGGCATGCCAGACAAAGTTATTGGTGCGACGAGTTTGGGCACCCACATTGTATTGACTCAGGATACGACCAGTCGTTAACAATAATGGAAAGCGCTTATTAACACGTTCAGACGTTGGAATATAGTTTGTCGGTATAAAAAGCCCTTTACCATTGTCACGCGAAAAATGATCGATATGTATAATAGGAGAGCCTTCGGGGTAGCTATCATTACATGGCCACTGTACGCTGCCGCCTAATTTATCAATTAAGTCATAACTTACATTGGCAAAGGTAGGGGTTAGCGAAGCGATTTCATCCATAATCTCTCCGGGGTGTTCATACCTCATCTCGTAGCCTAAAGCGTTTGATAGAGCGACGGTAATTTCCCAGTCAGCCATCTCCGAAGGTGATTGAGAAATTTTGCGTATGCGCGAGATGCGACGTTCCGCATTAGTGAAGGTGCCGTCCTTTTCTAAGAAAGAAGAACCGGGTAAAAAAACATGAGCAAATTTAGCCGTCTCGTTTAAAAATAAATCCTGTACGATGACACATTCCATAGAGGCCAATGCCGCTTCAACATGCTGTGTGTTTGGGTCGGACTGGAGGATGTCCTCACCTTGGCAGTAAAGCGCTTTAAAACTGCCACTGACTGCCGCACTGAACATATTAGGGAGTCTCAGACCGGGCTCGGGATTGATACTGACATTCCAGGCTTTTTCAAAGCTCTCGCGTACCTCATCGATAGCAACATGTCTATAGCCGGGAAGCTCATGCGGAAATGAGCCCATATCACAGGAGCCTTGAACATTATTTTGTCCACGTAAGGGATTGACTCCAACGCCGGGCTTGCCGATATTACCGGTCAGCATCGCTAAATTGGCAATGGCCATTACCGCTGTAGAGCCTTGAGCGTGTTCAGTCACGCCCAGTCCGTAGTAAATGGCCGCATTGCCACCCGTAGCATATAACCGTGCTGCCGCGCGAATATCATCGGCGTTGACACCTGTATCTTCAGCAACGGTTTCAGGTGAATTTTCATCCTGAAGAATAAAGTTTAGCCAGTCGTTAAAAGCATCCGTTTCACAGCGGTTTTGTATAAAGGCCTGATCATATAACCCTTCTTTGGCAATGACATGAGCAAAGGCATTGAGCATGGCGACGTTAGTGCCGGGTCTTAGCGGTAAATGATAATCCGCTTTGACGTGTGCAGAAGAGACCAAGTTGATGGCTCGCGGATCAATAATAATGAGTTTTGCGCCTTCACGAATACGGCGCTTCATACGTGAAGCAAATACCGGATGTGCATCACTCGGATTGGCCCCCATCACGACAATCACATCGCATTGAGCAATCGATTCAAAGGTTTGTGTGCCAGCAGATTCCCCTAGCGTTTGCTTTAAGCCAAAACCGGTCGGTGAGTGACATACTCGGGCACAGGTATCTACGTTGTTATTGCCAAAGGCTGCACGTACTAACTTCTGAACTAAATAGGTTTCCTCATTACTACAGCGAGAGGAGGTGATACCGCCTACAGAATCAACACCGTATTTTGTTTGAATGCGTTTAATTTCGGTCGCCGCATAATTAAGCGCTTCTTCCCAACTAACCGCTTGCCACGCTTCATAAATGCTCTTACGAATCATGGGAGTCGTTATGCGATCCGGGTGCTGTGCATAGCCCCATGCAAATCGACCTTTAACACAGGTATGCCCTTCGTTGGCCTTGCCATCCTTCCATGGGGTCATGCGAACAACCGTATCACCTTTAAGCTCTGCTTTTAGTCCGCAGCCCACACCACAATAAGCACAGGTGGTGATAACAGCATGAGTCGGTTGTCCCATTTCAATGACGCTGTTTTCTATGAGTGCGCCGGTAGGGCAATCATTGACACAGGCCCCGCAGGATAGGCAGTCACTCGTTAAAAAATTAGATGCTGCCCCGGTGCTGATGACTGAATTAAAGCCTCGGTTTTCTACCGTGAGGGCAAAAGTACCTTGTGTTTCTTCGCATGCCCTTACGCAACGACTACAGACAATACATAGACTGGGATCAAAGGTGAAATAGGGGTTAGATGTGTCTTTTGCAGACTGTCGGTGATTCGCACCCTCAAAGCCATAGCGAACATTACGTAAACCCAGCTGTCCAGCCGTGTCTTGTAATTCACAATCGCCATTCGCAGGACAGGTTAAGCAATCCAGCGGATGGTCTGAGATATAAAGTTCCATGACATTGCGGCGTAAGTCGTTTAAACGCTTGTTTTCTGTGGTGACCACCATACCTTCGCTAACCGGTGTAGTACAGGAAGCGGGAAATTCTCGCATGCCTTCAATTTGCACTAAGCAGACACGACAGGATCCAAAGGCTTCTAAGGAGTCTGTTGCACAAAGCTTTGGAATGGTGATGCCGGCCAACGTTGCCGCACGCATCACAGAGGTTCCTGCAGGTACTTCAATGGGATGACCATCAATACTGAGAGTCACGAGGAGGTCATTGGTTACTTCGGGAGTACCTAGGTCACGCTCGCGTATTAAAACAGTTTCTAGCATAATTCGACTCCTGTGTTTTGAGTGTCTTGTGTGGAGTGTTTGTTTTTAAAGTCATCCGGAAATTTTTTTAGAGCTGACAAAACTGGCAAAGGCGTTAATCCGCCTAGGGCACATAGTGAGGCGGCCGTCATGGTGTCGCATAGCTCATGCAATAATTCGGTGTTTTGTTGAGGGTCTATGTTGTTGCGTATTTTTTGAATAACCTCTACACCACGAGTGGAACCGATGCGACAGGGCGTGCATTTGCCACACGATTCAATAGCGCAAAATTCCATTGCATATTCTGCCATCCGTGACATATCGACGGTTTCATCAAAGGCCACAATACCACCGTGTCCGACCATGGCATCAATGGCAGTGTAAGCTTCGTAATCTAAGGGGGTATCCCATTCGTCAGCAGATAAGTAAGCGCCGAGTGGGCCTCCTATTTGAATGCTTTTAAGCGCTAAACCGCTCGCGCTGCCACCCCCGAAGTCATAAAGTAAGTCTTTTAAGCTGATGCCAAACGCTTTTTCGACCAAACCACCTTGCTTGATGTTTCCGCTAAGCTGGAAAGCTAAGGTCCCACGTGAACGACCCATCCCATAATGTTGATAATACTCGGCACCTTTATTTAAAATAATTGGAACTGAGGCTAAGGAAACCACATTGTTAACAACCGTTGGGCGATTCATAAAACCTTGAAGAGCAGGCAGTGGCGGTTTGGGTCGAATGGTGCCGCGTTTACCCTCTAGACTATTGAGTAATGAGGTTTCTTCACCGCAAATATAAGCACCTGCCCCTTTGCGAACTTCGATAGTAAATTCTTTGTCCGTACCAAGAATATGCTGTCCCAAGTACTGATGTTGATTGGCAATATGAATCGCTTCATTCAGTACGTCAATTGCTAAGGGATATTCGGATCGTACGTAAATATAGCCTTGTTTAGCACCAACAGCTAAACCGGCGATAATCATGCCCTCAATCAGACAGAAGGGATCGCCTTCCATAAGGATACGGTCTGAAAAAGTCCCGGAGTCTCCTTCGTCTGCGTTGCAGACGATGTATTTTTGATCGCTTACAGCTTGTCTTACCGTATTCCACTTAATACCGGTGGGAAAGGCTGCCCCACCACGGCCGCGAAGTCCTGAGTCGATGACTTGTTGAACGATAGCTTCATCATTTAGCTTTAAGGCATTTTGTAAGCCAAGCCAACCGCCGTGTTTTGCATAGTCTTCAATACTAAGAGGATCAATCACGCCGACCCTAGTAAAAGTAAGGCGTTCCTGATTTTTTAAGTAGGGGATTTCTTCTGTAAGGCCATGGCATAACGGGTGTGCACCGCCGTGCAGCCAATCTGCTGCGAATAAACTATCCAGATCCTCCTCAGTCACAGGACCATAGGCGATACGACCTTTGTCTGTGAGTACTTCGATTAAGGGTTCAAGCCAGAGTAGGCCGCGCGTGCCATTACGGATAATAGTGAGTTCAATGCCTTGTGACTTGGCTTCGAAGAGAATTGGCTCGATGAGATCCTCAACACCTACTGCGGCAGCGGCTGTGTCTCTTGGGATATAGATAGTGACAGTACTCATACCAAAGCCCTCTCAACGGAAGTTTTGATTTTATCTAGGGTGAGCTTAGCAATCGCTTTATTATTAATCGTAGCGGCAGGACTTTGTGCACATAGCCCAAGGCAGTAAATGTTCTCCACCGTCACATCAAATTTGTTTTTTTGTAGGTAATTGACTAACTCTTCTTTTAATTGGCGTGCGCCCATGGATTGACAGGACTCCGCTTGGCATATCTCTATCACTACTTTTTTCGGTGCAATCGTCCGAAAGTGGCTATAAAAAGAAATTACCCCGTGAATTTCGGCAAAGGACAAGTTTAAAGCCTCAGCTAAAGGACTGATTAAAGACTGGGGAATAAATCCCAATTCATCTTGTATGCTGTGCAAAATAGGTAGCAGATTTCCTTCTTTGTCTTGGTGCTCAGCTAAGATTTTTTTTAATAAGGGTTTATCATTTCTTTGAAAGTTAAGTGGTTGATTAATTGGCATATTTTAGCAACTTAAAGTCATTGGTAATACTAATTATCATATCTTAGTAAGCTGCTTTATCCCTTAAGAGTAAACCCTAGAAGTTGAATTATAAAATTCAGCTAATCATGAGTTTTACTCACCCGTGAACCGTATTAGGGAGTCGGTTTAGCCATGGTGCTGAGAAAGTGTATTTTTTGATCAATGTTTTATCAAGTATGATTAACTGCTACAAATCAATGAGTTAGAGTCTATTCGTCATAGAGTACACAGAGTTATCCACAATTTTAGTGGATAACCCTAATGTTTGGAGTTGTTCGCTGTTCGATAACCCTTAATTGCTTCTAAAGCGCATTATTCCTGTGTTTGCGACTCTTTGGTTAATCTATCAGCAGTCGTGACTAAGTATTATGAATCAACTAGATAGCGTCTATTCAGCAGATAATACACAAAGTTATCCACCGTTTCAGTGGATAAGTGATTGGTTTAATTTTTTAAGTGATAGAAAAAACCCACTGTTGTTGATAACAGTGGGCTTAAGCTGACGATACTAAAGGAGGCCTAGCGCTTTTTAACCTCTTGACGCCAGTGATGTAATAAAGGTTCAGTGTAGCCATTTGGCTGCTCTTTGCCCTTAAAAATTAAATCTCTAGCGGCTTGGAAGGCAGCAGAGTTTTTTTCGTTGCCGGACATCGGCTGATAGAGCGGATCAGCGGCATTTTGATTGTCTACAACTTTTGCCATACGCGATAACGCTGCATCAACTTCACCTTGACTAACAATGCCGTGCTCTAGCCAGTTGCAAATATGTTGGCTGGAAATGCGTAACGTTGCGCGGTCTTCCATGAGTCCAACATCATGGATATCTAAAACTTTAGAGCAACCAACCCCTTGATCAACCCAACGTACGACGTAGCCTAAAATACCTTGGCAATTATTATCTAACTCTTCTTGTTTTTCGGCATCAGACCATGAGGTGTCTGTTGCTACAGGAATGGTTAGGATATCGTCAAGATAGTTTGTGTTGTCTTGTGCTTTTTGCTTTTGAATGTCAAAGACATTGACCTGGTGATAGTGCAAACTATGAAGTGTCGCGCCGGTAGGAGAGGGCACCCATGCAGTCGTAGCGCCCGATTTCGGGTGAGCAATTTTTTGTTCAAGCATATCCTTCATCAGATCGGGCATGGCCCACATGCCTTTACCTATCTGCGCCTTGCCTGCTAGGCCGCAAGCTAAGCCGACCTGCACATTATTGGCTTCGTAGCCTTTGATCCACGGTAGGCTTTTCATATCCCCCTTGCGTACCATAGGGCCAGCGAGCATTGAGGTATGCATTTCGTCACCGGTGCGATCTAAAAAGCCGGTATTAATAAATACACAGCGCTCTTTAGCTTCGTAAATACACGCTTTAAGGTTGACCGAAGTACGTCGCTCTTCATCCATGATACCCATTTTTAAGGTGTTTCTTGGTAGTCTAGCAAGGTCTTCAGCAGCGGCAAATAACTCATTGGCAAAAGCAACTTCCTCCGGGCCGTGCATTTTGGGTTTAACAATATAAACACTACCAGTACGACTGTTTTGATTGCTTCCTCTGGCCTGATCGTAAGCGGCTATCAACGCGGTAACCACGGCATCTAAAATACCTTCAGGAATTTCATTGCCGGACTCATCAAGTACCGCCGGTGTGGTCATTAAATGCCCGACATTACGACAAAACAATAAGGAACGACCCGGTAGCTTTAGAGGTTGCTGATCGGCAGCCGATAGATACTCACGGTCAGGATTTAAGCGACGGGTGAAGGTTTTGCCATCTTTAGCAACTTCCTCACTTAAATCACCCTTCATTAAACCAAACCAGTTGCTATAGACTAGGGCTTTGTCTTCGCCGTCGACTGCAGCCACAGAATCTTCTAAATCAAAAATAGATGTTAGTGCGGCTTCCATCACAATGTCTTTGACCCCGGCCGGATCTTGACTGCCAATTGGATGGTTTTTATCGATTAAAATATCGATGTGCAAGCCGTTATGGAGAAAAAGAATTGAACTAGGCGCTTCTGGTGAGCCGTTAAAACCGACTAGTAAGTCACCTTGCTGCAAGGTGGTTTCAGTGTCATTGCTTAGTTTAACCCTAAGCGCACCGGCATCGATACGATATTGCACGGCATCGGCGTGTGAGCCTTCTTCTAGTGGCACGCTTTGATCTAAGAGCTTGCGACCAAAGGCAATGACAGCGGCACCACGTGTTGGGTTGTATTCGCCTGTATGTGCTAAATCACCTGTTTGATCAATCGCATCTGTTCCGTACAAGGCATCATATAAGCTGCCCCAGCGAGCGTTGGCAGCATTTAATACATAACGTGCATTGGTCGCCGGTACCACTAATTGAGGGCCAGCTTGCTCAGCAATTTCACGATCAACATTGTCGGTGGTGATTTTAAAATCCGCCGGTGCTTCAACTAAATAGCCAATGTCTTTTAAAAATGTTTTATAGGCATTCATGTCCTTGATAGGACCAGGGTTTTTTAGATGCCACGCGTCTAGTTGCGTTTGTAACTCGTCACGCTTATCCAGTAACGCTTGGTTTTTAGGAGCAAAGTTTTTGACTAAGTCAGAAAAGTTTTTCCAAAACTCCTCTGCAGAAAGTTGCTGAGGATGATTGGCTAAGATTTGATGATGAATCAAATTAAAAAGAGTTTCCTCAACCTGAAGAGATTCGATTTTTTTGTATCGAGTCATAATTTTCTCCTGGAATGGTTTAAATTAAATTGGCTTGCCTGAGCAAGCCAATTTAAAGACATGGAATTATTCAATCAGATAATTGTGATAACCCTGTTTTATAAATCGAATTGGTTCATTGTGTTGTCTTCACCGGAGGCTTTAAGTGCTGCATCACCTGCGAAGTATTCTTTGTGATTATCACCGATATCTGAACCAGCCATGTTTTGATGCTTAACGCAGGCAATACCTTGGCGAATTTCTTCTCGCTGTATCCCCTTAACATAAGCAAGCATCGATTCTTCGCGAGAGAAGTAGCCTTTGGCTAAGTTATCTGTTGAAAGAGCCGCTGTGTGATAGGTTGGTAACGTAATCAAGTGATGGAAAATACCGGCATGCGCTGAACCGTCTTTTTGGAAGCTGCTGATCATTTTGTCAGCTTCGTTGCCAAGTTCGCTATCATCGTAGTCAGCACTCATCAAGTTATCACGGTCGTAGGCAGAGGTGTCTTTACCTTCTTCTGTCCACTTGTCAAAGACTTGTTGACGGAAGTTTAGTGTCCAGTTAAATGATGGGCTGTTGTTGTACACAAGCTTGGCATTAGGTATCACGTCGCGGATGCGGTCAACCATGGCTTTGATCTGGCCAACATGAGGTTTTTCAGTTTCAATCCAAATCATATCCGCCCCATTTTGTAATGAGGTAATGCAGTCTAATACGCAGCGATCCTCGCCCGTACCTGCACGGAACTGGAAGAGGTTACTAGCTAAGCGTTTAGGACGTAATAATTTACCCTCACGCTTAATGATAACGTCACCATTTTTTAACTCCTCAGCTGAGATTTCTTCACAATCTAAGTAGCTATTGTATTGGTCGCCTAAATCGCCCGGTTCGTTAGTTACTGCGATTTGCTTAGTAAGTCCGGCACCTAATGAGTCAGTACGAGCAACGATAATGCCGTTAGGAATTCCTAATTCTAAGAAGGCATAACGAACTGCATTGATCTTTGCTAAGAAATCACTATGAGGTACTGTTACTTTACCGTCCTGATGGCCGCATTGCTTTTCATCAGACACCTGATTCTCAATTTGAATTGCGCAAGCACCTGCTTCAATCATCTTTTTAGCGAGTAAATAGGTTGCTTCTGCATTACCAAAACCGGCATCAATGTCGGCAATGATCGGCACAATATGAGTTTCATGATTGTTAATCTGATCTAAAATATCCGCTTCTTTGTTTTTATCACCGGCAGCACGAGCGTCGTCAAGCGCCGTGAATAACAAGTCTAGTTCACGAGCATCCGCCTGACGTAAGAAGGTATATTGCTCTTCGATGACATCAGAAACAGTCGTTTTCTCGTGCATCGATTGATCTGGTAAGGGCCCAAACTTTGAGCGTAATGCGGCAATCATCCAACCGGACAGGTAAAGATATTTTTTATCGGTCGTTTTAAAGTGTTTTTTGATAGAAATTAGCTTTTGTTGAGCTACAAAGCCATGCCAGCAACCTAGAGATTGGGTATATTTTGATGGATCTGCATCATATTCTTCCATGTCTTTGCGCATGATATTAGCCGTATAGCGCGCAATATCTAGCCCATTTTGGAAGCGATTCATTAAGCGCATACGAGTAACCGACTCAGCACTAATAGCATGCCAACTATTGCCGCTTTGGTTGATTTCTTCTTGAGCTTTCTGTACTTCTGATTGGTAAGTGTTAGACATAGTACTCTCCGTTTATTTATAAAAAAATTGTTGCATAGCAATCAAATATAGCTGTTTAGTCATTTTTTATTGGTCTTGTATAGGACTTAATTGCTTGATATTGCTGCTATATGACAAGTCTTATATAAAACATAAGACTTGTTGATGCATAGCAATAAATTAGCGCAATTTTTTTCTGCTGTAAATAGTGCTAACCCTAGAGATTGCTCAATTAGGGGTAATCCACTAGATGGTATGTTGCTGAGGATGGTAATGGTTTGGTTGCAATGCTGTTTAGGGGGAGGGGGTGGAATAGGGTTATCGGCTGAGAGTTATTGCCAAGACTCCAGAGTCTAACTTTGAGTTTGGAAGGCGTTCATCTATCGTTGATTGTTGTTTTGTTTGAGTTAATCTCCGAAGGAGTGCAGTTGATGCGTCGGAGTATGTCTACAATCTACAACATATAGATGATTCTATGTCTGTGCTGGCTAGAGCAATGCAGATTGACTAAAAGTAGACAGCTTCTTGAGTGACAAAAGCTTGGCTAATTGTTGTGACTCCATATAAACTCTACGAAAAATAAGCAACAATCAGTACAGCTTTGTCGCTATTGAGTATGGCGATGTCATTAAAGAAGTTTGGCAAGCGCCTTCATATCTTCCAGGGCCGTGCTTGTATCATGGGTGAGACATTGATCGATGTGATCATGGATTAGAACCCGTTTGGCCGCAGTAATAGCGCGTTCTACGGCAGTCAATTGCACCGCAATATCGACACAAGTCTGTTCTTCTTCAATCATACTGATAACGTGAAGTAGATGTCCTTGTGCGCGTTTTAGCCGCTTGATCAGTGCTTGATGAGTTAACTGTTTATCAGGATGTGTCATAGGTACATAGTAACCCTATAAGGGGGAGAATTAAGAAAGTTATATTTTAACTGTTTAAATCTTGCTCAAGAGTATATCATAGCCGTATAATAACCCCATGGGGGGGATATGGTAAAGGATAAAGGATTTGTTTTGATAGATTTCTTGCCTGCTCCTGTGACTATGAAGGTGTAGCCACAGCGGTGAGACAAGGACTGCAGTTGTTTTACAAACGTTGTTGCTTTAGTTGATTTGCTCAGATTTTTGATGACACACTTAGAATAGTTTCTTAATTGACTATTGTTGGCGTGCACGCATTGAAATGTATTTTTAGGATAAGATTTGCAAGGGGAGAGCTTTGGTATATAGTTTTTTTATCGATTCAGAAAAGCAAAAAGCCTTCGCAAAAAAATCACGAAGGCTTTTACATAGAATTTGGCGCGCCCGGCAGGATTTGAACCCACGACCCCTTGGTTCGTAGCCAAGTACTCTAATCCAACTGAGCTACGGGCGCTGAATTAGTAATTCTATAACAAGCAACTCAACTTGTGAAGGTTATTTGATTGAAATATAAAAATAAAGCACAGAGCTGTTGTTTTTTTGTCTTTTTATTGTTTTTCGTTGTTATGTAGTGACGGATTTTTATGGTTTCCGACCTTGGATAGTATAACCGTAAGTTTTTGATGAGGTTTTATGCATACTCAAATTAGTGACACTAGAAGCTCTAATTCGGAGCAACATGCTGCTCCGGTGAAGCATGTCAGTATGAATATTGGCGGCATGACCTGCGCTTCGTGTGTAGCACGAGTAGAGCGTTTTGTTGGGCGCATGGATGGGGTGAAGTCGGTCAGTGTCAATCTGGCAACAGAAAGAGCCGACATTGTTATTGATTCGAGCTCGTCGACCAGTGTAGAAGATATTGAGGCGGGGATTAAAAAGGCCGGTTATCGCGTTGAATCAGTTTCCCAGCCTGAGCTGATTGCAGAGTCATCTGAGCATTTCAGTTTGGCTGTTGGCGGCATGACCTGTGCTTCGTGCGTAGCGCGTGTAGAGCGCTTTGTTGGTCGTATGGATGGTGTCAGTCAAGTGGCGGTTAACTTAACTACTGAACGGGCAGAAATTGCTTTTGAGTCAGGCACTAGCACCACGGTTGATGATGTGATTGCTGTGATTAATAAGGCCGGTTTTGACGCTCATCTCATCACGCAGTCTCAGCAATTAAGCGAGTCTAATGCCGCTGGTTCAGGTGATAAGTCATGGGTAGAGGAGCTATCAAAGCGTAAAGAGCAGGAAGAGAACATCTTAAAGCGAGACTTGATCATTGCTGCTATTTTAACGCTTCCTGTATTTATCTTAGAAATGGGATCTCACATGATCCCGGCCATGCACCGTTGGGTTATAGATAGTATCGGTTTACAGGAAAGTTGGTATATACAATTTGTATTGACAACGTTGGTGTTGGTTTTTCCGGGGAGGCGTTTTTATCAATTAGGGATTCCGGCGCTATTGAGGCTTGGGCCTGATATGAATTCGCTTGTCGCGGTTGGTACCTTGGCAGCCTATGGTTATTCGGTGGTAGCTACTTTCTTTGCTTTTTTATTACCTGAAGCCTCTGTTCATGTTTATTATGAGTCTGCCGCGGTCATTGTCACGCTGATACTATTTGGTCGCTATTTAGAAGCGAGGGCAAAGGGCCGTACTTCTGAGGCCATTAAGCGTTTGGTTGGTTTACAGCCTAAAGAAGCTAATGTGCAGCGAGAGGGTGAGTGGGTGCAAATCCCCATTGCTGAGGTTCAAGAGGGCGATGTTATTCAGGTTCGACCGGGTGAGCGTATTGCGGTAGACGGCTTGGTCCTTGGGGGGCAGAGCTTTGTCGATGAGTCGATGATCAGTGGCGAGCCTATTCCGGTTGAGAAGTCTGTCGATAGTGAGGTGGTTGGCGGTACGGTCAATCAGCAGGGCGCTTTTATATTTAAAGCGACTGCCGTTGGTGGAAAAACTGTGCTTTCACAAATTATTAATTTAGTTGAGCAGGCTCAAGGGTCCAAACTGCCTATTCAATCAGTGGTTAATAAGGTGACTTATTGGTTTGTCCCCGCAGTCATTGGTTTAGCCATACTGACTTTTATTGTGTGGTTACTTATCGGCCCTCATCCTGCCTTAACCTTGGCATTAGTAAATGCCGTTGCTGTGCTTATTATCGCTTGTCCTTGTGCGATGGGCTTAGCGACACCAACGTCTATCATGGTGGGTACAGGACGTGGGGCAGAGATGGGCGTGTTGTTCCGCAAGGGCGAAGCGTTGCAAACGCTTCGTGATGCTAAGGTGGTGGCTGTCGATAAAACGGGTACATTAACTCTTGGCCGCCCAACAATGACTGATTTAGAGCTTGCTGATGGTTTTGAACGACGTGAGGTGTTGGCTTTAATTGCCGCAGCTGAGCGGCAGTCTGAGCACCCCATCGCTCATGCGATTGTTCAGGCAGCACTTGACGAGGGGATAGAGATACCTAGCATTACTCAGTTTGAGTCGATCACAGGTATGGGTATCAGAGCCTCTGTCAATGGTGCCAAGGTCGAGATTGGTGCTGATCGTTTTATAAAATCATTGGATTTAGACCCTAGCTATTTTGATGCTGACGCTTTACGTCTTGCTCACGAAGGTAAGTCACCAATGTATGTTGTGATTAGCAATAAGCTAGCGGCAATGATTGCTGTTTCCGATCCGATTAAAGAAAGTACCCCAGAGGCGATTAAGGTGTTACATGATTTAGGTCTCAAAGTAGTAATGGTCACAGGTGATAAAAGACAAACAGCGGAAGCCATTGCTAAGAATCTAGGCATTGACGAGGTCATTGCGGAAGTGATGCCAGAGGGGAAATTAGAGCAGATAAAATTGCTACGTGAGAAGTACGGCTCGGTGGCTTTTGTCGGTGATGGTATTAATGATGCACCTGCTTTGGCAGAGGCTGATGTTGGTATTGCTATTGGTACAGGTACCGATGTTGCAATGGAAGCGGCGGATGTCGTGCTAATGTCCGGTAGTCTTAAAGGGGTGCCTAATGCGATTGCTTTATCAAAAGCGACGATTAAAAATATTCATCAAAATCTGTTTTGGGCCTTTGCTTATAACACAGCGTTAGTTCCGGTTGCTGCAGGCGTGCTTTATCCTGCCTATGGTATTTTCTTATCACCCATGTTTGCAGCCGGAGCGATGGCTTTATCGAGTGTCTTTGTTTTAAGTAATGCGCTACGATTAAAAACGTTTAAAACGCCGCTGCTTGATTGATTCAGCAAAAAACTGGGGTGAGAGCTTATTGTCTGTCACCCCAGTTGTCAATTTAAATTAATGTAGACTTCTGATCAGTCCTACCGCTAGGCCTTCGATTGCGAAATCATCTTTTGGTGTGACGATAATCGGTTCAAATCGCTTGTTTTCAGGGAGTAGGGAAATATGTTTGCTGCCTTTTTCAAAGCGTTTGACAGTGACCTCGTCATTAATCCGAGCAACGACAATTTGACCATTGTGGGCGGTGGTCGTTTTTCTGACAGCGAGTAAATCACCATCAAAAATACCAATATCAATCATCGATTCACCGCGTACGCGTAGTAGGTAGTCTGCTTTGTCTTCAAACATAGCAGGGTCAACTGGGATTTCTTTTTCGATATGCTCTTGAGCCAATATAGGACTACCGGCAGCCACACGACCAATCAGAGGCAGTGTCTTAATGTTGTCAAAGATAATAGGTGTCGTGATGGTGTTGTTATCATTGCTGTGAGCTTCAGATGGCTTGGGAGTATCGTCAAGCTCTGGGTTTAAACGAATGCCACGCGAGGTGCCGGGAACTAAAATGATAGCTCCTTTTTTTGCTAATGCTTTGAGGTGATCTTCGGCAGCGTTGGCTGAGCGAAAACCTAAGCTCTGAGCAATTTCGGCGCGTGTCGGCGGGAAGCCGGTGCGACGAATATTGCTTTTGATAAGATCAAAGACTTCTTGCTGTCTGGTGGTGAGTTTAATGCTCATATCACTCCAGGGTAAAATGACTGTACATGTGTACAGTCATTTTCTATCATAACAGCAAGAAAAGCAAGCCTAATTTACTTGATATAGGTCGTTAGAGCACCGTGGCAATTGACTTAGCGACATAATCAATGTTTTTAGAGTTAAGTGCAGCAACACAAATACGGCCTGAGCCGACGGCATAAATAGCAAAGTCTTTGCGTAAGCGCTCCACCTGCTCCTTAGTCAGGCCAGAGAACGAGAACATACCTTTTTGCTTGAGGATGAAACTAAAGTCTTGCTCCACGCCGGCTGCTTTGATTTTCTCCACGAGCTGTTCACGCATCGATTGAATACGTACGCGCATCTGACTTAGCTCATCTTCCCACATGCTAAATAATTCAGGGGAATTAAGAACGGCAGCGACAATCGTTGCTCCATGAGTAGGAGGGTTAGAGTAGCTAGTGCGAATAACCGTGCGTACCTGACTCAACACTTTTTCAGCAAGCTCGTGATTTTCTGTTGTCAGTGTCAAGGCACCGACACGCTCGCCATAGAGTGAGAATGACTTTGAAAATGAAGAGCTGACAAGTATTTCAACGCCTGCCTCAGCGAATAAGCGAACAACTTGAGCATCTTCTTGTAAACCTGCACCAAAACCTTGGTAAGCAATGTCTAAGAAAGGAATTAGGTCGCGAGCTTTAACAATGTCCAAAATCTCTTGCCATTGCTCTAATGTAGGGTCTATACCGGTCGGGTTGTGGCAGCAGGCATGAAGCACAATGATGCTTCTAGCGTCGACCTGCTCTAGATGAGATTTCATTGCTGCAAAATCCAGACCATGGATATCGGCTGAATAGTATGGATAAGCTTCTACGGTAAAGCCGGCGTCCTGGAAGATGGCCTCATGGTTTTGCCAGCTGGGGTTGCTGACATAGACTTTAGAATCGGGTGTCAGTTTTTTTAAAAAATCAGCGCCAATTTTAAGTGCACCTGTACCACCGATGGTCTCTACGGTAACGGCACGGCCCTGAGCTATGATGGGCGAGTCTTCACCTAGTAGTAACGCCTGAGCTGCTTTGTTGTATGAGGCTAAACCTTCAATGGGTAAATAGCCGCGGGGACTAGCACCTTCAAAATGCTGTTGCTCTGCTGCACGTACCGCTTTGAGTAACGGCAGATGACCATTATCGTCACTATACACACCAATACTTAAATTAACCTTGTTAGTACGGCTATCGACTATAAACTGCTCGTTAAGACCTAAAATGGGATCGTTTGGAGCCATTTCCACATGTTGGTATAGACTGCTCATCGTATGCACACACCTGATTTTTGAAAAAAAAGAAAATAAAAGCGATAATGAAAGACTAGCTTCAAGATACTTCACGTAATAGTTAATTATAACAATATAACAAATGAACCAAGCAAAATTCATAGAATTTCCCAATAGCCCTTTTCAGTTGTATCAACCCTTTCCTCCGGCTGGCGACCAGCCAGCAGCGATTGACGCTTTGGTAGAGGGGATTAATGACGGTCTGATGTTTCAAACATTACTGGGCGTAACCGGTTCCGGCAAAACATACACCATGGCCAATACCATTGCCAGGACGGGTAGGCCGGCACTCGTGTTAGCACCAAATAAAACACTGGCGGCCCAGCTTTATGCTGAAATGCGGGAGTTTTTCCCGCGTAATGCAGTTGAGTATTTTGTTTCATACTATGACTATTACCAGCCGGAGGCTTATGTGCCGGCACGTGATTTGTTTATTGAAAAAGACTCGTCTGTTAATGAGCATATCGAACAGATGCGCTTATCTGCGACCAAGAGCTTGTTAGAAAGGCGTGACACCATTGTGGTTGGTACCGTATCGACCATTTATGGTATTGGTAACCAGAGTGACTACCATGCCATGATTTTATTGCTCAGGACAGGTGATGAGATTCCTCGTAACGAATTACTGGCGCGCTTAGTAGCTATGCAATATGAGCGTAATGATATGGAATTTAGTCGCGGTACGTTTAGGGTGCGTGGTGACGTTATTGATGTGTTCCCTTCTGAAAACGCGGAGCTTGCCGTTCGTTTAAGCATGTTTGATGATGAGATTGAAACGATTGAGCTATTTGATCCATTGACCGGTAAAGTAAGGCAAGCGATCCCTCGTTTTACAATTTACCCGAGTTCTCACTTTGTGACGCCCCGAGAAACTATTTTGCGAGCAATGGAGACGATTAAAGAAGAGCTTCGTGAGCGTAAGCAGTATTATTACGACCAAGGCATGCTGGTGGAGGCGCAGCGTATTGAGCAACGCACGCTGTTTGATCTTGAAATGATGCAGGAGTTGGGCTTTTGTAAAGGCATTGAGAATTACTCAAGGCATTTATCGGGGGCTGCGCCGGGGGAGCCACCGGCTACCTTGATTGATTATTTACCCCAAGATGCATTGATGTTTTTTGATGAGAGTCATGTCATGATGGGGCAATTGCGCGGTATGTATCGAGGTGACCGTTCGCGCAAAGAAACCTTAGTGCAGTTTGGTTTTAGATTGCCCTCGGCGCTCGATAATAGGCCTCTCAAAATCGACGAGTTTGAGCAGCGAATGCGTCAAAGCATCTTTGTTTCTGCTACGCCGGCTGATTATGAAAGCGAGCGTTCTGATCAAGTAGTGGAGCAGGTGGTGCGACCGACCGGTTTGGTTGACCCAACTATTGAGGTTCGATCTGCATTGACTCAAGTTGATGATCTTTTGGGTGAGGCCAAAGAGCGTATTGCGCTTGGTGAGCGTGTGCTGGTTACCACGTTGACTAAGCGTATGGCGGAGGATCTCACTGAGTACTTGGAAGAAAATGGACTCAAGGTGCGATATTTACATTCGGATATTGATACGGTTGAACGGGTAGAAATTATTCGCGATTTGAGGCTGGGAACTTTTGATGTGCTGGTAGGAATCAACCTCTTGAGAGAGGGTTTAGATATTCCTGAAGTGTCTTTAGTTGCGATTCTAGATGCAGACAAAGAAGGTTTCCTCCGTTCTGAGCGTAGTTTGATTCAAACCATTGGTCGTGCTGCACGTAACCTCAATGGTAAAGCGATCCTATATGCCGATCGTATTACCGATTCAATGGCGCGTGCCATGGATGAAACCGAGCGTCGTCGTATCAAGCAAATGAGTTTTAATGAAGCGCATGGTATTACGCCGGTGGGTGTAATCAAAGAAGTAAAAGAAATGATCGATGGTGTCATGGCTCCGGTAGAAGACACCAACATCGGCTTTAAGACAGAGGATCTAAAGCGTTTTGTTAATGATGAAAAAGCGCTTAGCCGTGAGTTGAAACGCTTAGAAAAGGCGATGATGGACCATGCTAAAAATCTTGAGTTCGAGCAAGCGGCTGCGGCTCGTGATCAGTTGCAAAGGCTAAAGCAAGAAGTTTTGTTAAACTCCTAAAGACCGTCTGATGTCGATGCGCTAATCCATGTATGATTAGCTATTTCAATCGTTTTAAAAAATGTTGGACCAATGCGTATTACCCCGCTATCAAAGAAATTAATTGTTATCATCATTGCCGTCACCTTTGCCTTAGTGGCTCTAGTGGGCTTAGTGCCTCAACGCGAGAGGATGCCCGAAGAGGTACCTGAAGTCCCTGCTGAAATTGATGATATTGAGGCGCTGAATAAGCAAAAGCAAGAAGAAGCCTTAGTACGTTCTTTAACTAATTTCTCACATGACATTGATAGCTATTTGTTAAGTGAAGGTGAGGCGCTTTATACGGGCTATATAAAGGGGGCGGGCAATGCTATTTTCCGCTTCAATGCAGAGGCAGATCAGGAACTGGTGGTGGAGTTAGCCGAGCAAGAAAGTCAATTATTTGAGATGCTTCTTTATAATAATTTTAATAGTAGTGTGCTCACATTAATTAGTGGTGAGCCTTTTAAAATTCCCAGCCATGGCCTTTATGAATTGCGTATTGTTTATCGTAGCCATATTGAAGTCACTCAGGATGTAGAGGACGAAAAGCATCAAGCAGTACCTCAGGCTTTTAATTTAACTTTAAAGTTACAGTAGTTTTTTAGAGAGATAAGTCATGCAAAATAAACCATTAGCAGTGATCGTGTTTGAAGATGATGGTAACGAAGCAGTACAGACGCTCTGGGAGGCCGTTGAGCAATTACAACAAAAAGGCTTAAAAGTTGGTGGTTTACTCAATAAAAAAGATGGGCAAGGCGGATATATTGGTGAGGTTATTTGCTCTATCAGTGATGACCGTGAGTATCGAATTTTAGTCGATCGAGGAGCCGGTGCCAGTGGTTGTCGTTTGGATAGCGAGGCGTTGGCGGCATCCAGCGCTGTGCCAAGAGAGGCGCTGGACCAAGGTATTGATGTTTTGGTTATTAATAAATTCGGTATTGCAGAAGCAGAGGGTAGCGGTCTGGTGGCAGAAATTAGCCGCGCTGTCAGTGAAGGGGTACCCGTCTTGTCGACAGTGCATGATAAATATGCAGAGCAATGGCGCCGCTTTAGTGGTGATTTGGGCGTAGAGCTTTTTCCGATGGTGGAAGAAGTGCAAGCTTGGCTTGAGGCACAATTAGCAGAGGCCTAGTATGTCGACAAGAACGATTTATCCTGTGCTAAATGCTGCTCAGTGGTACAGGGAGTACATGAAGGAGATTGCTTTTTCTGAACAGCCCGCGGAGTCTTGGGATAAGCGTGCTCACTCTATGCAGAAAAAGGGTAACCCGCGTTCCAAATACTTTGATTTTTTTATTAACGCCATTGATTTAAATGGTATTTCAACGGTGTTGGATGTGGGTTCAGGCACAGGTGCTTTGGCCCTCCAACTTGCACCTCACGTCGACCATGTATATTGCTTAGACTATAGTCGTGCGATGCTTGATTATGTGGAGTTAAACGCACGTGAAGCGAAGTTGGCTAATATCAGCACCATTCATTTATCAAAAGAAGATGATTGGCAGGGCTTGGTGCCCGAGGTTGATGTGCTTGTGTCCTCACGTTCAGGCTTAGATATTGATATTGAGCGCTTATTTGAGAAGTTTCACCGTCATACCAGGCAGCATATCTATTTTTCTTATTTAGCGGGTGGCCGTTTTGATCAACCGGAAATTTCCAGTCTATTAAATAAAGAAAGAAAAGCTTTTCCTGATTATATCCATATCATTAATATACTTTATGAGATGGGTATCGATCCTGCATTAAGCTTTGTACACGCGCCCGGTCGATTTCAGCACTGTACTGACGAAGCGCATTTTATTGAGTTAGTGACTGCTTATTATGGTGATTCGACCGCTGATGATATTGATGCCTTAAGACATTTTTATCAAAAAGAATCTGCTAACTTTGTCAAAGATAACTATGCAATGAAATGGGCGCTGATTGATTGGGTGGTACCGGAAAAGAAATAAGCAAAAGCCTCCAATGTAGAGGCTTTGCAATGTATTAGTTCTTTTCACCGCCGAGAGCAGCTGTTAAGTCTTCCAGCAAACCTGAAAACTCTTTACACATCAGGGTCATATCGGCTTCAAAACGTTCGATATCATCGGCGCCACTTGGGTTGCGTTGCTCATCTAAAATCTCTAAGGCCTGAATGCGTTTGATTTCTAAGGTGTCATGAAGCACAAAGCTGACGCGATCACGCCAAGTCAGTCCAAGTTTAGTCACTACCTTGCCACTTTCAATGTGCTTAGATACTTCTTCTTGGCTGGGAATGACGTTCGTAAAGCGTACCGTTGCACGGTCTTCTTGGGTGGATTTAAACTCTGTCTGTGGTTCAATATTGAAGGCGTCAGTTACCTCATCACTGAAGATCCACTCGGTCATGGCGGTACTTGGAGAAACCTCGGTCATAAAAGATTGAATAGGCACCGGATCCAAGGCTTTAACAAGTAAAGAGATCACTTCATCCGCTTTAGAGGCGGTACCGGCATCAATGTAGAGCCAGTGATTTTCCAAATCCAGACACACGCGCGTTTGGCGAAAAATACTAAACGCTTTGGGAATTAAGGTGTCTGTCACCATTTCCTTGATTTCTCGCATTTGCTTGCGGCCCGGCTTATACCCTTGTTGTTCTTCTACTTCAATGGCTTTTTCACGGGCGAATTGGTTGATTACACTGGCGGGTAATAGTTTTTTTTCAGCTTGTAATGTTAGAAAATAATATTGTCCCAGCTCATAAACTAGGCCACTGTGCTCGAGTGGATTAACCCAGCCCAATTTAGTATCCTGACCTGGACTGCCCTCAATAAACGCATTGGCTTGAAGCTTTTCCTCTAGGTCTTGCGCTGTTATTTTCCAATCGGGGTTGAGACGGAATAGTTTAAGATTTTTGAACCACATGTTTTTTCCAAATTTTTCCAAAAGGCTAAGTGTAGCATTTTGCTAATAAGTCGCAAGAAAAATACAAGAGGTGGATAAAACTAGCAATACTGTGTAAACATACAGTATAATTGGTGGCATAATAACTGCAACGTAGTGGGGTGGTATCTGCTATCGCAGTATCAGATTTTTTATAAGGAAACTTTGCATGAGTACAAAAGCAAATAAAGCAGCTAATGATGAGCGTTCAAAAGCTTTATCGGCTGCCTTATCTCAAATTGAAAAGCAATTTGGTAAGGGCTCCGTGATGCGCTATGGGGATAATGAGATCCAGCATGACATTCAAGTCGTATCTACAGGCTCTCTAGGACTGGATATCGCCTTAGGGGTAGGTGGATTACCGCGAGGTCGTGTGATTGAGATCTATGGTCCGGAATCTTCCGGTAAAACCACACTGACGCTACAAGTTATTGCTGAAATGCAAAAAATTGGCGGTACTTGTGCCTTTATTGATGCTGAGCATGCCCTAGATGTTCAGTATGCCAGTCGTTTGGGTGTTAATCTCGAAGACCTGTTAATTTCCCAGCCAGACACCGGCGAGCAGGCGCTCGAGATCACGGATGCCCTAGTGCGTTCAGGTTCTGTCGATTTAATTGTTATTGACTCTGTTGCTGCGCTGACACCTCGTGCTGAGATTGAAGGCGATATGGGTGATAATTTGCCAGGATTACAGGCTCGTTTAATGAGCCAAGCCCTGCGCAAGTTGACGGCTTCTATTAAGCGCACCAACTGCATGGTAATTTTTATTAATCAGATTCGCATGAAGATCGGTGTCATGTTCGGTAGCCCTGAGACCACCACAGGTGGTAACGCGTTGAAATTCTATTCATCTGTGCGTCTAGATATTCGTCGCATCGGTTCGATCAAAAAGGGTGACGAGATTGTCGGTAATGAAACCCGTGTTAAGGTCGTTAAAAACAAAATTGCTCCTCCATTCAAGCAGGCTGAATTTGACATCATGTATGGTGCTGGCATTTCACGAGAGGGTGAGATTATTGATCTAGGTGTCAAGGCTGATATTGTCGACAAGGCGGGTTCTTGGTATAGCTATGACGGCACGCGTATCGGTCAGGGTAAGGACAATGTTCGTGAATACTTGCGTGAGCATCCTGCGTTAGCGGTAGAGATAGAAAATAAGATTCGTGAGAATCTTGGCCTTATCGAGCGTGCTATTACTATTGAGCCGGTCGAAGGGGCCGATGTAGACTCACCTGATACCCCAGATGAAGTATAGTTGTTCGAGTTGACAGATGAGTTCCAAAGACGCTGACAATACGACTGAGTATGCTTCTTTAGCTGAGGAGTTAGTTGCTAAATCGACAGCCGGTGCCAAGCAAAAATCAGAGGTTAATCTGCTGGCCAAGGCTGTCGCTATCCTTTCCAGGCGTGAGTGTTCAGAGAAGGAGCTTAGGCAGCGGCTGCAGCGTTATACAGATGATATGGGTGCTATCAATGCTGTGGTTAGTAGATTGCAGCGCGAAAATTGGCAGTCTGATGAGCGCTTTGTTGAAAGCTTTGTCCAGAGTAGGGAGCAGCGTTGGGGCAATCAAAAGATTTTTCATGCCTTATCTCAGCATGATCTTGATAGTGAGCAATTAAGCGAGCTTAAAGAGGAGCTTAAGGACTCGGAGTATCAGAGGGCGCGCGAGGTATGGATTAGGCGCTTTGGTGATAAATACGGAGTGAGCCTTTATGATACTGAGACATCAGGTGATGATGAGTTTTTAAGCGAGACAGAGCAACAGAGTTTCGAAGAGCAGGCTAAAGAAAAGGCTAAGCAGTTGCGCTTTTTAGCATCTAGAGGCTTTAGTGCAGATGTCGTGTATAAAGTGGTTAATTCACGTGGCGCCCCGGAAGAGGATTAGCATCAATCCTTGTCTCCCGTAGTTAAAAATAGGCTAAGAAATATAAATTCTTAGCCTATTTACTTTTTAACAGATTAGCGTTTATTCACTAAGAATACGCTCTGCTTCAGCCTTTACTCGTGCAGGTGCTGTGCCGCCGATATGACTGCGAGCATTAACAGAACCTTCTAAGGTAAGCACATCAAATACATCCTCTTCGATACGCGGATCAAAGTCTTTGAGTTGGGCTAGGTCCAAATCAGCGAGATCGCAGCCTAAGTCCTCACACTGACGTACAGCGAGAGCAACAACTTCGTGGGCATCGCGGAACGGTAGACCCTTTTTCACTAAATAGTCTGCTAAGTCAGTGGCGGTTGAGAAGCCTTGTAAGGCAGCAGCGCGCATATTGTCAGCTTTCACTGTGATTCCTCCAACCATATCTACAAAAATGGTCAGGGTGTCGCGTAAGGTGTCTGCCGTATCAAATAAACCCTCTTTATCTTCTTGGTTATCTTTGTTGTACGCTAAAGGCTGAGCTTTCATAAGTGTCAGCAAAGCGGTTAAATGACCATAGACGCGCCCGGTTTTGCCGCGAGCCAGTTCAGGAACATCAGGATTTTTCTTTTGCGGCATGATGGAGCTACCGGTGCAGAAGCGGTCAGCCAACTGAATAAAGCCAAAACGTGGGCTCATCCAAATAATCAACTCTTCGGATAGACGTGAAATGTGCATCATGATCATGCTGCTAACTGCACAAAATTCAATAGCGAAGTCGCGATCAGAAACGGCATCTAAGGAGTTATGACACACTGCTTCAAAATCTAAACTATTGGCAGTGCGCTCACGATCAATGGGGTAAGAAGTGCCTGCTAATGCAGCGGCACCAAGTGGTGAACGATTCACTCGACGACGACAGTCTTCTAAGCGTTCGGCGTCACGACCGAACATTTCCGCATAGGCTAATAGGTGGTGACCAAAGGTGACGGGTTGCGCTACTTGTAAATGAGTAAAACCGGGCAAAATGACGTCGTGATTTTCTAAGGCGACTTTTGCTAAAGCTCGGCGTAGCTCTTTAACTAATTTAATTGCGGTGTCAATTTCTTCACGTAACCAAAGGCGCATATCGGTGGCGACTTGGTCATTGCGAGAGCGACCAGTGTGCAAGCGCTTACCGGCATCACCAATTAATTCGACCAGTCTTTTTTCAATATTTAAATGAACATCTTCAAGATCCAGAGACCACTCAAATGTGCTGGCCTCAATTTCTTGGATGATGGTGGCCATCCCGGTTTGGATTTGCTGCAAGTCCTCTTGGCTGATCACACCGACATGAGTCAACATCTCTGCGTGAGCTAGGGAGCCTTGAATATCAAATTTAGCGAGGCGTTTGTCAAAATTAACAGAAGCCGTGTAGCGCTTAACCAAGTCGGAAACGGGCTCATTAAAACGCGCAGACCATGCCTTGGCTTTGTTATCAAATTGATTGTGGATGTTGTTATCTGGGAGAGTAGAATCAGTCATGTGATTGAAAATATCTGTAAAATAGAAGAGCGCTAAGCAAATAGCCTAGGACACTGATTAATTTAAATTGTTAGTTAATTATAAAGGCTTTGCTCACTGACTTATCAAAACACTATTTTATTTGTGAAAATGTTATGACTATGACTCCTTTGACTATTGCGATGGTTCAAGCTAAATTTGTGACAGCGGACCTAAGAGCAAATATTCAAAAAATTGTTGGGATTGCCAAAAAGCTTCACAGACAAGATGTTGACCTGTTGGTTTTACCTGAGCTGGCACTTCCCGGAGTTGCCATGCAAGATTTGCTTTTGCGTAAAAGCTTTTTATTAGAGCAAGAAGTCGCCTTGCAAGCCTTAGCCAAGGAGTTAGCTCAGTTTCCCACCTTAAGTGTGGCAGTAGGGCATCTCAGCATAACTGACGATAGGCTTTTAAATAGCGTGTCAGTTTTATCTCAAGGCGAAATTACACCGATACATCATCAATTATCAACCACTGAAAAAAGGCAGTTAGCTGCTTCAATCTATTGTGATGGGTTGCCCCTTTCAGAGCAAAAAACGCTACAGCTTAAAGGGCATCGTTTTGCTTTTAGCTTGGGTAGTGATATCTGGCATGATGGATATATAACGCAATTAGTCAGTCAGAGTGTGCAAAGTGTTTTGTTGCTTGATGCGACGCCATACCATATGGGTCGTATGACCGAATTTCAAAAGCGACTGTTAGATCAGCTAGGTGATAAGGCAATCAATCTGTTCTACACGAACCATGTTGGCGGTCATGATGAGCTGATTTATGAGGGCCGTTCATTTTTATTAAATCAAGAAAATGAGTTCCAAGTGGAAGTCGACCACTTTGTGGAAGCCATGGTGATTTATCAATTAGGTGCAGATAACACGTGGTCATGCCTAGCAGTGCAGGCGTTAGTATCTGATGATATTGAAAAAAACAATACAAGCGCGCTTAATCTACTCTATCAACAAAGTGAAGTGGTAGAGTCTGAGATTTGGCGAGCCTTGGTTTTAAGTACGCGTGATTTTTTGAAAAACAGTGGAATCAATAAAGCGATGCTCGGTTTATCGGGAGGGATGGATTCAGCATTGGTGCTGGCCGTCTTATATGACGCGATTGGCCCTGAAAATATTACCGCAGTGATGCTCTCATCACAATATACCTCTCAACTTTCTTTGGATTTGGCCGAGGGCATGGCAAAAGGTCTTGGTGTGACCTATCACGACATCAGTATTGAGCCTATGTTCAAGGCGTATATGGAGGGCCTGGCACCGATTTTTGAGGATTTGCCGGCCGACACAACAGAAGAAAATCTTCAAGCCAGGATTCGCGGTGTGATCTTGATGGCCTTGTCAAATAAGTTGGGTGGAATGATTATTTGCAGTGGCAATAAATCTGAAGCTGCTACAGGCTATAGTACATTGTACGGTGATACAGTTGGTGGATTTGCGGTTTTAAAAGATGTGCCTAAAACCTTAGTTTATCGTTTAGCTAAATGGCGTAATCTACAAGAAGAAATTATTCCTATCGGCATTGTTACTCGCCCGCCATCTGCTGAGTTGGCTGAGGGACAAGTGGATCAAGACAGTTTGCCCGAATACGATATTCTGGATGAGATTTTATATCGTTTAATTGAGTTAAAGCAGAGTAGTGCTGATATCGTACGGGCGGGGTTTGATGCGGATACAGTGGATAGAATTAGTCGCCTATTAAAATTTAACGAATACAAAAGATATCAAACTGCACCGGGTCCCAGAATTAGTGAGGGAGCCTTTGCTTTGGATTGGTGCTATCCCTTGTCCCATGGATTTAACTATTAAAACAACTGTAAAGTGCTGGCATCATGCTGTAAAGTTTTCGTAAATAGACGATAATAGTAGCAGTCATATTTAGAATAACAATTTATTTAAGGTTTAACTAATGAAACAAATCACAGCAATTATTAAGCCCTTCAAGTTGGATGAAGTGCGTGAGGAGTTGTCAGAAATAGGAGTAAATGGTCTTACTGTCACTGAAGTCAAAGGATTTGGCAGGCAGCGTGGTCATACTGAGTTATATCGCGGCGCGGAGTATGTCGTGGATTTTTTACCTAAAGTAAGAATTGATGTGGTGGTCACCGATGATCAGGCAGATGCGTGTATTGAAGCTATTATTAAAGCTGCGCGCACTGGCAAAATCGGTGATGGCAAGATCTTTGTCACCAATGTCGAAAAAGTAATTCGTATCCGTACCGGTGAGCGAGACGACTTAGCAATTTAATTAATTCAAAAGCTTAGTTGTTGTTTTAAGGGGTGTTTTGCTAGCTCTCGCCAGAAGTTTGGTAGAAAAACTTCATTAACTGTCAGCCCTTCATTATGTTGAAAAAAAGTAGAGCGTCGTGCTAGAAATTCACCCTTAGGTAATTCGGCGTATTCTGTCATTGACAGATATAAAGATAATTGGCTATTTAATTTGGTACTTTCAAAGCTGCTTCGACTAATGGCCGGATCATTGTATAAAATATCAGCAAGCGGGCGATTATTAAGTGCCCTTATGCCTCGCCAAGTTGTTTCGGATGCATTGAGCTCTGCTATGCTACGGGCATAGACTGCTAAGTGGCCGTTGATGCTCATTACTATTTCTCGTACCCAGACCGGCTGATTAATCGCTAAACTGAGCGGGTAGGCTTCGTCTTCCCTAACATAGGCAGGGTATTCATTCAGCACCTTAATCGAAAATTCACCTACTTTTCTTAAACCACTAGTTAGTGCACCAGGCCGACTAAGCCAATACTTTTCTACATCAGTAAAGGCAGTATCGAGCTCAGTATTCCAAAATTCCGGTAGTAAATGAGTATCAGACATAATTAAAAACTAAATGAATAAAACCATGAAAAAATCAGTAGAACCAATTCGTGTATCAAAATTGCTAGCCGACAGAGGCTTTTGCTCACGTCGAGAAGCCGATCAGTATATTGAAAAAGGCTGGGTCAAAGTTGATGGTAAAGTGATCGGTTTAGGTGCTAAGGCCTATCCTAAACAAACCATCACATTGCATAAATTAGCACAAGAAAAACAACAAATGCGTGCAACCATTATTTTAAATAAACCGGTGGGCTATATTTCACATCAAAGTGATGAAGAAGGTCATTATAGACTTGCCGGCGCTTTAATTACGACTCAAAATCAATTCGATCGTAATCGAAATAAGTTTGATCCGCAACACCTAAAAGGGATGGCCCCGGCAGGTCGCTTGGATATTGATTCTCAGGGCTTGTTGGTGTTTACTCAAGATGGAGGTATTGCCAGACAGTTAAATAACGAGGAGCTGGAAATAGAAAAAGAATATTTGGTGCGAGTAGAGGGCACAATCACTGATAATGGCTTACGCTTACTGAATTATGGTATTACCCTAGAGGGTGAGCAGCTAAGGCCTGCAGAAGTTACCTGGCAAAATGATGATCAGTTAAAATTTATCGTACAGCAAGATAAAAAACGCCAAATCCGCAATATGTGTAAAGTAGTCGGTCTAAATGTGGTGGGCCTCAAGCTTGTGCGCATGGGTAATGTGACCTTAGCTGATTTGCCCATAGGGCGATGGCGCTATTTAAAGCCCCATGAGCGCTTTTTATAGATTGTCATTTAGCAAAAATACTAATTGGCCTGCCATGCTGACCGTCTTTATACTTTTTAAGGGCATATTGCGGTAAAATGTGTGCAGTGATATTTATGATTATTAATCAATTTTGAGAGTATAGGATAATGCAGATTAATAAAAAGTTGCTCTTGGGCGCAGTTATCTGCTCCTCGCTGTTAGCGGGATGTCAGACTTTTAATGACGTGATGGATGGTGCTTTTGGTTCCGGTAAAAAAGACTCTGCTTCTGCGGGTACGCCGATCGAATCAATTCCAACGACACCGCCGCCAGCACAGACCACTCCACCGACTCAGCAAACGACAACTTCTTCATTGGTTGTTTATGCTTCATCGGCGACTCCTATGCAAGATTACGTTTTGGTAGAGCGTAATAATCAGCGCATTTATGTTGATCCAAGACAGACTTTATTGCGCAGTGATTTGTCTGATGTCATCGCCGTTCAAGATGATCAGGGTCGACCTTACCTAAACTTATCTTTTAATGCTTCGGGCACTCAAAAGCTGCAGCACATTACCAGTAATAACATTGGTCGTTCATTAGCGGTTACTTACAAAGATAGCTTAATTTCCACGATTAGTATCGACAACACGGTTCAAAACGGTGTTTTAAATGTGCCAATGCCATCTGCCGATGAAGCGATTTCCCTCGAGGGACGTATTCTTGATGGTGATTAATTGATTGGCTGTTAGTCAACAAAGATAAAAGCTCACTGTGTTGCGGTGAGCTTTTGTTATTGATAATCAGTGAGTTGAGTCGCGCTGTAAAAGCCTTAGAATTTTTTGACCTGCGCGACCGCTGATAGGTAGATTAAATCGCGCTTCTTCGAGCTTAATGGCTGCGCGAGACTTTGCACCAATCATGCCATCCGCTTCTCCAATATCATGACCACGAGCAAGCAAGATGTTTTGTAGTGTGACACGCTCTTGACGAGATAAGCCCAGATCGTCTGTCGGCCATGGCGTAAAAAAACCGGGTCCTTCACGTAGGCGATCAGAGAGATGGGCAATGGCTAAGGCATAACTTTCTGCTGCATTGTAGCTATAAATAACATCAAAGTTTTTAAAGACTAAAAAAGCAGGTCCCTGAGCGCCCGCTGGCGTTAATAAGCCTGCCAGCTCAGAAGATGGTGCAAAGTCACTCAAAGGCTGCCCCAAGATACCTGTCACACCGCGTTGCTGCCAAGTTTGGAGGCTACGCTTGGTGCGGCGTCCTTCTCCGGACACATTGAAGCCTTCCGGTAGTTTGACTTCAAACCCCCATCTTTGTCCGCTCAGCCAACCGTTGCGTTTTAAGTAGTTAGCCGTAGAGCCTAAGGCATCAGCGGTATTGGTCATTAGATCGCGGCGACCATCACCATCAAAATCAACTGCTAGACGTTCAAAGGTGGTGGGCATAAACTGAGTATGGCCAAAAGCGCCGGCCCACGAACCCTTAAATTCTTCTGCCCTAATGTCGCCGGCTTGGACAATCTTTAAAGCAGCAAAAAATTCCTTACGGAAAAAAGCTTGACGACGACCATAGCAACTTAATGTTCCTAGCGCCTGAATAATGGGGTAGGTTCCGAAGTTTTGTCCGAAATTACTCTCTACTCCCCAGACGGCAACGACCGTAGCGGGGTCGACGCCGTAAACTTGTTGTACGCGCTGTAGCGTATCGTAATGCTCGTAAAGCTTGGCCTTACCCTCGGTGACTCGCTGCTCATCGACTAAAGCAGACATATAGTCCCAGATTGGCTGACGAAATTCAGGTTGATAATTAAGTTTCTCTAAAATACTTAAATCAGGTGCTAAATTATTGGTTAATTCAGTATAAGTCGCTGTGCTGACGCCAGCGCGCTTTGCTTCTGTTTGTAAAGATTGTAGACAAGATGGAAAGCTTAATGCAGATTGAGCAAAGGTGCTTGATGCTGTCAGTGCAAGAGTAAGACTTACTAAGGCTAATGTCGGTTTAGTCAAGGAGTGTTGGCGCATTTTATCTTCCAGCAAGCGAAATTAAGGGAATTTCCTTGCATTTTAACAGTCTTACCGAAAGATCGCTAAAATGATAAGGTTGTAAATTCTGGCTTTGAGGTTTTTTTACTATATGACGATTAGATCAAGAATTAGATTGTTAGCATTAGTTGTTTCTTCCTGCTTTGTAGTAAGCGCATGTGAGAGCTCTGTGCTTCCTGAGCAGCCTCGACCGAGTATTGCCCAAGTTGGCTCTGTAGGAGCGCCTTATTTGGCTGCTGTAGCAGAAGCAAATAGCGCTGCAGCAAAGCAGAGCGATAGTGAAATTTTACCGGCGCTTTCTAGTCGATCAGATTTCTCAAGAGCATCCATTCTGATAAGCCGTATTTTATCCACATTCGAATATAACAAGCAGCCATTAGATGAGGTGATGGCCGGTCGCATTTTTGATGCGTATTTTGATGCTTTGGATCCACAGCGTATGTTTTTGTTGTTATCGGATATCGAGAAGTTTCACCCTCATCGTTTGGATACTGCAAAAATGATCTCTCACGGTGAGCTAGATATGGCGTTTGATATTTATACGCTGTATCGTGAGCGTGTCCAGGAATATTATCAATACGTTTTTAGTTTATTAGACTCAGATCATGAGTTTGACTTTACTAAGGACGAAGTTTTTTCTTTAGATCGTAAGAAGCTGCCTTGGGTAAGAACCAAAGAGGATTTACATGAGTTATGGCGCCAACGCGTTAAAAATGATTTTTTACGATTGAAGTTAGTTGGTCGCACTGATGAGCAGATTATTGAGCGTCTCCGTAAGCGTTATACCAATAGTCAGAAATTGATTTTGCAGGCAAACAGTGAAGATGTCGCTGAGATGTTTTTAAATGCCTATGCCGATAGTACCGATCCACATACAAGCTACTTCAGTCCTACTTCTGCCAAAAACTTTAATGTGCAATTAAGCCTGTCTGTTGAAGGTATTGGCGCTGTATTACAAAAGCGTGATGAGTATGCTCAAATTCGTGAGGTAGTAGCAGGAGGGCCTGCTGAAAAGTCCGGACGGATTAAACCGGGCGATCGAATTGTTGCGGTGGGACAGGGTACAGAAGGACCCATGGAGGATGTGATTGATTGGCGTCTTGATGATATTGTTGCTAAGGTGCGTGGTGAGCGCGGTAGCGTCGTACGGGTTGAAATTCTTCCCGGCGATGAAGGCTTAGAGTCAGAGACTAAAATCGTGCATATCATTCGCGATAAGGTCATGATGGAGGATCAAGCAGCAAAGCTTAAGACTTTAGAGGTTGAATCAGAAGGCGACAAGAAGACGGTCGGTATTATTACAATCCCAAGTTTTTATGAGGATTTCGAAGGAAGATCGAGTAAGCAGGCTGACTACAAAAGCGTCACCCGTGATGTCAAAAAGATATTAAAAGATTTAAATGAGCAGGGTGCCTCCGCTGTTGTATTGGATCTGCGTAATAATGGCGGTGGCTCTTTGTCTGAAGCCGCTAACCTCAGTGGTCTTTTTGTCGGACCGATGAACCATATTGTTCAGGTCAAAGATAATAATGATCGTATTTCGCATGTGCGCAGTAACCATCAAGAGATTGTCTGGGATAAGCCTGTGGTGGTGATGGTCAATCGGGTTTCTGCTTCGGCTTCCGAGATCTTTGCGGCGGCTATACAGGACTATGGGCGCGGTATTGTGGTTGGTGATGATACTTGGGGTAAAGGTACGGTGCAAACCTTGACTGATTTGTCTGATTTTATCAATAAATCAGTCGTTCAAAACCCTGAAGTAGGCGCTTTAAAGTGGACAATTCAAATGTTCTTTAGGGTTAATGGTTCGTCTACTCAGTCTAAAGGTGTCCAGCCTGACATTGATTTTCCTTCGATAGTCAATCATGAAGAGTTTGGTGAGTCGAGCTATCCAAATGCTTTACCATGGACTCAGATTGAGCCCGTGACGTATCGTCAGTTTAAGGATATGAAGCCTATCATTGCGGCTGTTGCTAAGCGTCATGAGGAGCGTAGCAAGAGCTCAGAGGCTTGGCAGCTATTGGTTGATGAAGTGGCATATAGCGCCAAGCTATCCGAACGCAAAGAAGTCTCCTTAAACTATGAGACACGTCTTCAAGAGCGTAAGGAAATGGAAGAGCAACGCCATGAGTTTAACGAGCGTCGTAAAAAGCTCGGACAGTCTGATGTAGGCATCTTCCGTTTAGATGATGGTCTATCTTTTGGTGAGGGTAATCTTCATGAAGAGCTCGAGAATGAGAAAAGGCGCAAAGAAAATATTGATACGCCTACTCGAGAGGCGGTTAATATCGCAGTGGATTTAGCCGATTATTATTAATTAAAGAGGCGCTAAGAAAAATGCTTGTAGATGATGACTTCTACAAGCATTTTTTTCTTAAATTAGAAAATGTACCTTTGATAAATTAATCGTTTTAAAGAGTTCATAACCTAAGCCGACAGGGCCGTTGTCGGTATTGATATCTGCTAATTGATTGTAAGCATTTTCTGAGGCATCAATGATGTTGTCGATTAGCTCGTCAGTCAGTCCGGCAGAATATGCCCAAAGATCTGTAGGGTAGTGCATCAGCGCATGACTTTTATCACTTTGAGCAGGGTTAGGCAGTGCTTTTTTAAAGAAAAACTTGCCTTTAATTTTCTCGGGTTTATTAAGAAACTCAATAAAGTCTAGATTCATATTGGTGCCTGACTCAATCACTATGACATAGTTGATATCTTTAAATAAACCGGAACCATGGGCATTTTGTAAAAACCAATTAAGGGCAACGATTTTTAATAATTCATGATAAGAGGTTGAGTCAATCGGATTGTTTGTGGCTTGTCGTTCTGCTTTTAGTTTGATTAACAAGTCGTTAGGGCGAAATTCAGCCAAGAGGTCAGTGTGTGGCAGTAATTGTTGTTTTTGTTCCTCGCTGAGTGCCGTTTCGCTGTATTCGATTAAGGCATTAGGGCTTTGTTCAAAACGATGGCTTAGCGTCTTTAATTGGTGTTGTAGTTGAGCTAACGTATTGGTGGTGTTAGTAGGGTGTTGATTGACGGCAGATAAAATAAGAAAAGCAGCTTTCATGAATTAAGAACAAAAATAAACAAAACAAAGCTCAGCGTCATCGCTGCGCTACATGATTAAAGATAGCCCTATATCTTAACGTACTGGCACTATATTTAGTTCTATCTTGATTGATTCTATTAAATTTGCTACAATCGAACCTAAGCTGTATACCTGATTGACTGAAGGTCTTCTGGACGCGGGTTCGATTCCCGCCGCCTCCACCATAAGTGCAGTAAGTAGTTTAGTGTATTTATGACGGGGGCGTCATTGGTTTCGACAGGGGAAGATAGGAAGATTGGCAGCCGGTAGGCGAAGACCGTAAATCTAGCGAACTCTATAAATGCAAATGACGAAAGTTACGCATTAGCCGCCTAAATTGGTGTTGCTAGGAGACTGATCCACTTGTCAACAGAACGGATTAAAGGGGCTTCGGCCCCTTTTTTATTTCAAGTGGGGCTTCGGCCCCTTTTTTTATTTCAAGTGATACAGATATAATTCGATACGACGGTTGATTATGCGGTTTTTTATTGAATCGTTGCTCACTAGCGGGTCGATAGAACCTCTGCCTTCAAGTTCGATTCTGGAGCTTCTTAGGCCATTTGAAATGAGGTATCTTGCTACGCTATTGGAGCGATTTAGTGAGAGAAGTTGATTTTGTAGGTCATCGCCGCTGCTGTCGGTGTGTCCTACAATCCGAACGCGCAGCTCTTGGCGTGAATTCATCTCTTCTACGATCTTATTGAGAAGGGGGTGAGACTTGCGATTGACACGCAAGGTATTGCCAACAAAGACTTCATCTGCCGGAATCAAGATGCGTAGGCTACCATCGTGAACTTGGTTGACCTCGATAGCGAGTTCGTTTGTATTAGTAGCATGGATCGATTCGCTTAATTCTTTCCAGTTGTTGCTGACCCAAGCAAAGCGGCTATTACTGGCAGGCTTACCGTCTTCATTGACTCTGAAGCTGCCTTTGCCACCTTGGCTGGTATCGTTTAGTGTGGTGCATGCACTCAGCATAATAAGGCAGGAAATAGCACCAAAGCGCGAGAGTTTTGTAATTGAGGGATAAGAGATAATCTTATGCATGAATTAAACCTTTAGAATGCGCATCGCCAAATAGAAGAGGGAGTATCTCGCTTGGGTGTTCAGCGATTGCGTCAGGATCACAAGCGGTAGCCATGAGCTTATCTAGACTGTAGCCGTAAGTAACGGCAATTGTTTTCATACCAGCTTTCTTACCAGCAATAATATCACGTTCGTCATCGCCGACGTAAATACATTGATTACTTTGTTTGTTAATTTGTTCTGCGGCGTAGATTAAGCCTCCGGGGTGGGGCTTAAAAAAAGGAGTGGTATCGCCGCAGATAGTGACTTGACTGCGTGTATTGAGTTTTAGATAGTCCAGTAGCGGGTAAGTGAGGGCCTCACTTTTATTGGTCACAATCCCCCATGTTATCTCTCGATCCTCAAGGGTGACGAGCAATTCGGCTATTTGGGGAAATAAATGACTGTTGTCTAGCATACATTCGCGATAGTCTTCTAAAAATCGATCCCTGAAATAAGGGTAAACCAAATCGCTTTGTTCAAGTTCGAGGGCGACTTGAAGTAAGCCACGAGTTCCGTGTGAGGCCACTTTACGAAGCTCTTCATAAGCTAAATCTTTAAGAAAGCATTTCTTTCTTTGCAAGTTAGCCGCAAGTGCTAATCCCGGTGCGCTATCAACGAGTGTGCCATCTAGGTCAAATAGAACAGTATCTATCATTTTTGAGCTGCAATAAAATAATTGACGGTGGCGTCTTGGCTGAGCGAGTAAACCTTTGAAAATAAATTGTAATTAAGGCCTTTGATTTCTTTTAGTGATAAGCCCGATTGCTCAATCGTCTGGCGAAGTTCGCTGGGCTTTAGCAGTTGATTGTAATTATGTGTGCCCTTGGGAACCATGCCTAAGATGTATTCAGCGGCAACAATTAACTGTAAAAATGATTTTAGGTTGCGATTGATTGTTGAGAAAAAAACCCAACCCCCAGGTTTTACCATTTTTGCACAAGCGCGAATAATGGAGTGCGGGTCAGGAACATGCTCAAGCATTTCCATGCAGGTTACTACATCAAAATGCGCCGGATATTGCTCTGCCATTTCTTCGGCGGGTATCTTCTGATAGTTGATCACTAGTTGGCTTTCGAGGCTATGAAGTCTAGCCACAGTTAGTGATTTTTGTGCTAAGTCAATGCCGGTTACTTTGGCGCCAGCTTTGGCTAGGCTTTCTGCTAAGATGCCGCCTCCACAGCCAACATCAATCACCTCTTTGTTGTTTAGGCTACCCGTGTGATCGATGATCCATTGTGTGCGTAGGGGATTGAGTTTATGTAGTGGCGCAAATTCACCTTCGGTATCCCACCACTTTGATGCGACGGCACTAAACTTCTCGATTTCAGAAGGGTCGACATTAATCGTTTTGCTAGTATCACTCATAGTAGGGCTTGTACTCTTGAACGGTGAGGGTAAAAGCAAAAAGGCTCCGAAATAAACGGAGCCTATTGCAAAATTAGTAGTATTTCTGCCTAGAAAAATAAACCAAAGTTAGGATTTTACTGACAGAAATATAACTCCATGCTAATTAGTTAGTACGAGTACCAACAATTTCAATTTCAACACGACGGTTGCGAGCGCGACCTTCGCGAGTAGAGTTATCAGCGATAGGCTGAGCTTCACCGCGACCAGAAGCGATGATAGAGTCAGCAGGAATACCGCGAGAAACTAGATAGTTTTTAACAGAAGCAGCGCGACGCTCTGATAAACCTTGGTTGTACTCGTCAGAGCCAACGCTGTCAGTGTGACCTACAGCGATGATTGACTCTAAAGAAAGCTGTTGAGCTTGCTGAGCAACCTGGTCTAGGATGTTACGACCTTCAGGTTTGATAGTTGATTTATCAAAATCAAAGAAAGTGTCTGCGTTAAAGGCAACCTTGTTGGCAACCATTTCTTGGGCCGCTGGAGCGCCACAACCTTGAGCGGCAGTAGCTGGTGTCCAGTAGTTATTACGCCAGCAGTGCTCGCCTGTGTTGTTCATCCAAACGATACCGTAGTTGCTTTGCCAGTTATCGATAGTTTGAGCAGATGCTACGCCAGTAGTTGCAGTGGTTGCAACGGCGAATGCTAATGCGAATTTAGAGGCTTTGTTCATGTTTCTCCTCGATGAGCTAAATAAAGCTAAAAAGTTACTCGCAGCGAAACCGCCGCAGAATGGAAATCAGGTTTAGTATAGCAATCAATGAAACATCATTCAAAGTGTTTTGAATAGATTTTCCCTGATGCATGTTTAAGATCTTAAATGAATTCCTGTTTTTTCGCTTAAGTTAATACCCTAACTTGTTGTAATTTAAGGGTAAAAGCTTTTTTTATAAACTTTATGTTGTCTAAAAGATACAGTTTGTTGTGTGCAGGCAAAGAATAATGATGTGAGTATGGGCTTGGCCTGTTGTATAAAAACAAATCTCATGGTCTTTTGTGAGCCGTTTGTTTGAGCATAAATTTAATTCAATTAGAGGGCTTGGCTTGCTACAACACGATAGATGTTAGAATAGGGGGTTAACTTTTATGAATTTAAATGGCACTTTTGCTATTGGTGAGTAAGTATGGATTCTTTTGCTAAAGAAACGATTCAAATCTCTTTAGAGCATGAAATGCGACGTAGTTATTTAGACTACGCGATGAGTGTGATTGTGGGGCGTGCGTTACCGGACGCGCGTGACGGCTTGAAGCCAGTGCATCGTCGTGTGCTTTATGCGATGAATGTTTTAAACAATGACTGGAATAAGCCGCATAAAAAATCTGCCCGTATCGTCGGTGATGTCATTGGTAAGTATCACCCTCACGGCGATAGCGCAGTCTACGACACGATTGTTCGTTTAGCACAGGATTTCTCCTTACGTTATACATTAGTTGATGGTCAGGGTAACTTCGGCTCTATTGATGGTGATGGTGCTGCGGCGATGCGATACACCGAGGTGCGCTTATCTAAGATTGCCCATGAGTTGTTAGCGGATATTGAGCAGGATACGGTTGACTTTGGACCAAACTATGATGGTTCTGAGCAGGAGCCGTTAGTTCTGCCTACACGCTTACCTAACTTATTGGTTAACGGTAGCTCAGGGATTGCGGTTGGCATGGCTACAAACATTCCGCCGCACAATTTAGCAGAAGTGGTTGATGGTTGTTTATATGCGTTGCGCAATCCGGGCTGCACAGTCGATGAGTTGATCGAAATTATACCGGCACCGGATTTTCCGACAGGCGGTATTATTTACGGCACTCAAGGAGTGGTTGAGGGCTATCGTACGGGGCGTGGGCGTGTTGTGATGCGCGCTAAGACCCATTTCGAAGATATCGAGCGTGGTAATCGCCAAGCGATAGTGGTTGATGAGATTCCTTATCAAGTAAATAAGAAGACCCTCCAAGAGAAAATTGCGGAGTTGGTTAATGATAAGCGCATTGAGGGTATCTCTGATATCCGTGACGAGTCCGATAAGGACGGTATGCGTTTGGTTATTGAGCTAAAACGCGGTGAAATGCCTGAGGTTGTTCTTAATAACCTCTTTAAAATGACCCAGCTTCAAGACACCTTCGGTATGAATTTGGTTGCTTTGGTTGATGGTCAGCCACGTCTTCTGAATCTTAAGCAGTTAGTTGATTATTTCTTACAGCATCGACGCGAAGTGGTTACTCGTCGAACTGTTTTCCAGTTGCGTAAGGCACGTGACCGCGGTCATGTGCTAGAGGGATTAGCAGTTGCTCTTGCTAATATTGATGAGTTTATTCGTATTATCCGTGCCGCTCCTACACCTCCGGTTGCTCGTGAAGAACTGATGTCCAAGGGGTGGGATGCTTCATTGGTGCGCACCATGCTTGCCGCTGCTGATGAGGGAGAGGTGATGGGCGGTAGCTCAGCCTATCGACCAGAGACGCTAGATCCGGAGTTTGGCTTGCAAGCTGATGGACTATATTATCTAAGCGATGTCCAAGCCCAAGAAATTCTTAATATGCGTTTGCAGAGGTTGACCGGACTTGAGCAAGATAAGATTGTCAGCGAGTACGAAGAGGTGATGAGTTTAATCGCCGATTTAATCGATATTTTATCTAAGCCAGCGCGCATCTCTAATATTATTGCTGAAGAGTTAGAGGAAATTAAGACCGAATTTAGTACCAATACTAAAGATGAACGTCGCTCGACTATTGAGGTTAATGCCTCAGAAATCGATATGGAGGATTTGATTACGCCTGCCGATATGGTCGTCACACTATCTCAGGGTGGTTATATCAAGAGCCAGCCTTTATCAGAGTATCGTTCTCAGCGTCGTGGCGGTCGCGGTAAGCAAGCTACCTCCATGAAAGAAGATGATGTGATTGATAGCTTGTTTATCGCCAATACCCATGATTATTTATTGTGCTTCTCGAATCATGGGCGTATGTATTGGTTGAAGGTTTATGCTGTGCCTCAGGGCGGTCGTAACTCTCGCGGGCGTCCTATTGTGAACCTCTTCCCATTAGCAGAAAACGAACGAATTAACGTGATTTTGCCTGTGAAAGAGTTTACTGAGGACCAGTACGTCTTTATGGCAACTTCCCAAGGGACTGTTAAGAAAACTAAGCTTTCTGATTTCTCTAACCCACGTCGTGGCGGGATTATTGCTGTTAGTCTCGATGAGGGTGACTTCCTGATTGGTGCTGAGCTAACTGATGGCAAGCATGATGTGATGCTATTTTCGGATGAGGGTAAGGCAGTTCGCTTTGATGAAGAGGATGTACGTCCGATGGGGCGTAATGCACGAGGCGTCCGCGGTATGAATCTGGATGCTGAGCAAGCGGTAATTGCCATGTTAGTTGCTAACGATGAATCGCGCAGCGTGTTAACTGCGACTGAAAATGGCTATGGTAAGCGTACCTCCATTGCAGAATACCCACGACATAAGCGCGGTAATAAGGGTGTGATTGCTATTCAAGCTTCTGAGCGTAACGGTAAGGTAGTTGGTGCAGTGCTTGTCGACGAAGAGGATGAGATTATGTTGATTACCTCAGCCGGTGTGTTGGTTCGCACGGAGGTCGAGCAGATTCGTGAGATGGGTCGGGCGACTCAGGGGGTTACACTCATCAATTGTGATGAGGATGACTTCTTAACCGGTGTTAAGCGAGTTGTAGAAAGTGATTTAGATGAAGACTCAGAAGAGTCAGAAGATATGGAAAGTGTAGAGATTGGTGATGAGGGTCAGCAAGGGACTGACGCTTCAGATGACTCTACAAATGAGGAATAATCGACATGAAGCAATTTTGGAATTTTTCTGCCGGCCCGTCAGTGTTACCTAAGGTAGTGTTACAGCAAGCTGCTGATGAGATGTTGGATTGGCAGGGTAGCGGTCAGTCTGTTATGGAGATGAGCCATCGAGGAGCAGAGTTTACACAAATTTGCACCGAGGCTGAGGCTGATTTAGCCAAGCTTTTAGGAGTGGGTGAAGAGTGGGCCGTGCTATTTATGCAAGGTGGTGCGACAGCGCAAAATGCTATTTTGCCTATGAACCTGCTCGACTTAAAAGAGGCTCAAACTGCTGACTATGTTTTGACCGGATCTTGGTCAAATAAGGCGTATAAAGAAGCGGTAGGCTACGGTGAACTACGTATTGCAGCAAGTAGTGGCGACTCGCGAGTAATTGATGGTGTAGAGTACAAGCCTTGGCATTGGCTTCCGGAGTTTAGCGAATGGCGTGTTAATCCTGAGGCTTCCTATTTACACTATTGCAGTAATGAAACCATCGGTGGTGTCGAGTTTGCTGACTTACCTAACAAAGAGCAGATAGGTGCAGAAAATGTGCCGCTGGTGTTAGATGTTTCATCTCATTTTTTAGCCAGAGATTGGGACCTAAATAAAGTTGATATGCTTTATGCCGGCGCTCAGAAAAATGCAGGTCCAGCAGGAATCACAGTGATAGTGATCCGTCGTGAGTTATTGGGTAAGTGCCGATCAGTTTGCCCTGATGTTTTTAATTATCAAAAGGTCGCCGAGGCAAATTCCTGCTTTAATACCCCACCAACTTATAGCATTTATATCGCCGGATTAGTGTATAAATGGCTCCTAGCACAAGGCGGCTTAGCTGCAGTTGAGCAAAAAAACAAGGCTAAAGCTCAGCTTCTATATGATTATGTGGATAGCACAGATTTTTATAATAATTTTGTTCAGCCCGAGCACCGTTCCATTATGAACGTACCCTTTATCATTCATGATGCAGCTTTAGATGCTAAGTTTTTGGCCGGTGCTAAGGAGCAAGGATTGCTGAACTTAAAAGGACACAAGTCTGTGGGAGGTATGCGTGCGTCTATTTATAATGCCATGCCTATTGAGGGGGTTGAGGCGTTGGTAGCCTATATGAAAGATTTTGAGCGTCAAAACGGATAATTAGCAATGAGCAGTGAATTAAATCAATTACTTAAGCCATTGCGCGACAAAATTGATGCGCTTGATCATCAAATTTTAGACTTATTGAATCAGCGCGCTCAGACGGCGATTGAGGTGGGTAAGGTTAAGCATGGTTTTGATGCTGATGATGCAGTGATCAAACCTGAGCGAGAAGCACAAGTAATTCGTGCTTTACAAAAGGATAACCTCAATGGTGTCTTTCCTAATGCGTCAGTCTCTGCGGTTTGGACCGAAATTATCTCTGCTTGTCGTGGTTTAGAGCGCGGTCTGACGATTGCTTATTTAGGTCCTAAAGGCTCATTTTCAGAGCAAGCCGCTTACGATTTTTATGGTCATGCAGTACAGGCTTTGCCTTGTCCTTCGTTTGATGAGGTTTTTAGAGCAGTAGAAGCGGGGCAGGCTGATGTCGGCATGGTGCCTGTAGAAAACTCTACGGAAGGAGCAGTAAATCGTACGCAAGACCTGTTATTAAGCACCACATTAAAAGTGCATGGTGAACGCACATTGACTATTCATCAATGCCTAATGACCAAGTCAGGAAATATGGAGGGCATTGAGAAAATCATGGCTCATCCACATTCTTTGGCTCAATGTCATCAGTGGTTGTCCCTCAATTTTCCAAACCTGGTGCTTGAGCCGGCAGCAAGTAATTCAGATGCCGCGCGTATTGCCGCTGAGGATCCGACTGTTGCAGCCATTGCAGGGGCTCATGCCGCTGCAGCGTGGGAGTTACTAATGGTGGCTGAAAATATTCAGGATGACGCCAACAATAAAACGCGCTTTTTGGCGATAGGGCATATTGTTAATCAACCAAGTGGTGACGATCAAACAAGTTTAATTGTCGCGGTGCCTAATCGAGTGGGTGCAGTGCACGACTTATTGATGCCATTTTCTGCTCATGGTGTGTCTATGTCTCGCTTTGAGTCGCGTCCGGCGCGTACAGGACAATGGGAGTATTACTTCTATATTGATATCTTAGGTCATCAAGATGATGAAAATGTTCGCCAAGCATTGACTGAATTAGAAGCGCGCTCGTCTTTCCTAAAAATTCTAGGTTCATATCCGCGCCAACATGATAATAGGTAATGTTCTGAGCTGCTTTTTATCTATGAATAATTTTAGCGTAAGCAACAATAAACTGCTTGCTAGTTTAACTATACTAAATGAGACCCTGAGCTAATGCCTAAATTGCTCCCAGTATCAGCGCTTAGTGAAGCAGTCCGAGTGAGTTTTGATGATGGTATTGCCCAGATCGAAGCGCAAGTTGAACCTGAGTCGTTTCAAACGGTCGGTATTGTCGGTGCCGGTTTAATCGGTGGTTCATTTGCTTTGGCCTTAAAGCGTGCCGGTCTTTGCAGGCGTGTGATCGCATCGGGTCGGCAGCAGTCGAGCTTGCTAAATGCCAAGGCCTTGGGTGTCATTGATGAGGTGGTTAGCATGGAGTATTTGGCTCAGCATGCCGATCTTATTTACATCGCCGTACCTGTCAAAGCATTTGCGAGTGTTTTACAGCAATTGACCCCACATCTTTCTGATAGGGCGATCGTTTGTGATGGTGGTAGCACCAAATATGAATTGATTGTTGATGCCCGTGCCATTATGGGAGAGCGTATTAAGCAGTTTGTGCCACTGCATCCGATTGCGGGCTCGCACCAGTCAGGGGCAGCTGCGGCACGCAGTGATCTCTATGAGGATCGTAAGCTGATTATTACCCCTCTGACAGAAAATTCACTTGAAGATATTGGGATCTTAGCCGCTGTATGGCAAGCTGTGGGCGCATCAGTGTATTGTATGGATGCGCAGCTGCATGACAAAATCTTTGCTGCCACGAGTCATTTGCCCCATTATATTACTGCTGCCTATATGAATAGTTTATTGGCTGCAGAGGATCATGAGTTGTTTTTTACAATGGCCGGTACGGGTTTTAAAGACTTTACTCGTATTGCCGCTAGTTCACCCGAAATGTGGAATGATATTTTTTATGCTAATAAAGAGGCGATGCTCTGTCAGTTAAATGATTTTATTCAACAGCTGGAAAAAGCCAAGGTTTATTTAGAAGAAGATAAAGAAGACAGCATGTTGAAATGGTTTAAGCAAGCCTCTGATAAAAGAAAAAACTGGCACTTAAAAACATAATCGATTACTTATAATGTAACCTACTGAGTAATTGAGTTTTGTTAAGTATTAAAATAATTTAATCATTTTTTGGGGGGAAGCAGTGGTTCAAACACTACCTTATCTGGATTTAGAGCCTACAAAAAAAGCCATGGGAGAAATTCATCTGCCAGGTTCCAAGAGTATCTCAAATCGAGTGTTGTTGTTGGCAGCCTTATCAAGAGGGGAAACTATTGTTCACGGCTTATTGGACTCTGATGATACAAAGGTGATGTTAAGCGCGCTTAATAAGCTTGGTTTACAAATCGATGATTTGGGAAATCGTTCTGTGAGAGTCCATGGTTTAGGCGAGTTTCCGGTTAAAGAAGCCGATTTGTTTATGCAAAATGCCGGCACGGCTATTCGCCCTCTAACCGCTGCTTTGGCAGTAAGTGATGGTCGTTATCATTTACATGGGATTCCTCGTATGCACGAGCGGCCAATTGGTGATTTAGTAGAGGCTTTAAAAAGCATTGGTGCAAAAATAGATTATTTAGAAAATCCGGGTTATCCGCCTTTACAAATTGAACCGCCGGTACTAAAAAAAGATACTGTGATTAAGGTGGCAGGTTCTGTTTCCTCCCAGTTTTTGACCGCTCTCTTGATGGCTGCGCCGCTTCTAGCTAAGCAATTGAATCAGGCGATTGAAATTGAGGTCGAAGGGGAGCTGATTTCAAAGCCTTATATTGCAATTACTCTCAATCTTATGCAGCATTTCGGAGTAAGCGTGGAAAACCATGATTGGCAACGCTATATTATCGCTGCGGATGCGGAGTATGTTTCACCAAAAGAGATTTGGGTAGAGGGCGATGCGTCATCGGCTTCCTATTTTTTCGCCTTAGGTTTGTTAGCTGGTGGTCCTATTCGTATTTACGGTATTAATAAAGAGAGTATTCAAGGCGATATTTTATTTGCTGAGTTTGTAGAAAGAGTGGGTGCTCAGCTAGCGTATGGGGCCGATTATATTGAGGTGAGTTCGATTCAAGAGGGGGATGCTCCTCGCGTCCAGGCCTTCGATGAGGATTTTAACTTAATTCCTGATGCGGCAATGACTGCAGCTGTTTTAGCGCTTTATGCTGACGGTCCGTGCACGCTTAGAAATATTGCTTCTTGGCGTGTCAAAGAAACAGATCGCATTGATGCGATGCATGCCGAACTTGAAAAGCTTGGAGCGATTGTTGAATCAGGTCATGATTATCTCAAAGTGACTCCTCCTGTGCAATGGAAGGGAGCAAGCATTGAGACCTATGATGATCATCGTATGGCGATGTGCTTTTCATTGGCGGTGTTTGCGGGTGTGCCGGTACGTATCATGGATCCTGCGTGTGTTAACAAAACTTTCCCTACGTACTTTGACGAATACAAGCAGCTTTTGAAATAAGTTAAAATCATATAAAAATTACAATTGAGGTAAAAGCAAATGAACTCCTTCAGCGATGTCCCTGTGATCACTATTGATGGACCAAGTGCGTCAGGTAAAGGTACTGTGGCCACTTTATTGGCTCAAGAATTAGGGTGGTATGTATTAGATTCCGGTGCCTTATATCGTTTAACTGCCTTAGACTGCATGAAGAGAAAGGTAGATTTAGAGGATCAAGAGTTAGTTGCTGAGGTTGCTAATGCATTGTCCGTCAAGTTTTTGCCTGAGGGTATCTTTCTCCATGGCGAGGATGTGACTGATAGCATTGAGAGTGAGCAGGTTGGTGCTATTGCTTCTAAAATTGCTGTTTATCCTGAGTTGCGTGCTGCTCTGCTACAGAGTCAGCGTAACTGTCGCCGAGCGCCGGGATTGGTTGCTGATGGTCGCGATATGGGGACGATGGTCTTTCCTGATGCGGATTTAAAGATCTATCTTGTTGCGGATGTGCGAAAAAGAGCGGAAAGGCGCTATAAGCAGTTGATGAAAAAGGGTTTTTCAGTTAAAATCAACGGTTTAATTGCGGATTTGGAAGCGCGCGATCAGCGCGATTTAAATCGTTCGCACGCACCTTTAAAGCCGGCCGACGATGCGATTGTTGTAGATTCTTCAGATTTAGATATCGAAGAAACCCTAGCAGTCGTCTTAGAGCATTGGCAAGACAAGTGCAATCAAGCCTAAAGTATAGGCTTAAATTAATTGATTAATGATTTTTGGTCTTTTGTGCTGTTTTTTTAGATGGCACAAAAGTTTTATTAACTCCGTCGATTTTATATTGACGTGTTTTTTATTAGGCAAGTATTGCCTTTGGATATTAAATTAATGACATCCTTAAACTACCAAGAAGCCCTAGGGGGCGAAAGCTTTGCCGATTTATTCGAGAAAAGCGTTAGAGACCAGGAAATGAAATCTGGTGAGGTGATTTCTGCTGAAGTTGTTGGTATTGATCGTAACCTTGTTACTGTTAATGCCGGCCTTAAATCTGAAGCGTTAATCCCTATCGAAGAGTTTTTAAACGATCAAGGCGATTTAGAAGTTGAAATCGGCGATTTTGTATCTGTTGCAATCGACTCTATCGAAAATGGTTACGGTGCTACTATTCTTTCTCGCGATCGTGCTAAGCGTTTATCTGCTTGGTTACAGTTGGAGCAGGCATTAGAGTCCGGCGAATTAGTTAACGGTACCATCACCGGCAAGGTTAAAGGTGGTCTAACTGTTATGACTAACGGTATTCGTGCGTTCTTACCGGGTTCTTTAGTTGATTTACGTCCTGTCAAAGATACAAGCATCTTCGAAGGCAAAACTTTAGAATTCAAAGTGATCAAATTAGATCGCAAGCGCAACAACGTTGTATTGTCACGTCGTGCGGTATTAGAAGTAACTATGGGCGAAGAGCGCGAGAAACTACTAGAATCCTTACAAGAAGGTGCAGTGGTCAAAGGTACTGTTAAGAACATTACCGAATACGGTGCGTTTATTGACTTAGGTGCTATTGACGGTCTATTACACATTACTGACATGGCATGGCGCCGTGTACGTCACCCATCCGAAGTGCTTACTGTTGGTGAAGAGATCGATGCTAAGGTTCTTAAGTTTGACCGTGAGAAAAATCGTGTATCACTAGGTGTTAAGCAGTTAGGTGAAGACCCATGGATCGGTTTATCACGTCGCTGCCCTAAAGGTACTCGCTTATTCGGCAAGGTTACTAACTTAACTGACTATGGTGCTTTCGTTGAGGTTGAGTCCGGTATTGAGGGCTTAGTTCACGTTTCTGAAATGGATTGGACCAACAAAAATGTTGACCCACGCAAGGTAGTTAGCCTAGGTGAAGAAGTCGAAGTGATGGTTCTCGAAATTGATGAAGAGCGTCGCCGTATTTCTCTAGGTATGAAGCAGTGTCGTTCTAACCCTTGGGAAGATTTCTCTGCTAACTTCAATCGTGGTGACAAGGTACAAGGCGCTATTAAGTCTATTACTGACTTCGGCGTATTTATCGGTTTACCGGGTAATATCGATGGCCTAGTTCATTTATCTGATTTATCTTGGAATGAAGCGGGTGAAGAAGCTGTTCGTAACTACAAGAAAGGTGACGAAGTTGAGGCTGTTGTTTTAGCTATTGACACTGAAAAAGAGCGTATTTCTTTAGGTGTTAAGCAGTTAGAAGGCGACCCATTCAATAACTACGTTTCTACCAATGACAAGGGTGCTTTAGTTAAGGGTACTGTTAAGTCAGTTGAACCTAAAGGTGCTGTTGTTACTCTATCTGTAGACGTAGAGGGCTATTTACGTGCTTCTGAAATCTCTACTGGTCGTGTAGAAGACGCTACAACCGCACTCAAAGAGGGCGATGAGATTGAAGCAATAATTCTTAATGTTGATCGTAAGCAGCGTTCAATTCAGTTGTCTATTAAGGCTCGTGACAACGCTGAAACTGCTGAGAAACTTGAGAGCATTAAGGGTTCTGCTGCTCAATCCGGTACGACAAGCTTAGGTGCTTTACTTAAAGCTAAGCTTGACGAAGCTAAAGACGAAGAGTAAAAGTGACTAAATCTGAGTTAATTGAGGCTTTGGCAGCTGGTTTTCCACAGCTGCCAGCTCGTGACATTGATTTTGCAGTCAATACGATCCTAGATGCGATGGTTGATGCCTTAGCTGAAGGTAAGCGTATTGAAGTGCGTGGTTTTGGAAGTTTTTCATTGTCGCAAAGAGCCCCTCGTGTCGGTCGCAATCCCAAATCCGGTGAAAGAGTAATGGTTCCTGGCAAAAAGGTCCCTCACTTTAAAGCAGGTAAGGAGTTGCGTGAGCGAGTTGATGCGACATTCCAAGAAGGCGCGTCAGGTTCTACGGATGTTTCCGGAGCCAATCATGACGATTGTCAATTAGAAGCTATCGGTTAATTAGTTCAACGCTTTAACGCTTTGTTTATATAAACCCGAATTTAAGATTATTATCTGAATTCGGGTTTTATTTTTTCTATTGTTTAAAATAAATTCAAAACTTAAAGGCTTAAGTTTTTTCTTGTTTCCTATTACAATAGGGCATAGTTAACGTTCCTAGGATGAAGTCGATGAAGTATCTAGTTTGGATTGTACGTATAATCATTTTTGTTCTGGTCTTATTGTTTGCAATTAATAATACGCATCTGGTTGATGTCAATTTCTTTGCAGATCTTCAGGCCAAGAGCATTCCTCTGGTTCTTGCCTTATTGATAGCGTTTATATTGGGCGCCATATTTGCCTATTTTCTGATGGCACCTGCCTATTTTCGCGGAAAGTACAGACAAGCCAAGCTTAAGGATGAAATTGCAAGTTTACATAGACAGGCGGCTACGCATGTGCGCGAAAAAGTACAGGAGCAGCACAATGCAAAAGACAGTAGCACCGATGGTCCCGATATTTTTATTTCTCTACAACCAAAGCAGTAAGATATAACGATGGAAGTAGGTGTTGATTTTGAAGTTTGGTGGCTTATTCTTATTCCCATTGTGTTTGCATTGGGATGGATAGCTGCGCGAGTTGATTTTAGGCAGATGCTGTCAGAGACTAAGCAGTTGCCGGATTCATATTTTAGAGGTCTGAATTTTTTATTAAATGAGGATCATGACAAAGCCATTGATGCGTTTATTGAGGTGGCTAAGTTAGACACAGAGACAACCGAGCTGCATTTTGCCTTGGGCAATTTGTTTAGACGGCGCGGTGAGATTGAGCGTGCCATTCGTGTGCATCAGAGTCTTTTAAATCGAGCTGATTTGCCGCTCAAGGATCAAGAGCAGGCACTTTATCAAATTGGTCAGGATTTCTTTAAAGCCGGGATGTTTGATCGCTCTGAAGAGGCTTTTCAGAAGGTGATGAATAGTCAGTCTTATAGTGTCGCAGCGACACGCAATCTCATCCGTATTTATGAGTCGGTGCATGACTGGCCAAAAGCAATCGAAGCGGTGACTAAGCTTCAAGCACTTTTAAATGAATCAGTGCCTGCGTTGATACATTATCATTGCGAGTTGGCTGAACAGGCTTTACAAGCAAAACCTGCTAATTTGGCTGAAGCTATCAAGCATTTAGATCAAGCAGAACATGCCTTGCAATACAACTCTTTGGATGAGCATAGCGAGGCGTCCATCGCTCGTATTGTTATGTTACGAGCTGACATTGCTGTGCTGCAAGGTCAACCTGAAAATCAGCGCTTACAACTTGAGCATGTTTTGCAAGAAGCACCTACTTATAGTAGCTTGGTGGCAGAAAAGCTATTAAAAAATTACCAACAAGCGGGTGAGCTCTCAAAGGGGTTGCACCTGTTGGCTCAGCATTTTAAAGAGCACTTTTCATTAGATCTTTTTGTGATTCTCTTAAGGCATTATCGTCTTGATGAGGATGATGAAGCGGCCCGCCGTTTCGCTGCAGATGTACTAAGAGAGCATCCCACATTGCTTGGTTTGAGTAAGTTTTTAGAGTCTGAAATTCAGAGTCAAGATATAGCAGATACGTCTGAATCAACAAGCTCTTCGGCACTTGCTGAAATATTAGATGTTAATTACTTACACAAGATTATCCATAAACATGCGCAGCGTTTGGATCGTCGAGAGTGTCGCGCCTGCGGATTCCAAGCGCAATCATTTTATTGGCAGTGCCCCGGTTGTAATCAGTGGGAAACGTATTCTACACAGCGCTTAGAGGGAAAGTAATATGCGCTCTTATCCTTTAGAACAAATCCAAGATAAAAAAATTCTTGTGATTGGTGATTTGATATTGGATCGATATTGGTTTGGTGATGTGAGTAGAATTTCTCCCGAAGCACCGGTGCCGGTAGTCCGTGTTGTCAAAAAAGAAGATCGTTTAGGTGGTGCGGGTAACGTCGCACGTAATGTCATTAGTCTGGGTGCTCAAGCGACCTTAACCGGCATCGTTGGGGTTGACGAGGGCGGTGAGAAAATCCAACGCCTGGCAGATGAGGTGGGTATTAATACGGCATTGAGCCTGGATCAGCAGATTAATACGACATTAAAAATGCGTATTTTAGGTAGAAAGCAGCAAATGCTACGTGTCGATTTTGAGCATGAGCCAACTGAGCATAGCTTGAAAGATTTATATGCCAATTTGGAAGAGTTGATACCGGCGCATGATATCGTTGTTTTATCAGATTACGCAAAAGGTGTTTTAAAGCACGTTGATTCGATTATTAATGTCGCAAAACAGCACGGATTGCAAGTACTGGTCGATCCTAAAGGTGATAATTATCAAGCGTATATGCACGCCAATCTCCTAACACCAAACCAGTTGGAAATGTCGCAGGCAGTTGGCCCTTGGAATACTGAGGAAGAGTTATACGAAAAAGCTCAAATGTTGCGTGAACAATTGCAGTTAGAAGCATTATTAGTAACACGATCAGAAAAAGGCATGACGCTATTTTCTGACGATGGGGCTCACCATGTGAATGCTCAGGCACAAGAAGTTTTTGATGTGTCGGGTGCCGGAGATACTGTGTTGGCAACGATGGCGGTGACTAGAGCTGCCGGTGTCCCTTGGCCAGAAGCAATTAAGTGGGCAAATAAAGCAGGCGGCATCGTTGTCGGTAAGGTGGGCACATCAATCGTGAGTGCAGAGGAGTTATTATGATCGTTGTAACGGGTGCTGCAGGGTTTATTGGCAGTCATAAAGGGCTTAAATGAGCATGGCTTTGATAATATTTTAGCCGTTGATGATTTGCAACAAGGTGATAAGTTTATCAATTTACGCGACTGTCAAATTGCCGATTACAAGGACAAAGATTTATTTAGACAAGAGTTGTTAGGGGATAAATTACCCCCGATTAGTATGATCTTTCATCAGGGGGCCTGCTCTGATACCACTGAGCGTGATGGTCGATTCATGATGGATAATAACTATCAAGTCTCTTTAGAGTTGTTGGATTATTGCCAACAAAAAGGTATTCCATTTATTTATGCTTCTTCTGCGGCAACCTATGGCGCTAAGCAGGCATTTACCGAAGAGCTGTCCTCTGAGGGGCCGTTAAATGTGTACGGGTACTCAAAGTTTCTTTTCGATCAAGTGGTGCGCCGCCGTTTAGTTAATAGTACGTCGCAAATTGTAGGTTTACGTTATTTTAATGTGTATGGCCCGCATGAGCAGCACAAAGCACGTATGGCTTCAGTTGCTTTCCATCATTTTAATCAGTTTGAAAGCAAGGGTTTTGTCCAGCTTTTTGGTGGCTATGATGGTTATGAAGCCGGTGAACAGGTGCGCGATTTTATTTATGTCGAAGATGTAGTTAAGGTTAATCTGCATTTTATGGAGCAACCGCAAATTAGTGGGATTTTTAATTGCGGTACGGGTAGAGCACAACCTTTTAATGATATTGCTCATACCGTCATTAATACGGTGCGTGAATCACGTGATGAAGCACCTTTGAGTCTTGATGAGCAGGTACAGCAAGGACTATTGAGGTACATTGATTTTCCGGATGACTTAAAGGGCAGGTACCAAAGCTTTACACAAGCTAATACTGACAGGCTTCGACATGATGGTCGATATGAGCAAAATTTTAAAACGGTTCAAGAGGACGTATCTGAGTATGTGCAGTATTTGTTAAATACTAAGTCTCTTTAGATATTACCTACCTAATATGTAGTTGCAAACTAGGTAGGATAAAAAAATCCTTATCGTGTTTTTGAGTCACTTGTTTCCTCATAATAAGTCACTGTAGTGCTTTTTATTATGAGGAAATTTTATGTCTATTTTTTTATTCACTTCTAAAGCATTTGTTCGCGTATCGCTTAGCTTAGCATTATTCTGGCTACCATCTATGAGTGCGCAAGCGGTTAATATTAATACTGCTAGCAGTGTAGAGTTGCAAAGCATTAAGGGAATTGGTGAGAAGACAGCCCAACGCATTATCGATGAGAGAGCGCGAGCAGGCGATTTTGAGTCAGCGGAAGATCTGTCCATTCGTATCAAAGGCTTGGGTAAAAAGAGGGCTGATAAAATGGTGGAAGACGGGCTTGTTTTTAGTCACAAACAAACACAGCATACGGCTAAGCCTTCTGTTGTGTCCCAAGAGGTGGCAGCGGTTAAAAAGCATTTTAAAGATAGCAGCTCCTCTTCTGGCTCAGGACCTTATTTGCTTAAAATAAAGTAGTTCAACTATGATTGATTAATCCTACGTTTGTTTGTGAAAAACTTAATCAGCACGATGAGTGGAAAGTGTTAAAATAACATTTTACATTCTACTTTTTAAGATTATTTTGTGTTGTCAGTATATGTCTCAACAAATTGTTAGTTACCCCACCATAGACCAAACTGTCGGAAATACGCCTCTAGTGCGTTTACAGCGCATACCCCAGCTATTTGGTATTGCCGATGATGTCGTTATTCTTGCTAAGTTAGAGGGAAGTAATCCCGCCGGTTCGGTTAAAGACCGCCCGGTCTTAAAGATGATCGCAGAAGCCGAGGAGCGTGGCCAAATTAAGCCGGGTGATACCTTAATTGAAGCAACCAGTGGTAATACAGGTATTGCCCTAGCCATGGTGGCGGCTATTAAAGGGTACAAGATGATCTTAATTATGCCTGACAATCTATCGCTTGAGCGTAGAGCGTCTATGAAGGCATATGGCGCTGAATTAATCCTTACAGATGCCTCTAAGGGGGGTATGGAGTATGCGCGTGACTTAGCTGAGCAAATGGAAAAAGAGGGCAAGGGACTTATTCTTAACCAATTCGCTAATTCGGACAATCCTCTAGCTCATTATGAAGCGACAGGTCCTGAGATCTGGCAGCAGACTCAAGGTCAAATTACCCATTTCGTCAGCGCCATGGGAACTACAGGTACGATGATGGGGACCGGTAAGTTTTTAAAAGAGCAAAACTCAGACATTCAATTGATCGGCGCGCAGCCGGCTCCGGGTGCGTCTATTCCAGGTATCCGTAAGTGGTCTCCAGAATATCAGCCTGCCATTTATCAACCTGAATTAATTGATGGGTTTGAAGCAATTGAGCAAGAGGAAGCTGAGCAGATGGCTCGTGATTTAGCTGCTAAAGAGGGTGTTTTTGGCGGTATTTCATCCGCCGGTGCCTTAGTTGCAGCGATTCGCACAGCCCAAAAGTTACAGCGTGGTACGGTGGTATTTATTGTCTGCGATAGAGGGGATCGTTATCTTTCTGATGGCGTTTTTAATTAATTTTGGTTGACCTTTTATAAGTAAGTAGTAATGAAATCAGTCTCTATCTTTGCTATGCCTAAGGATTTACCTGAAGAAGATCGCCTCGAGCGTCGTCGTATGGTATTGCGCTTAGGTTTGGCGTGGCTAATTATGATGCAAGTCATGATGTTTGCAGCACCGGGTTACTTTAAGCATCGGTATGTAGGGACTGATATTCAGGAATCTCTAGAGGTCGCCTTGGTTTTCTTAAACTGGGTTGGTTTGTTGTTAACCGTACCTATTCTTTTGTATTGTGCTATGCCAATTTGGAAGGGCTTGTTTGGTGCGGATCGTGATTTTAGTCATCGTCATGGCATGATTAACATGAATTTACCTGTGACCTTGGGTATCATTGTTGCTTTTATACCCAGTGTGCACACAACGCTTTATCACCATGGTGAAGTTTATTATGACTCGATCGCCATGTTTATTGCTTTTCTATTAACGGCAAGGTATTTAGAGTATATTGCGGTTCAATCCTCTTATATATCAAATGACAGTGCTTTGTTGGACAAAATTAATCAGTACCGTAGCCTAGATACAGCACATTCTGACAGATACGCATTTTATTTTGTTATATTGCAAATAGTTTTAGCGGTTATCAGCGGCTTAGTTTGGTATTTTTATATTGATCAATCCCATGCGCTCGCGGTGACGGTATCGTTGTTTGTTATGAGCTGTCCGTGTGCAATGGCGATGTCGGTACCTACGGCCTACGCTGCAGCACGTACTATTTTATTAAATCACCGACAAGATACTGAGATTGATTTAGAGTTTTCTGAGTCTGTATTGGCACGCACCAGAAAAACGGCACGTTTTTGTCTAAATGTTTCGATTGTCTTTCATCTCTTAATGGCACCTTTCGCAATGATAGGTATTGTTTCGCCTTGGTTAGCCGCTATTATTATGTTTGTTTCTTCATTGTGGGTCGGTTTGATGGGACTGCGTCTGTATAAGCGTTTCCGTAAAGAACTTGAGGTGATTCAGCTGCGTTTATCCAATGACGAGCGTCTGACTGTTGCCTAAAAAGTACGAACACCAAAGGTAAAAGCACTATGAAAATCTATATGATTCTTGGCTCGCTCGCTGTGGGCTTTATTGCCTTTATCAGTTATTTTTTATATTGGGCTATTTTTAAGGGCCAATATGATGATATTGATGAAAAAGGTGATTCAATTCTGTTGGATGATGACAATACAAGTCATTTGGTTAGCAATGAGCGTGATGAGCAGGCAAATAAGTAATTTAGCGATGTTTCGTTAAAACATAAAATAATAATAAAGTGATTTGAATTAAATCAACTTTCAATGAAAAATAAAATAAAAGTCATTTCTATTTGAGTTAATATCACGTTCAAATGATTGATTTGCTCAGCTTGGGGCGGAAAGCAATCTACAAAAAGCAGCTTTTTTGTAGTAATATAAGTGGTAATTAACACTAAATTTTTGTTACAAAGCAGTTTGTTTCGCTCTTATTAAGCTAGCTTTGACGTGATAAGTTCACAATACGATTTACATAGCAGTAATAAGTTTTTGTTTTTAAAGAGGAAGGTACTATGAGTACTCAAAATGTGATTGGGTCGGAAACCTTTAATTATAAGGTCGTTCGACAGTTCACGATCGCGACGGTTATCTGGGGTGTACTAGGTATGGGGATGGGAGTTTTTATCGCTACCCAACTGGTATTTCCGGAGTTAAGTTTCAATGAGTTTTTTGGATATGGTCGCTTGCGTCCTGTTCATACAAACTTGGTGATTTTTGCTTTTGGTGGTAGCGCGCTATTTGCAACCTCATACTATGTGGTTCAGCGTACCTGTCACACGACGCTGTTTGCACCTAGATTAGCTGCATTCACCTTCTGGGCTTGGATGTTTATTTGGGCTGCTGCTGCTATCTCTTTTTCGATGGGTTATACATCCACAAAAGAATATGCTGAAACAGAATGGTTATTAGATATTCTCATTACAATTGTTTGGGTATCTTATGCTGTTGTGTTCTTCGGTACCGTCGCTAAGCGTCGTACTAAGCATATTTATGTGGCAAACTGGTTCTACGGTGCTTATATCATTACCATTGCTATGTTGCATATTGTGAACAACCTGGAGGTGCCTTGGAGTTTAGCCAAGTCTTACTCTTACTACGCCGGTGTTCAAGACGCGATGGCACAGTGGTGGTATGGTCATAATGCAGTAGGTTTCTTCTTAACGACCAGTTTCTTAGGGATGATGTATTATTTCGTTCCTAAACAAGCTGAACGTCCAATTTACTCTTATCGTTTATCGATTGTTCACTTCTGGGCTCTCATCTTTACATATATGTGGGCTGGTCCTCACCACTTGTTATACACTTCATTACCAGACTGGACGCAGAGTTTAGGTATGTTGTTCTCCTTAATCTTATTAGCACCATCTTGGGGCGGTATGATTAACGGTATTATGACCTTGTCTGGAGCATGGCATAAGCTTAGAACAGACCCAGTCTTGAAGTTCTTGGTAGTTTCATTATCTTTCTACGGTATGTCTACCTTTGAAGGTTCAATGATGGCAATTCGCACGGTTAACGCACTATCACACTATACCGAGTGGACAGTAGCGCACGTGCATTCAGGTGCATTGGGTTGGGTTGCCATGATTTCCTTTGGTTCTCTCTACTACATGATTCCGCGTTTATGGGGTCGTGACGGCATGTACAAAAAATCATTAGTTGAGTTGCACTTCTGGTTGGCTACTATTGGTATCGTTTTATACATTGCCTCTATGTGGATTGCTGGTGTGATGGAAGGCTTGATGTGGCGTTCTATCGAAGCTGACGGCACGTTAACTTATAGCTTTGTTCAGGCATTGGCTTCTAAGAAAGTCTTATTAATTATGCGTGCTATTGGTGGTGGCTTATTCTTGACGGGTATTGTCATTATGCTCTTCAATACCATAGCTACCATTCGTGGTCGTGTTGGTGTTAATCCGCCGGTTCCTATGCCTGGTTACAGCAATACAGCGTCTGCTCCTGCAGCCGAACCAGCGAAAGCATAATATAAAGATAAAGGGTTTTTAAAAATGTCTGATGATAAAAAAGTTAAGTTTTTCTCTCATGGGATGCTTGAGAGAAATCTGCCGCTACTGATTACTTGTACTTTTTTAACGGTAGCAGTGTCAGGTCTAGTGCAAATTATTCCATTGTTCCACCAGCACTCAACGACCGAGCCTTCGCCAGGTGTGAAACCTCACCAACCATTAGAGTTGATCGGTCGTGATATTTACATCAAAGAGGGGTGTGTAGGCTGTCATACACAGCAAATCCGTTTGCTTAGTTCTGATGTGCACCGTTATGGTCCTTACTCTGAGGCGGGCGAGACTGTGTATGATTATCCTCACCTATGGGGTTCTCGTCGCATGGGTCCTGACTTAGCTCGTGTTGGAGGTCGTTATTCAGACGAATGGCATCGTGTTCATTTACGTAACCCCCGTGATGTTGTGGCTGAGTCTAATATGCCTGCCTATACTTGGTTGCAGCACAAGAGTGTAGAGCACCACGATGTTCAGGCTCGTATGAGAGCGCTTAACTGGTTAGGTAATCACCACGATAATAAGCCTATGTATACCGAAGAAGAGATTGCTAACGCACCAAATCTTTTAGTCGGTAAAACTGAAGAAGATGCGGTTGTTGCCTATCTTCAGAGTTTAGGTGTTGGTTATATGAATGCATGGCGTCAGCGTGATACTGTCGCTGATGCAGAGTAATTGGGATAGGAGCTAAACAGATGTTGGGCACGCTTAACGGTATTGCGACTATTCTCGCAATCATTGTTTTTTTCGGAATTGTATGGTGGGCTTTTTCTAAGCAACGCCGCAAAGATAATGACGAAGCGGCTCAACTACCGTTTAGTCTAGAGGACGAAATAAATTTAAGCGCTGATGAACAGCGCAAGGACAAGGATCATGGGTGATTTTGTTAATAGTGGCTGGAGTGCCTGGGTCACGATCATTTCAATCTTAGGTGTAGTTTTTGTACTGTGGTTGTTATGGACTCAGCGTTCATGGCTAGGGCAAAAAACTGTTGTTACCGAAGATACCGGACATGAATGGGATGGTATTAGGGAGCTAAACCATCCGCTACCTCGTTGGTGGATTGTTATGTACCTAGGCCTTAGTGTCATTGGTATTGGTATCATGGTTTTATACCCGGCATTGGGTAGTTGGGGCGGTTTAAGAGGTTGGAGTGCGGCTGAGCAGGTCGTCCAAAACCAGCAACAATTACGTGAAGCGATTGCGCCGGTTTATGCCCGTTTTGAGGGGATGACTACTGAGGACCTTGCAAAAGATCCTGAAGCTCGTTTAATTGGTGAGCGTTTATTCTTAAATACATGTGCTCAGTGTCATGGTTCTGATGCTAGAGGATCAACGGACTTTCCTAACTTAACCGACAATGATTGGTTGGGTGGCGATACGCCTGAGTATATTCATAATGTCATTACTAATGGACGTGTAGGTATCATGGCGCCTTTAGGTGGTGCTCTAGGTGACACTGCCGGCGAACAAAATGCTAACGCTAATGCGATTGCTCATTATGTTCGTTCATTGTCGGGATTGAGTGCTGATGCCACGCTTATTGCCAAGGGACAGCAGCAGTTTGGCGTTGTTTGTGTGGCCTGTCATGGTGTGGACGCTAAGGGTAATCAGATGCTCGGTGCTCCTAACTTAACTGATGATATCTGGTTAGGTAGTTCGTCTCATGCCGCAATTGTTCGCACCATTATGGAAGGTCGTATGAATATTATGCCTCCACAAAAAGACTATTTAACACCTGAACAGATTGATGTTTTAACCGCTTATGTTTGGGGTTTATCTAACAATAAATGATTCATTATGTAGTTTAATTTAATGACTCTGATAAAAGTTAGTGTCTTAACTTGACGCGGTTGTGTTTAAAACAGCGGATCTCATCAACAGCCCAATTGTCCATTAGGAGAGTTGGGCTGTTATAATATGTGGTGTACACATTTATATTGTATGTGCATGTAGTGTTTGATGTATGCTTTTTAGCTTTATTATGTATGCTTTTTGATCTGTGATGTATGTCTTTGTAATCCATGATATATGCGTTTATAATAAATAATGTATACGTTATACATAATTTCATAATTTCGAGTGATATATTATGAGCGAAAAAAAATCTCCTAGCATTCCTGAAAACTCTCAGGAAGCACCTGAATGGCAGCCGCCACAACCCACAAAAAAAATAGATCAAACAAGACCTAGGCCTAAACCTAAAACAGTCGCGGCAGGCCATATTCCAACAAGTCTCGATGAAAATGAAATCGAGTTTGTCGACCTATCACAAAAGATTTATATGCGCTCGGTTAAAGGCCGATTTAATAACTGGCGCGTTGCTATGATCTGGTTTACACAAATTCTTTTTTATGGGTTGCCGTGGTTAAACTGGGATGGTCGTCAAATTGTTCTTTTTGATTTAGTAGAGCGTAAGTTCTATTTTTTTGGTCTTGTTCTTTGGCCTCAAGACGTATTTTATTTGGCAATTATTTTAATTGTTTCGGCTTACGGGCTTTTCTTATTTACCGCAATAGCAGGGCGGCTTTTCTGTGGCTACGCCTGTCCGCAGACGGTTTATACCGAAATCTTTATGCATATCGAGAAGTGGGTTGAGGGTGACCGCATGCAGCGTATGCGCCTTGACGAAGAACCGATGAGCCCCCGTAAATTCCGCATTAAAACGACCAAACACGTTTTATGGCTTTTGGTCGGTTTCTGGACAGGCTTTACTTTTGTTGCTTATTTCTCGCCAATACGTGAGCTCTTCCCAAGTCTCTTGAAATTAGAACTTAGCTTCTGGGAATGGTTTTGGATCTTCCTTTATGGCGGTTTCTGTTGGATTGCGGCCGGCTTCTTACGAGAAAATGTGTGCCGTTATATGTGCCCCTATGCACGCTTTCAGAGTGTGATGGTGGATGCTGATACGATGATTGTTACCTATGATCAGAAGCGTGGTGAGCCTCGAGGTAAGCGTTCTAAAAAAGCAGACCCAACCGAGTTAGGGCTTGGTGATTGTATAGACTGTACGCTCTGTGTCCAAGTTTGCCCGACCGGTATTGATATTCGTAATGGTTTACAGTATATGTGTATCGGTTGTGGAGCCTGTATTGATGCCTGTGATGATGTTATGGAAAAGATGAATTATCCGAAAGGCCTAATTCGCTACACGTCTGAGAATAGTATCTCAATGGGTTTAAGCAAAAAAGAAGAGCGCAAGCGTTTATTTAAACCACGCACTTTAGTATACTTAACCTTGCTAGTGATTTTCATTACGGGTATTGTTACCTCTCTTGCTTTACGCAATGAATTGCGTTTCGATGTGGTTCGCGACCGTAACTCCTTAGGACGAGAAGTGCCGGGTGGTTACTACGAAAACGTTTATCGTGTGTTATTGGTTAATATGAGTCCTGAGACACGCCAGTTTGCGATTGATGCAGAAGCTGATGGTCTAAGCTCTCTAGAAGTGGATCTTGATAACTCTGGTTCAAATATCACCATGGTATCGCCAAGAACTAATCAGTGGATTCCAGTGGTTGTACGTACACCCGTAGAGGGTAATGATGTCGGTCGCTATGATATGGACTTTAATGTTCGCAGCATTGACGAAGGCAAAGAGCTAACCATTGATAAATCAAGTAGTTTCTTTGTGCCCAAATAGTTAAGGTGTTTTTATGTCATTAAAAGAAGTAAGTCAATCAAACTCTACAGAACAGGACACCAGTGGACCGTGGTATAAGCATCGTTGGCCATGGTTACTGATGGCCGGTCCGGCGATTGTCATTGTTGGTTGTGCCATTACTATTTATCTTGCCTTTACTCAGCACAAAGATACGCCATTAGTGAATCAGCAAAATCGTCAAGGCTTAATGACGACACGAAGTGGCGCAATCGATCAGTCTAGTTTTAAGCCAGCTGTCGATAGACCGATTCCTGAGCATTTGCGAGAGCAGTTTAAGCAGGATAAGGAATAAAAATAAAGACCTTTTAGTTTATGAAACTAAAAGGTCTTTATTTATTTAATTCTAACTTTTAACTTTCAACTTTTTTAACTAAGGCTTGTAGGCCATTACGATCCAGTATTTTTACTTCTCTTTGTTGGATCTCAATGAGTCCCTCGCGTGCAAAGCGTGAGAGTAGTCGGCTGACTGTCTCTAGTGTAAGCCCTAGGTAGATACCGATTTCCTCTCGAGTCATCCGCAGGACAAACTCGGTTGATGAATAACCTAATTGACCAAGGCGCTCAACCATATTTAGAATGAATGCGGCAACGCGCTGCTCAGACTTTAAAGAGCCGAGAGTAAGAGCCATACGGTGAGAGCGATTAATCTCATTACCCATCAAATGGCGTAATTGTGCCTGTAGGGCAGGAATGGATTTTGAAAGCTTATCTAAGTCCTCTAACCTAATCACACAGACCTCACTGTCTTCTAAAGCGACAGCAGAAGAAGAGTGAACTTGTGTAGCAATGCCATCCAAACCGACCAACTCACCGGGAAGTGAGAAGTTCGTGATTTGAATATGACCGTCCTCGCTTTCAAGCTGAGTTTTCATAGAACCTGAGCGAACACTGTAAATCGCAGTAAAAGGCGAACCTGAGGTAAAAAGAGTCTGATTTTTAGAGATGCGAATACGTTCTTTTACTAGCTCGGTGAGTTTTTCGGTTTCTTGAGCGCTTAAACCTGCGGGCATACATAGATGATTGCTCATGCATTGATCACAATGCACCGACTTGTCATCAAGAAGAATGGTTTTAGACATGACACACCTATTGTAAAAACTAGTTATCACTAGTTTGATATATCGTAAGCTTATTTTAACAAAGAATTAAGATTTTTGATGTAAATCAAGGTATGTCTTTGGATATATGTGTATGGAAGATGCTAGATAGTACGTGTCGTATTGGACTAGGATAGTGAATTATACAGGTTAATTAGTAGGGACGTATCACTATTTTTATTAAGTACAGCATAAGCTGGTATCACACAGAGGGTCATCAGTCAGATCATTGTCCGTGTTATCAGGAGCCCATGCATTTTGCTGGTCGCTAGGAGAGTTTGTGTCATGTGGCGATGAGCTTTGTGGCGGCTGATACGACTCGTAGGGGTTTTGTGTTGAAGGTGATTCGGTGTGCCCGCCTAAATCTCCTCCGGTATGCTGCTCGCTGCTACTTTCTATACACCAAAGTCCTGCGCAGCGGTCATTGCCGTCTGCTGGTGCGGTAGGGCTGTTGCTGGCGTTATCACTATCGATGAGCTGCTCATGATAGACAATTTTTGCACTTGATTCTGCAGGCCACATGACAGGATGCGACTGCATTGAGATGTGGGCGGTCAACTCCAGCGGTAGATAGCCATGAGTATAATAGGATTGTTTAAGTCTTGAGTTGCTTGATGTGCTTAGCTGCTTCATCAACGAGCTCACTCCCGGTACCAAGGGTTTGTATGGGTAAATCAATTGAACGCTCAATATATTTGCTTGGTAAATTGTTTGTTGAGAGTGTATACCGAGTGCCTTTTCTTGGTGCTGTTCAAATTGGTAGTTATTGTTAATTGCTGCAAAGCCGGTGCTTTGAGTAATTTCGAGATCAGCTTGTTGGAAGTCTTCGAAGTGCTTAGCATTAGGTGAGATGATACTAATGCGCCATGGCGGCATTGATGTGCTTGTGCTGACATTTTGTAGGTAGGCCGCTCGTCTAGCTTCGGTAGTCTCGTATGGGCCTGCCGGAGCAAATAAAGGGTTTAGAGCTTCCTCAAAAGCGGTAATTAATTGGGTTGGCTCTGCATGTGTGACGGCAGCAATACGTTGTGCTTCATGCAAGGCGAAGCGTATGTGTTGTTTGTGTATGTACCAGCGAGCGGTTTCTGTGGCGCCTAAACCTAAGAGTAGTACCGGCAATGCAGTAACTAAAAACTCAATAATTGCACTGCCGTGTTGTGAGTGCAGAGAGGAGGGAAGCTGTGTTCTTTTCATACGCTTAGTATGAGGTTTGATGTCTGCTTAGACAATACACAGAAATACAGACAAATCATCCACAAAAAAGCCGAATCTTAAAGATTCGGCTTTCTTATGGTGAATACATTAAATTCTTAATGCTCAGACGAGCTTTCTTGTGTGCTTAACTTGTTTTTATCGACAAAAAGTTGAGCGCATTCAATGGCATCAAATTTATATGGCTTGCCACAATAGTCGCAGCTGACGTCAATTTCTTCGCGTTCGCTCAGAATGGATTCTATCTCGGCGGTGCCTAACATGCGAAGCATATCGGCAACGCGTTCGCGATTGCAGCTGCAGTACCATTGGATAGGATGATCTTCCTCGGTTTTAAGAAGTTGCTCTTCCCAGAATAAACGATGAATTAATTCATCTTCGGAAAGTTTAAGTTGTTCATCGTGAGTAATCGTTTGAACAAAATGACCTGCTTTTTGCCAGTTTTCTTCTGCTTTGTCTTTGTCAATGGCTATTCCACCAGTAACGGCTAAGCGTTGCAATAAAATCCCGGTCGCTTTGTCATCATTGGCAGCAAGACGAATATAGGTATCTAATTGCTCGGAGTTGCGCATGTAGTTTTCTAATACTTCGGCAACACTATTACCTTCGAGTGCAACGATCCCTTGATAAGCTTGTTGGCCTTCTTGGCGATCATTGAGATCCAAAATCACCATAAAATGACCGCTACGATTGGGATTAACCAGCTCCTGGAAGCTGCTGTTTTCTTTGATAGCAAATTCTTGACGTAGCTTGACGGTAGCGCGAACGCGTAGCTCAGAATCACATTCAACCACTAATAGAGCAATGGGACCATCCCCTTGAATTTGTAAAACTAGGCTGCCATCAAATTTAATATTTGAGGATAATAATACGGAGGCGGCACAAAGCTCACCTAAGAGATTTTCTATTACTTTAGGATAGTGTTGGTGTTCACGACCATCAAGCCATGTTTGGCTTAGATTGGCGCTTTGAATGCGGATGCTGCGATCGGCAAATAAGTATTTTTTTAATAAGTCGTTCATGAAATTGTGACGATGACCAGATGGTTGAAATCTTGAGAAAATAAGAGTTTTTCTTTATGGATTAAAGGCTCTATATATGTCCTATCGTCGCTTTTTCAAGTGAAAAGGACGATAGGAATTTAAGCGTCAATACGCTTTAATTGTTGGCGATAAAATTGACCTTGTTCTACGTAGTGTTTAGTCCCCTGATGACTACGCGCAAGATCTTCCGCGGTCGCTTCACGCAGAATTTTAGCAACACCCACGACGACTGAGTTGTCGGGGATGACTTTGCCCTCGGGGATAAGGGCGCCGGCACCAATGATGCAGTTTTTTCCGATAACGGCATTGTTTAAAATCGTTGCACTCATACCAATTAAGCTGCCATCACCAATGGTGCAACCATGAAGCATGACTTTATGGCCTACAGTAACGTTTTTACCAACATAAAGAGGAGTGCCTGCATCAATGTGAAGCACAGAGCCTTCTTGTATGTTGCTATTTTCGTCGATAGTGATCGTGTCATTATCAGCGCGAATAATCACGCCAGGCCAAATGCTGACATTTGCCTTTAAAGTGACTTGTCCAATCAGAATAGCGCCGTCAAATACAAAAGCACTAGGATCTATGTTGGGACTTAGATCAGCCAATTGAAAGATTGCCATATTGTCTCCGGTGAAATTGATAAATGATCTTAAAAGACTGCTTAAGTGACGAGCTAAACAACGAATTAAATTAACAACTGCGACAACTTCGTGAGAGATTAAACGCGGAAGATATAGCCATCATCGTCTTGATATGCATTAATGCCGGTACTGTACCATCCGTCAATGGTTTCAATTTCATGAATTTGGGCTTGTTGCCAATAGTGAGTCGCTAAGCCAGGGTCATCGTGACCGTGGTAATCAATGGCAGCGACTGCTAATAAACCCTTAGTGCCACTACTCACAGGCATGCCTTCATCGTCAATAATGCTGTAGCGACGTCCCGGAAATACATGTCCCATACTGTCTGGGCGATCTGGCCATTTATGTGCGCTGTCGCCTGCCAGGTAAACAAAACCGACATCCGAGTAAACACCGTTGAGAGAAGCATTGAAGCGTTCTTTGACCCATGCTTGAAGCTCAGTGGTCTTTTGATGTTCAGGAATGGTAATGCAGCGGATTGACAGCTCGAATTCCGGAAGTGGTTCAGTATACTCACGAATACGTTCTAACTCATCAGCGGTTGTCAGTATATTGCTGATCTGATAATGCTCTAATAGCGTGAATAACCGTGGAATCGTACGACCGGCCGGACAGCCCACAATTGAGTGGCCAAAATATAAAGCCGGTAATAATGAGTTGATTAACCCGGGACCACTATTCCAGTCATAGGATGACCAGAAGACATCATTTTTCTTTGGGAACCAGTCTTGGGAAGCCACAAAGCCAGGTAACGCACCGATTAAGCTACGATGTGTCAAGATGGTTGCTTTGAGATCCGGATCAAAGGGAATGTCATTTTTGATTTTGCGATCCAAAGGCTCGGTACTTGGTTCCGGCTGTGGGTATACCATGATCGCCGGACTATCCGAGGCGGTGTTGACTGCTGTAAATTGGCTCGGTTGACGAGCTAATAATGTTTCTAGGGCAATCATACGCTCATCTTGTGTATCGACGCCGATGATTTGCTTAACTAGGGTTTGATTGTCGAGCGACGCCATAAATGGCGCTAGGGTATGCTTATCAATAATGGCCACTTTGGCTTGGCTGTCAACAACACGCGGAGCATATTGATAGCTGCTAAGACCGGCAGTTAAGGGTACTACAATAGCGCCTACGGTTAGTGCAGCCAGTGTAGCGACTGCACTATCGGCTGAGTGCTGTAGTGTAATAATAATACGGTCTTGGGGCTGTACACCCATGCGCACCAGGCCATTGGCTAGTTTATTGACACGCTCAGAGAGTTGACGATAAGAGTACATCGTCAGTTGACCCACCTGGTCCTCAAAGAAAATGGCGGCTTGTTGGCGCACTTCTTGAGGGTTGGCAGCCCAGCGGTGGCAACAATAATCGGCAATGTTAAAGTGCTGTGGCACCAACCATCGATAAGACTGGTATAGGTCTTGGTATTGATCAGTCATAGTATAAGAAGTGAATTAATTACTGTGAAATGTCGATAGTTTTGTAACATTTCGGCAAGAATAGCCTAATTTTAACATTTTTAGGATATTAATCCAGTCCCTATTTTTTAAAGTTGACGAGTTCCGTACCAACAAGGACGTCGTGTAGCATTTGGCGATCGTTTCTAAAGAGGGTAGGCACTAGGTTTAAAAATGGGCAAAACACAATAAATAGATTGATGGACATCCAGTCCATCGCTGTCGCAACCAGATAAACTATAAAAGCGCCTAGGAGCGGTAAAACCCACATTAATAAGTAGCGTCCTATGAGTTGCTTCCAAGTAATTTGCTTGCCGAGTTTACTGCGCATAAGAATATCCCATGTCTTCATAGGTAATGTTTGACCTTGTTTGCGCCAACAAATGATAAAATATAAGCCGACCAACAGAAAGAGTACTAATTGGCGTTGCCACATAAATCGGTCGGCATCATGACTTTGGGTCAAGGAATCAAAAATGTAGGCGCCTGTGAAGCATAAGCCGAGCAACAACATACCCTCGTACATCATACTGGCAAAAACTTTTAAACGTGTCGGGTGACCGAATTGTCCACTTTTTGCAGTGAACTGTTTTGTTTCTTCTTGAGTCATTTTACTTACTAAGTTTATTGTTCTCGAAAGCTTGCGCGCACCATGTCAAATACAAACATGCGAGTTTCCAGATTGCCGTTATAGAGTGGAATGCGACGCTGTGCTTTTAAGCGCATTTTCTTAGGCAGTTCGAGATCGCTGGTGATGATGTTGACGCGCCAGCCATCAAATTCTTTTTTGAGGTGGCCTGATAAAGGGTGCCAAATAGAATCTTGCCCAGTATCTAAGCGCTCGCCATAGGGTGGGTTAGTAATAATAATACCGCTCTCTGCCGGCGCTTCTATGTCAAGCACATTGCTGACTTCAAAGTGGATACTGCTGGCATTGATGTTTGCTCTTTCCATGTTGGCACGAGCAGCTTCAATCGCGGCCGGAGAAATGTCGGAGCCGAAAAGTGGCGTATCTAAGCTTGGTTTGATATTGGCAAACGCTTCATCTCTTAGATCGTGCCAAAGCTGCTTTTGATGGTTTCTTAAGCGCATAAACTGGAAAGAGCGGTGTAGTCCGGGAGGTACATTTTGAGCCCACCACGCGGCTTCAATCAGTATCGTACCGCTGCCACAAAATGGGTCGAGTAGTGTTTGACCTGGTTCCCAACCGGCGAGTGCCAACATGCCGGCAGCTAAGTTTTCACGCAGTGGAGCGGAGCCTTTGTCTAAACGCCAACCACGTTTGAATAAGGACTCCCCGGAGGTGTCTAAATACAGGGTGGCCTGATCCCTATAAAGGAACATATGTACTTTAGCGTCGGGGCGTACCGTATCAATGGAAGGGCGTTCACCTTCGATGTCACGAATACGGTCGACGATACCGTCTTTTGCTTTTAAGTTGCAAAAGTGCAGGCTTTGCATAGGACTTCTGATGGCGGAAGTGTCTACGCGTAGGGTATGCTCCGGACCAAAATAATGCTCCCATGCGGTGGCAAGCGCTAATTGATAAATATCGTCTTCGCTATGAACTTCAGCTTGAGCAACTTGAAGCAAAATACGAGTCGCTAAGCGACTATATAAGTTTGCTTTCATGACGCCTAGCATGTCTGTCTTAAAATAAACCCCTGAGCGACTGCTTTCTACCTCTGCGAAGCCAAGATGCTTTAATTCTTGGGTAAGAACCTCTTCTAAACCTTGAGGGCATGTTGCAAAGACTGTCGCTGCTTGCTGAGGATTGTCAGGGTTGTAGTTAAGCCCTTGTGGTGCGGGGCGGCTAGGTCTAGGGTCTAAGCGTGGTGCGCTGCGTCTGCTGTCTTTGGCTTGGTGGCGAGACGGACTGCGTGAATCCGCACGGTAATGAGGATCGTGGCGCAAATTATCGCGCCCACCTCGCGCGCCATGCGTACTATCACGCGAGTCATCACGACGGCGTGGATTCCATGCATCTGACGGGACGCTAGGCCTATCGCGCTGAGGTCTAGCCGCTTCTCTTTCTGCTGCTTGCTTGGCTAAGCGTTGTTCAGTCATGCCTGTTTTAGACAGTCGATAAGAGAGATTTTTATCTTCTTTAAGCTTATCGATACTGACACCGGTGCGAGCTAAAGTTCGTGCTGAGATCTTGCCTTGGCCATGTTCGTAAGCGGATTGCTCAAGACGGCGGGCACGAGGGCCCGTACGTACCGGCGTGGCTTTACGTGAGTTGGAAGCACTTTTTTTAGTACTGGGATTTAATTTTAAAGTGCTTCTTTTTGAAGAATCTTGTTCTGACATAGTGGTGAGTTATTTTAAAAAGGTTTGAAAATAACTAAATAAACAATGACAAGCATAAGTACCACTGGGATTTCATTGTACCAACGGTAAAAAGAATGTGTTTTGTTATTAGTGCCGTTTTCGAAGCGCTTATATATGGCGTAACAGGAGTAATGATAAATAAAAACAAAAAACACTAACAGTAATTTAAAGTGTAGCCAGCCATGAAGGATTCCGATTTTACTAATTAGTAATAATCCAAACACTAGGTTGACGATGGCAATGATGGTCATAAAGCGTAATAAACGCTTAGCCATGCCTAACAGAAGCGTGTAGCCTTCAGAGCCAAATGATAGTTGCGCCATATTGACATAAATACGGGGTAAATAAAACAATCCGGCAAACCATGAAGCGAAGAAGACAATATGTAGAACCTTGTACCAAAGATAACTCATTACTAACCTCTCATATTAACCGCGTTTTTGACCATTGCCATGGACTACCCATTTGTAAGTGGTTAGTCCTTCTAGGCCAACCGGGCCACGAGTATGTAAACGGTTGGTTGAAATACCGATTTCAGCTCCTAGGCCATATTCAAAGCCATCAGCAAAGACCGTTGGTAGGTTGACGTAAACGGAGCTGGAATCGACCCAGAGTTGGAATTGCTCAGCGCGCTGAATATTGTTAGTAATAATTGACTCGGTATGGCCTGAGCTGTATTGTGCGATGTGGTCAATGGCCTCTTCAAGTGAGTCAACAATGCGGATCGCAATAATCGGTCCTAAAAACTCGGTTTCCCAATCTTCATCCGTGGCGTCCTTGATGGCAGCTTGCTCATTAGACTGTAGGCCTGTACTGGCTAAAATAGCTTTTGTTTTAGGACAAACACGCATTTCATCACCATGTGCTTGGAAACGCTTGCCAAGTTCGGGGAGCACTTGTTCAGCCACGGCTTGATCCACCAATAAGGTTTCTAGTGAACCACAAATACCGTAGCGGTGGGTTTTTGCGTGAAAGGCAGTTTCAATGGCCATGTCGATATCGGCAAACTCATCAATATGCATATGACAGTTGCCTTCTAAGTGCATAATCATTGGGACACGAGCATCTTTGGCTAAACGTGATAATAAGGACTTGCCGCCGCGAGGAATAATCACATCGACATAATCGGTTAAACGTACTAATTCACTGACGGCCTCGCGATCGGTGGTTTCAATGACCTGTACCGCAGAGTCTGGCAGCCCATTGAGTTTTAGGCTTTCTGAAATAAGCTTGGCAAACGCTTGGTTAGAGTAAAAAGCCTCACTGCCACCGCGTAAAATACACGCATTACCTGATTTTAAACATAGTGCGGCTGCGTCAACTGTTACATTAGGGCGTGACTCGTAAATAATACCGATGACTCCGATCGGTACACGCATTTGTGCCAACTTCATGCCATTAGGACGAACGCTGGTCGCTGACAATGAGCCAATAGGTGCGGGCATGGCAGCAATCTGACGCAGGCCGGTCTGCATAATATCTAAATACTTGTCACTTAAGGCTAAGCGATCGAGCAGCGGTGCATCTAAGTTTTTTTCTTTGGCGTTTGCTAAATCTTTTGCGTTTTCAGCGAGTAAAAACTCTTTATTGCGATTGATTAAATCTGCCAAACTGAGTAAAGCGGCTGATTTTTGCTGATCGGTGGTGCGCATTAGGATGCGTGAAGCTTCACGAGCCCGGTGACCTAACTGCTGCAAATAATCTTGTAAGGATAGCTCAGAAGTGAGCGTCGACTGTGTAGTATTCATAGCGATATTAAAAAGTATTAATTATTAAGCATTAAACATTAAAACGCTTATAGTGAGTTGGGGTCGATTATTTTAAGACTTAATCGTAGTAATTCTTGCCATGGGTCATTTAAGCGACCCTCAACCGGCATACCCTTGAGGATGCGATCGACATCATGAGCGTGCTGTATAATCCCCATGATTTGCATGAAGCTTAGGCGATTAAGCGCCGCCAAAAGCAAATCTGATTTGGGTGCTCTTATGTACATTGAGCGCATCTGTCCCTGAGGGTTTAGTCCTTTTTGGCGTGCGACAGCTAGATTGTACAAATGACGAATATCAATCATCATAAAGCCAAGAAGAGGAGGGAGGGCTTCACCTTCCGCTTCAAGACCTTCAAGAATTTTACGAGTACGTTTAGCGTCACCTTCAAGCATAGCAGACATTAGCGACATCACGTCATAACGCGCAACATCTTGTATGGATTGCTGAATCGCTTCAAAAGTGATATTGCCTTCCGGGTAGCTAAGACCCAGTTTAAGAATTTCTTGGTGAGCAGCAAATAAATTACCTTCCACCTTGTCAACAATCCAATGAAGTGTTTCTCTATCAACTGACTGCTTTTGTCGCTTGAGTCGTTGGCTAATCCAGCTGGGTAGTTGTTCGCGCGTAATTTTGGGCAACTCAACTACCTGCGCAGCAGTTGAAAGGCTTTGCCACCATTTGGTTTTTTTTGTTTGCCAATCAAGCTCAGGCAGGCTGATGACAACAATCGTATCAAGAAGCTGCCCCTGTTTGGCTTGTTCAGCTAATAAGATTAACGCATCGCCACCTTTGCGTCCGGGTTTGCCACTGGGAATGACTAACTCTAATAACTTGCGCTCGGCAAATAGAGATAAACTTTGGGTGAATTCTTCAATCACGCCCCAATCGTCAGTGGCAGTGAGGCTTAATGAACTGCGCTCTGAGTAGTCATGTTCATAAGCCCATTGCCTAAGTGTATCAACTGCTTCAATTCTCAACAGCAATTCATCACCAACGATGCAATATAGTGGCGCAGGCGCTTGTTGACGATCGATCGTGTCAAGGTTGATATTAGTCATTAATTTCCACGTAACTGATGATAGCGCTGAATGACATCGTCAGACGTAATGCGTTGCAATATCGAGGTGGCGATATTTCGCTCCATATCAGTATAAAGTTGCTGCATTTCAGCTGCTTTTGCAGCTGAGTTGTCTTCATCATAAGGTAATAGACGCAAGTTTGATAAGGTCGTCGGTGCTAATAAGGTATTGCCGGCCTGGTCGACTAAGGTAAAGCTGACATAGAGACCCAATTCGTATTCTTCAACCTTACCATCGATAGTCAAGGACATTTCCTTGCGAGTGCGTCGGTTATAAATCTGAACTAGGCGTACTTCAGCCTCACTTGCTTCGTCAACAATTCGAGTATTGGGTGAGTTAGCTCTAATGCCTCGAATGATTTGTGCCCCAAAAGGGCTTTGGCTGTTGATGTTTGTATAGAGAGAGTTAAATGGTAGCGGTGTTGCGCCACGCAACTTAAAACCACACGCAGTAAGACTCACTACGATCAATAAAAGCAATAATAACACAGCGTATTGCTGTAATTTAGAGTGCTGTGTTGTGCTGTTTGCAGCAAATACCTTATTAAGTATCATAACTAACCAACCACGTTAACGAGGCGACCAGGGACTATGATCACGCGTTTGATAGGACGACCGTCAAGAAAGCGCTCAACCGCTTCATGTGCTCTTGCCGTGGCTTCAATATACTCTTTATCTGCATCGTTAGGGATTGTAATCGCACCTCGAAGCTTGCCGTTGACTTGAAGAACTAATTCAACTTCATCAGCGATTAAGGCATTTTCATCCACCTCAGGCCAAGGGGCGTCAAGCAGATCACCATAAACATCAACAAAGCCAAGTTCACGCCAGATGTACCAAGTAATGTGAGGTACTACCGGGTAGAGCATACGCAACATAATAGAGACAGATTCACGAATAGCGTGATTGGCGACATCACCTTCGGGAAGCTTCGTTGCTTCAAGGACGTTTAGCAGCTTCATATTGGCCGAAACGACCGTATTGTATTGGATGCGGTTGTAGTCGTAGTTGGCTTGCTTTAATAAAGCGTGAGTCTCTAGGCGAAGATCTCGAATGGCTTTATCTAGCCCTTCAGCAGAAGACCAGTCGAAATTATCCTGACCCTGGCGGATTTGCTCCTGATGCTTAAAGCAATAACTCCACAGGCGACGTAAGAAACGGTTTGAGCCGTCTACACCACTACCAGACCACTCTAAGGTCTGCTCCGGTGGGCTGGTAAACATAACAAATAAACGAGCAGTATCAGCACCCATTTGATCAATTAACTGCTGAGGATCAATACCATTGTTTTTGGATTTGGACATTGTGCCAATGCCATTGTATTGAATCTCGGAACCATCGGCTTTAAGCTTAGCGCCGATGATATTGCCTTTGCTGTCAAGAATGTTATCTACTTCACTCGGGGCAAAATACTCGATACCGCCAAGTTCGTTACGGCGAGAGTAAATATGATTTAGAACCATGCCCTGACACAGCAATTTTACAAATGGCTCATCGTAGTTTAAAAGACCCATATCGCGCATTGCCTTGGTCCAGAATCGGGCATAAAGCAAGTGCATGACGGCATGCTCAATACCACCAATATACTGGTCCATCGGCATCCAGTAGTTGTTGCGCTCATCGACCATCGCCTCGTTGTTGTTAGCAGAAGCATAGCGCATAAAATACCATGATGAATCAACAAAGGTATCCATGGTGTCGGTCTCGCGACGAGCATCGGCTCCACAAGAAGGGCATTGAGTATGAAGGAACTCTTCGCACTTATTGAGTGGGTTGCCACTGCCATCAGGAATTAGATGCTCCGGCAGCACCACGGGCAGAGCCTTTTCAGGTACAGGCACCGGGCCGCAATCAGGGCAATGAATGATAGGGATAGGAGTACCCCAATAGCGCTGACGAGAAATGCCCCAGTCGCGGATACGCCAAGTGACTTTTTTCTCGCCTAATTGCTTTTCAACCATAAAGTGAGCGACTTTGTCGATGGCTTCTGATGAGCTCAATCCGTCGTATTGAGCGGAGTTGATAAGTTTGCCGTTTTCTTTGTCACCATACCAGTCTTGCCACTCTTGGTCAGAATAGCTTTGACCATTAATATCAACCACTTGAATAATGGGTAATTTGTACTTAAGGGCAAAGGCAAAGTCGCGCTCATCATGACCGGGTACAGCCATGACAGCACCATCACCATAAGTCATTAAAACGTAGTTACCGACCCAGACTTCAATTTGTTGGCCGGTAATCGGGTGAGTCACATAAAGACCAGTAGCGATACCTTCCTTATCTTTGGTCGCTAAATCTGCTTCGCTGGTACCACCCTTAATCGCTTCTTTAATAAAAGCGGCTACTTTTTTATCACGACGGGCAGCTTCGGTAGCGATGGGGTGCTCAGGCGCAACAGCACAGAAAGTAACGCCCATGATCGTATCAGCACGCGTGGTAAATACATACATACGGCCGTCTTGGATAAGCTGGTCATCGGCATCATGAATGTCATGCGTAAAGGCAAAACGTACACCTTCACTGCGACCGATCCAGTTTTCTTGCATGAGGCGGACTCGCTCCGGCCAACCCTCTAAGTGGTTTTGAGTGTAATCCAAGAGCTCTTCGGCATAGTCTGTAATACGTAAGTAATAGCCGGGGATTTCGCGCTTTTCAACCAGAGCGCCTGAACGCCAACCGCGTCCCTCAATGACTTGCTCGTTGGCCAAAACGGTTTGATCTACCGGATCCCAGTTAACAGTCTGGGTTTTGCGATAAGCAATACCCTTATCCAACATCTTTAGAAAGAGCCATTGGTTCCAACGATAGTATTGGGGATCGCAGGCACACATCTCGCGTGACCAATCAATAGCCAATCCCATGGAGTTCATTTGCTTTTTCATATAAGCAATGTTGTCATAAGTCCACTTTGCAGGCGGCACCTTAGATTTGATTGCCGCATTTTCTGCCGGCATACCAAAGGCATCCCATCCCATTGGCATTAAGACATTGTAGCCGCGCATTCTGAGCTGACGCGTCATCACATCATTGATCGTGTAGTTTCTGACGTGGCCCATGTGTAGCTTGCCGCTTGGGTAAGGCAGCATGGAACATGCATAGTACTTTGGCTTTTCTTCACCGTCGGCATTTTTGGCACCTTCTACGACACGATAAACGTCTTGTTCTCGCCAAATTTTCTGTGCTTCTTTCTCAACAACAGAAGAATGATATTGTTCTTGCATAGATAGACTTCTAAAGATAATAGTGATAAAAATTAGAGTTTATTAGAATAAAAAAAGTGATCGTGAGTTATTGTTGCTTTTCTAAGGATACTATTTTTATTCTTGATGTAAACGCTCCATTATACCCCTGATTGAGCTGAGATTTAATCATAACTAGGGGCTAGGAAAATCATTGCTTAAACCTATGAAGACGCACCGTGCCCAAACATTTTCTCTTATTTCTTTTGCTGCTATCTTAGCTTTAGCGCTTAGTGCCTGCCGGACTACACCTATGTATACCGAGGGAGATATACATTTTGAGGTGACTTGTACAGAACAGGGTGATGCGTGCCAAGAGCGTATGCGCGCGGCTTGTGCTGAGTATGAAGGCGTGGTGGTGGATGTGGATATTGCCAGAGAGCGTTATGTTAGTGAGCAGCTCAAAGCCGAGTTAAAGCGGCAGGGAGGTCAAGCGCGATCGGTGCATGTTACTTGCCGTCCACCGGCTGATGCCGAGGATGAAAAAAGTGATTGATATCACGTTATGACATTCCTTAAGCTGCTCTTTGCTTGTTTCGCAGCTTAAGGTGTGGTCGAGTTGTTAGGCTGTTTGTCCAAGCCGTCTGTATTAAGCAAGTTATTTTAAGCCAAAGCAGTTGTCATCAAAGCAATGTTCTTCATGCTTTTCTTGGATGTATTGTAAGATCTTGTGCGGATCATCCTCAATGATAAATAGATCGAGGTTGGCTTCAGTGATATAGCTACAGCCCAGTAGCTGATCTTTGATCCAATCCACTAAACCGCCCCAGAACTCACGACCGACAAAAACAATGGGCGCATAATGCGCTTTGCCTGTTTGGATTAACGTGAGGGTTTCAAAAACCTCATCCATCGTACCAAAGCCGCCCGGCATCATGATGTAGGCCGAGCTATTCATAAAGAAAGTTGTTTTGCGAGATACGAAGTATTTAAAATACAGGCTATCGGATTGGTAGCCGTTGTCGCTCTGCTCGTGAGGTAATTTGATGTTGAGACCGACACTGTGACCACCTGCTTCAAAGCATCCCTTATTGGCCGCCTCCATGATGCCGGGGCCGCCGCCGGAAATAATGCTGAAACCGGCCTCGGCGAGCAATTTACTGATTTCGATTGTTTTGTTATAGTAAAACGAGTTGCGCGGGGTGCGAGCACTGCCAAATATACTAACTGCTTTTTTGAGATCAACCAGGTGCTGAGCTGCTGTGGCCAGCTCTTCAGAGATTTCTGAAATTTGCCCCTTGATTGTGTTGGCCTTTGAGGCTTCTACTTGCTTCATTTCTTGACGACTAATTGTTTTGCTGTCGTTTGTGTTGTCTTCTACTGTAAGATCATCGTCTACAGTTAATTTTTCTTTATTGGTTAACATGAAAAAAACCTTATTGCTTGTTGATGGTTCAAGTTACTTATATCGTGCATTTTTCGCTATGCCTAATTTGCGAAATGCCTTGGGCGAGCCTACGGGGGCGCTTTATGGGGTGATGAACATGATGCGTAAAATAAACCAAGATTATAATCCCGATTATATGGCTTGCGTGTTTGATGCGAAAGGCAAAACGTTTAGGGACGATATCTATAAAGAGTATAAAGGCAATCGTCCACCAATGCCTGATGATTTGCGCTCTCAGATAAAACCAATTCATGATGCCATACGTGCTATGGGGTGGACTGTGATTGCTGTTGAAGGGGTTGAGGCGGATGATGTGATTGCGACTCTGGCCAAAAAGGCGACTGAGCATGGTATTGAATCAGTTATCTCTACGGGTGATAAGGACATGGCTCAGTTAGTCAATGAAAGGGTTACGTTGATTGATACCATGAGTAATCACTTGATGGATATTGATGGTGTCAAAGCACGCTATGGTGTGAAACCGGAGCAAATTATTGATTACCTCATGTTAATGGGTGATACGTCTGATAATATTCCCGGCGTGCCTAAAGTAGGTCCCAAGACTGCCGCGAAGTGGTTGGAAGAATATGGCACTTTAGAGAATCTGATTGCTCATGCTGACGAGATCAAAGGGGTCGCCGGCAAAAATTTGCGTGAATTTATCCCAAATTTTGAGATGACTCGTCGTTTAGTTACCATTAAGCAAGATTGTAACTTGCCCGAAGAAATTGATTCTCCGGATGATTTGCGTCCACTGAGTCAAGATAAAGACACCCTGATTGATATCTTTCAAAAATATGGTTTTCGTACCTGGTTACGCGAGTTGACCGGCGATCCTGACGCTATTCCGGAGCAGGATGGGCGAGTGGAGGTTGCCGCAATACCTGAGGCACCGACTGACATTGATTATCAAACAGTGACGACTGAAGAGCAGTTAAAAGACCTTATTAAAGTGTTGGAGTCAGCGGAGCTTGTTGCTTTAGATACAGAAACCGATGGTCTTTACTCCATGGGCGCGCGTCTTGTTGGGTTGTCGGTCTCAGTAAAGCCGGGTCAGGCATGGTATGTGCCGGTCGGTCATAGTGGTTCGATGTTAGATGAGCAGTTGGATAAGCAGGTTGTTTTAGAGCGGTTGCGTCCTTGGTTGGAAAACGAAAAAGCAGCTAAGGTATTACAAAATGCTAAATTTGATGCGCATGTGTTAGCTAATGAAGGAGTTACCTTACGGGGTGTTGAGCATGACACTATGCTTATGGGCTATGTGTTGGACTCTTCTAAGCGTGTCGGTATGGAAGAGTTAATGCAGCGCTATCTTGGTCGTAGCGGTATCAGTTACGAAGAAATTTGTGGTAAAGGAGCATCGGCTATTACCTTTGATCAGGTGCCTATTGAGCAAGCCTCAGAGTATGCGTGTGAAGATGCTGATGTGACATTGCAGTTATATCAAGTGATGGCACCGTTGATCGCGGCAGAAGAAGGCTTTAACCGAATTTATCAGTTAGAAATGAAGGTGTCTCCGGTGTTGACAACCATTGAGCGTAATGGGGTCAAGATCGATGAAAAAGCGTTGTTGGAGCAGAGTCGAGTGTTTGCCACGCGCTTAGAGGAGCTCGAAAAAGAAGCCCATGACATTGTTGGTGAACCGTTTAATTTAAATTCACCGCGACAGCTTGGAGCGATTCTGTTTGAAAAAATGGAATTGCCTATTATTAAGAAAACGCCCAAGGGCGCGCCGTCTACGGACGAAGAAACACTTAATAAACTAGCAGAAGATTTTCGCCTACCTAAGCTGATTTTGGAATATCGTAGCTTAGCTAAATTGAAGTCAACCTATACCGATAAGTTGCCGGCGATGGTTTGGCCAGCCACGGGTAGAGTTCATACAAGTTATTCGCAAGCCTCCGTGGTGACGGGGCGTTTATCTTCCTCCGAGCCTAATTTGCAAAATATCCCGGTACGAACGGAAGAGGGGAGACGCATTCGTCGTGCGTTTGTTGCTGAGCCCGGGAAGGTGATTTTAGCAGCTGACTATTCCCAAATTGAATTACGAGTCATGGCGCATATCTCCGGAGATAAGGGGTTGCGTCAGGCCTTTGCTGAGGGTCAGGATATTCACCGCAGTACGGCTGCTGAAATTTTTTCAGTCGATGCGATCGAAAACGTCACTGCTGAGCAGCGTTATTCGGCTAAAGCGATTAACTTTGGTTTGATTTACGGTATGGGTGTTTTTGGCCTGGCAAAAAATCTGGATATTACGCGTGATGCGGCAAAAGTGTATATCGATCGTTATTTTGCTCGCTACCCGGGAGTGGCAGATTACATGGATCGTATCAAAAAAGAAGCGACTGATAATGGCTTTGTAGAAACTGCGTTTGGCCGTCGCTTGTGGTTTACCGAAATTCAAGGCGCTAAAGGGCCACGCAAGGCAAACGCTGAGCGACAGGCGATTAACGCGCCGATGCAGGGTACTGCCGCTGATTTAATCAAAATGGCGATGGTGGCGGTGCAGAATTTCATTGATGAGAAAAAGCTGCAGTCACGCATGATTATGCAGGTTCACGATGAGCTTGTGCTCGAAGTGCCGGAATTTGAGAAGGAGTTAATGCGTCAGGCTTTACCTGAATTGATGACCAATGTCGCTGAGCTAAGTGTGCCTTTGGTGGCAGAAGTGGCCGTAGGCGATAATTGGAGTGACGCTGAATAATAAGATAGGTACTCTCACTATAAACTAAACGCAAAACACCGTTTCATTTATTTATGAAACGGTGTTTTTAACTTTGTGCCTTAATAAATTATTTACTTAAGGCATGAATGCGTACTTCTAATGGCGGGTGTGTAGCAAAAAGTTGAGCCAGCTTTTGACCATTGGAAATGCCTAAGGCTTGGATGTTTTTTGGTAATTCGCCTGATTGCAGTTGCTGTAAGCGTTGAAGCGCTTTAATCATGGAGCTGGGAGTGCCCATGAGTTGAGCGGCACCGGCGTCTGCTCTGAACTCACGCTGGCGCGAAAACCAAGCGACGATCATCGAAGCGAACACGCCAAAGATGATTTCTAACACGATAACAGTGATGAAGTAACCCGGACCCATACCTTCTCGTTCGTTTTTAAATACAGCACGATCGATGGCGTATCCAACAACACGAGCTAAGAAAATAACAAAGGTATTTACGACGCCTTGGATTAGGGTCATGGTGATCATGTCGCCGTTGGCGACGTGAGCTATTTCGTGGCCCAAGACGGCAGCAACTTCTTCTTCCGACATGCTCTGTAATAGGCCGGTAGACACGGCAACCAGTGCGTCGTTTTTAAAGGCGCCGGTAGCAAAGGCGTTTGGAGCACCCTCATAAATAGCCACTTCGGGCATGCCAATGCCTGCGCGCTGCGCAAATTGCGATACTGTTTCTATCAACCAGGCTTCTTGGTAATTAGCCGGATTATTGGGGTCGATGACATGGGCTCTGGTGCTCATTTTAGCGATAGGTTTGCTCATCAGTAAGGAAATGATTGAGCCGGTGAAACCAACGATTAAGGCAAAAATAAGCAACGAGTTGTAGTCGATGCCTTGTGCGGTAAGCCAGTTGTTTAAACCGAAAATACGGGTCGTAATTGATAGCACCAAAATAACAGCAAAGTTGGTAGCTAAGAACAAAATAATGCGCATCATGTGATTTTCATTCCAATGTGGTTGAGTAGAGATAGAATAATTAATAATTGCACTGTGTTTAATGATAACAATTTAAACGTAGATTGTAAGTTAAATGTCAGTTTCAAATGGTGATCAAAAGGTTTCTGCATGCAGTCTCTCTGGATGGTATTAGCATCGTTTATGTTTGCTCTGATGGGGGCGGGTGTTAAGTTTACCGGAGAGCTAAATGTACCGCTCGCTTTGACGATTATTGCTCGCGGCCTGCCTTCGGTGTTGCTCATCTTTGTTTGGGCAATACTCACCAAACACTCGCTACGGCCCAAAAGTTTTAAATTACACTTTCTTCGTAATTTGTTTGGAGCAACAGCACTTATTTTAGTATTTTACTGTTATTCCGTATTGCCATTGGGGACAGCAGCTACTTTAAATTACACGTCCTCTATATTTATAGGTTTATGGGTGTTTATCAAGGCTGACGAAGGAAAAAGAGATTGGTTCCGTTTTTTGACCTGCTTGCTGGGTTTTGTCAGTGTATTGATGGTGTTAAGGCCGAGTATTCATGATGATCAGTACGTTGCTGTGTTTCTGGGGTTGTGCTCGGGCGTTTGTGCCGCCGTGGCCATGATGCAGCTTCGTTCCTTGGGTAGGCTCGGGGAGTCAACTTGGTTGACGGTCTTTTATTTTTCCGTTGTCGTCACGGTGATTGGTGCTGTAAGCCTCGAGTGGAGTGCAGTTTCAAGTGTTTCAGCTCAAGCGTGGGTGGCTTTATTGGCAGTGGGTCTTAGCGGTATGGTTGGGCAGCTGTGTATTACCAAGGCCTATGGAGCAGGTTCGCCGATTTTATCAGCTGTGTTGCAGTACCTGACGATTGTTTTTGCTGTGCTAATGGGCGTCTTGTTTTGGGAGGACGTGCCGGATGTACTGGTTTGGCTTGGCATTGCCGGTGTGATAGTAGCAGGCGGTTTATCCGCATGGGCGACCGTACGCCAGGTGAATAAGAGCTCAAGCACATAGGGGATAAGTTTTAGGCAATGGCAACGATGAATAATTGATTTTTCTGGACTTCTTTTGTCTATACTATGGCTATACTAAATAGATAATATTTGTTACCAATATGTTTAGCGGTAAAGGAGGTAGTTATGTATCCATTAATCACAGTAAACGAACTCAAGGATTTACTTCAGCAGTCTAATGATGAAAAGCTTCATATTATTGATGTCCGTTCAGATCTGCGTGATGAGGACTTAGGGCGCAGAAACTATTTAGAAGGGCATATTCCCGGAGCTGTGTTTTTTGATGTAAATCGTGACTTGTCGGCAACACCAACAGGAGTTAATGGTCGTCACCCTTTGCCGGAACGAGATGATTTTGCAGCATTACTTGCGTCTCGCGGTATGCAGGTAACGGATCACTATGTGGTGTATGACGCTGCTAATAGTATGTTTGCCTCTCGTCTATGGTGGATGTTGCGCTGGGTGGGATGTGCCAAGGTGCAGGTGTTAGATGGTGGTTTAGAGGCTTGGCAGGCAGGGGGCGGAGAGCTAGATCGCTCAGACGTTGCTATTGGTGCTGCGATTGAGTGGCAGCAAGCGCCAAGATTGGTGGGCGGTCGGGTAAATGCAGATGAGGTTGAGGTTAATATCCGTCTAAAAGATTTTTTAGTGGTTGATGCACGCTCTGCAGCTCGCTTTAGTGGTGATGATGGAGCAATGGATGCTGTGGCCGGTCACATACCGGGTGCAGTCAATCGTCCCTTTACTGAGAATTTAGTCGATGGCACTCAATTCAAATCCGCCGATAAACTGCGCCAAGAGTTTATAAGCTTACTGGGTGTTCGGCCTGCCAGTGAAGTGGTTGCGCAGTGTGGCTCGGGAATCAGTGCGTGTCATAACCTTCTCGCAATGGAGGCGGCAGGACTAAGAGGTGCTAAATTATACGCCGGTTCATGGAGTGAATGGATTAGTGATTCAAGTCGTCCGGTAGCCACCGGTAATTAATAGTTAATGACTGCTTAGTAGTGGTCTTACACTTATCTCAATCGATAGAGTCCAAGATAGGTCATTTATCTTGGGCTTTGTTTTTTAAGGGTGATCAGAGCTTAGTCGGTGATTTATTAAAAGTTAGCGACAAAAAGTATGGTTTTTCGTACAATGTTGGATTGTTTAATTTAGCAGGAGGCTAGTGTGTCTGACGACAAATTAGTTTTGCATACTGAACAGCAGGATTTACCCGAGCAGTTTGAAGATGCCATGAAGGAATTGCAGGGGATTGTTCAGTCGATGGAAAATCAAGTGTTGTCACTCGATGATGCACTTAAGGCGTACGAACGCGGTATGTTACTAAGCCGCATTTGTCAGCAAAAGCTTGATGATGCGCAGTTGCAGGTCCAGGTGCTGCAGGATAATATACTGAAGCCTTTGTCTCAAGATGTTGAGGAAGATTAGATGAGTCAAGAACAGTGCTTTGCTCACTGGTTGAGTTCTTATGTGGTGCCGACACTGGAGTCTGCTTTAGAACAGGTGCTGATGGTAGCTGATGAGAGCCCACATTTGGCTGGTTTACATGAGGCGATGCGTTATGCTTGCTTGGGTGGTGGTAAGCGCATTCGCGCAGCGTTAGTGTTAGCTGCGGGCGAAGTGGCCCATCCTAGTGAGCAGGTCGAACAGTCTAAAAAAGCGTTGGTTGCGGCAGCTACCGCAGTTGAATTGATTCATGCTTACTCTTTAGTGCACGATGATATGCCATGCATGGACGATGATAAGTTACGTCGCGGCAAGGCCACAGTGCATGTCGAGTTTGGTGAGGCTAATGCGTTGTTGGTCGGAGATGCTTTACAAGCTTTAGCTTTTGAGACGCTCGCCCATATGCAAGTCGCCCCTGCGCTGGTCGTCAAAGCAATGCAGCAGTTGGCTATCGCTTCGGGCAGTAGGGGTATGGTGGGTGGTCAGTATATGGATTTGGCCTCTGTTGATCAGAAAATCTCTAAATCTCAGTTAAAATTGATGCATCAGTTAAAAACCGGTGAACTAATCAAAGCCAGTGTGCTGCTTGGTTCAATCACTGTTGCCACCAATTATGAGGATCATTCTGCACTTAAAAAGTATGCAGAAAAGTTGGGTCTAGCCTATCAGGTAGTTGATGATGTACTCGACGCTACGATGGACACAGATGCTTTAGGTAAGACTGCGGGCAAAGACGAGCTAGATAATAAACCCACTTATGTAAGTATTTTAGGCCTGGAAGAGGCCAAGCAATACGCTGAGCTATTGCATAATGATGCATTGAAGGCGATAAAACCTCTTGGACCGCGCGCAGATAAATTGAGGACGTTGGCCGAGTTGATTATTTGCCGCCAAAGCTAAAGGTTGTAATGAAGAGTTTGTTAAACAAAATAGAATCTCCTAGCGATTTAAAGGAGCTCACGCGCTGCCAATTGCCTGCGCTGAGCAAAGAGCTGCGCCAGTATATCTTGGAATCAGTCGCTAAGACCGGTGGTCATTTGTCGTCCAACCTTGGCACGGTAGAGCTGACTGTGGCTCTGCATTATATTTTTAATACACCGCACGATCGTTTGATTTGGGATGTTGGTCATCAGGCTTATGCCCATAAGGTATTAACAGGTCGTCGTGAGGACTTGCCTTTTATCAGACAGCAGCATCATATCTCGGGCTTTCCTAAGCGCTCTGAGTCGCCTTATGATGCGTTCGGTACAGCTCATTCTTCGACTTCGATTTCAGCTGCCTTAGGTATGGCGGTGGCTGCTCGTAACCAAGGGATCAATCGTCAGCATATCGCTGTGATTGGCGATGGGGCAATGAGTGCCGGTATGGTTTTCGAAGCCTTGAACAATGCAGGTGACACCGAGGGTATTAACTTGTTGGTGATCTTAAATGATAATGATATGTCGATATCTCCACCTGTTGGCGCGTTAAATAAATACTTTAGTCGTTTAATTTCCAGTGGCCTTCCTCTTTATAAAGAGGCTAGCGATGTGAGCAAGATGATGTTGGAGCGTATGCCCGAACCAATGGCTGAGTTTGCTCGTCGCTTTAAGGGGCATGTCAAAGATCAAGCTAAGAGCCTGATGGGCGGTACGAGCTTGTTTGATGAGTTTGGTTTTAACTACGTGGGCCCCATTGACGGTCATGATTTAGATGCTCTATTACCGGTTCTGTATAATGTTAAGCGTTTAGGTGGTTTGCAGTTTGTTCATGTCATTACTAAAAAAGGTAATGGCTATGAGTTAGCCGAAAAGGATCCGGTGCTCTATCATGGTCCCGGTAAGTTTAATCCTTCTGAGGGAATTAAGTCTTCCGGCAGTAGTGCGAAGCAAAGCTTTACGCAGGTATTTGGTCATTGGCTCTGTGATATGGCTGCGTCTGACTCTAAATTGATTGGTATCACTCCGGCCATGCGCGAAGGGAGTGGTCTAGTGGAGTTTGAGCAGCGTTTTCCTCAGCGATATTTTGATGTGGGCATTGCAGAGCAACATGCCGTAACCTTTGCCGGTGGTCTGGCCTGTGAAGGGCTAAAGCCGGTGGTGGCAATTTATTCTACCTTTTTACAAAGAGGCTACGACCAGGTCATTCATGACGTTGCGCTACAAGATTTAGATGTTACCTTTGCCTTAGATCGAGCCGGTTTGGTCGGGGCAGATGGCGCTACTCATGCAGGTAATTACGATATTGCTTATTTGCGTTGTATCCCTAATATGGTTGTGGCAATACCTTCCGATGAACAGGAAAGTCGACTTTTGTTAAGCACCTGTTATCAACATGAGGGGCCCGCTTCCGTTCGCTATCCTCGAGGGGGAGGTGTCGGTGCCAAGGTCTCTGATACGCTAGATACTGTGCCTCTTGGTAAGGCCGTAAAACGCCGTCAGGGCTCAAAAGTTGCGATATTAGCCTTTGGTCCTTTGCTTCATGAAGCGATCTCTGTTGCGGATAAATATGATCTCAGTCTAGTTGATATGCGCTTTGTAAAGCCAATTGACGAGGATATGTTGGTTGAGCTTGCCGCTTCGCATCAGGGCTTCGTCACGCTTGAAGAGGGTGCCTTGATGGGAGGTGCTGGTAGCGCAGTGATAGAATTTCTCAATCAGCGCGATATAAATTTACCGGTCTTGCAATTAGCCTATCCGGACCAATTTATTGATCATGGCGACCAACAGGCTCTGAGAGCTGAGCTGGGTTTAGATGCCACAGGTATTGAGCGATCTGTTCAACAGCGTTTTGCAGATCTCATTTAGTAATAGCATCTTCTATAAACGTCGCTTGAATCTTATTGTGTAGGAATTTAATGAAATCAACTGAATTAAATACGCCAGCTATGCCTGATGTTCAGGGTAGTGTGGATGAACGTAGCGTCCAAATTGACCGAGTTGGGGTGCGCCAAGTAAAGCATCCATTATCAGTGAAAAATGGTCAAGGTGCGATTCTGGGCACAGTCGGAGTGTGGGATACCGCAGTCCTTTTGCCCGCCTCCGAAAAAGGTACCCATATGTCTCGTTTTATGGGACTGATTGATGAGTATCATGCTAAGGGTATGGATGCCAAGCTCTTTAAAGAGATGGCTGCCGATATGTTGCCGCTGTTAAATGCAGAGGAAGGTGAGATTCGCGTCACTTTCCCTTATTTCATCACTAAAAAAGCGCCGGTTAGCGGTGTGAGTAGCATGATGGATTATGAGGTTACTTGGGTGGCGTTGGCTGACAAAGAAAAGGGTGTGCGTTTTATCACTGAGGTCGTTGTTCCGGTGATGAGTCTTTGTCCTTGCTCCAAGGCAATTTCTGACTATGGTGCTCATAATCAACGTTCGCATGTAACGGTTAAATTAGAGGCGACCGAGGATTATGTGCTTGATGACTTTATTAAGGCCATTGAAGAGCAGGGTTCTAGCCAGCTATGGGCCCTATTAAAGCGCCCTGATGAAAAGTATGTCACTGAAACATCATATGATAACCCTAAGTTTGTTGAGGATTTAATTCGTGATGTGGCACTTCGCGTAAAGCAGTGGCCCGGCTTAGTGGCTTATCGTGTTGAGGTTGAGAATTTTGAATCGATTCATAATCACTCAGCTTATGCCGTTCTAGAAGGTACTGCCTGATAGCGACATTAGATATTTGTACTACATAAATCAAGCGTTTATAGTTATAGACGCTTGATTTTTTATGTATACCTATATATAATTATCGGTTTCTTGCTCGATCTTTATGTTGTGTAGAGGCGGGCTTTTTATGTGGGGCTTGGTTTAGCATATGTGAGCCCCGCTAAATATCCATAGGAGTTAATATGCGTCACTATGAAATAGTGTTTATTGTGCATCCTGATCAAAGCGAGCAGGTGCCGGCCATGGTTGAGCGTTATCAGTCCATGATTGCTGAAAAAGGTGGTAAAGTTCATCGTCTAGAGGACTGGGGTCGTCGTCAACTAGCTTATCCAATCCAAAAGTTAGTTAAAGCGCACTACATCTGCATGAATATCGAGGGTGGCCAGGATATTCTAGACGAGCTAGAGCATTCTTTCCGCTATAACGATGCGATTCTTCGTAATCTAATCATCAAAACTAAACGCGCTGTTACTGAGCCATCTATCATGATGAAGTCAGTTGAGCGTGATGAAGCTCGTAAAGTAGCTTCTGCAGATGACAACGCATCTCAAGAAGTTGAAAGCGAAGACGAAGAAGATGAGAGCGTAGCAGAGGAGTAATTCCTTAAGCTGAGTGGTATATATTTTGCCATTTAGCGCTTGCGTCATTTTGTTTTATGAATAAAGTTCAGTTGCAGGTTATCTTAAGTGAGATCCACGCGCTCAGATATACGCCCGCCGGCATTAGTGTTTTAGATGTTGTTTTAGCACATCAGTCGGAAGTTGTAGAGGCCGGACACCCAAGGCAACTTGATTTTGAATTAGAAGCGAGAGCTGTTGGAGAAGTGGCTGAGGCCTTAAGCTTAGTTGAGTTAGGCAGCTACTTAGAGATTGAAGGTTTTTTGACAACAACTCGTAAAAATACTCGCAGAGTATTACTTCATATCCAAGCTTTTAAAAAACAACGTGGCAACCCAATCATCGTTTGATTTTAAGAATTTAGGGAATGATTTCCCACCAATATTAAAGGTAATTATCATGGCACAAGGAAGAAGAGGAAGAGACCGAAAAAGTCGTTTCCCACAACAAAATCCATTATTTAAGCGTCGCAGATTCTGCCGTTTCACGGTAGCCGGTGTTGAAGAGATTGATTATAAAGATATCGACACACTACGCGATTTTATTACTGAGACTGGCAAAGTTATCCCAGCTCGTTTAACAGGTACAAAAGCTCACTACCAGCGTCAGTTAGATACAGCCATCAAGCGCGCTCGCTTTTTAGCTTTGTTACCATTTACTGACAGTCATAAATAATCAGGGGTGGCTAACATGCAAGTTATTTTATTAGAAACAATCGGTAAATTAGGTGAGTTAGGTGACGTAGTTCGTGTACGTAATGGCTACGCTCGTAACTACTTAATCCCTCAAGGTAAAGCTCAGCGTGCTACTGACGCTGCTATTCAGGCGTTTGAAGCTCGTCGTGCTGAGTTGGAAAAAGCTCAGTCTGAGCGCTTAGCCGCTGCTGAAACGTTAGCAACTAAGTTAGCTGACTACAAACTGGACATTACTCAAAAAGCCGGTGTTGATGGTCGTTTATTCGGTTCAGTAACCAATATCGATATCGCTCGCTTGTTGCAAGAAGCCGGTTTTGATGTTGAAAGAAGCCAAGTGCGTATGCAAGACGGTGCTTTAAAAGCAGTTGGTGAGCATCCGGTTTCATTACATCTATACGCAGACATTACTGCCGATATCACTGTTAACGTAATCGGTGAAATGGCATAAGTTTTAATCTATTTTAAGATTAAACAAGTCTGTAAAAAAGTAGCAGTAGCGATATAATCGTTACTGCTATTTTGCTTTTAATCACTGAAATTTTGCTCATTTAATTATGCCAAATAAAGAAGAAAATTCTTTCGTAGAAATTGCTGAGAGCCTGGAAGAGGGTCACGATCTCAATTTTTCGGAGGATATTTATCCTGATGTTCCCTTTGAGGAGGCTCCAGCCCAAGATGTTGTGATGCCGTCCTCTCAAGAGATTGCCATAGGGACAGATTTGTTTAATTTGGGCTCTCAGGAACCGCAAGAATTAGATAATTTACGCTTGCCGCCGCATTCAATTGAAGCAGAGCAGTCGGTGTTGGGTGGTTTATTGCTTAATAACTTGGCTAATGAGCAAGTAGGTGATGTCCTCAGTGAGGATGATTTTTATCGTCATCATCATCGAATTATTTGGCGCCATATTCAAAACCTGATTAGTATGGATCGTCCTGCTGATGTCTTGACGGTATATGATGCATTAAAGCTAGAGGGTACCGATAAGGACATAGGCGGCTTAGTTTATCTAAACTCATTAGCTCAAAACACGCCATCGGTTTCTAATATTCGTACCTATGCTGAAATCGTTCGTGAGCGAGCGATTTTGCGCCGCTTGCTTACAGCATCTGATGAAATTGGTACAACAGCGCTCAATCCCCAAGGGCGCTCTGCGCGTGAGATTTTAGATGAGTCTGAGGCCAAGATTTATCGCATTTCTGAAGATAGCAATAAGAAAAATGCTGATTTTGTGGCGATCAGTGATGCGATGCTTGAGGTCATCAATAACCTGACGGAGCTATCACAGCGTGGTAGTGATTCAGAAGTGACCGGTACGCCGACCGGCTTTGTCGATCTGGATGCTAAAACAGCCGGTTTACATGGTGGTGACCTGACGATTGTGGCCGGACGACCGGCCATGGGTAAAACTTCTTTTTCCATGAATATTGTTGAGCACGTGGCTCTGGTTGAAAAAAAACCGGTGCTCGTGTTTTCGATGGAGATGGGGGCTGCACAGCTTGCTCATCGTATGTTGGGTTCTGTCGGCAAAATTGATCAGCAGCGTATGCGCAAGGGGACGCTAAATAATGAGGATTGGGTCAAGGTGACCCGTGCGGTTGATCGTTTGCAGCATGCACAAATTTTTATTGATGAAACTCCGGGTCTTAATCCCATCGACTTGCGTGCGCGTGCACGACGTTTGAGTCGCAAGCATGGCGGCCTAGGTTTAATCGTCGTTGACTATTTACAGTTAATGTCAGGTAGTGGCCTCAGTCGTAGTGATAATCGAGCAAATGAGATTTCAGAGATTAGCCGTTCTCTCAAAGGTTTGGCGCGCGAATTAAACTGCCCGGTGATCGCGCTTTCGCAGCTTAATCGTAGCTTAGAGAATAGACCTAATAAGCGTCCAATCATGTCGGATTTACGTGAATCCGGAGCAATTGAGCAGGATGCTGACGTGATTATTTTCATTTATAGGGATGAGGTCTATAACGAAAACTCCCCTGACAAGGGTGTGGCGGAAATTATTCTCGGTAAGCAGCGTAATGGTCCGATTGGTACGGTGCGACTGACCTTCGTTGGTGAACATACTAAGTTCATGAACTACACTGGAGCTAGTCCTGCTTTTATCGGTGAGTAGCGTTTTACGCGTAGTGTGTAGTACGTAGGAGCGTATTCTCTAATTTTAAAATCATCGTGTCTCTTATATAATGACTATCTTTAATCAGGAGACACCGATGAACCAAAAAGTTGATTTTAAAAATGTAATAAAAATGGCTGGCGCGTTTGCCGCCTATTTAATTGGTGCAGGATTTGCTACGGGACAAGAAATTCTGCAGTTTTTTGCATCTTATGGGATTCAGGGCCTATGGGGTGTCCTTATCATTGCTATTTTATTTGCGATATTTGGTTTTGTCGTGATGGTAAAAGGGCATCAGTTACAGTTAGCATTACCTTCTCAAATTTTTCATTACTACACGGGTCCGGTCCTAGGGCGCTTGATTGAGTTTTTTACCTTAATTTTTGTAGTGGGAATTGTTGTTATCATGATTTCCGGTTCGGGTGCCTTGGTGGAGGAGCACTTTAAGCTGCCTTCAGAAGTTGGTTTTATCGGAATGGGCGTTTTGTGTGCTCTTACAGTTCTGCTAGGCTTAAATCGATTAGTAGATATTATTGGTGCAATTGGGCCAGTGATTGTGGTTTTTACCGTCGTTATTGGAGGGTGGATATTTTTCCGCGACCTTAGTTTGTTAGGTGAACAACCGATTTATGATGTGATGCCGGACAAAGCATATGAAATACGCCCAGCTGCTAATGTTTTTATGTCGGCAATTTTATTTTTTAGTTATAACATTCTTGCTGGCGCTGTATTTTATACTCAGTTGGGTAAAGAGGCGAATTCAGCTAAGGAAGCGGGCATAGCAGGGGTGCTCGGTGGTTTGGCATTAGCGGTGGCTGTACTCTTTATGGTTATCAGTATGTTGAGTAACTATGAGCTGATTATAGGGACTCAGGTGCCGAATCTATTATTGGGCAATACGATTAGTCCAGTAGTTGCTTTTCTCTTTGCAATTGTGATTATGCTGGGGGTTTATTCGACAGCAGCGCCGATGTACTGGTTAGTTAAAAATGAGTTGATGCGTTTTTTACCCAATTCAGTAGACAAGTTGACCACTATAATCTTAGGTGTTTTATTTATGGCGGGCGGTTCATTACCTTTTGGTACACTGATCGGTACGATTTATCCCTTTGCTGGTTATATTGGTATGGCTGTGGTGTTAGCTATTTTGTCTAGAACAGTCTACAACAAAGCCACCATAGGCCATATTTAGTATGAAGCCAATCAGGTAGTATTAGTAAGGGAGTTTAATTCCAGCCAAGTAAGGTCATTACTTGGCTGGAATTGTTAATGATATTTACTTTCTGAAGCGTGCTGGATTGATGACTTCTGGTTTTACGCCTTCATTTTTCAGAGTATCACTGAGCGGCTTGTCTAGAATAAGGCAAGCGACTAGTTCAGATACGCCGGGGGCTGACTGGATGCCATAGCCTCCTTGGCCGGCTAACCAGAAAAAACCTTCAGCCTCAGGGTCTTCACCGATGACTAGATCATTGTCAGGTGCGAAGGTACGTAAACCCGCCCAGGTATGATTAGGGCGTGGAATCTTTAAGGTAGTATTTTCTTCAATGTGATAGATACCGGTAGCAATATCCAGTTCTTCGGCGACTACATCATGTGCTTCGGTCGGATCGGCATTAGCAGGGGAGCCTAAGAGTTGACCAGCATCGGGTTTAAAATAATAGTTTTCCATGATGCCTACGACTAAGACTAGACTGTTCAGATCAACTTCCGCAGGAGCATCAAAGGTAAAGGCACTGCGACGGCATGGGACAAAGCCGATAGCTTTGACTCCACTGCGTTCAGCTACTGTGTCAACCCAAGCACCAGCTGCATTGACTAGTGTATAAGCCTGTATAGTGTCACCTTGATTGGTGCGAATATGCCAGACTCCATCAATGCGTTCAGCGGACTCTAGAGAGGTCGAAGCCCGGAGCTCTGCACCATGGCTACGAGCACCACTTAAAAAACTGAGTAGTAGGGTATGGACATCGATGTCTTCGGCATGCTCTTCATAAATTGCGCCCTCAACTCTTTCGGGGCGCATGAAGGGAACCAGCTGCATGACTTTGTTTTTATCAATGAGTTGGACATTATCTGGTGAGTTGCTTTGCAGTTCGGCGTACAGCTCGTGTAAGCGTTCTTTGTCTTCAGGAGCAGCCACATAAATACAGCCGCGTGGTGTCAGGATGTCTGTGTCTGAGAAGTTAGAGCTAACGGCCTTGTCAAAAAACTGCCGACCAGCTCGAGTCAAGGCCTGTATTTGCTCGGTGCCGTAAGTTTCCATATACATAGCAGCGGAGCGACCGCTTGTGTGGTATGCCGGTTGTGACTCCTGCTCTAAAATCAGAACTGAACGGTGGGGGGCAAGACGATAGGCTGCAGATATACCAGCCATGCCGCCACCGACAATCACTACGTCATAAATTTTATTGTCCATAATCGCTTGATACCGAATAATAGTTAGATGAGGGTTTTAGTTAGGACATCAGGTAATTTATAACACTGAGGCTAGAATTAAGCTGATGAAAGTTTTAATTATAGCGTAGTGCTTATTAGGCTATTTTTAAAGTGTCGAAGAGGCTAAGGTTTTAGCGTACGCATGGAATCGCTTTCCAGTTGGTGGTGTAGGCAGGGGATAGGTAGCGACGTTGCATAGTCCATTGAGTGTCCTGACTTAAACCTTGGCTAGCAAAGCGGATGCTGCCTGGTTGCTGGAGATTTAACCTATCAATAGTTTGCATCAAATAGCGGCCACGAGTATTTTGCACTTCATCATCAAAAAGTTGTGTCTGATAAAGCTGCGCATCATAAAAGTCGCTCAGCATAACACCTGCTTTGTTATAGCGATAGTCGGAACGCCAGATGGTCTTTAATAAGCGTAAAGCTAAGGCATTTAGCTCGCGGGTGTCATTACTTGGCAATAACAAATCACCAGAGGCACTATTGTAGTAGTACTTGTCAGCGGCATTAAAGCGGTGAGTTTGTATAAATACACTCACGTGTTTTGCTTGCTGATTTTGTTGCCGGAGTTTAGTAGCAGCTAGTACTGTGTACTCACTGATTGCTTGCTCCATCTCTCTCAGGGTGGTGATATGTCGACCAAAAGTGCGACTGCTAATAATTTGTTTTTTACTTTGTATACTGTCGAGCTCCAGACAAGATTCACCGTTGAGCTCTCTAATAGTACGCTCCAAAACGACGGAAAACTGTTGGCGAGCATGTTCAGGCTCTAGACGAGACAGATCCCAAGCCGTTTTAATTCCTAGTTGCTTTAATTTTTGTGATAAACGCCTGCCTACTCCCCAAATGTCTTCAACTGGTGTGATTTTTAAGAGGTTTTCACGACGTTGAGACTCTAGTAAAACAACCACCCCTTTACTTGCTGGGTACTTTTTAGAGGCATGGTTTGCCAGTTTAGCTAAGGTTTTAGTTGGTGCAATGCCGACACCTATCTGAATGCCAATCCATTGGTGGACTTGTCTGCGAATCAAATGACCGTAGTGATTAAAATCCTCCATAGTATGCAAGCTTGATAGTCTTGATAGTTCTAAAAAAGCTTCATCAATTGAGTAAATCTCAATGTCTGGTGCTAGTTTGCTCAGAGTGGACATGACTCTTTTGCTGATATCCGCATAGAGTGCGTAGTTTGATGAGAAAAAACTGACTCGATGGCGTTTAATTAAAGGTTTGATTTTAAAAAAAGGTACGGCCATGGGGATGCCGAGTGCCTTAGCTTCCTCAGAGCGTGCAACCACACAGCCGTCATTATTGGAGAGAACGACGACAGGTCGGTGGCGTAAATCAGGTCGAAAGAGTTTTTCGCAACTTGCATAAAAGCTATTGCAATCAATTAAGGCAAAAACAGCTTCTGTTGCTTCATGTTGTTTAACCATGTTTGCGACGTAGATCATGAAAGGCGTAGGTGACGACCCCAAATAACTCCAGTGAGTCTGACTCCCTAAGCATGATGGGTTGATAATCTGGATTGTGAGGAAATAGCCCAGGCCGAGGGTGCAGACGGAGCTCCTTAACGGTGAGCTCACCATATAGTGCGGCGATGACGATATCACCATGAGCAGCAGTTAAAGCACGATTAACTACTAAAATATCACCACTCCGGATGCCAGCGTTTATCATGGAGTCACCCTCACAACGAACGAAGTAGGTGGCTTCAGGGTGTGTAATACAGAGCTCATTAAGATCTAGGCTTTGCTCAATATAATCCTGTGCTGGCGAGGGAAATCCTGCAGGAACATGACTTAAAAATAGAGGAAGATGCTGACTGAGGGTGCTCAGTCGCTCTATGTCTAGGCTCTTTCCAAGTAAGCTTACTTTCATCAAAAATCACTTTTTTAACGATGGATAAATAAATCGTATGCTGTATAAATATACAGCAAAAATAGAAGTTTTGCTGATTATTAGTCATAAGATTGATATAAGACAGGAGTAAACTAAACAGTTGATTGACCTCTGTTTCTGCGCTCAGTTAAGCTGGTTTTAAGAGGTTAATACCTTCTAAGTTATTGTTATGTTGTTATTTTTCTTGGTTTTGATGTTTTTTAGCCTAAGCATCAAAATTTAAATCTACTAAAAAAGGAGTAGATAGTATGGCAATGATGAAAGCAGCAGTATTTATTGAACCAGGTCGTATTGAGTTAGTTGATAAGCCTATCCCTGATGTGGGGCCTAATGACGCCTTGATTCGTATTACAACAACAACTATTTGTGGTACTGATATCCATATCCTAAAGGGTGAGTACCCGGTAGAAAAGGGCTTGACTATCGGGCACGAGCCGGTGGGTATCATTGAGAAGTTAGGCAGTAATGTACGTGGCTATCAAGAAGGGCAGCGAGTGATTGCCGGTGCAATTTGTCCAAGCTTTATTTCTTACCCGTGCCAAGACGGTTTTCCTTCTCAGGATGGTGCTTGGATCAAGGATGACGGTACGTGTTCTTGCCATGGTTACAAGGCAACAGCCGGTTGGCGTTTTGGTAATTGGATTGATGGTACGCAAGCAGAGTATGTTTTAGTACCTGATGCCGAGGCTAATTTAGCGCCGGTTCCTGATAATTTGACCGATGAGCAGGTACTGATGTGCCCGGATATTATGTCCACCGGTTTTGTTGGTGCAGAAAATGCCAATATTAAGATTGGTGATATGGTGGCGGTTTTTGCACAAGGTCCTATAGGTTTATGCGCAACAGCGGGTGCGCGCTTGCGTGGTGCCAGCTTAATTATTGCGATTGATGGTAATAACGAGCGCTTAGCCGTGTCTAAAAAGATGGGAGCTCACGTGACACTCAACTTCAAAGAAGTGGATGTGGTTGATGAAATAATGAAGCTCACCAAGGGGCGCGGTGTCGATTCCAGCATTGAGTGTTTAGGCTTGCAGTCGACTTGGGAGCAGGCTCTGCGTGTGTTGAAACCGGGTGGTACCTTATCCAGCTTGGGTGTTTATTCTGAGGATGTGGTTATTCCGATCAATGTCTTTGCTTCCGGTTTAGGTGATCATACGATCAAAACTGCGCTATGCCCGGGCGGCAAGGAGCGTATGCGTCGTCTTCTTAATGTGATTGAGTCAGGTGCCGTGGATTTAGAGTCATTAGTAACTCATACACGATCATTGGATGATATTGTGGCTGCTTATGATATGTTTATGAATCAAGAGGATGGAGTGCTAAAGATCGCTATTAAGCCTTAACTAATCTTAAGCATGACTCTTAAGCACGACCCATAAAACAAGGCCTGCAGTTTAATTGTCTGCAGGCCTTGCGTGTTTTGTGAAGCAATCTAATCGGTGTCGATTAGAATAAGCTTGGATAGTCGTTTTGTACTAAATGGCGGATGCGGACAGCGTCAGCAAAACGATTGAGTCGATTATCTGCATTGAGCAAAACAACGGCCATTGGGCGTTTGTCGATTTCTGTGTACATCACTAGGTTTTGACCTGATTCACGAATATAACCGGTTTTAGAAATACTGATATCCCAGTCTTGATTGCGAATTAAGCGGTTAGTATTGCGGTATTTTTCTGTCCGACCGTTGCTGGTGATCACACTGTAATCATCACTTGTAGAAAAGCGTTTGATCGTGCTGTCTTTTTCAACTGCTTGAAGCAGGCGGACCAGATCTCTTGGGGTAGACACATTCATTGGCGATAAGCCGGTTGGTTCGACAAAGCGACTGCGCGTCATACCAAGTTGGCGTGCGGTAGCATTCATCTCATTGACAAAGGCAGTCATGCCACCCGGATAGGTACGGCCTAGGGCGTGAGCAGCACGGTTTTCAGATGACATTAAAGATAATAAAAGCATCTCACGACGGGTTAGCGTGGTGCCAACACTCAAACGAGAGCTGGATTTTTTGACGCGATCGATGTCATCTGAGGAAATGGTGATTTTCTCGTCTAGCGGCAATCCCGAGCGGGTAATGACCAAAGCCGATAAGAGTTTACTGATTGACGCAATGGGACGGATGACATCCGCATTTTTTGAGTAAACTACCTGATTATCATCCAGGCTCACGACCAACGCTATTTCCGAGCTAAGAATCGCTCCGCCATTGTCTACTTGGCCAATGATCGGTGCTGTATTGATGCCGGTCGCGTGCTGTGCATGAGCTGCGGAGCTCGCAAAGCCGCAGCAAAGCGCAAGCATCACCGCGCCGAGCTGCTTAAAAGAGGATTTGTGCAAAGTCAACATAATATATTTATTAAAGTGTGTTGTGATATAGGCTCAAGCTATTATACATATAGAGTTACTAAATGTCTTTATTTATTAATGGCTTAGGGCAAACTCTTAAGAGTGTTTGTAGGTCAAGTTTAAATTGCTTAAGTAGTTGATATGTAAGCGTAATTTTTGAGATTGTCGCTTTTGTTGTTTAAAAGCCTAATCGATAACGCTTTTCAATTAACAATCATTTACAAAATAAAGACTAGAAAAAGAAACGTAGAGTAAAAGCCGAAAAAAGGCTAAAATACAGCTGTTGTTTGTAATAAAGCTCCTTAATAGAGTCTGATCTTTTTTAAAGAAGCTTTCTTTTATTTTAATTATCCTTGTATTAGGTAAATCACGTGTCATCATATATGATTGTCCCAGGTGCGATAGCACTGCCAGAATCGACTAAAGCTCGTCTTAAAGAGCAAGTTAAATCCTTAGACTTAGCAATTGATAAGATTTTTACGCGTTTTGAGTATTACGTGTATAGCGAAGAACCATTATCAGATCAGCAGCGAGCAGCTGTGACAGAGTTCTTGACACGTGATGTCAAATTAAAAGACATACAGATTGCAAGGCATGATGTGGAATTACGCATTTTGCCGCGCTTAGGTACTATTTCTCCTTGGGCATCAAAAGCGACAGACCTTGCTCGTAATTGCGGCGTAGAGGGTATTAGTCGTATCGAGCGCGGCATCTATATGGCGCTGACACCGGAGAAGAGTTTCTGGTCGGGGAGCGGTCTCAAGGATGAGCATTTACAGAAGTTTATCAAGCTAGTTCACGATCGTATGAGTCAAACCGTCGTGGTGGGTGATGAGTTCAATCCACAGGCATTGTTCGTGGATTTAGAGCCAAAGCCTTTGCGTACTGTCGCCATTTTAGAAGAAGGGGCTAGTGCCTTAGAAAAGGCTAACGTGGAGTGGAGCTTGGCGTTATCTGACGATGAGGTTGAGTATTTAGTTGATGCGTTTGTCAAATTGCAGCGCAACCCAACCGATGTTGAGCTGACGATGTTTGCGCAGGCTAATAGTGAGCATTGCCGTCATAAAATCTTTAATGCTGCATGGACTGTCGATGGTGAGGCTAAAGACAAAACCTTATTCGGTATGGTGCGTGATACGCACAAACATAACCCCCGCGGTACGGTAGTCGCTTATTCAGATAACGCCGCCATTATGGAAGGTGCCGAGTCGACTCGTTTCTTTGCGCCAAAGCGTGCTGATGGCAGTTTTGTTTATCAAAGCAAAAAGCGTTTGACTCATACTCTAATGAAGGTTGAAACGCACAACCACCCAACGGCAGTGGCGCCTTTCCCAGGAGCCTCTACTGGCGCCGGTGGTGAAATCCGTGACGAGGGCGCGACAGGCCGTGGTGCCAATCCCAAAGCCGGCTTGACAGGTTATACCGTTGCCAATCTTCAGTTGGACAATCTCAAGGAATCGTGGGAGCAGGACTCTCACGGCAAGCCCGGCGGCATTGCCTCTGCTTTGGATATTATGATTCAAGGACCTCAAGGCGGAGCCGAGTTTAATAATGAGTTTGGTCGTGCCAATATTTTAGGTTACCTCCGTACCTATGAGCAGACAGTCGGTGGTCGCCGCTGGGGTTACCAAAAGCCGATTATGATTGCCGGTGGTTTGGGTAATATTGATGCGGAGTTGTGTCTCAAAAAAGAAATTCCCGCTGGTGCGCTATTAATTCAATTAGGTGGTCCGGGTATGCTCATCGGTATGGGCGGCGGTGCTGCGTCCAGTTTGTCTGCCGGTACCAACACTGAGGCATTGGATTTTGATTCAGTGCAGCGTGGTAACCCGGAAATTGAGCGCCGAGCCCAAGAAGTAATTAATACCTGCTGGCAAATGTTTGAAAACAACCCGATCATTGCGATTCATGATGTGGGTGCAGGCGGTCTCTCTAATGCGTTCCCGGAGTTGGTTAATGATGCCAAGCGTGGAGCGATTTTTGATCTCGAGCGCGTACACATCGAAGACAGGGGTATGTCTGCGGCAGAGATTTGGAGTAATGAGTCTCAAGAGCGCTATGTGTTGGCCATTGAGCCTGAGAGTCTAGCACTGTTTGATGATATTGCCCGTCGTGAGCGCTGCCCTTATACGGTGGTTGGCGTGGCGACAGAAGAGCGCGTGTTACGCGTGGTTGAGGGCGAGGGTTTGCCGGGCGAAGAGGGCGCAACGAGTGAGCAGGCAGCAAGTGCACTGCGTCCTGTTGATGTGCCTATTGATGTCATTTTAGGTAAAACACCTAAGATGCACCGCGATGTCCAAAGTGAAGCCGTTGAGGTGGAACCGGTTGATGTAGTCGGCCAAGATCTCAAGGCCTTAGGTCTTTCTGTTATGCGTCATCCTACAGTGGCTAGTAAGTCCTTCTTAATTACCGTAGGCGATCGTAATGTGGGCGGCCTAACAGCGAGAGATCAACTCGTTGGACCATGGCAAGTACCGGTTGCGGATTGTGCTGTCACCTTGGCTGATTTTGAGCATTTCCACGGTGAAGCCATGTCAATGGGTGAGCGTTCACCTTTGGCTATTTTGGACAGTGCAGCGGCCAGCCGCATGGCAATTGCTGAGTCAATTACAAATATTGTTGCCGCTGATATTAAGCATTTAGATGGTATTAAGCTGTCCGCTAACTGGATGGCGGCTTGCGGTACACCGGGCCAAGATGCTGCGCTTTACAAAGCGGTGCAAGCAGCCAGTGAGTTCTGCCAGGCCTTAGATATTTCTATTCCGGTAGGTAAGGATTCCATGTCCATGCGTACTGCGTGGACTGAAAATGGACCGGATGGTGCAGTAGAAAAAGAGGTGACCGCTCCTGTCTCATTAGTTGTGACTGCTTTCTCGCAGGTTGAGGACGTACGCAAGACCCTAACACCACAGCTTGTCACTGATCAAGGTCCAACAGCGTTGATTTTGATTGATTTGGGTGAGGGTAAGCAGCGTTTAGGCGGTTCAGTCCTAACTCATACTCTAGGTCAGTTTGGTGATCAGGTGCCTGATATTGAGGATGCTGAAAAGCTTCGCACCTTCTTTGCTGTGATTCGCAGCTTAGCGGATGAAGGTACTATTTTGGCCTACCATGACCGTTCTGATGGCGGATTATTTGCGACCGTTTCTGAAATGGCTTTTGCCGGTCATACAGGCGTATCGATTAATGTGGATATGCTGACTTTTGATGGCGCTGTACAGGACTGGGGTGACTATAAAATTCGTCCGGAGCAAGTTCAAGTTCAGCGCGATGAGAGCACAATCAAGGCTTTATTTAATGAAGAGTTGGGTGCGGTCATTCAAGTTCGTGCAGAGGATCGTGATGCTGTTTTACAGTTGTTGCGTGAGGTCGGCTTATCGTTATGTAGCCATGCTATTGGTACGTTAAATGACAAAGACACGATTGAAGTATTCCGTGACGGCGCTGTTGTTTTAGAGTACCCACGTGCTGAGTTAGGTGCTGCTTGGAGCGAAGTGGGCTATGAAATTGCCAAGCTGCGTGAGAATCCAATTACTGCCAAAGCTGAGTTTGAGCGTTGGAGCGATACTCAGGATGCTAATCCGGGCCTGAATGCCAAGGTGGATTTTGACCCTCAAGAGGATATTGCCGCTCCTTATTTCAATAAAGGCCGTCCGGCCGTTGCTCTGATTCGTGAGCAGGGATTAAACAGTCAAGTGGAAATGGCTTGGGCACTTAATAAGGCCGGTTTCGCTGTGCATGATGTGCATATGACCGATATCTTAGAGGAACGTATTGATTTAGATGATGTACAAGGCTTAGTTGCTTCCGGTGGCTTTACCTACGGCGATGTGCTTGGTCCGGGTGAGGGTTGGGCAAAAACAATTCGCCATAATCCGAAGCTATTCGATCAGTTCAGTAAGTTCTTTGCGCGTGATGATGTGTTTGCACTTGGGGTATCAAACGGTTGTCAGATGATGACAAGCTTAAGTGATATTATCCCGGGAACAGAGAATTGGCCACGTTTTACTAAAAATAAATCAGCACGTCATGAGGCTCGTTTATTGATGGTAGAGGTGAGTGATTCAAATTCTATCTTCTTTAAGGGAATGGCCGGCACTCGGGCACCTATCGTAGTATCGCACGGTGCGGGTTTTGCTAATTTCTCTCTCCATGGAGATTTGGATAATGTCATTTCTGCCATGCGTTATGCCAGCAATAGCGGTGTGATTACCGAAGCTTATCCGTTTAATCCGAGCGGCAGTATTAATGGTATCGCTGCTGTTACCACAGCCGATGGTCGCTTTACTGCCATGATGCCACATCCTGAGCGCACAGTCCGTCGAGCTATGATGTCTTGGGCTCCTGAGTCTTGGGGATCCAAAGACAGTGGTGGCGATCAAACGCCTTGGATGCGTATGTTTATGAACGCTAGGGTATTTATTGATTAAGTTTTTACACTAATCATTACTTAATAAAAGCTGTCGTATACGGCGGCTTTACAAAGAAAGCCAAACCTTGACATAAATTGTCGGGATTTGGCTTTTTGTTATATTTCATGTGTGGAAAGTAGTATAATTCTCTTTTGCGCCAGGAGAGATTCATGCGTTTACTTCAAAAAGCGTTGACCTTTGATGATGTATTATTGGTTCCAGCGTATTCAAATGTGTTACCACGCGACACGTCTTTAAAAACTCAACTTACTCGTAATATCAGCTTAAATATACCTTTAGTTTCTGCGGCTATGGATACCGTAACAGAAGCGCGTCTTGCGATCGCAATGGCCCAAGAAGGCGGTATTGGTATTATTCACAAAAACATGACTGCCGATGAGCAGGCTATCGAAGTCGCTCGCGTTAAGCGTCACGAGTTTGGTATTGTTATTAATCCTTATACCTTAACTCCGAGCATGACTGTTCGCGATGCCGTTGCTCTTCAAAAAGAGCATGGTATTTCAGGTTTGCCGGTGGTTGAGGGCAAGCAGTTAGTCGGTATCGTGACTAACCGTGATATACGTTTTGAAGAGCGTCTAGACGCTAAGATTAGCGAGGTGATGACACCCAAGGATCGTTTAGTGACGATGTCAGAGGGTGGTAGCCTTGAAGAAGCTCAAAGCTTGATGCACAAGCATCGCTTAGAGCGAGTTTTGATTGTTAATGATAACTTTGAGTTACGTGGTCTTGCCACCGTCAAGGATATTTACAAGAGCACAGAAAACCCACATGCATGTAAGGATGAGTTTGGTCAGTTGCGCGTTGGCGCAGCGGTCGGCGTGGGTGAGGGTACCGAGGAGCGCATTGAGAAATTAGTCGCTGCCGGTGTTGACGTGATCATCATTGATACGGCTCATGGCCACTCACAAGGTGTGATTGAACGTGTACGTTGGGCCAAGGAAAAATATCCTAAGCTTGAGGTGATTGGCGGTAATATCGCAACCGGTGAAGCTGCCTTAGCGTTAGTAGAAGCAGGTGCCGATGGTGTTAAAGTCGGTATCGGTCCGGGTTCTATTTGTACCACTCGTGTTGTTGCCGGTGTTGGTGTACCTCAGGTGACTGCCATTTCTAATGTAGCTAAAGCATTAGAGGGCACAGGTGTTCCTCTTATCGCTGATGGCGGTATTCGTTATTCAGGCGATGTGGCCAAAGCAATTGCTGCCGGTGCCTCTACATGTATGATGGGCGGTATGTTTGCCGGTACTGAAGAAGCACCGGGTGAAGTGATTTTATTTCAGGGTCGCAGCTATAAGTCCTACCGTGGTATGGGTAGCTTAGGCGCCATGGAAAAGGGCTCTGCTGATCGCTATTTCCAAGACCCGTCTAATAACACAGATAAGCTGGTCCCTGAAGGCATTGAGGGGCGTGTAGCTTATAAAGGCAGTGTATTGGCGATTATTTATCAATTAATTGGTGGTGTCCGTGCTTCAATGGGCTATTGTGGTTGTGCATCAATCGAAGAGATGCGCACTAAATCACAGTTTGTTGAAATTACGGCGGCGGGTGTACGCGAGTCACACGTTCATGATGTACAAATTGTTAAGGAAGCACCGAATTATCGGGCTGACTAATCACTAATCCCGTTCTTTTAGAGTTGTAAATCATTATGCATGAAAAGATCCTAATCCTCGACTTCGGTTCACAAGTCACCCAAATGATTGCCCGTCGGGTCCGTGATGTTGGCGTATTTAGTGAGGTTTATCCAGCAGATGTGGATGAAGCTTTTTTACGTGATCAAATCAAAAACAAGGGGGTCAAGGGGATTATCCTCTCGGGAGGTTCTGCCGAGAGCAATATCGAAGCGCCTGATATGGAGATTTCTCCTTTTGTGTTTTTAGCCGGTGTGCCGGTATTGGGCATCGGTTATGGCATGCATACGATGGCTAAGCATTTAGGTGGCGAGGTTGCTATTTCCGGTAATCAGGAATTTGCTCAGGTGCATATTTCAGTAAAGGGTAATAGCCCTTTATTTGCAACGTTGTCTGATAGCAAATCTGCTGAAGGTCATAATCAATTAGATGTCTGTATGAATCATGGTACTCAGGTGACTGAGTTACCTGCCGGTTTCATGAGAATTGGCTTTTCTAAGCATTGTGAAATCGCCGCTATGTCGGATGAGGTTCGTCTTTTTTACGGTGTCCAGTTCCATCCTGAAGTGAGCAACACGAAGCAGGGCAAAGCGCTATTAGGTCGCTTTGTGCTTGATATTTGTGATTGTGCCGGTGATTGGAATATGGCGGATTATGCTGATGAAATGGTTGAGCGTATCCGTGAGGAAGTCGGTGATGACCAGGTTATCCTTGCCTTATCCGGTGGTGTAGACTCTTCAGTTGCCGCTGTGCTGATTCACCGTGCCATTGGCTCTCAATTGACTTGTGTCTTTGTTGACCATGGCCTGTTACGCCTCTTTGAGGCTAAGCAGGTGATGGATGTGATGCACGAGAATTTAGGTCTTAATATCATCCATGTTAATGCGACGGAGCAGTTTATGGGGCATCTTGAGGGTGTCACCGATCCGGAGCAGAAGCGTAAGATCATTGGCCGTGAATTCATCGAGATTTTCCAAGAAGAAGCAGCCAAACTTTCTAATGCAAAATGGTTAGCCCAAGGCACGATCTACCCCGATGTCATTGAATCCGCTGCCAATAAAAATGGCGTGGCGGTTAAATCGCACCATAATGTAGGCGGTTTACCTGACAGCTTGAGTATGCAACTTTTGGAGCCTTTACGTGATTTATTCAAAGATGAAGTGCGTAAGTTAGGCGTGGCTCTTGGTCTGCCCGAAAAGATGGTGTATCGACACCCATTCCCCGGCCCCGGTCTGGGCGTGCGAATCTTAGGGACGGTCAATCAGGATTACGCTGATATTTTACGCCGTGCGGATGCAATTTTTATTGATGAGTTGCGTAATACGATTGATGCAGAAACCGGTAAGAGCTGGTATGACCTAACAGCGCAGGCTTTTGCCGTCTTCTTGCCGGTTAAGTCGGTCGGTGTTAAAGAAGGCGCTCGCGTATACGAATATGTGGTCTCTTTGCGTGCGGTTCAGACCAATGACTTTATGAGTGCAAGATGGGCACCTTTGCCTTATGACTTGTTGGCTCATGTCTCAAATCGCATCATCACCGAAGTCGCCGGTATTAGCCGTGTTGTTTACGATATTTCGGGTAAACCACCGTCTACCATTGAGTGGGAATAGTAAGCAGTGAGGGACAGGGCGCTCATTCGGTGCGCTGTCCTTATTTGAATTAAGATGTTGACATTCTCAACGAGTTAAAAAATGAATTCTAAGCAAAAGATTTATTCAGGTAAAACTAAAGATTTATACGCTTTGCCGAGCGGTAATGTACTCCTTGTATTTAAAGACGACGTCACAGGTACTGACGGTGTTGTCGACCCGGGCGCTAATACAGTGATTGGTCAGGTTGAAGGCAAAGGTCGTAAGTCGCTTGCCATGACGGATTATTTTTTCCAACGCCTGCATGCAGCCAATATTCCTACCCATCTTGTGGCCTTAGATCTTGATGCTGCTACGATGGAAGTTCGTCGTGCTGAACCTCTTGGTAAGGATATCGACGGAGTGGGTGGATTGGAGTTTGTTTGTCGTACTCGTCCTTGGGGCAGCTTTATGCGCCGTTATCAGCGCTATATAGAAAATCCTGAGCGCTCACTTGATCACCTTGTTGAAATTACAATCAAAGATGATGAGCGCGGTGACCCACTAATTAACGATGACACGATTGTTGCTCTAGATCTTGTCAGTTCAGCTCATCTTGAGCAGGCTAAGGATATCACTCGACGAGTATGCCAGCTGGTTGAGAAAGACCTAAAGGATAAAGAGCTTATCCTGATCGATATGAAAATCGAGCTTGGTTTAGTTGATGGTCAAGTCGTAGTTATAGACGAAGTGTCAGCCGATGCGATGCGCGTCATGGACAAAGACGGTGAGGTCTTAGATCACGAGGCATTCTATAAAAAGCTGATTGGCTAAAGCATATAAAGTCATTGAGTATCAGTCGTCATTGATATTTGAGCTTTGTTAATCTATAAGTATAAAACTCGCCGTCGTGCGAGTTTTATTGCATTTGGGTTATTGCTTGTTAGCTATGTGCGCCACCTCCATTTTTAAAAATGGTGATGTCTGAAGAATTTCTTCGTCCTTATGCAGAGCCATTAACCAGATCATAAAGATCCCCGCGTATATCTGCCGCTGTGATGGTTCCATTAGCAATCGGTTGAGTCAGATCACCCACGCATTGGATCGTTGTGTCGCGGTAATCTACAAATATGCTACCTTTGGCCATTAATGTATCGTCAGCTTCGTGCATGTCAGGCGTGTAGCTTCCAGTCAGATCAATGTGAGTGCCGGACTGCACCGGTAATCCTCCCACAAAACCATAGCAATTAGAAGTAGAATGTAATGACCCAGTAAAAACCTGCTCAGGTCTTAATTTGATATTATGGAGAAAATTTGACCATGAGTACAGAGATGAAGTCAGAGAATCGTCGTTGGACAGCCAAGCGTAAAAGTGCGTTAGT
>NZ_KB892279.1 GCF_000373745.1 Oligella ureolytica DSM 18253 | reverse complement strand
CGATAATGCATTGGCTGAAACGGTTAACGGGCTTTATAAAACAGAGGTGATTGAATATTTAAAACAGCAGTGGCGGGATGCGTGTGATGTTGAATTAGCAACCCTTGAATGGGTCGATTGGTTTAACAAAACTCGCATTCATAGTACGATTGGTTATGTGTCGCCTTTTGAGTTTGAGAGACGATACTATGATAGTCTTACTGAGTCAGACAAAGTTGCCTGACTCAAGCAATCCACTCTCCGATATACTCGGGGCGGTTAATATATTATGTCACCGGCTTTAATTACGATACTCATACTTCTGCTTGCAGCGATTCTGTTTCTAACAGAAAAGCTCCCAGTGGCGGTTACTGCAATGCTTACAACGGTTCTTTTGTATGTGACCGGGGTGATTGATGCGAAAGTTGCGTTTTCAGGATTTACCAATAATGTGGTGATTTTAATTACCGGTATGTTTGTTATTGGTGCTTCCTTATTTGAAACGGGGGTTGCCAAAAAGATTGGTGGTTTAATCATCCGGTTTGCTAAAACTGAGAAGCAGCTGCTGTTTGCGATTATGCTGATTACAGCGTTGTTATCTGCGTTTTTATCAAATACCAGTACGACTGCAGTGATGATGCCCATCGTGATGGTCATTGCAGCAAGTGCAGGCTATTCTAATTCCCAATTTTTAATGCCTTTAGCCTATGCATCGGCATTTGGTGGAATGATTACCTTAGTAGGTACCAACGGTAACCTCGCAGTACAAGGAGTGATGGAAAATCAAGGGGTCGAAGGATTTGGATTCTTTGAGTTTGCCTATGTAGGGATACCATTAACCCTAATTGCTACTATTTATATGATGACCATCGGTCGTAAATTGATTCCTGATCGCAAGGGCGAGCTGGATGTTGAGATGTTCAAGGCAAGTAGTGAAGAGGGTGAAAACAATCCTAACCACACGCCAGTAAAGCAAATTATTTCCGTTTCCGTGCTTGCATTAGCCGTGTTTTTCATGGTTTTTGAAAAGCAGATCGGTATCCCACTGCATATTGTTTCTGTGATCGGAGCGCTAATTATTGTGATCACCGGTACGATGACAGAAAAACAGGCCTTTCAGTCATTGGATTTATCGACCATCATTCTGGTCGCTGCCATGATGCCATTGGCAACCGCTTTGGATCAAACGGGCGCGGCAGTGATGATTGCTGACTTTGTCCTGGGTTTAATCGGTGAAACGGGCGGGCCTTATGTGATTACTGCGGTTATCTTTGTAGTCACTGCGCTATTGACCTCCATTATGTCTAATACTGCCGCAGCCGCATTAATGGCACCGATCGGTTTGGTGTTGTCAGTTAGTCTGGGAGCTGATCCAAAAGCTATCTTGATGACTGTGTGTATTGCCGCCAATGCAGCCTATGCATCGCCTGTAGGATCACCGCCTAACACCATGATCTATGGCCCGGGTAATTATAAATTTACTGACTATATCAAAAATGGTGTGCCAATTTTAATCATTCAACTCATACTTTGCGTATTTGTTGTACCTATGATTTGGCCTTTTTATTAGTTAATATCTCAACGCTCCACTTTAAATCGATTATACCGACGGTTTAGAGTGGAGTTTTTTTAAACTTGAATATGCTGTGATTTGGCCCACAAACTATCGACCAATGACTGGGTGTTATGGTAGTTTTGTTTAGCTATCCAAGCAGCCACCTCTTCGGCTACCGATGGAAAAATCGCACGCGGGTGATTAGGGCGTGCTAGCCATTCCTCGAGTGGTGCCGTCTCAAATTCAGTAAACACAACGGCGCGGTTTAAGTCTTCCAGGATCCTGCCGTTTGAGTACTGCTCAACTTGCTTAGCCAGTGCTTTAGTGTATATTTTTTTGCCCAACACCATGGCTTCACTACATAAACCAAAGCCGGTGTTACAGATGACGCCGGAACAGGCGCGTAGATCGTTAGGGAAATTTGTACGGCTCAGAGGTTTTAATAAAACGTTTTTGTCCTGTACGGCTTCGTCTGTCTGGCAATAATATATAAACTGCTGTTGTGGGATTTTTTGTAGCCAATTGACGACGGTTGTGATGTCTTCAAACGGCAAATACACCATGATAAAGTCTTCTTCGCTCGTTGCCTGCTCATGATTCATAGAGATGAGCGGAGGAATGATCGGGGCATTATAAGCGGCCCAGTGTACGCCTAAATAGTATTTGGCCGGCGCGAAGCTTTTGATGGCCGGCGCTAAGAGTGGTGATTTCTCCGTACCGGGGATAGGGTAGCACAAGGCATATTGATGTGCTAAACCGATGGACGGAACTCCTTGCAGTCTGGCAGCCCATGCGCTTAGCGGTTCAAAATCGGTGAGCACTAAGTCATAGCTTTTGACATTGAGATCTTTCAGGTCGGTCAAGTAGCGAACCGGAGAGGCTTCTGTGACTGTTTTGAACCAATCCACTGAGCCTTGGTGACTATAAAATGAAAAGCCCTTATAAGCTTGATAATCACCGAACATGTCCATATCGAAGTAAGCGTCTTGATCGCGACCACTAAATATAAAATCAACCTCGCAACCGGCTGCTTGTAGTGCGGGTAGCATCACGCGTGCACGTGTAATATGACCGTTGCCCGTACCCTGTACACCATAAAGAATCTTCACTTGAACAACCCAGAATAAAAATTATTATCCAATCACCAAGGCTAATGCGGCCCATGAACAGGCTAAGCCCAACACCATACCGGCTAAAATATCACCGGGATAATGTACGCCCAGCATGACTCGGGAGAGGCCGACTAAGGTTGCAAAAAGATAGAGCGGTATGGACAATGAGGGGAAAAATGCCACGACAATATTGGCAAATACAAAGGCTGCGGCTGTATGACCCGAAGGAAAACTAAACTTGTCGGAAGGGGTGATTAGACTGACAACATCGACAATCTTATAACAAGGGCGATCACGTTTGATGCTGTTTTTGAGTATGTAGTAAATCGGCAGTTCAAAACAATAAGCGATAACACCGGCGTAAAATAAAGTTTTGCCACTATCGCCACCCCACATCCACAAGCTCATACCGATGAGTGCGTAGAGCGGACCATTACCCATGGTAGAGAGGATCTGGCTTAAGACAGCGATGGCTCTTTTTTGGTTATGTGCCGATAGCCAAAAAAACAACCTCGTGTCTGTGTCACCCAGTAACTCCAGTTTGCTCAGCTTCATTAAAGACTCCTGTCATGTTGACTAATGCCCATTAATAGAGAAGATAATAGCATTATGTAATGACAACTTCATGACATCTATAAATTGTAATAAAGTGAGCCCGGCAAAACAACTAATCTTCTAACTGTCCGTGGTATTTGGTTTTTCCATCGTCATTGTTGGTAAATCGCACTTCTTCAGGGTATGGATAGAAGTCATCCATTTGGCCGAGCATGATACGCTCTTTTTTGCTTTGCCAAAACTCAGCAGTGAGGAGGTCACGATGATGCTGCATAAATGTCTTGCGAACAACCGGATCCCCTAATAAAAAGGTGCCAAACTCTTCCGGAAAAACATCATTTTTATTGACCGGATACCACACCTCGCCGGACATTTCTAATTCAGGATAGGGGGCAGGAGGAATTTCTCTAAACTGACAGTCCGTCATGTATTCAATTTCGTCATAGTCATAGAAAATCACTCGACCAAAACGAGTGAGACCGAAGTTTTTAAAGAGCATATCACCGGGGAAAATATTGGCTGAGGCAAGCTCTTTTAACGCATTACCGTAATCGATAATGACTCGTTCTTTTTCAGTATCCGTAGCGTCCAGTAAGTAGAGATTAAGTGGCTTGAGGCGTCGCTCAACGTAGCAATGCTTAACAATAATAAACTCGTCTGTCTCCTCTAATTGTGAGGGGGCCAATTGGCGCAGCTCCTCAATCATTTCTTCGCTGCAGCGATGGCGGGGAATAGCGACATTAGAGTACTCCAGAGTGTCAGCCATACGACCGACACGGTCGTGTTTTTTGACTAAGAGGTATTTGTCACGTACATAAGCTTGGTCAAAATTTTTATTTGGTCCAAACTTATCTTTGATCACTTTAAATACAAACGGAAATGATGGCAAAGTAAAGACCGTCATGACTAGACCCTTAATTCCGGGAGCTAATATAAATTGATCTTCAGAATAATGTAGATGCTGTAAAAAATCGCGCCAGAAGATGTTTTTACTCTGCTTATGTAAACCCAGCATGGCGTACATATCTGCTTTGTTACGCATTGGCATCAATTGCAGTAAAAAATTCACATAACCTGAAGGCACATCCATAGACACTAGAAAATAAGCCCTAGCAAAGGAGAAAAGCACAGAAATGTGTTGGGGGTCAAAGAGTACCGCATCGACAATTAATTGACCCTCAGCGTTGTGCATAATCGCAATAGCAAAAGGATGTCGAGCATGACCATTAATGATTTGCCCCATGATGTAGGCGCATTTATTACGGAAAAAGGGTGACTGTAAAACCTGTACATGCAGATTGAGCTCATTTAGGAGGTAGTTATTGCCTAAATGATTTAAAAGTGCGTCGTTAATTTTATTAACATCACTTTCCTTGTGTGCAAAGGGCACCTGCCAATCAAAGAAATCTATCGCTTGGCTAAAGCAGCAATGTAATTGACTGCTTTGCGGATAAAAGGATTTAAACGTACCGCGATCAGAGTCAATGTATTCTGTGGCTGCTGCAGGTTTTACAAAAATAAACTGATTGCGGTAGTAGGCTTTGTCTAGGAGCTTGGTAGATACTGAATTAAAAAAGGTTTCAGCAAGTTCCGGTTGGTGGTGATCAACTAACAAAGCGATATAAGCGGTCTTCGCAAAACGCCAAGTCTCTTCGTTTAGAATAACCTCCGCAAAATTTTCCCGTAATTCAATAATCGTCTCGGCAACGCGCTGATCGTAGATTTGGATCCGGTCGGCGACCAAGCGTTGGATATACTGCCAGTCTTGTGCTTCAAAAGCCTCCTTAGCGCGCGCCGAAAACGATCGAAAGATACGATAGTGCTTATTAAAGCCACGCATCATTGTTTCGGCAATCTCATGCGTCGTGTTTACAAACTCAGGATCAGCGGTGCAGTGTTCGGGTAATGTTTTGATAGGCATATAACCACTAATAAGAAAAGCTGGTTTTTAATCATAGGTATTTAATGTAAGTCATCATAGTAGATCACATCGGCTAAGCCAATTAGTATTTGTCTGTACTGCATTGCACCAAATTTATCAAAAGAACCGGTGATGGCTTGTTTTTACTGCGCTCAGTGATTGAAAAAAGTACGACGATAGGCAGAAGGGGAAGTGCCGAGTAAGCGTGCCATGTGATTTGCCACCTCAGGGCCATGTCGTTGTCGCACCAAATGCAGGCAACAATCAATGGCAGCGACAGTGCCGGCAGAGGTCACGATATTGCCGTCGTCTATATAAAGAGCATGAGAAAGAAATAAGGCGTTTGGAAAGCGTCGGGCAAAGGCCTCTCGTGCAGCCCAATGGGTTGTGGCCTGTTCTGGATCGCTCCATGCAGGGATAATGACGATATCCGCATCTGCTACTACCTCTAATCCGTGATTGACCTAAATTTATCGTAGTGATGGTTTTGTGTCAATTAAACATAGTCGATAGTTAGTTAAAGGTACCGGAGGAGGGTAGTCAGTGTCATGCTCTCACCATCGATAATGGCGCAAAATGATTTATTAATGGCTTATAGGCCACTTTTTATACTTCTCTGCCGTGCTTAAAATACCTCTATGCTTATGATTTTGTGTTAAGCAACTTTTTAAAGAACGATAGGAGTGATGAAATGAAAATTAAAAAACTAATGGGTCTGCTAGCCTTAGGTATGAGCTTGATCTTTACCGGGGTGTCTTCTTATGCGTCAGACAGACGCCGCACCGGCAGCAACTGAGGAAGTGCAGTTGCAACAGATTCGCAATGCGACCGTAAAAATTACCTTCGGTGATACAACTTTTTTGATTGTCCCGTTGCTATCAGTCAAGGGTGCCTATCCTGGCTTTGATGATACCTACCGCAGTGAGTTGCGGAATCCGCTCGTGGAGCTGCCCATGTCTGTTGACGAGGTAATAGATGGTGTGGATGCTGTGGTGGTTACGTATACGCATCTTGACCACTGGGGTGATGCAGCATAAGAAGCCTTGCCTAAAGATATTCCACTATTTGCACAACGCCAGGCGGATGCCGACCTGATTTGTAGTCAGGGCTTTACTGATGTTCGCTATTCCTGAACTAGCCGGATTCTTAGTTGAGGCCATGGGCGTAGTGTTTGAAGCACCGACGTATAAGTCATTGTATCTTGTGGGTGATACGAACTGGCGTAATGAGGTGGATCAGGCGTTGGAGTAGTACACCCCCTGAGGGTTTTGTGTCCAATAAACTCATAATAGATCACTGCCATCTAAAGAAGTTTTTACAAACGACAAATCGTTATATCAATACATTAAGTGTTTTTTAATAAATCAAGGTTCAGATTTAACATGCTTGAAGAGATTTAAGGCACTAAAGACTAAATGATAAAAACGTCGATTCTCAGCAAAGAGCTTCTCTATAATCCACCAATCTCCTCTAATTTTGATAGACTACTGTTGATTAAAGATCCTTTTGTCCACCTCTTCATTTTTCGGAGTATTTATGGCTATTTACGAAGTAAAGCATCCTCTAGTTCAGCATAAACTTGGTTTGATGCGAGATATTAATTTAAGTACAAAGAGTTTTCGTGAATTAGCAGGTGAAGTAAGTACGTTACTGACTTATGAAGCGACTAAGGATTTCCTTTTAGAAGAAACCGAAACCCAGGGTTGGAATGGCCCGGTTAAAGTACAAAAGCTTAGTGGTAAAAAAGTGACTGTGGTCCCGATTTTACGTGCAGGTATCGGTATGTTAGATGGTGTTTTAACCTTGATTCCGAGTGCTAAGGTGAGTGCGGTTGGTATTGCCCGTGATGAGACAACATTTGAAGCTGCCACGTATTTAAAAAAGCTAGTAGAAGACTTAGATCAGCGTTTGGCTATTATTATTGATCCGATGCTGGCGACAGGCAGCTCAATGGTGGCGACGATTGATATGCTTAAGCAAGCCGGCTGTAAAGATATCCGTGCCCTAGTATTGACAGCGGCTCCGGCTGGTGTTGATGCCGTGCTCTCTAAGCATCCGGATGTACAGATTTATACCGCTGCTATCGATGATGCCTTAGATGAAAATAACTATATTTTGCCGGGTCTGGGTGATGCTGGTGATCGTATTTTCGGTACCCGCCAAAAGGATTAATTCGTTGCCTTATTAGCATGTCAGTAAATATTGCCAAGGGTAATAAAATCATTAATTACTTGATAAGTTAAACGATTCTGCGTTACAACTATAACTGTAGTCATTTACATTAAACTTCTAAGGAGAGTAAAAATGACCAAACAAGATGTACGAGCAACTGTAGAAGATATGAAAGACACTGTTAAGCAAACAGAAGAAGAGCTCTTGGCAAACTTACAAAATGCGATTAAAGACGCTGAAAAAATTCTTGTCCAAGCTAAAAAGTCTAATGAAGAAACAGCGAGAGAGTTACGTCAACAGGCACGTCAAACCTTAGAGGCTGCTTATCAGAGTTTTGATGGAGCCAAGGAGAACCTCTTGGACCAAGGTAAGGAATTGGTAGGCGAAGGAAAAGAGTGGGCCGAAGGGCGTTATCAGCGCGGTCGTCAGGCGGCTCAACGACTTTACGAACAGGGTCATGACTATGCCGATGAGGTTTATGAGCATGCACTGGAGTTCAAAGATGATATGGTTGAGCGCGGTCAGTATTTAGCCCAAGAGGCTGATGAATACGTACACCGTAACCCGTGGTCAACTATTGGTATTGCCAGTGTTGCCGCTTTGTTATTGGGCGTGATTATCGGTCGTCGCTAATCTTTTTTACTAGATTCAGGTAGCTATACTGAAACAAAATAATTAGATTTCCGTAGATAGCTAAAAAAGCGCCTTAGTAGGTCTAGGTTTCTCTAGATAGACTTGGCGCTTTTTTAGTACTTTAGAAAGAGTTAGTGATTATGTCTCTAGGTCAGAATTCAAAAGAATTGTTAGGTACCGTGGCAGCCATGCTTAGTAATCGGGTGGAGTTGATTAGCCTAGAGCTTGCTGAGGAGCGTGAGCGATTAGTATCGGTTGTTATGTATGCGATTGCGACAGCAATCTTAGCGGCTTTTTTTCTCTTAGGCTTATCCTTTTTAATCTTGATGTTGGTCTGGGATAGTCCTTATCGTTTTGCTGTAATTGGCGGAATGACAGTGTTTTATGCTATTGTCGCCATGTTTTGCGTGGCAAGGGTGAAGAGTTTGTTTGCTGAAGCAATCCCATTTGCCAGTAGCATCCAAGTGTTTAAAGACGATGCCGCAAAAATTAAAGGTGAGTTGTTGACAGCACCTCCATTTACAGAAGACTCTCCAGCTGCTAGATCAACTTCAGCGTCATCAAGCAATGACAATCGTTCTAAGGAGTTTTAGTTATGTCTAATAATTCTACCCTTAGTCCCCAAGAGCAGAGAGCCAAGCACAAGGCTTTGTTGGTAGCAAAAATTTACGCAGAGCGTGAATTGATCAGCTTGCAGGCGCGAAGAATTGTCAACGATGTGAAGCCATCCACAATCAAACAGAATGTCATTGATGCGGTAGTGGCCAAGGTACAGGGAACGAGTATTTCGCATGGTTTATTTTCATATATAGAGCGCCACCCTAAAGTGAGTTTATTAGTGGCTCAGTTCTTAATGCGTGGGGTTAAAAAGTCAAAGTATTCGCGTTCTTCACCTTGGTGGGCACCTTTGGTTATCGGAGCTGCAACTTGGTTTGTTACGAATCGTCGAAAGCAAAAATGGTCGTCGTATCACCAAGCGAGTGCTCGACCTAAACCTAGATCTCAGCCTGAACACAGGTATCGAAGCAAGTCTCCGCTTCAAGCTAGGGCTCCAGCCCAATCCACGGCTAATCCTCAAGCAATGAAACGCACACGAGTTAGAGCACAATCGAGGCCGGTAAAGTTTATTGTTGATGGCCCTAGTCCTACGATGATAAGAAGGGAATCCCCAAAAAAATCGCCACCAAGAAGGGACCGCCGTCCATTGCGTCGCCATATGTTTTAGATTGCGGGCCAAATAAAACAGCTGCTAAAAATACTTAGCAGCTGTTTTTCTTATATCACTTTATGTCACTATATCAATGCTTTATTGATTATTAGCCAATCACTTCAACCTGTGCTTCGCGCTTAGGCTCATCCGGAAGGATGCGAGCAATAAGGGCTTTTTCTTTGCCCATCATACCCGGAATTTGTACGAAGATACCGCTACCTGCAGCAACATCGGTAGGCTCACCATTACGTAGCATTTGCTCTAGGCGGACGGTTTGATTACCGCTAGGGTGGATGATCTCGATTTCATCGCCCACGCGGAAGTGGTTTTTGACATCAACCAGCGCCCAACCCTCATCATTGATCTCAGTGACTTGACCAACGAATTGACTACGCTTGGAGCGCGAGTGACCGTCTAAGTAGTTTTGATAATCTTGCGTTTGGTGACGCTCTAAGAAGCCGCTGGTATAACCACGGTTGGCTAAACCCTCGAGATCAGCTAATAAGCTGTAATCAAATGGTTTGCCGGCGATCGCGTCATCAATTGCGCGGCGATATGCTTGGGCTGTTCGAGCGACGTAATACACTGATTTTGTGCGCCCCTCAATTTTTAGAGAATCTACACCAATTTCCGCTAGCTTAGCGACGGTTTCGATAGCGCGCAGATCTTTTGAGTTCATGATGTAGGTGCCATGCTCATCTTCCATGATGGGCATGTAGGAACCGGGACGGTTTGTCTCTTCGATAAAGTAGACATTGTCGGCAAGCGGGTGACGCTTTTGGCCATTAATTCCTTCAAACTGGCTATCTGCTTCTTCTTTGGCTTTTTCAAAGTCAAAGCCTTCAAGGGCGGCTGGTGCCGGTGTACCCGTATGATCATTTTCAGAGTCATACATGGTGTAATTCCAACGACAGGCATTGGTGCAGGTACCTTGGTTAGGATCGCGGTGATTGAAATAACCGGATAATAAACAGCGACCGGAGTAGGCGATACAGAGAGCACCGTGCACAAACACTTCCAACTCCATATCAGGCACTTCCTGACGAATTTCAGCAATTTCTTTGATCGATAACTCACGCGATAGAATAATGCGCTCAATACCTACATTTTGCCAGAAGCGTACACCCCAATGGTTGGTGGTGTTGGCTTGTACTGATAGGTGAACGGGCACCTCGGGCCAACGCTCGCGCACGGTCATGATGAGGCCGGGGTCAGCCATAATTAGGGCATCAGGCTTCATTGCAATAAGGGGTTCCATATCGCTGATGAAGGTTTTTAATTTGTTGTTGTGCGGAAGCGTATTGACCGTTAGGTAAAACTTTTTACCACGCTGGTGCGCTTCTGTAATCGCTTGCTCTAACACGCTTAGTTTAGCGAATTCGTTGTTGCGCACACGCAAGGAATAACGTGGGCTACCGGCATAAACGGCATCAGCGCCATAGTCGTAAGCTGCACGCATGCGCTCTAAACCGCCGGCGGGTAATAATAATTCAGGTGCTTTCATGTGTTTGAGATTGTCGCTTCTTAGGTGACAAAAATTTATCTATTATGAGGTTCTTGGGGTAAAGCATAAAAGCGCTTGGTCCCTAAGATGAGTTTTTAGGTGCTAAGCGCTATATTTTAATTTATGCTGACGCTGGTTTTGGTCTAAGCTCTTGTTTTTAATAAAAATAGTTTAAAAACCGAGCTTCTGCCAAAGGTCGTCGACTCGATTTTTGACCTCTTGATCCATGGTAATGGGGATGCCCCATTCTCTATCGGTTTCACCAGGCCATTTGTTGGTGGCGTCCATACCCATTTTACCCCCAAGTCCCGATACAGGGGAGGCAAAGTCCAGATAATCAATAGGGGTATTTTCAACTAACAGTGTGTCACGAGCAGGATCCATTCGTGTCGTCATTGCCCAAATGACTTCCTTCCAGTCACGAGTATCGACATCCTCATCGACGATCACAATAAATTTAGTGTACATAAATTGACGTAAAATACTCCATACTCCGAACATAACGCGTTTGGCGTGTCCCGCATATTGTTTGCGGATGGAGACAACAGCCATACGGTAACTACAGCCCTCGGGTGGTAGGTAGAAGTCGACAATTTCCGGTAGTTGCTTACGCAATAAGGGGACAAAGACCTCGTTTAAAGCAACCCCTAAAACAGCAGGCTCATCAGGCGGTTTGCCGGTATAGGTGCTGTGGTAGATAGGCTCTTTGCGCATGGTGATGCGGTCAACGGTAAACACAGGGAACCAGTCTTGCTCATTGTAATACCCTGTGTGATCACCATAAGGCCCTTCTAATGCCACTTCGTATTCAGACAAGAAACCTTTGTTTGGCATGGGCGGCATGCCCTCAGTCCACTCTGGCGTGACAGCGTCGGGGTGATTGCGTGGTAAGATGTGACCCTCTAAAACGATTTCGGCGCTGGCAGGAACATGTAAGTCGTTGCCAATGGATTTAATCAGCTCTGTACGTGAGCCCCGCAATAAGCCGGCAAACTGATATTCTGACAAGCTGTCAGGGACAGGTGTGACGGCGCCTAAAATAGTCGCCGGATCAGCACCTAAGGCAACGCTAATAGGAAAAGGTTTACCCGGGTTGGCAAGTGCATGATCTCTAAAATCCAGTGCGCCACCGCGATGTGATAACCAGCGCATAATGAGCTTGTTGCGACCAAGTTGCTGCTGTCGATAGATGCCAAGGTTTTGACGTTTCGCATTGGGGCCTTTGGTGATGACCAATCCCCATGTGATGAGTGGTGCCGCATCGCCGGGCCAACAGGTCTGAATAGGGATTTGACTTAAATCGACCTGATCGCCTTCGAGAACGACTTCTTGACAAGGCGCCGAGCGCTGTACTTTAGGAGCCATATCCCAAAGCGCGGATTTAAGCATGGAGACTTTAGAAAAGGCATCTCTAAGACCTCGTGGAGCTTGAGGTTCGCGTAAGTCGGCTAACAGCTCCCCGACCTCACGTAGAGCTGTGGTGTTATCGGCACCCATGCCCCAAGCGACTCGCTCCGGTGTGCCAAATAGATTGGTCAATACCGGCATGGTGGCTTTTTGTCCGTCGTGTTCAGCGTGATTAAATAAGAGGACCGGCCCTTCAGCACGTAAAACGCGGTCACTGATTTCTGTCATTTCCAAATGAGTAGAAACGGGAATATCAATGGTTTTTAATTGACCACGTTGCTCTATTTGTTTAAGGAAGTCTCTGAGATCTTTATATTTCACTTAAAAAGTCCTCTAGTCGTTGAACAGCTATTTTTAATTGCTCAATACTGGTTGCATAAGACAGTCGTAGCATTGTTTTAGCATAGGTTGGGCCAAAGTCCAGACCGGGAACGGTGGCGACACCGGCTTTTTCCAAGAGTTGATTCGCAAAATCAACGCTATCGTCGCTGTATTTACTAATGTCACAGTAAATATAGAAAGCACCGTCAGGTTTCACCGGAACATGTAGGCCTAAGCGCTCAAGTTCAGGGAGTAAATAATCACGACGCTCTTTAAAGGCTGCGCGTCTTTTATTGTAAAGTGCAATAGATTCAGGTGCGAAACACGAAATGGCGGCATGCTGTGCCAATGTGGGGGCGCAAATGGTCAGACTGCTGGATATTTTTTCAAAGGCAGGCACTAATGACTCCGGTGCGATAATCCAGCCTAAGCGCCAGCCGGTCATATTAAAGTATTTTGAGAAGCTATTAATGACAATGATGTCAGGATCAAAGGCCAAACCCGATTTGGCTTGACGGTCATAGCTTAGGCCCAAATAGATCTCATCCAAAATCACGATACCGCCGAGAGACTTGACGGTCTTACAAATCTTTTGTAATTCCTCATCGGTGATGCTGGTGCCGGTCGGATTACTGGGCGAAGCAATTAAGACCGCGCGAGTATTGGGCCCCCAGTTGGCTTTGATCTTTTCAGCTGATAATTGGAAGCGCTCTTCGGGGGTGCAAGGTATTAATTTAGTGCGCCCCCCGGCCGTCAGGATAAAGTTGAAGTTAGCCGGATAATAGGGATCCGGCATGAGTACCTCATCGCCCGGGTTTAACAGTGTTTGGGCAGTTAGTAACAGCGCACCGGAAGCGCCGGTAGTGATGATTACTTGATTATGACTAATATTTGCACCGAATTGCTCATTGTAATAATCAGCAATGCATAAACGCAAAGGCGCTAGACCAAGCGTCGGGCTATAGCCGCTAAGTCCACTTTGTGAGGCCTTTGCCAAGGTCTCACAGACTAGTGGAGGAGCAGTAAAGTCAGGCTCCCCAATACTTAAACTAACGATATCGCGTCCGGATTCACGTAATAACTGGGCTTTTTTTGCAAATTCAACCGCATGGAAAGTGACGGATTCTGCAACACGATTAGCTGGTTTCAACATATTAATATGCCTGATGGTAAATAAAGATATACTAGAACTAGTAACAGTATGACATTTTTAAAACAAAAGCAAAAAGGCATTATACTTCTTAGTCTAAATGCTTGGCTTTAGATGGCTTGTTTTAACGATTTGATTTACAAAGCAGATGGATCGACGCTCCTTTTTTAATCTCAAAAAAAACTTATCAGACGACCCTTGGTCAATGTTTTGTACACGCTTGCGGCGTTTTGCCCAAGGGCAGTGGGAGGTTTTGCCGGATAGTGCAGATGGCTTTCCCCAAGCTAGATTACAGCTGGAGCGAGAGATTGAGTTTGAGCATGCCAGAGCGCTAGCCGCTGAGTATGATATTGCTTTGGTGCTCGACGGTACATTACCTTTTGGTCGTTTGACCGGTCGCCCCGGCCTATGGCTAATACATTCACCTGATTTAGAGCAGGTGGATTTCTTTAGTGAGGAAGCTTGTTTAGCTCAAGCAGGCACCTTGGTCGGTACCTTGGTTGCACAGGGTTATGAGCAGTTTATAGGTGTGCCGTCGCATCTGCGTTTGGCTCAATGGTTTGCTGACCCGCAATATCATGACGCCCGACCGGGACTTAGCTTTTTATCCGGTGTGGAGCGTATTCAGGGTGTTTTTAGTAATGGTGATGCGGCGGTTGTTGGCGGCTTCGGCGTCAATGATGCATCGCCATTAAGTATCCCGTTACTAAACAAGGCCATTCCACAGCTATTTGAATTGTTGCAAAAAAGATCTGTGCAAAATGCATTAACTGCCAGCTATTGGCCTTATGTCTATCGATTTGATGCGCTGCATAAAAGCATAGTCGATCCAAATATCGCCAGGGTATTTTTAGGTCATCGAGGAAGTTTGCTATGGGTGCAGTCGTTGGTTATTCGAAAAATACCCAAAACTGAGCGTTTTTTGTTGACGTCTGAGCAGTGGAACGAGGTTTATGATAGTGGTGCTTGCGGCAATGCAAAGGACAGCGACATCAAGAGTTTATTCGATCCTTCAGGACAATACCCCTACTTAGACGAGCTGTTTAAGCCATTTTAGCTGTAATCGAGTGAAGAATCAGTTAGTATTAGAATTCATTAATTCGATCGACTTAAATTGCTCGATACATAAGAAGCAGACGGTTGATGCGTTTTTTTAAAGTTATCACTCAATCATCCAAAGGTATTTAAAGGAAAGTCAATGGACGAGAATTTACGGGAAGCGGCGTTGCGTTATCACCGTCAAGGTAAACCGGGCAAAATTTCAGTTGAACCAACCAAAAAGCTAGCTAATCAACGAGATTTGGCTTTGGCTTATTCGCCGGGTGTTGCTGCAGCTTGTGATGAAATTGTTAAGGATTCAGCTAATGCCAGTTTGTACACGGCTCGTTCTAACTTAGTCGGGGTAATCACCAACGGTACAGCAGTACTTGGTTTAGGTGATATCGGTGCTTTAGCCTCAAAACCGGTGATGGAAGGTAAGGCCGTATTATTTAAGAGCTTTGCGGGCATTGACTGTTTTGATATCGAGATCAATGAAAAGGATCCCGAAAAGCTAGTTGAAATTATTGCTGCCTTAGAGCCGACTTTTGGCGGTATTAACTTGGAAGATATTAAAGCACCGGAGTGCTTTATCGTTGAGAAAAAGTTACGTGAGCGTATGAAAATTCCGGTTTTCCATGACGATCAGCATGGTACGGCGATTTGTGTTTCTTCTGCTTTTATTAATGGTCTTACCGTTGTCAATAAAAATATCAACGAGGTCAAGCTGGTTGTTTCCGGCGCCGGTGCTGCTGCTTTGGCATGTTTGGACTTGTTAGTAGATTTAGGCCTACCCCTAGAAAATATCTGGGTGAGTGATATTGAAGGTGTGGTGTACAAGGGCCGTACCTTGCTCATGGATGAGAAAAAAGAGCGCTATGCACAGGACACTCCGCTCAGAACCTTAGATCAAATTATTGACCAAGCGGATGTTTTCTTGGGTCTGTCAGCAGGTGGTGTACTGAAGCCTGAGATGGTCAAGAAAATGGCCGAAAATCCATTGATTTTAGCGCTGGCCAATCCTGAGCCTGAAATTTTTCCTGAGCTGGCTAAAGAAGTGCGTCCTGACGTGGTCATGGCGACTGGTCGTTCTGATTACCCTAATCAGGTAAATAACGTGCTTTGTTTCCCATATATTTTCCGTGGAGCATTAGACGTCGGTGCGATTGCTATCACCCGTAACATGGAAATTGCGTGTGTGCACGCTATCTGTAATTTAGCTAAAGAAGAGCAAAATGAACGTGTAGCTGCGGCTTACGAGGGCACAGAGATTTCTTTCGGTCCGGAGTACTTGATTCCTAAGCCACTGGATCCGCGTTTGATTACACGTATTGCCCCGGCGGTTGCTAAAGCTGCGATGGAAGATGGTGTGGCGACTCGTCCTATCGAGGACTTTGATGAGTATATCGGCGTTCTCAAAGAGTTCGTTTACCACTCTGGTGCCTTTATGCGTCCATTGTTCGCCATGGCCCGTGAGTTCAATATCGAAGAAAATAAAAAATCTCGAATTGTCTTTACTGAAGGTGAGGATGAGCGTGTTTTACGTGCAGTACAAGTGTTGCTGGACGAGAAAATTTGTGCGCCGATTTTAATTGGACGTCCGGAAGTGTTGGCCAAACGCATCAAACGCTATGGTTTACGTATTGATCTGGAAAAGGATGTTGAAGTCGTGAATCCTGAGATGGACGAGCGTTATAAGCGTTACTGGCAAGCGTATTGGGAGATGCGCAAACGCCTGGGCGTCAGCAAGGATTTGGCACGTGTAGAAATGCGTCGACGAATGACCTTAATTGGTGCTATGCTTATGCACTTTGGTGAAGCAGATGGCATGATTTGCGGTACATCCGGTCATTATGCCGGTCATCTGTACTGGATTGATCAGGTACTCGGCATGGATGAGAGTGTCACCACTTATGCTGGTTTAAACCTGTTAATTCTACCCGAGCGTATGATAGCGATCGCTGATACGCACGTTAATCCTGATCCTAGCGCAGAAGAAATTGCCGAGATCACTCTAATGGCGGCAGAAGAACTGAAGCACATGAAAATCGAGCCTAAGGTGGCTTTATTATCTTCTTCAGATTACGGTACAGACTATCCTGTGTCCGGTTCTAAAATGCGAGAAGCCTTAGAAATTATTCGTGAGCGCGCACCTGATCTTGAAATTGATGGTGAGATGCATGGTGATATGGCGCTTGACGAGCGTTTGCGTTTGGAGCGTATGCCTGATTCTCCACTAAGCGGCAGTGCGAATCTAGTGATTTGCCCTGATATGCAAAGTGGTAATATTGCATATAATTTATTGAAATCTTCTGTTGGCAGCAATGTTGCAATCGGACCTTTCTTACTAGGTTGTAAAAAGCCGGTGCACATTTTGACATCAAGTGCTACAGTCAGAAGAATTATTAACATGACGGTCTTAGCCGTAGTTGACGCCAATACGCGTTAATCTACTTGGCGTTTCGCTGCTGGGTCGTTTTTAATTTAAACTATCTTGTAATTTGTATGTTTGAGGAGATAAGATGGTCAAACAAAAGGCGACAAACTTAGAGCAGGTCTTTGAGGTTGGCGGCGAAATCCCGGAGTCGCTTGCGATGCTTGATGCTGTTAGTGAGCTAGCAGCATCAAAGGGCATTGCCTTTTTTAATGTGGATTGCGATCGGGCGCGTAATGTCTCCGCCGTATTGCGAGCGATCGCTAAAACGGTAGATTATCCTTCTTTTTTCGGATCGGATGTCGAAGCTTTACTTGACTGTCTTAATGAAACTAATTCAGATCAGAGAAAAGGCATGGTGCTTTGGTTAAATCAATTACACTCCGCTGATGAGGCCTTAAAAGAATTTGCTCAGCAACTGACTGTCATTTTGGAAGATTCAACTAAGTTTGCTAAAAGCAAAGGGCTTCAGTTTGTCTATTATGTTGAGCACGTAGGACCTCATGAAGCGCCTGAGCCCGGCAAGGCCCCTGCGCGTTACGGTGAGATTAGCGAAGATTAAGTGCCAAAGTAGTAAATATAACTAGCTATTATTTGATTCGTAAGCGTCTTAGTTCCAGTCAAATATAGCTAAGCATGCTGAAGCAAGGGCGAGGGCCGCCGTTTCTGTTCTGAACACCCGTTCTCCCCAAATGACTTTTTGTAGCGAAGCTGGGTGTGTAGAGGCGTGGCGTTCAAATAAATTTAACTCATTATCAGACCAGCCACCTTCGGGGCCTATCACTAAGCAAATATTGGGCTGTTGAGATATGCCGTTTTTTAGGTGGTCAGCCAAATAATCCGTGAGTTTAGTGCCATTTTCATGGTGGCATACGAGTACCAGATCGTAGCTTTGCTGTTCTAAAAATTGAGCTACTGAGCTTAAGTCGTTTACTTTTAGTGGAATGTTACGACCGCATTGTTCGGCAGAACTATTTGCGATCGCTTGCCAGCGTTGTAAGCGCTTCTCCAGTCGATGACCGCTGAGTTGGAGTATGCTGCGCTCGGCTTTAAGAGGGTGGATGGAGTGAAGCCCCAGCTCGCTGTTTTTTTCAATAATCCAATCCATTTTATCGCCGCTTGGCAGTGCTTGAGCAATACTGATATTTCCCTGAGGTAATCGATTGCATTGTGTGAAATCAATAATTTTTGCCATGGCAACGCCATCATCGAAAAACAATTCAGCATTGTATTCACCACCCGAACCATTAAATAATGTGATTGTGTCGCCATCACGCAAGCGTAAACTACGACCGGCATGATTGGCGATTTCTCTTGGTAATTCAACGACTTGTTCAATAGCTAAAGAGACAGGGTAGAAAAAGCGAGGGAAAGACATAAAGCTCCAAGCAGTAACCTATAAATGATAGAATTATAAGTCAATTTAAAGAACGAAATTTCTGAATTAGGATGGATATGAACTCTTCCTCAGGTATTCAACCGACGGATTTAGCAAACGCAATTCGCGCGCTTTCAATGGACGCTGTTCAGCAGGCCAATTCGGGACACCCCGGCGCCCCTATGGGTATGGCAGAGATAGCTGTAGCACTCTGGACACGTCATCTTAATCACAACCCCAATAATCCACTTTGGCCTAATCGCGACCGTTTTGTTTTATCAAATGGTCATGGCTCAATGCTGATCTATTCATTGTTGCACCTCAGTGGTTATGATTTGCCAATTGATGAAATTAAAAACTTCCGTCAATTGCACTCCAAAACGCCCGGTCACCCCGAAAATTTCGTGACTGCAGGGGTCGAAACGACGACCGGTCCTTTGGGGCAGGGCTTAAGTAATGCGGTCGGCTTTGCGTTAGCCGAGCAATTGCTCGCTAAAGAGTTTAATCGTCCACAGCACAAGGTTGTTGATCATAGCACCTATGTGTTTGTGGGAGATGGTTGCCTTATGGAGGGTATTTCTCACGAGGCCTGCTCTTTAGCCGGTACGCTTAAGCTGAGTAAGCTTATCGTACTCTACGATGATAATGGTATTTCTATTGATGGTGAGGTGCAGCCTTGGTTTAGCGAGGATGTCGCCAAGCGTTTTGAGGGCTATGGCTGGCAGGTAATTCCTGAGGTCGATGGTCATGATGTCGAGGCGGTCAGTGCTGCGATTGAGCAGGCTAAAGCTTGGGCAGCCGAGGATGATCGCGGTCCTACGTTGATTTGTTGCCAAACAGTGATTGGTAAGGGTTCACCTAATGTAGCCGGTACAGCTAAGGTGCATGGCGCGCCGTTGGGTGCTGATGAGATTCAGGCGACCCGCGAAGCGATTGGCTGGGATGCAGAGCCATTTGTGATCCCTGAAGCAATTCAAAGCGCTTGGGATCAACGTGCCAAGGGTGAGCAGCAGGAAGCTCAATGGGCTGGTGTTTTTGCTGATTATGCTAAAGCTTACCCGGAATTGGCCGCTGAGTTTGAGCGTCGCACCAAGGGCGAGCTGCCTACTGATTTTGCTGAGCGTTTTCAGGTTTTCCTTGATGAAACAATTCAAAAAGCCGAAACCGTTGCTACACGCAAGGCATCTCAATTCGTGATTCAGTCTTTGCAAGACATCTTGCCTGAGATGTTGGGCGGTTCAGCAGACTTAACCGGCTCTAATTTTACTGATTGGAAGGGTGCTGTTGCGGTGCGAGCGGGCAAAGATTCACCGGTTGGTCGCCATATTAATTACGGTGTGCGCGAGTTTGGTATGGCCGGCGTGATGAACGGTCTTGCCTTACACGGCGGTTATTTACCCTTTGGCGGTACATTTTTAACTTTCTCTGATTACTCACGCAATGCCATTCGTATGGCCGCTCTGATGAGACAGCGTGTGGTTCATGTCTTTACGCATGATTCAATCGGTTTAGGCGAAGATGGACCGACCCACCAATCAATCGAACATGCCAGCAGTTTGCGACTCATTCCAAACTTAGATGTATGGCGTCCATGTGACACGGTAGAAACTGCCGTAGCTTGGCAGTCCGCTGTGACACGTCCGGTGACCATAGGCAATGAGGTTAAGCAGGGTGGTCCCAGCGCCTTATTGTTATCTCGTCAAAACTTACAGTTTATGTCACGTGATAGCGAGACTGTGGCTCAAATCGCCAAAGGTGGCTATGTGCTGAGCGATGCTGACAATGCTCAGGCCGTTATTGTAGCGACAGGCTCTGAGGTTGAGATTGCTAAAGCAGCTCAAGATCAGTTGGCGGCTGAAGGTATTTCTGTGCGTTTAGTGTCAATGCCTTCAACTAATGTGTTTGATCGTCAAGACAAAGCCTATCGTGACAGTGTTCTGCCTAAGGCATTACCGACTGTTGCAGTGGAAGCCGGAAGCTCTGACCTTTGGTATAAATATGTCGGTCGTGATGGCGCTGTGGTGGGAATTGATACCTATGGTGCTTCAGCACCCGCCGGTGAGCTATTTAAATATTTTGGCTTAACTGCTGAAAAAGTGGTTGAAGCCGTTAAGAATCTTTTACAGGGAGAATAATTAAAATGACTATTCGTGTTGCTATTACAGGTTTTGGACGTATTGGCCGTAATGTCTTACGTGCCCACTATGAAAACAACAAAAAGCATGATATTGAAATCGTAGCTATCAATATGTCGGGCGATTTTGAAACTAATGCTCATTTATTAAAATACGATACAACTCATGGTCGTTTTAATGCGGATGTGCAATTAGACGGTGACCATTTTGTGATTAATGGCGATCGTATCCGTTTGTTTGCGACGCGTGATCCTAAGGAATTACCTTGGGGTGAGCTTGATGTTGACGTCGTGTTAGAGTGTACGGGTGCTTTTACCAGCAAGGAAAAAGCTCAAGTTCACTTAGCATCCGGTGCCAAGAAAGTGATTATCTCTGCTCCGGGTGGTGATGATGTTGATGCAACAGTGGTTTACGGTGTTAACCATGACGTATTAAAAGCTGAGCACACCGTGATTTCTGCGGCTTCGTGCACCACTAACTGCTTAGCACCATTGGTCAAGCCTTTACAGGATGCTATCGGTATCGAAAGCGGTTTGATGACGACGATCCATGCGTATACCAATGATCAGGTGTTATTAGATGTACGTCACAAAGATCTACGTCGCGCTCGTTCTGCTACCATGAACTTAATTCCAACTAAAACCGGCGCAGCTAAGGCTTTAGGTCTCGTGTTGCCTGAGTTAAACGGTAAGCTTGATGGCTATGCTGTACGTGTTCCAACCATTAATGTATCCATGGTTGATTTATCTTTTATTGCTAACCGTGATACGACCGTTGAAGAAATTAATCAGGTCCTCAAAGGGGCTTCTGAAGGGGCACTAAAAGGCGTATTGGGATTTAATGACGAGCAATTGGTTTCGAGTGACTTTAATCACTCTAATGAGTCCAGTGTCTATGACTCAACCTTAACCAAGGTGTCGGGTCGTTTGGTCAAAGTATCAGCTTGGTATGATAACGAGTGGGGCTTTTCACAGCGCATGCTCGACAATACTGTAGCCTTGATGAATGCTAAGTAATCAGGTTTTGTTTTGTTGGTGATATAAAAAATCACTCAATTAAAAGCGGCATTTCAATGCAATGATTGAATGCCGCTTTTGTTGTATTGGAGCTTTTGATGTTTAAAATTAAAACACTTTCTTCCTTAGCTGAACGTGGCGAACTCAAAAATAAGCGTGTTTTTATCCGCGCTGATTTAAATGTACCTTTTAATGACAAAGGGGAGATTACTGAGGATACGCGTATTCGTGCTTCAATTCCGGGGATCAAATTAGCCTTAGATGGTGGTGCTGCCGTCATGGTTAACTCTCATTTAGGACGACCTACTGAGGGTGAAGCGGTCCGTGCCGAAGACAGCTTGGCGCTGGTAGCTGAGCATTTGGCTATGTTATTAGGCCAAGAGGTGAAGTTGGTGCAGGATTGGGTCGATGGTGTTGACATTGCGCCCGGTCAAGTGGTCGTTTTAGAAAACTGTCGTGTCAATGTCGGTGAAAAGAGCAACTGCGATGAGCTTTCTCAAAAAATGGCTCTACTTTGTGATGTCTATGTTAATGACGCTTTTGGTACGGCTCATCGTGCTCAGGCATCTACCCATGGTATTGCCAAGTATGCTCCTGTTGCATGTGCCGGTCCGTTATTGGAGGCTGAGTTGACTGCACTGAGCGTTGCCTTAGAAAATCCTAAGCGACCATTAGTGGCTATTGTAGGCGGTTCTAAGGTGTCGACTAAGTTGTCTGTGCTTGAAACGCTGGCAGACAAAGTGGATCAACTAATTGTTGGTGGTGGTATTGCCAATACATTTATGTTGGCAGAAGGAATGGCCATTGGTAAGTCATTGGCTGAACCCGCTCAGATTGAGCAGAGTGTGTCTGTGATTCAGAAGATGCGTAGTCGTGGTGCTGATGTGCCGATTCCTGAAGATGTTGTGGTCGGCAAGGAGTTTTCCGCTGATACACCAGCGACCACTAAGGCGGCAAATGAGGTAGCGGAAGATGATATGATTTTCGATATTGGTCCCAAGACAGCCGCGACATTAGCCGGTATTTTGAATAATGCAGGTACTATTGTTTGGAATGGTCCGGTCGGTGTGTTTGAATTTGATGCCTTCGCCGGTGGTACTGAAGCTATTTCAAAAGCAATTGCCGAAAGTGATGCTTTTTCAATTGCCGGTGGCGGTGATACATTAGCGGCCATAGCTAAGTTTGGTGTGGCTGATAAAATCAGTTATATCTCTACCGGTGGCGGCGCCTTTTTGGAATTTTTAGAGGGCAAAAAGCTACCCTCATTAGAGATTTTAGAGCGTCGTTATGAGGACTAATCCTCTTTAGTGATTACTCATTCAAAAGAGCAAAAAGCCTGATAATCATGATTATCAGGCTTTTGTCGTTTGCTTTAGAGAAAGTTAGTTGTTGTGCGTCATATCAATAGGCACAATGTACTTATCAAACTCCTCATTGCTTAGATACTCTAAGGCCAAAGCAGATTCGCGTAAGCTGAGCTTTTCTTTGTGCGCTTTTTTAGCAATTTCAGCCGCTTTGTCATAGCCAATGTGCTTATTTAGAGCAGTAACAAGCATTAGATTCTTGTCGAGATTTTGTTGAATCTTTTCCAGTTCCGGCTCAATGCCGACAGCGCAATGGTCATTAAAGGCCAAAATAGAATCACTCAAGAGTTGAATGCTTTCAAGTACGTTATGAACCATTACCGGTTTATACACATTTAGCTGGAAGTTACCTTGGCTATTAGCAAAGGCGACGGCCGCGTCATTACCAAAGACCTGTACGCAGACCATGGTTAGAGCTTCAGCTTGTGTAGGGTTGACCTTGCCGGGCATGATGGAGGAGCCGGGTTCGTTTTCAGGAATGCTGATCTCGCCAATACCACAACGTGGACCACTCGCTAACCAACGTACGTCGTTTGCCATTTTCATCAGGCCGGTTGCGAGAGTACGTAAAGCGGCAGACGTAGAAGTAAGCGCGTCATGAGCAGATAGGGCAAAGAACTTGTTTTCTGCACTATGGAAAGGATAATTGGTTGCTTCAGCAATTTTAGCGGCACATAGTTTGCCAAATTCCGGATGTGCATTTAAGCCAGTACCAACCGCAGTACCGCCAATCGCTAGATCATAGAGACCTTTCATATTGCGTCCTACAGAAGCCATACCATAATCAATTTGCGCAACCCAACTGGAAATTTCTTGGCCCAAGGTGATGGGCGTGGCATCTTGTAAATGGGTACGGCCTGTCTTAACAATATTCTTATAAGCCTCCGCTTTGTCAGCTAAGGTATCACGCAACACCTTAATTGCCGGGAAAAGCTTTTCATTTAGCTCCAGCACGGTAGCAATATACATTGCTGTAGGAAAAGTGTCGTTGGAAGATTGACCGCGGTTAACGTGATCATTAGGGTGTACAGGTGACTTAGAACCCATCTTGCCACCGGCTAATTCGATGGCTCGATTAGAGATGACTTCATTGGTGTTCATATTTGACTGAGTGCCTGAACCCGTTTGGAAAACGACTAGTGGGAAGTGCTCGTCTAATTTGCCCTCAATGACCTCATCAGCGGCCTGGACAATAAGGTTGGCGATGTCTTTGTCAATTTCCCCTAATTCGCCATTGGCCAACGCAGCAGATTTTTTAAGAATGCCGAGAGAGCGAATCATGGTACGACCCCACTTGAATCTCTCTACGCCAATGGGGAAGTTATGAATAGATCGCTGTGTCTGCGCTCCCCAATACTTGTCTTCAGATACCTCGATACTGCCCATCGAGTCAGTTTCAATTCTCATGTTTTCCTCTCTATCTTAAGGGTTTCAAGGGTTGGAATAATAATTGTTACCGATCAGTGTACTCCTTTTGAACGCTTTAGGACTAAATTAACCCTTAGTGAATTACGTAAATGTTGACTGTAAGTGTTGATTTTTACAAAATATTAGTGCTTTCCCTAACTGTAATATATAGAAATATAACGTATAGTACCTACATGCAGGTGAGGAGACGCGCTCTGCATGAGCATAAATCCCAATCGTAGTATTTTGGGTCTGCGTTACTAAGCATATAAATACAGGAAGTACGAGACAGCTTCAGATAAGTTAGTAGTGCGGTAGAATAAAAAACATTATAAAAATAAAAGGCGGATTCATGTGAGTCCGCCTTTTGTTTTTTAGCTTTATTTTTTAGCTTTATTTTTGACTTGTTAACTGTCAACCTTCTATTTGTGCTGAAGCAACACAATGACAGCGCCGGCGCCACCGATATTTTCCGGTGCTGTGATATAAGCAGTAACAGCTGCAAAATCACGTAACCAGCTACGAACAGCATCCCTGAGTACGGGTTTGTTGTCTTTGGATCCAAAGCCTTGTCCATGAATAATACAAACACAGCGCACTCCATGCTCAATACAGGTATGGATAAAGCGGTCAAAGCGCTCAGCTGCTTCGTCCAAGTTGGCGCCGTGCAAATCTAAGCTAGCTTCAACCGGCCACTGGCCTCGTCGGAGCTTTTTGATGATATCCGCTGCGTCGGGGTTACGTAAAAAAGCACCATCGTCAAGGTGTTGGCCAAGTTTGCTTGCATGAGCTGCTTCAATTCTTGTTGATGCCTGCGCATGAGCGGGGAGCGTGCGGCCAGCGGTAGTGTCTGCATGACTGCGACGACGTTCGCTGGCTAATATATCTCTGCCCTCGGCCTGTGCGCGTTTTTGTTTGAAAAACTCTGCCTCTCTGGAGTTGAGTGGAGCAGCAGAGGATTCAATGCGATTGGCGCTTGCTAGGCGCTTGGTGCCACGTATTGAGGCTAAGAATATCTTACGATCCTCGTCGGTGACTGCTGACTGAATGCGTTGACGCTGTTTTGCGGCAGTTTGCTTAGCCTTTTGTTGACTGGCTTGCTCTTTGGAAAATTGCTTGCTGAGCTTTTTTAAGTCTTGAAGAGAGCCTTTAAGATTACTTTTCACCTTCTGTATCCAACCAACGTTGAGCATCCAGTGCAGCCATACAACCAGTACCCGCACTCGTGATTGCCTGTCTATAAATATTATCGGCCACATCCCCCGCAGCAAAAACGCCGGGAATTGAAGTCATGGTTTGTAGCTGAGGGTTGGATTTAGTAATAATAAAACCGCCGTCCATCGCTATCTGACCTTCAAAGATGTCGGTATTTGGATGGTGACCAATCGAGATAAACACACCATTCACAGCGAGCTCTTTTTCTTCACCGCTCTGTGTGTTTTTTAAACGTACGCCGGTCACACCGTCGTTTTGATTGCCTAGCACTTCTTCCAGTGTGTGGAATAGCTCTAATTTGATATTGCCACTTTCGACTTTTTCCATGAGCTTGTCGACTAAAATCGGCTCTGCGCGGAATTGATCGCGGCGGTGGACTAAGGTGACCGTTGAGCAAATATTAGAGAGATAAAGAGCTTCCTCAACTGCTGTATTACCACCGCCAACAACGACCACCTCTTGGTTGCGATAAAAGAAGCCATCACATGTGGCACAAGCAGAAACACCTTGACCTAAATAGCGTTGCTCGCTCTCTAATCCCAGGTATTTGGCTGAAGCACCGGTTGATATAATCAGGCTGTCACAGCTATACTCATTACCCATATTGGAGTAGAGTTTAAACGGACGCTCCGAAAGATCGACTCGATCAATTTGGTCAAATACAATGTTGGTGTTAAAACGCTCAGCATGCTTAAGAAAACGACTCATTAGCTCAGGGCCGGTGACACCATCCCAGTCGGCAGGCCAGTTATCTACATCAGTCGTGGTCATTAATTGACCCCCTTGGGCATGGCCGGTGATTAGCATCGGCTTAAGATTTGCCCTTGCTGCATAGATGGCAGCAGAGTATCCGGCGGGGCCGGAACCTAAAATAATTACTTTTGCGTGGTTATCGTTATTCATCTTTAATATCATTAAAATGGATTTTTTAAAAAAATAGAATAAACCAATTATAATATACGGCTATGGCTAAAACTTCTAAATCCCCTATAACAGGACGCGGTAAGCGTAATGTTCGCATGCGTTCTCCAGAGCAGGTGTTGATGAACTCACGCTTTGTGATGATGTTGCGCGAAGCACGTTGGGTGCTTTATTTGATTGCAGGTTTATCGTTGGCAGTGATGCTATTTACGTGGCATGCCACGGATCCGGGGTGGGTCAGTACCTCCGGTTCCGGTGAGATTCAAAACGCGTTTGGCGCTTTTGGTGCTTACTTTTCAAGTATTTTACTGTATTTATTCGGCTTTTCAGCGTGGTGGTTCGTTGTTCTTTGCTTGCAACGTTTGTATGTAGGCTATAAGACATTAATGAGCCGCTTTGCTAAAAACTTAGATCCTGAGCTGGTGCTGCCGAGTATTAAGTGGCAGGTTCCGGTAGGTTTTATCATGTTACTGCTGGGCTCGGTTGGCTTAGAGAGTACGCAGATGCAAGGCATCGGGCAGCAGTTGCCGGGCCAAGCCGGGGGCGTTTTAGGGCAGTTGTTTTCCGGTTTGTTAGCTCGTTATATTGGTGCGACACCAACCATGTTCCTGATGGTGGCCATGCTTTTCTGGGGCTTTAGCCTGTTTTTTAATTTTTCATGGTTACATATCACCGAGCGAATCGGTGGCGCTATTGCCGGTATATTTACTAAGCTTGATAGGCTGAGAGCGGAGCGTGTCGACCGACGTATTGGTGAGACTGCTCAAGAAGAAATGGCAGAGCAAATTACTGCCCATAAAGAGCAGTTGCCGCCGTCTGACCGATCACTAAAAATTGAGCCTGCCATTAAAGCGTTTCCGGTATCTGAAAAAGCTGTCGCAGCTAAGCAAGCTAAACTGTTCGAGCCTGAGCCGAAAGTAGTGCGCAAAGCAGGTACAAAAGTTGTTATTTCCGGTGATGTTCCGGGCCTGGAGCTTTTAGACCCGCCTTCAGACTATGTAGAGCCTGTGGGTGAAGATGCTATTGAGTACAATTCGCGCTTAATTGAGAAAAAGCTGAGTGATTTCAATGTCCAGGTCGAGGTTGTAGCGGCACAAGCAGGTCCTGTGATTACTCGCTATGAAATTGAACCCGCGTCAGGGGTCAAAGGTGTACAGATTGTTAATCTGAGCAAGGATTTAGCCCGAGCCTTAAGTTTGATTCGTTTGCGTGTGGTTGAAAACATTCCGGGCAAAAATCTCATGGGTATTGAGTTACCTAACCCGCGTCGCCAAGTCGTGCGTCTGTCTGAGATTATCGGTTCACAAGCGTATGATAAAAGCAATTCACTGTTAACCGTTGCTTTGGGTAAAGACATTGCCGGTAATCCGGTGGTAGCTGACTTGGCAAAAATGCCTCATTTATTGGTAGCGGGTACGACCGGGTCGGGTAAGTCGGTTGGTATTAATGCCATGATCTTGTCTTTGCTGTATAAAGCAGATCCTTCTCAAGTCCGCTTAATTTTAATTGACCCTAAGATGCTTGAAATGAGTGTTTACGAGGGCATCGGTCACTTGTTGGCGCCGGTGGTCACTGATATGCGTCAAGCCTCAAATGCACTAAACTGGTGCGTTGGTGAAATGGAAAAGCGCTATAACTTGATGAGTAAAATGGGCGTACGTAATATCGCCGGTTTTAATAATAAGGTCAAAGAGGCAGAAGCACGTGGTGAAACGATTGACAATCCATTTAGTCTGACTCCTGATTCACCGGAGCCCTTAACAACCTTGCCAATGATTGTGGTGGTCATTGATGAATTAGCCGATCTCATGATGGTGCAAGGTAAGAAAATCGAAGAGTTGATTGCGCGCTTAGCACAAAAAGCGCGAGCTGCGGGTATTCATTTGATTCTTGCGACCCAACGACCGAGTGTGGATGTGATTACCGGTTTAATTAAAGCCAATATCCCAACACGTATTGCTTTCCAAGTCTCTTCCAAGATCGACTCTCGTACGATCTTAGATCAAATGGGTGCGGAGTCTTTATTAGGTATGGGTGATATGTTGTATATGCCGCCGGGATCAGGTTTTCCTCAGCGAGTGCATGGCGCTTTTGTTTCTGATGATGAGGTACACCGAGTGGTGGATTATCTCAAGGAACAGGGAGAGCCGGATTATATCGATGGCGTCTTAGAGGGGGGCGTGCCGGGTGAAACCGGCGATGGTTTAAGCAGTGTGACCGGTTTTGCCGATCCTGAAGCAGACCCGTTATATGATCAAGCCGTAGATATTGTATTAAAAACACGTCGCGCTTCTATTTCTTCAGTACAGCGTCAGCTACGTATTGGCTATAACCGTGCTGCGCGTTTATTGGAGCAAATGGAGCATGCAGGGATTGTTTCTCCAATGGGCTCTAATAATAGCCGTGAAGTTTTAGCTCCGGCCAATACTGGCGCTGATGAAGCGGATCTTGAGGCTTAGCAGTCACTTTGAATCCATCACGGTGTTCTGAAATTTACTTTACGCTTGGTTACCAATAGTTCAAGCTTAGGGTAAATAGTAGTGTTACAAAGTGAATGAATTCAACCATTAATTATCATGGGTTTTAAAATGAATAAATTCAAAAAATTAAGCTTACCTATCGTGTTTGCCTTGTCTTTTGGTAGTACTGCTGCGCTGGCACAATTTACCGTTAGTCCTGATGCCTTCAAAGGGGGCGTCGGAGAGGCCATTGATCTTAGTAATATGCAGTTTACTAAAATCCCTGATGTTAAAAACACAACGCAAAGTGACGCTAAGCAGCAGCTGCGTGATTTTGTTAAGAATATCAAGTCGGCTACCGGTCAATTCGCACAACAAAGTGGTGGCGGCGCTCAAGGCAAGGGAGTCCAGTCCGGTACCTTCAGTTTTGAACGTCCGGGGAAGTTTGTGTGGCATATTAGCAAGCCCTATGAGCAAAAAGTTATCTCTGATGGTCAAAAGGTCTATCAGTATGATCCGGATTTAGCGCAGGTAACTATCCGCAATGTGCAGGATTCAGTCGGTGCTTCCCCGGCGTCGATTCTGTTTGGTAATAATGATTTAGACGATACCTTTAGTGTTGAGGTATTACCCGAACAAGATGGTATGGTTTGGTTAAGAGCAACGCCCAAAGTAGCAGATCAGGGCATGAGTTATATGGATATTGCCTTTGCCAATAACTTACCGGCTGAGTTGAGAATTCGTGATTCTTTTGGTCAAACCACGACCATTAAATTACGAAATTTTAATGCCAATGCCCGCATCTCGGCGAGTGAGTTCAGTTTTACTGCGCCAAAGGGCGTTGATGTCGTTAATATGTGATTAATCTGGATGTATCTTGTCTGATTTATTAACAGAAGCCTATGCTAGCCTTCATGCTCCCTTAGCAGAGCAAATGCGCCCAACCACCTTAGATGAGGTCGTTGGGCAGCAGCACTTATTGGGAGAGGGGAAACCTCTACGTGTTGCCTTCGAGTCGGGTCGACCGCACTCAATGGTGTTTTGGGGGCCCCCGGGTGTCGGTAAGACGACGCTTGCCCGTCTGATGGCGAATGGCTTCGATGCGCAGTTTATTGCCATTTCTGCTGTTTTAGGCGGAGTTAAGGATATTCGGGAGGCAGTAGAAAAAGCACAGATCGCTCAAAGCCAAGGCCGTAAGACCATTCTTTTTGTTGATGAGGTGCACCGATTTAATAAGGCGCAGCAGGATGCGTTTTTGCCTTATGTAGAAAGCGGTTTATTTACCTTTATTGGTGCCACGACTGAAAATCCTTCCTTTGAAGTTAATTCAGCTCTGTTATCGAGGGCGCGTGTTTATGTGCTAGAGGCGATTGCTGAAGCAGACTTAAATGAGCTGTTAACTAGGGCGTTAGCGATTTTTAATCGACGATTAGTAAATGATTCTCAGGACGACGGTATCGATTCTTCTATTCTCATAACACCTGAAGCAGCTGAGCAGATGGTGGCTTGGGCGGATGGTGATGCCCGTCGTCTGATTAATGCAGTAGAAATCGTGCTGGAATCTGCAGAAAATGCGCAGATCTCTCTCATTGATGAAGCTTGGTTGGAGCAGTCGTTACCTAAAAATCTTCGACGATTTGACAAGGGTGGTGATGCTTTTTATGACCAAATCAGTGCCTTACATAAATCAGTTCGGGGGTCCGATCCGGATGCTGCTCTTTACTGGTTTTGCCGTATGATTGATGGTGGTGCCGATGCGCGCTATTTGGCGCGGCGAATTGTGCGCATGGCGTGGGAAGATGTTGGTTTAGCGGATCCCCGTGCCATGCAGATTTGTAATGATGCTGCTGCAACCTATGAGCGTCTCGGGAGTCCTGAAGGCGAATTAGCCTTGGCTGAGGCAGTGATTTATTTGGCGATTGCCGCTAAGAGTAATGCAGCTTATATGGCTTACAACAAAGCAAAAGCCTTTGTTCAACATGATAAGAGTCGACCTGTGCCGGTTCATTTGCGTAACGCACCGACTAAGCTGATGAAGGAGCTTGGCCATGGCAGACAGTATCGATATGCGCATGATGAGCCTCATGGTTACGCCGCCGGAGAGCATTATTTTCCTGATGACATGAGGCCACCCGCTTGGTATCAACCGGTCAATCGTGGCTTAGAAATTAAGATTGCTGATAAATTGGCGTTTTTACGCGAATTAGATCGAGAGCATCGCCGTAAAAAAGATAAAAAATAACTGAATAGCCCTGTTAAACTAAGCCGTTAGGACTCATTTAATTTATATGCATTCTATGTTTAATATCAAAAATCTTAAGTTTTTACTGCTCGGTGCCGTGCTTATATTGACAGCCTGTTCAAGTAGTCCAAGACACGGGTTCTTCGACAAAGGAAGTCGCAAGCAGGTTGAGCGTGTGGCTTTTAATCCGGCTGACATAAAGCAGGGCTCGGCTTATGCGCAGCTTGTGGGGCGCGCCTATATTAGCGACTACAAAAGCTTTGGTGAACGCACCGGCGCATTGGTTGCTGTGATATTAAATCCGGTGTCGGGGACCAGCACCCAATGGTTCGAAGAGGTTTGTCGACGTGGTAATGTATTAACCGGGCCGGCAAATGAGCATTATCGTTCTAAAATTCGTACGGTCAAGACCAATCAATACGGGCAGTTTGTTTTTACCAATGTGCCTAGGGGTGAGTATTATCTTTCTGCCAGGATGTATTGGTTAGATACTCAGCCTTTTAGTGGGCCGGTGGAGTATGGTGGGTTAGTAGCCAAGCGAATTAAGCTGGATAGCTCGATTCATACGATTGATTTAAATGATTTTGATCGCTGTGAGCATTACTTTAATTAATTATTTTTATTGATTTAAAGGGTCAAAGTAAAAATTTATGTTGATTTTCTTGGCTTTCTTGTATAATTCAATTCAGTTAAGGTAAAGATTTAATATTGTCGTCTAACTAATTGAAATTTAAACTATTTTTTTGTTCTAATAACTTTAGAAGCTGTAGAGAGGATAAACTGATGTTTTCTAAAAGCGCTTTAAAAATTGCTGCACTATCAATGGCATTGTTTGGTTTAACTGCTTGCGAAACCTTTGCACCTAAGACCAATGGAGCATCCAACACAGAACAGTCGACTGTCGCTGCTAACGCGCAGCAGACCGCAGTGCCAGTGCTTGTTAAGCGTCGCGGTGAAAATGCCTTGGAAATTTATGTCGGCAGCACCGACGCTAAAAAGCTTGATAAAGAGCAGCGACTTAAAGCGGGAGATATCCATTATTACACCAATGGCATTACTTTAAAGCGCGAAGATATCCAAAATGCGTTTGTTGCTAAGACAATGGATGATCAGCCTGCCTTGGCATTGCGTCTAAAGCCTGATTCCATCGCTAAGTTATCCCAAGCTCGCAAGGGCTATAGTCACATTTTAGCCAGCATTAATGGCAATGTTGTTTCAACCGTTGAAGGTCGTCAGGGCGAATTGATGGATGGCGTTTTACTCATGCCAATGCCTACACTAGTCAGTGCGCGTGATGCAGCCGATTTGATTCGTCAGTAATCATTAGTGGACTTCGGCAGTTGTGTCGTTATAATGAGTTTAACGGTCTAAGCGGTAGTGGTCTGGCTTAGGCCGTTAAACTTTGAACACATTGTTTTATCATTCTTAACTTGAATAAATATTTTGGATGATGTAACTTTAAATTGTTTTGGTGTTACTGCAGCGATTAGAGCAGGCCAAACTTTTTAGTCTATAAAATCAAAGAGGACGCTTATATTATGAAATTATCTCGCAAACTAGGATTAGCGATTTTGCCCTTAGCTGTTGTTTTAGCTGGTTGCCAGACGACAGGTTCGACTTCTGGCTCAGCTGCTGATACGCAAGCAGTAGTTGAAGCCCAAGCCGCTTTACAAGTATACCAAGCCTCTGTGACTCCAGTTCAAGGTTTCCGTCCTGTACAAATTAGTGAGCAGCAAACTATCTATGTTTCAGCAGCCCCTGTGTTCACAGCTGCTGACGTTACTTCACACGATATTGTTGCCGATCAAAACAATAACGTCTACGTTGCTCTTAACGTGAGCGAGCAGGGTAAAGTAGCGTTAGATGCAGTGCCTGCAAATCGTGGTTACGCCGTTGCTGCTCTTAACCGTGCTTCTAATCAAACAGAAGCCGTTTCTTTCAGCGGTATCCGCCAAAGCGATAACTTATTCCTGTTCCGCGTAAATAGCGAAGAAGTTGCATCTGCTGTCGTAAATTCTGTATGGCCAGAGGCCAAACAAGCTGCTGCACAGTAATTTACACATTGCTCAGTTAGCAAAACAGCCTGTCAATTTGATTGAACAGGCTGTTTTTGATTGTGTATCAACGGCTCTATGGTTGGTTTAATTAGATAGGGCAGCTTCGCATTGCAATCTAAATTGTTCGACCATTTCTTGACGTGGTAAAAGCTGATCGCTTGGCGCATCTTCAATGCTTTGAGCAATCTGACTATACATTTCTATTTCTGTTTGACTATAGGCATCCAGCCCTGCTAAGTATTGACTGATCTCAGTTGTAGACTTGCCCTCGATGTGCATATCGTAAATTGCTCCAATCGTCTCTCCTGCGTTTTCACAACTGATCTCAGCGTCTTGCGCTGCCATGTTGTCTGATGTCGTGCCAAACGCTTCCTCAGGGCTGATTGCTATCGGTGCTTCAGGAGTCGGTTGTGGCGCTGCCGGTATGCCTGTTTCTTCTTGTGGCGGTACTTGTTGTTCGGCATCAGCGAAAAGGGTTTTGTCGAGAGCTGACCAACCCAAAAATCCTAAAATAGCGACAATTAGGACCAGAATTAGGAAATTGATAAGGGACTTCATGGGGTATCCTGTGAACTATATTTATAATATGTGTGCAAGCGTTGTGCAAACTTTGCTAGATTATAAAGTATGCTTAGACGCTATGGCTACGGTTATGAATAAAAATCATTACAACCTATGAGACAGCCTATCTAAATAATAATTCCCATATTTAAATTAAATTACAGGTTACAGGATAATGTCACAGTCTATTATTTTCAATAGGATTTTCTTAATTTTTATCAGTCTATTTATATTTTTTAATATGAGTAGCACCTATGCGATGGGGCGAGTGCAGTCTGATTTTGACGGAAGTGATTTGCCTTCATTAGAAGAAGCGAATCAGCGTTGCGAGGTCGTGTTGGCGATATTTAATCTTGAGAAATTGGATGGTCTGATTAATGTCATCGAGCTAAGCGGTATTGTCCGCTCACTGAGAGATGAGAATAAGCTGCCTGCTAAGTTTGTCACTAAGAATCAGGCACGAGAGTTGGGATGGCATCCGGGGCAGCCGTTTAATGAGATTGCCAAGCTTAGGGGCAAGTCTATCGGTGGTGATCACTTTGGAAATTATGAAAGACGCCTACCTGAGGGCAATTACCGTGAAGCTGATTTAGATTATTTGGGTTTAAAGCGTAATGCTAAGCGTTTGGTATATCAAGGGCATGAGGCTATGTATGTCACTATTGATCATTATGAGAGTTTTGAGCAGGTGCCGGTATGTTATTAAAATTATCGACAAAAAAAGCGCGTCGCTATAATGCACGTCAACTTAAAAAATGGCATGCGAAGAATCAAGCGGTCGCTGCCTATATAAAAACGCGTCAACAGGATTTAAAGTCAGATAGTGCCACGAAGTCAAGTGAGGATAGGGTGGCAATTGATTTAGACGGTATCCAGTCGCTAGATGATTTTTATCAGCGCTTAGTGGCTAAGGTTAAATTGCCAACTCATACCGCTATTAATTTGGATGCCTTGCATGATGTCTTGCTGGGTGATGTTGCAGAGTCGCTAGAGTTTCAGTGGGGGTCTGTTAGCGAGGATATGACTCGGACATCCGGGGCTTTAGAGGGTTTGAAGCGTATGCTGGATGATCTTACTAAAGCCCGAACAGATATCACGATTAATTATAAGGGCTATTCAAGCTAAAGCGACCGGCACCAATTAGCATGAGGCACAGTGCAGATGCTAAAAACATGTACTCGAGCCCAATGACTGCGCCACCGCTACTATTCAAGGCGGTGAGTCGCGGTGTGTGTACAAAGAAAATGGCTAATAACATACTAAAAGCAATGACTCCTGCTGCAGGTCGGGTGTAGAGACCGATGATAATCATGAGTGGAGCAATTACTTCGCTAATGTATACGCCATAGGCCAGAAATGGCGGTAGGCCGTATGAGTTGAGTGTATGGGGGATATGTCCTAAGCCGTATTTAACCTTATGGAATCCATAAAGTAATATTAAAATACCTAGTGTGACTCTAAGGATTAGTCTTCCCAAATCATATCCCATCTCAGTTTTCCTTTAGTTTTTCAAATGGCTTTAAAAATAAAACAATACAATAATAAACAAAAGAGGACCATAACAGGTCCTCTTTTTTGTCGTTACAGCAAAATTGAACGAGCTCTTATTTGCTATAAGTCCTAGATATCTTCAGCTTTTTTGCTGACAGACTGTAGCTTAGAGTCTACTACGCCTTCGGGTACTTTAGTTTCTCCCTGTGCGTCAGCCGCTGCTAATGTAGCCATATTAATAATGCGACGTGTTGTGGTGCTCGTGGTCAGAACGTGAATAGGCTTATTGCTGCCTAATAAAACGGGACCCAACACAATACCGCCACTCGTCATTTTGAGTAAGTTATAAGTGATGTTGCCGGCATCAAGGTTAGGCATGACTAAGACGTTGGCTTTGCCGCTAAGCGTACTATTTGGCAGTGCGGTGTGACGGATGCTTTCGGAAAGTGCAGCATCTGCATGCATTTCACCATCTACCTCTAAATCCGGTGCGATATTGGCAAGAATTTCTCGTGCCTTGGCCATTTTGATTGAGGAGGCAGTGCGGTGGTTACCAAAGTTAGAATGTGAAACTAGCGCAACTTTGGGTACCATGCCGAAGCGTTTGACCTTTTCAGCGGCCATCAAAGCAATTTCAGCAATTTGTTCTGCTGTCGGGTCTTCATTAATGTGGGTGTCACATAAGAAGAGCGTGTAGTCTGTCGTGAAAATCACGTTCATGGCTGCCATGGTGCCACTAGATAAAGTACTGCCATTGATGTCGCGAATGAAGTTGACTTGATTGTTAAAATCAGTACTGACGCCGCAGATCATGGCATCAGCATAATCAAGATCAATCATCAGTGCACCAATGATTGTATTGTGCTTACGGACCATGGCTTTGGCTACGCTCGGTGTTACGCCGGAACGTGCGCGCAGTTCGTGATAACGAGGCCAAACTTGGTTAAAACGATCGTCTTGTTCAGGGTCAACAATCTCTAAATCTGGGTGACCTAAATAGCGTAATCCTAGTTTTTTGGTGCGCATACGGATAACCTCCGGGCGACCAATTAAAATGGGTTTGGCAATTTTCTCATCGAGTACTGTTTGGACTGCGCGTAGTACTCGCTCATCCTCACCATCGGCAAAAATCACGCGTTGTGCCTGATTTTTTGCGATTTTCATTAGAGGGCGCATTAGTTGACTGGATTGATAAACGAAGGCGTTTAAACGTACCTTGTAGGTTTCCATGTCATCAATAGGTCGGGTGGCAACACCGCAATCCATTGCCGCTTGAGCGACTGCCGGGGCAATGGTAATAATTAAGCGAGGGTCAAACGGTTTGGGAATAATGTACTCGGGCCCAAAACTTAAATCCTCACCGGGATAAGCGCCGGCTACCTCATCATTGACTTCGCTCTGAGCTAATTCAGCAATGGCATGGACACACGCCATTTTCATTTCTTCGGTGATGCGAGTGGCGCCGACATCAAGCGCACCGCGGAAAATAAACGGGAAGCAAAGTACGTTATTAACTTGGTTTGGATAGTCGGAACGACCGGTTGCGACAATACAATCAGGGCGAACTTCCTTAGCGTCTTCCGGTGTGATTTCAGGATCGGGGTTAGCGAGGGCTAGGATCAATGGTTTGTCAGCCATCGTCTTAACCATGTTTTGTGTTAGAACGCCTTTTGCAGAACAACCTAAAAAGATATCGGCACCAGCAACCGCATCACCCAAGGTACGTAGTTCGGTTTGTTGGGCATAGCGCGCTTTGTTTTCTTCGAGGTTTTCTTCACGTCCCTCATAAATAACGCCGCGAGAGTCACAAACGAACATGTTTTCTTTTTTCAGTCCCAGTGCCACTAATAAGTCTAAGCAGGCAATGGCGGCTGCACCGGCACCGGAAACAACCAACTTAACCTCTTCGATGGACTTCTCTACTAATTTAAGACCATTCAATATAGCTGCAGCGGAAATAATGGCGGTGCCGTGCTGGTCATCGTGGAACACCGGAATATGAACACGCTCGCGCAATGCTTTTTCAATATAGAAACACTCAGGTGCTTTGATGTCTTCTAGGTTAATGCCTCCCAGTGTAGGCTCTAGCGCAGCGATAATATCAATTAATTTATCCGGATCATTTTCATTGAGTTCGATATCAAATACATCGATGCCGGCAAATTTTTTGAATAAACCGCCTTTGCCCTCCATCACTGGCTTAGCGGCTAATGGGCCGATATTACCAAGGCCTAGAACGGCAGTGCCGTTGGTCACAACACCGACTAAATTGGATCGTGAGGTAAAGCGTGCGGCTGCCTGGTCGCCGTCATGAAAAATCGCCATACAAGCAGAAGCAACACCAGGAGAGTAGGCAAGAGACAGATCGTCTTGGTTGGCGAGTGGCTTTGTAGGGACCACAGAAATTTTGCCCGGACGTGGAAATTCATGATAGTCCAAAGCCATTTGACTTAGTTTGTTTTTCTCAACCATAAAACTGACTCCTAGTAAATAATCCGCTAATGCATGAATACAGTATCTTACATAAGATTATAAGCTTTGTGTTAGGCTTCGGAATATTGGGGTAATCATAAGCAGTTGGTACAGTAGACAAGGTCGTGCCGAATAGATTTGTCGAAAACCCTATATTGGCATAGCTGATTTTTATTTTTATAGTATCAAATGGGACATATTTTGTGTTTTTTGCTCTGTGTGACTGTGCAACAACTATTTAGAGTGATCTGGTCATAGAGTGCGATTTATAAAGGTTCACCATCTTTTTTTATAGGAAAAAAATATTAGATTGATCTATACTACTATGAAGTATGTGTGCGGATAGTATCACTATATCCGCGCTAACTCTTGTTATGGCTTTATTTAATAAGGGCTAGTCCCTCGGGATACTTGCTATCCGCTTATCGGTGCAGGCCGTACGCGGAAGGTTAGATTAAAATCTGCATCCTTTTAGGGTGAAACACTCAAAACGGTGAGGCATAATGTCAACATTTTTAGAAAAAAATAACTCTTCTTACTTATTCGGTAGCAATGCTGCCTATGTAGAAGAGCTTTATGAGAACTATTTGGCCAATCCAAATAGTGTCGAGGAGTTTTGGCGTGATTACTTTGATCAGTTACAGCATCAGCCGGCGACTGACGGTAATTCAGAGACACGCGACCAAAACCATACAGCAGTGATTGCATCTTTTGCACAGAGAGCAAAAGAAAATCGTTTAGCAGTCAAAGCTGATAGGCAACTTTGCCTCGAAATGGCTAGTAAGCAACTTAAAGTCCAGCAGTTAATTGCTGCTTATCGTTCTTTAGGTTTGCGTCATGCACAATTAGATCCGCTGAAGCGCGCAGAGCGCCCCGAAATCCCGGAGTTAGATCCGGCGTTTTACGGTTTAACTGAGGCAGATGCCGAAGAAACTTTCTCAGCAACCAATACTTACTTCACAAAAAAAGAGCATATGACTTTGCGTGAGCTTTTAGAAGCTTTACGCAATACATACTGCCGTAGCGTGGGTGTTGAGTATATGCATGTCTCTGATCCTCAGAAAAAGCGTTGGATTCAGGAGCGTGTAGAGGCTTCTCAGTCCACAGAAAAATTAAACAATGACGACAAGAAGCGTATCCTTCAGCAACTAACAGAAGCAGAGGGTCTTGAGCGTTATTTACATACTCGCTATGTAGGTCAAAAGCGATTCTCCCTAGAGGGTGGTGAGAGCTTCATCTCTGCTATGGACGAGTTGGTAAACCACGCAAGTACCAAAGGCAGCCAAGATATCGTAGTCGGTATGGCTCACCGTGGTCGTCTAAACCTATTAGTCAACATCATGGGCAAGATGCCGAGTGATTTGTTTGCCGAGTTTGAGGGCAAACAGGACGGTGATCTGACTGATGGTGACGTTAAGTACCATAGCGGCTTCTCCAGTGATTTGGATGCCCGAGGCGGCCCAATTCATATGACCCTAGCGTTTAACCCGTCTCACCTTGAGATTGTTAATCCGGTCGTTCAGGGTAGTGCCCGCGCTCGTCAAGAGCGTCGTGGTGGCAATACTGAGCAAGTGATCCCTGTGTTGGTTCACGGTGATGCTGCTTTTGCCGGTCAAGGGGTGGTACAAGAGACGCTTAATATGTCTCAGACTCGCGGTTACTCTGTTGGCGGTACCATTCATGTAGTGATTAACAACCAGATTGGTTTTACTACGTCCGACCCACGTGACTCACGTTCTACGCTTTATTGTACTGACGTCGTCAAGATGATTGAGGCACCAGTATTTCATGTCAATGCCGATGACCCAGAAGCAGTGACTTTTGTTACTCGCTTAGCCGTAGACTACCGTCAGGAGTTTGGTAGTGACGTCGTGATTGACATTATCTGTTTCCGTAAATTAGGTCATAACGAGCAGGACACACCGTCTTTGACTCAACCGTTAATGTACAAAACCATTGCGAAGCACCCGGGTACTCGTCAGCTTTACGCTGATAAGTTATTAAACCAAGGCGTACTCGAAGAGGGTGAGTCCGAGGCGATGGTCAAGGCCTATCGTCAAATCATGGAAGAGGGCAATCGTACCGTTGAGCCTGTACTAACTGACTACCACAGTAAGTTTGCGACTGACTGGACACCATTCCTAGACGCTAAGTGGACTGATCATGCTGAGACTGCCGTTCCAATGGCTGAATTAAAGCGATTGGGCGAGGCTATTACCACCATCCCTGAGAATTTTGTTCCGCATCAGCTGGTTAAGCGACTGCTTAGAGACCGTCGTGCGATGATCGATGGTGAGATCGATTTAGACTGGGGTATGGGTGAGCATTTGGCCTTTGCCAGTTTGCTTGCCAATGGTTACCCAATCCGTATTACGGGTCAAGACTCCGGTCGTGGTACGTTTACGCACCGTCATGCAGTATTTCACGAGCAAAATCGTGAGCGTTGGGACGAGGGATATTACGTTCCATTAAGTAATATTTCCGAAAAACAAGCCAACTTCACCGTGATTGACTCTGTTTTGTCAGAGGAGGCAGTCTTAGGTTTTGAGTATGGTTATGCAAGCGCAGAGCCAAATACTTTGACCATCTGGGAAGCTCAGTTCGGTGACTTCGTCAACGGTGCACAGGTAGTGATTGACCAGTTTATCGCGTCCGGTGAAGCGAAGTGGGGTCGTCATTGCGGTTTAACTCTGATGTTGCCTCACGGTTATGAGGGTCAGGGTCCTGAGCACTCTTCTGCACGTATCGAACGTTTCTTACAGTTATGTGCTGACCACAATATCCAATGTGTACAGCCTACCAATGCTGCACAGATTTTCCACTTGCTTCGTCGTCAGATGATTCGCAAGTTCCGTAAACCTTTAGTGATCTTCACGCCAAAATCTTTATTACGCAGCAAAATTGCTACGTCACCGCTAAAGGACTTCACCGAAGGTGAGTTTAAAATGGTGATTGGCGAAACTAACACCGAGATTAACAAAGATAAAGTTAATCGCTTGTTGGTTTGCTCTGGCCGCGTTTACTCTGATTTAGTAAGCAATCGTGCAGAGCGTGAGATTGATGATGTGGCTATTATCCGTGTTGAGCAATTGTATCCTTTCCCTCACAAGGAGTTTGAGGCAGAGTTACAGCAATACCCTAACCTTAAGGAAATTGTTTGGGTACAAGATGAGCCGCAGAACCAAGGACCTTGGTTCTACATTCAGCATCATATTTACCAAAATATGTCAGCAGGTCAGAAGTTGAGCTATGCCGGTCGTGCCGCGTCCTCTTCACCTGCCGTAGGATATCTAGCACTGCATAATGAGCAGCTAAAATCATTGCTCGAGCAGGCGTTTAGTCCGCGTTTACGTGGTTTTACGCTCACTAAGTAATATTCGGCACAGGCCTTAAAAAATCTTAAGGCCTGTTGATGATTTAAAAATTTAAAAGCACATTATTAAAGTTATTAACATCGCTTAAAGGAACAAAATTATGTCAATCGTAGAAGTTAAAGTACCGCAGTTTTCTGAATCCGTATCCGAAGGTACGTTGATGGAGTGGAACAAGCAGGTCGGTGAAGCAGTGTCTCAAGATGAAACGCTGATTGAAATTGAAACGGATAAAGTGATCATGGAAGTACCATCTCCAGCGGATGGTGTGTTAGTTGAGATTATTGTAGAAGGTGGTTCAGACGTAGAGTCTGAGCAGCTATTAGCTAAAATTGATACTGCCGCTTCTGCTACTGCAGCCGCTCCTGCCGCTGAAAAAGAAGAAGCTGCTCCAGCGCCAACAGCTGCCGTTGCTGCTAATAAAGGTGATGTTGCTTCTCCTGCTGCTGCAAAAATCTTATCTGAAAAGGGTCTAAGCGCTTCTGATATTGAGGGCTCGGGTAAAGATGGTCGTGTGACTAAAGCTGATGCCCAATCAGCTCAAAAAGCTGCTCCAGCGGCAGCACCGGTAGAAATCGCTCAGTCTCTAGACGGCCGTCCGGAGCAGCGCGTACCAATGACACGTTTACGTGCTCGTGTTGCTGAGCGTTTATTAGCATCTCAACAAGAAAATGCGATCCTAACTACGTTTAACGAAGTCAATATGAAGCCGGTGATGGACTTACGTGCTAAGTACCGTGACCAATTCGAAAAAGAGCATGGCGTACGTTTAGGCTTTATGTCTTTCTTTATTAAGGCTGCCGTTGCTGCTCTTAAGAAGTACCCTCTACTCAATGCTTCTATTGATGGTAACGATATTGTTTACCACGGTTACTTTGATATCGGTGTGGCGGTTAGCTCACCACGTGGCTTAGTGGTACCGATTGTTCGCAATGCAGATCAACTATCTTTAGCTGACATTGAGAAGACAATCGCCGAATTCGGTGTTAAAGCACGCGAAGGCCGTTTGAGCATCGATGAGTTAACCGGTGGTACCTTCTCTATCTCTAACGGTGGCGTCTTTGGTTCAATGATGTCTACTCCTATTATCAACCCGCCTCAGTCTGCCATTTTAGGTGTACACGCAACAAAAGAGCGTCCGGTTGTTGAAAACGGTGAAATCGTTATTCGCCCAATGAACTACTTAGCGCTTTCTTATGACCATCGTCTGATTGACGGTCGTGATGCTGTGTTAGGTTTAGTAGCGATGAAGGATGCATTAGAAGATCCTGCTCGTTTACTATTAGACCTATAAACCATAGAGGTTAATTATCAAACGCCCCACTAAGCCTTGTGCTTTCGGGGCGTTGTTGAATAGAGATTAGGATAGAGTAATGAGTAAAGAGTTTGATGTAGTAGTTATTGGTGCAGGTCCCGGTGGTTATGTTGCAGCGATTCGCGCAGCACAATTAGGCAAAAAGGTTGCTTGCGTAGATTCATGGGTTGATGAGTCAGGCAAACCGAAACCGGGTGGTACGTGTACGAACGTTGGTTGTATCCCTTCTAAAGCTTTATTGCAATCTTCTGAGCATTATGAGCATGCCAAAGAAGGTTTTAAAGAGCATGGTATCGAGGTTTCTTCCGTTAAGATGAAAATCGATCAGTTCTTAGCACGTAAAAACACGGTAGTTCAACAAAATAACGACGGTATTTTATTTTTATTCAAAAAGAATAAAATTGATTTCTTCTCCGGTCGTGCATCTTTTGACGGTAAAGCCGATAACGGTCGTTATAAGATTGCTGTTGAGGGTAAAGACAACGCTGAGCTTACAGCTGAGCATGTCATTATCGCGACGGGTTCTGAGCCACGTGCTTTGCCCGGTGTAGAGTTTGATGAGAAGCAAATTTTATCTAATACCGGTGCTTTGGATATTCCGGCAGTGCCTAAGCGTTTAGGTGTGATTGGTGCCGGTGTCATTGGTCTTGAGTTAGGTAGTGTGTGGCGTCGCTTGGGTGCCGAAGTCACCGTACTAGAGGGCATGCCTAAGTTCCTAACCGTCGCTGATGAGGGTGTTGCCAAGGAAGCTGCCAAGATCTACAAAAAGCAGGGCTTGGAAATCGAAGTTGGTGCCAAGGTTGGTGGGGTCAAAAAGACGGCTAAGCACGTTACCGTTAGCTATGAAAATGCTAAGGGTGAGGCTCAGACCTTGGAAGTTGATAAGTTAATTGTGTCTATCGGTCGTGTGCCTACCACTGAGGGTTTAAATGCTGAGTCTGTCGGTCTTAAGATGGATGAGCGCGGCTTCATTGAGGTAGACGATAATTGTCAAACTAACTTGGCTAATGTTTGGGCAGTCGGCGACGTTGTCCGCGGTCCGATGCTTGCGCACAAAGCTGAGTCTGAGGGTGTTGCGGTAGCTGAACGAATTGCCGGTGAGCATGGTCAGGTTAACTACAATACCATTCCTAGCGTTCTTTATACCTCTCCGGAAATTTCTTGGGTTGGTAAAAACGAGCAACAGCTTAAGGAAGAGGGTAGAAAATATAAAGTCGGTCAGTTCCCATTCTTAGCTAATGGTCGTGCGCGTGCCTTAGGTGATACCAACGGTTTTGTTAAAGTGATCGCTTGCGCTGATACTGATGAGGTGTTGGGCGTTCATATCATTGGTCCACAAGCGTCTGAGCTAATTGCAGAAGCAGTTGCCATTATGGAGTTTAAGGGCGCAGCGGAAGATATCGGACGTATTTGTCATGCTCACCCAACTCTATCTGAGGCACTTAAAGAAGCTGCTTTAGGGGTTGATAAGCGTAGCGTTAACTTCTAATCTTTTAACTATTGATTGTCACATTGATCGGTATTGGTGGACCTGTTTCACCAATACTCGATAGGCTGATAGTTACTGTGTGCAATAGATGCCCTATATTGAGTAAGCTTAATTAGGGCATTTTTTTATTATTTATAAAATTTTATGAATGTTATTCATCATTATCGTAAGGCTCTAGCTGAGAAAAACTATGTTGCCGATGCTGCTCAAGAAAAAGCGATTATGCGTCTGCAGGATCTTTTTGAAGAGTTAATCGATTTTAAAGATCAGCGTAATGGTTTTCTAAAGCGTATGATCAATCGTCCGAATGTGCCAAAGGGTGTGTATTTATGGGGCGGTGTAGGGCGCGGTAAAAGTTTCTTGATGGATTCTTTTTATAATTATTTACCGTATAAGCGTAAGGTGCGTATTCATTTTCATGAGTTTATGCGCAGTATTCATCAGCAAATGCAGGCGATTAGAGGGACAGAGGATCCCTTAGGCGTGGTGGCTAAGCGTACGGCAGAAAAGTATCGTTTGATATGTTTTGATGAGTTTCATGTGTCTGATATTGCTGATGCAATGATTTTACACCGCCTACTTGAAAAGCTTTTTGAGTACGGCTGCACCTTTGTTATGACCTCAAATTATGAACCATCGACTCTTTATCCGGATGGTTTACACCGAGACCGTATTTTGCCGGCGATTGCACTGATTAAAAAGAAAATGGATATTATTAATGTCGATACGGGTGTTGATTATCGCCGCCGTACTTTAGAGCAAGTGCCGCTTTATTATCGACCGCTGACTGCTGAAAATCGACAGGCGATGGAAGATTTATATAAAAAGATTAGCGGGCAGTCCCTTCAGGAGGCGATCTTAACGATTGAAAATCGACCGATGAAGGCCTTGGGTGTTGCTGAGAATGTTGCTTGGTTTGATTTCAAAACACTCTGTGAGGATAATCGCTCACAAAATGACTTTTTAGAATTAGCCACTCGATTTGAGACCATTTTTTTATCAGATGTTCCAAAAATGACTGCTGCGCAAGCGTCACCGGCACGTCGTTTTACTTGGTTGATTGATGTACTGTATGACTACAATGTAAAACTTGTCATGAGTGCTGAGGTTGAGGCAGCTGAACTGTATACAGAGGGTGTATTATCTAATGAGTTCTTCCGTACCGAGTCGCGCATCACTGAAATGCAATCTAAAGAATATATGCAGCGCGAACGTCGTAGTTACGTTAAGCTTTAATATTAAATTACATAACGGAGTCTGTTTCCAATGAGTGCTAAGACAGAGCAAAGCAAAGTTCAACGAGTATTAACCGGGGTGACCACCACAGGCACACCTCACCTTGGTAATTATGCGGGAGCTATTCGTCCTGCGATTGATATGAGTAATCAACCGGATGTTGATGCTTTTTTCTTTTTAGCGGACTATCACGCCTTGATTAAGTGTGATGACGCGGATCGCGTTGAGCGTTCACGTTTGGAAATTGCTGCCACTTGGTTAGCAGCCGGTTTAGATACCGATCGAGCGACCTTTTATTGCCAGTCGGATATTCCTGAAATTCCGGAGCTTTCTTGGATTCTGACGTGTTCTACCCCCAAAGGGGTGATGAATCGTGCGCACGCATACAAGGCCAGTGTTGATGCCAATGAAGCAGCGGGTGTTGAGCCGGACGATGGCGTGACCATGGGTCTTTATTCTTATCCTATCCTGATGGCAGCTGATATTTTAATGTTCAATGCACATAAGGTGCCGGTTGGCGCAGATCAGATTCAGCACATAGAAATGGCTCGTGATATTGCTCAACGATTTAATTACCACTACGGCAAGGGCAACGAGTTCTTTGTCCTGCCCGAAGCGCAAGTTGATAATGAGGTAGCTACCTTACCGGGCTTGGATGGTCGTAAAATGTCTAAGAGTTACAATAATACCATTCCACTATTTGAAGGGACGGCCAAAGATTTACAACAAGCCATTGCGCAGATTAAAACAGATTCTAAGTTACCGGGAGAACCTAAAAATCCGGATGATTCTAATCTGTTTGCCATTTATCGTGCTTTTGTTGAACCGGCTAAGGCTGAGGCCTTTGCTCAAGAGCTGCGAGAGGGCTTAGGGTGGGGTGAAGCTAAGAAAATGCTTGGCAATGAACTTGAAACAATTATTGCGCCAATGCGTGAGCGCTATGTAGAGTTGATGGCGAAGCCTGAGCAAATCGAAGAGATTTTATTAGCCGGTGCGGAAAAAGCCAGAAAAATTTCTCAACCATTTATTCAAGAAATTCGTCAAGCCGTAGGCCTAAGACGCTTCCATGCCATTGGCAGTGAAACACCAAATAAAGTCAAAGAGAAGACTACCAAGAAATCCGTTAAGACGCCGCGTTTTGTCAGTTTTAAAGATGACACAGGGCAGTTTATGTTCCGTTTAATCAGTACGGAGGGAGAGGAGCTGTTGCGTTCGGTTTCTTTCCCTAACCCACAAATTGCAGGTCAAGAAATTAAAGCACTGCAAAGTGACCCTGGTGCAATTGAGTTTACGCTGGTCAATGATCTTTATCAGCTATCGCTTAATGGGCAGTTAGTGGCAGTCGCAGTCGATGAAACCGAGGTAGGTGCCGAGGTTTGGAAGGCTAAACTGTTAAATCAACTGGCTTTATTTAGCGCTGAATAAGCAGTCATTGCAGGGTTGGGATGAGTTCTAAAAACATACAATTAACGGCTCAGGAGACTTGGGTAGCATTTAAGGAAATGCTACCCATTTCCGTGTTTGTGCTGATTTTTGGACTGGCGTTTGGGCTGGCTTCCATACAGACCGGTGTCAATGGGTTCAATACGGTGTTGATGAGTGCCTTAGTGTTTGGAGGAGCTTCGCAATTTGCTACCTTGGAATTATGGGGGCAGTCTATTTCCGTGATGCCACTTGTGGTGACGGTGTTTTTTATTAATGCACGTCATATCTTAATGGGCGCTTCACTCTATCCTTGGCTTAAGGACATTCCGACGGTTAAGCGCTATTGTTATATGCTGGTCATTTCTGATGCGAATTGGGCTAAAGCATTGCCTAAGTATCAACAAGGTCAATCCGGTTTAGCCGATATTGTCGGTGGTGGTTTAGCTTTGTGGTTAATGTGGATTATCGGCACCTGGTTAGGTATTTACTTTGGCTATTTAATTGAAAATCCACGAGTTTTCGGTTTGGATATGGTGATGGCTTGTTTTTTATTAACCATGGTAATGAGTGGCCAAAAGAGCTTAAGGATCGTAGTGGTTTGGATTGTGGCCGCGATCGTTGCTATCTTAGCTTATTGGTATTTACCGGAAAATATGCACGTGGTCGTCGGTGCACTTGCTGGTGGTTTAGTGGGTGTATTTTGGAAGGAAGGTGTTAAGTCATGAACTGGGAAATAAGTACGACACATGCTCTCCTTATTGTCCTGATTATGGCGGTGGTGACATTAGCGACACGTTGGGGAGGTGTTTTTATTATGTCTTTTGTGCCAATTAGTGATGGAGTACGTCGCTTTATTGGTGCTATGTCCGGTTCCGTATTAATTGCCATCTTGGCTCCGGTCGCAGTAGAAGGGGACCTGGGAGCAAGGCTCGCTCTGTTGACGACCTTAGTATTAATTTTAATAGTAAAAAGACCGCTCATCGCTATCTCCTCAGGCTTTCTGATGGCTGCGTTGGTGCGGTATTTTATGGGCTAAACGGTAAGTCCTAACGCTAATCAAAGCCGTTAACCATAACAGGTGTAAAGCCGTATAGTAATAAGTTATGTTGCTGGGTACAATTTTAGGCTTTAAGTCTGATTAAAAACAAAACGAGACCATGAATGCTTAAAGACATTTCTCTATCTGCTGTTGTTGCGGGCTTATTAGCCGTAATCATTGCCTACGCTGGCCCATTAATTATTGTCTTCCAGGTAGCAACACTGGCAGGTGTCTCCACCGACATGATGATGAGTTGGGTTTGGGGTATTTCTATGGGGGTGGGCATTAGCGGAATTTTTCTCAGTTATGTCTCTAAAATGCCAATCATGACCGGTTGGTCAGTTCCCGGTACGGTTTTATTACTCTCGCTTTTTCCCACTCTGACAGTGCCGGAAATGGTCGGCGCCCATATGTTGGCCGGACTGATTATCGTGTTAATCGGTATCTCCGGAAGTTTCGATAAATTGATGGCTTGGATACCGCAGGGTGTCGCCGGAGGAATGTTGGCCGGTCTATTATTCCAGTTCGGCGCGGCCGCGTTTAATACCATCGGCAGTTCACCGCTGTTGTTAGTTTTGATGTTAAGCGTGTACTTATTAGGTAAGCGCTATTTTTCACGTTATAGCATTGTGGCGGTGTTTGCTACCGGACTGCTCTTTGTTATTGTCACCGGGCAGCTACATACTGAGCAATTTAATTTACAGTGGGTGACGCCTCAATTGATTGTGCCGGAGTTTAGTGTTTTCAGCATTTTGAGTTTGAGTATCCCCTTGGTCTTAGTGAGCTTAAGTGGTCAATATTTACCCGGTATGGCGATTTTACGGGTGGATGGTTATCGCAATGTGAAGTCCAGACCCATCATGGTCGTCACGGGTGCCACTTCCGCGCTTAACGCCTTAACAGGTGCGCCGAGTATTGTTTTAGGAGCAATTAGTGCGGCGATTGCGACAGGACCCGATAGTCACCCTAATCCGGATAAACGCTACATTGCAGGTATCAGTAATGGTGTCTTTTATATTATCGGTGCATTTTGTACCAGTGCAATCGTGACCTTATTTGCCGTTTTTCCGGCAGAGTTAGTGGCTATTCTCGCCGGTTTGGCGTTGATGAGCTCAATCAATGGCAATATTGTGTTGGCGGTTGAGGATAAAGAAAACCGTGAAGCAGCGTTACTGACCTTTATCGCAACAGCCTCAGGGATGAGTTTTTTAGGATTGGCTTCGGCATTTTGGGGGATAGTGATTGGTATGGCGGCGGCCTTATTGTTTAATCCTAAACTGAGAGCAGGGTTCAGACCTTTGTTGTTCAAACGTTAGGGCGCTATAATTCCTCTCATGGAAATTATTCAAGTTGACTCAATTGATATTCAATTACACCGTAAAGCGATAAAGAACCTTTACATACGTGTTAAGCCGCCTGTCGGGCAGGTAACTGTATCTATTCCTAAGCGACTGAGTGATAGGGTAGTGATGCAGTTTATCACTGAGCGTCTGCCATGGATTCGGGAGCAGAAGAAAAAGTTTATCCATTATGAAGTACCGCTAGCATACAATTATATAGAGGGCGAAACGCATTATTTATGGGGTGATGCCTTAAAGCTAAAGATCATTGAACGTCACGCTAAGCATGAGCTCATCAAAAGGCAAGATACATTGCATTTGTACGTACGCCCGGGCACGACCACGGCAAAGAAGGCCTTGGTCGTAGAACGTTTTTATAAAGATGCTATTACTGAGCAACTAGGGAAGCTAGTCCCTAGGTGGGAAGAGAAAATGTCGATAGCGACGCCGGAAATTCGTCTTCGCACCATGAAAACGCGCTGGGGTAGTTGTAGAGTCGATGGCAAAAGGATTTGGCTTAATACAGAATTGGCCAAAAAGCCGCTGGAAAGTTTAGAGTACGTACTGGTTCACGAGATGGTTCATTTATTTGAGCCCAGTCATAATCATCGCTTTAAGGCGTTGATGGATAAGTTTTTACCGGATTGGCGTGATCGTCAGCGGAGATTAAATCATCATGCATTGTAAGTTTTGGCGTTCACAATAAGGCAACTTACAGGTATCATAAGCCTCTTATTTAACGAATATCAAGGATATTTTATAGACATGGCCTTAACTTCCGTTTCAACCGCTTTAGTTGTTTTGGGCGTGATTGTCGCCTTTTTTGGGGTGTTTTGTTTTGCTACTTTATACGTAAAGCCCAGTGGTAAAAATAAAGAGCAGCTAGAGCGACTGACACCGGAACAAATCGAGCAAGGCATGAAAAAAGCAAAACAAGCTTTTATAATTTTCATTGCGGCCGGTGTTTTGATCTTACTGATTGGCTGTGTGTTAAAAGTTTTTAGCGGTCACAGCGCCGGTGTTTAAATGCTAAAAAGCAGGCTATCAGCCTGCTTTTTAGTTATTAGTCTTTTGAGGTCTTAGCGACTCAAATCTACTTTTTTAGTTTGGCAAAGGCTGCTGCCATCGCACCCATTGGTTCGGCTTCGCGGCGTCTCTGTCTCTGGCCACCCTGATGAGAGCCTCTAGGATTGCCTTTATTGGTACTGCTGCCTTTGCTATCACTGCGGGCAGAGCGATGATGATTATTGCCGACTCCCGGCTCGTCATCTAAGCGCATACTGAGGTTAATACGATTGCGCTCTACCTCAACATCCATGACTTTGACTTTGACTGTTTGACCGACACGGACCACTTCCCGAGGATCTTTGACAAACTGGTCAGATAAGGCAGAGATGTGAACCAGGCCGTCTTGACCTACGCCAATATCAACAAAGGCGCCGAAAGCAGCGACGTTGCTTACGACACCCTCTAAAACCAGACCGGGGATCAGATCGCTAATAGACTCGATACCTTCTTGGAAATTGGCGGTTTTGAATTCTGGGCGAGGGTCGCGACCGGGTTTTTCTAATTCATTAAAAATATCTTTTACCGTCGGTAAACCAAATTTCTCATCGGTAAAATCAGTCGGTGAAACGCCTTGAAGGGCCGCTGTTTGACCCATAATATCTTTAATGTCGCGCTGGATTTTTGCTAGAATACGCTCAACGACGGGGTAGGCTTCAGGGTGAACGGCCGAGGCGTCCAGTGGGTTATCACCTTGTTGGATACGCAAGAAACCGGCAGCCTGTTCAAAAGTCTTTGGACCAAAACGAGCCACATCAAGCAGCTGTTTGCGGTTGTTAAAGGCGCCGTGATTATCACGCCATTCCACAATGTTTTTGGCTAAGGTACTGTTTAAACCTGATACACGGGCCAATAGTGCTGCAGAAGCAGTATTGACATCGACGCCAACGGCGTTGACACAATCTTCGATGACTGCGTCCAGAGAGCGAGCGAGTTCGCGCTGGTTCACATCATGCTGGTATTGACCGACACCAATGGCTTTAGGCTCAATTTTGACCAGTTCAGCCAAAGGATCCTGTAAGCGACGGGCGATTGAGACCGCACCACGCAAGCTGACATCTAAATCTGGAAATTCTGTGGCCGCTAGTTCAGACGCAGAATAGACTGATGCACCGGCTTCTGACACGACGATCTTTTTGACTTTATTCAGATTAAAGTCTTTGATTAATTCATTGACTAAACGTTCAGTCTCACGCGACGCTGTGCCGTTACCGATCGCGATTAAATCAATATGATGTTTAGCGACTAACGCAGCCAGGGTATTCAGGCTGCCTTGACGATCTTTGCGTGGTTCAAAGGGGAAAATGGTGGCTGTATCAAGTAGTTTGCCCGTGGCATCAATTGCGGCTACTTTCACCCCGGTACGAATGCCGGGGTCAAGACCGAGAACGGATTTAGGACCGGCAGGTGCGGCTAATAATAAGTCTTTTAAGTTGTCGGCAAATACCTTAATGGCCTCTTCTTCGGCGCGTTCGCGTAGTTGGGTGATGAACTCGCTTTCAAAGGCAGTCAATAGCTTGACACGCCAAGTCCAACGAGCAACGTCAGCAAGCCACTTGCCGCGAGGAGAAGCCATCGCTTCAAACTCAGCATCTAAATCTAAGTAGTCGGCGATACGCGCAACACAAGGATGGGGCGTTTGCTCCTCATCTTCCACCTGAAGACCAAGGCGGAGATCTAAAAAGCCTTGTTGGCGACCTCGCAGCATCGCTAAAATACGATGTGAAGGCAGCGTAGCTAAGCGTTCACTAAAGGCGTACCAGTCGCGGAACTTATCACCTTCCTCCTCTTTGCCTTCAACGACGCTCGAATATAAAAGACCTTGTGTGGAAAGGAACTCACGCATCTGTGCCAATAAATCGGCATCTTCGGAGAAGCGTTCAGCTAAGATATCGCGGGCACCGTCAAGCGCTGCCTTAGTATCAGTGATCTTATGCTCTTCGTTGAGGTAGTCGGCAGCTAGGGCCTCAGGAACAGCGTTTTTATCTGCTAAAATAGCATCTGCTAATGGCTCGAGGCCTGCTTCAATCGCGATTTGAGCACGTGTGCGTCGCTTAGGCTTGTAGGGGGCGTATAAGTCCTCTAGGCGCTGCTTGGTATCGGCAGCCATGATGGCAGAATACAGCGCAGGACTGAGCTTTTCTTGAGTATGAATAGATTCTAAAATAGCCAAACGGCGCGCTTCCAACTCACGAACATAGAGTAGACGAACCTCCAGTTGTCGTAAGACCGTATCATCTAAACCGCCGGTTATTTCTTTGCGATAACGAGCAATAAAGGGAACGGTAGCGCCTTCATCCATTAATCCGACGGCAGCAGACACTTGGTTGGCTCTGACCGATAGTTCATCAGCTAATTGCTGAATAATACGGCTACTATCAACTTCCTGTGGAATGTCCAATGATGAATTTTCAGGGCGTTGGCTTACAGATTCTGTCATTTCACTCTCAAGTATTTAATTTAGTAAAGCTAGTCATTTTGCCATAATTAGGTAGCCAAATATATTCATCAAGCAGGATTGCTACAATTGCTTGTGTCAATATAAGAATAATTTGTTCTAATCACCCTTTAGGAAGTTCCTTTGAGTTTTAATGTAAGTCGGTTTTTTTCTGATGATGGTCCTTTTGCCGGAGCAGTGTCTACGTTTACCAAGCGCAATGCGCAAACCGAATTGGCACAGGCGATTGAAGACACCTTTAGCAAAAAAAGTATTTTGGTGGCTGAGGCCGGTACAGGTACGGGCAAAACATGGGCTTATTTAGTACCTGCATTACTGGCGCCGGGTAAGGTGATCATCTCTACGGGTACCCGTAATCTACAAGATCAAATTTTTAATAAGGATGTGCCACAGGTCTGTAAAGCGATGGGCATACCGGCGTTGGTGTCGGTGCTTAAAGGACGCTCCAATTATGTGTGTCATCACTATCTAAAAGAACTTGAGGATTCAGAGACCGGTTTACGCTCTAAAAGTGAGGCCCCTCAATTGCAGGCGATTCGCCGCTTTACCGACGCTACCTCTACGGGTGATAAGGCGGATTGTACTGCGGTACCTGAAAATGCGGATATTTGGCATCGCGTGACGTCGACTGCTGACAATTGCTTAGGATCAGATTGTCAGTTTTTTGAGGAGTGCTTTACTAACAAGGCCCGCGCTCGTGCTCAAGAAGCCGATGTTGTCGTGATTAATCACGCTTTGTTTTTAGCCGATATGGCGTTGAGACAAGAGGGTATTTTTGATTTGTTGCCGGGAGCTGATGCCGTGGTCTTTGATGAGGCACATCAACTACCTGACTATGCAACCCGTTTTTTAGGTGAACAAATTAGTGGTCAAAAAATTTCGGATTGGGAGCGCCGAAGCTTAGCAGTAGTGCGTTTGCAGCTTAAGGGCGTGAGCAAGGAAGTCGAAGCATTGCTGCAAGCGGTGAATAGTGCCTTGCTGGAGTTTCGCCTGCAATTAAAGCCACTTGAAGAGATGCAAAATCAACAGTCCTTGGTACAAAATTTACCTAATTACGATCGGGTGATGGGGCGTTTTGATGAGTTGACCGATGCAATCCAACGGGTGGTAAAAGCCTTATTAAAGTATCAGGAAAAGCATCCGGACCTTCAAGCAGCGACCCGCGAAGGGGCGACAATTTATGATACGCTGATGCGCTGGTCTCGTAGCCACAAGCAAGATAGTGCGTCGGATTCTGACGTACAAGCGAGTGATAAAGAATCGACCCAAGCCAAGGTAGATCCTAAAGAAGATCAGCAGGCTCAACCATCGGATAGCCTCAGCGTGTTAGTCGCTAAGGAGATGGAAGAAGAAATTAACACGGTGACTGAGTTTAAGGAGACACCGTATGTATGCTGGATTAACCTAACCCAGCATGCCTTTCAATTACAACGGGCTCCGCTCAGCGTACGTCATTTCGGTAAATTTAGACGTTCGGATCAGGCATGGGTATTTACTTCCGCCACGCTGTCAGTCAATGGCAATTTTGATCATTTTACAAAAAACCTGGGCTTGTATGACGCTGTTGAAAAGGTTTGGGACTCGCCTTTTGAGTATCAAGATAATACGATTATGCTGATACCGAAGCTGCCATTACCTGATGATTTCTCATTTAGAGATAAGTTTATTGATGTGTTAATACCCCTCATTAAAGCCACTCATGGCGGTGTACTTATTTTATGTACTTCCCTAAGAGCGGTAGATGATTTTGCTGAAAAATTCTTAGAGCGACTGGATAAAGAAAATATCGATCGACCATTGCTCAAGCAGGGCGAGAATTCTCGTGCTTATCTAATGGACAGGTTTCGTGAAGAGGGTAATGCGATTCTCATCGGCAGTGCCAGTTTTTGGGAGGGAGTGGATTTCCCGGGTGATTTACTAACCTTGGTAGCTATCGATAAGATTCCTTTTATGTCTCCCGATGATCCGGTCCTTGATGCACGTATCAAGGATTGTGAGGAGCGAGGAGGCAGCCCCTTTTTTGAAATCCAAATTCCTCACGCTGCCATTACCTTGAAGCAAGGAGCGGGGCGTCTTATCCGTAGTGAAAATGATGCCGGTGTGTTGGTGATTGGTGATGTACGCTTAGTAGAAAAGGGCTATGGCAAAAGATTGTGGAAGGGTTTGCCCAATTTTTATCGAACACGTGAACCGGCAGATGCCTTACAGTTTTTGACGTACTTAGCTAACCACAAAAAATAAAGGCTTAGTTAAAAAACTAAGCCTATTAGCAATCGAGCGCTACTAGTTGAACCAACTTGATGGTTTCACAAAGTCATACCACTTACCGTCTTTGTTTAAACCATTGGTAAGATACTCGGAGTTAGGGTAGTTTTGCATAAAGACACGCTCTGCATCGCTAGCCTGATCCTGTAAGCCGAGCGCTTCATATGACTTCATCATGATGTATAAAGCGCGTTCGGTGGCACTCACTCCGGAGAAGTCGCGCAATACAACTTGGGCACGATTAATTGCTGCTACATAGCCATAACGCTCATAATAGTATTGAGCGACGTTAACCTCATTTTCGGCAATGGTATTAACTAGCCAGTTAAGGCGTAGCTGAGAGTCTTCGGCATAACGACTTTGCGGATAACGCTCAACTAATTGACTAAATGCCTCATAGGATTCACGCAGGCCCTTAGGGTCTCGTTCACTCGGATCCTGACCCGTGTATCTGCTTAGAAAAGCGCTCGGAGGGGTAAACGTAATTAACCCCTTGAGATAAAGCATGTAGTCTGCGTGAGGGTGATTAGGATACAGACGGTTAAAACGATCAATAACCACTAAGGCCTGCTCCGGCTCATCATCACGCCATAAAACATACGCCTCATCGATCATCGCCTGCTGTGCATGGCTGGAATATGGGAAACGCGTGCTAAGCGTATGTAGGTAGGTACTGGCTGTGCTCCAGTTTCTACTACGGACATTGTCACGAGCTTCCTCATAGAGTTGAGGTGCCGACCAGCCGAGTGTCTCATCGTTAATTTTATCTTGGGTGCTAGTGCATGCTGCCAGTAAGCTAACACCGAGAATTAGCATAAGGGACTTTAAGGTTTTTTTCTGCATATGGTCAATTTAAAATGAGAATGCTTGCGTGATATTATGCATTATTCTAATAAATACAGATAATGATAACAGCCTTTTTGCATTGCATAGCAACAGTTGCTGATTATCATTGAAAAATCAAAGTGATTATTTTAGTGTTAATCAAAAAAATCTACACATCGTCAATTATAAAGAGAGTTAAATGAACGATAAATCCATTGAATCAATTGAAGGGTTTGATGAAAGCTCGACAGAATGGGAAGAGCAAGAGTTCGAAATGCCACTGAGTTTTAGCAGTGAGCGTTTGGACAAGGTGCTGGCGACGCTATTGCCGGAGCATTCGCGTGGGCGCTTGCAGCATTGGATTGCAGATGGTTGGGTTAAGGTCAATGATCAAGAAGCTAAGGTTCGTCAGACGATACGAGCCGGGGATAGGATTTGGGTGCAACCACAACCTTCACAAGAGCAGACTGCATTTAGTCCGGAGGCGATGGATTTAGAGATAGTCACAGCGACCGAGCATTTTATTATTGTTAATAAAGCGGCAGGCATGGTGACCCATCCGGGGGCAGGTAATTGGGGTGGTACTTTACTCAATGGTCTCTTATATCATTTTCCTGAATTGGCACAGATACCACGTGCGGGGATTGTGCATCGTTTAGATAAGGATACCTCAGGCTTATTAATGATTGCCCGAACAGAAATTTCTCAAACACATCTCGTGCGACAACTTCAGGAGCGTTCCGTGGGTCGTCAGTATGTGGCGTTAGCAAAAGGGCATGTAGGAGATAAGGGAGTGATTGATGCGGCGATTGGGCGCGATAGACGGGTTGCTGTACGTATGTCCACAGACGCACCAATTGCTGCCAAAGAGGCACGAACACACTATCGATGTGAGGCCAGAGGCCAGTGGGATCATCATTCAGTCAGTCTTGTTGAGTGTCGCTTGGAAACAGGCAGAACGCATCAGATTCGGGTGCATTTAGCCAGTCTGGGTCACCCGCTTATTGGTGACAGTATTTACGGAGGGCCTACTTGGGTAGGTGCAACTCGACAAATGTTGCATGCTCAAAGCCTTTCTTTTATTGACCCTGCTGATGGTAGTGAGCAGCAGTTTGTCGCTCCTATACCGGAAGACATGCAAGGTGTCGTTGATGCTATTAATTGGTCCTAATATTTAAAACTTGGAGATGAGTCTGATGAGTGTTCTGCAACAAACCCCTAAACCCTTTGCCGTTTATGATGAACTCCAAACATTACCGATTATCAGCGGGCCGACCTTTCCCGGTCTGAATTATTTTACAACGACAGCAAAAAGCGGCAGAAAGGATGTCACTTCGACTTCCGGTGATGAGGATGCCTTTACTGAGGCCGGGTTTAATTTAGGCTTATCAACAGGGGCAGAGAGCAGCTTGGTGTTGGCTAATCGAGCTCATCTTAGGTCAAGGCTGCCATCAGAGCCGGTATGGATTTCACAGGTTCATGGGAGCTCAGTTTTTGATGCGGACAATTGGCAAGTGGGTGATGATCTTGCGATTGCTGATGCCTCGATTACAACAAAAATCGGTCGTACTTTAGTCGTGCAAACAGCGGATTGTATGCCCATTGTTTTGTTGGGTGCTGATGCCAAAGTCTTAGGTGTGGTTCATGCCGGGTGGCGTAGTTTGTTACTTGGGGTGATCGAAAATACGATTGAGGCGATGCTGAACAAATATGCCGGTGCTATTTGTTATGCCTGGATTGGTCCATCGATTGGGGCTGCTGTATTTGAAGTAGGGGCAGAGGTACGAGCAGCGTTTATCGAATCAAACCCCGCCTATGAGCGCTTTTTTACCATTAAAAAAGATCACACAGACAAATACTTGGCAAATTTAGTGGCTATTGCGAATCACAAACTTTGCCGTTTGAAAGTTGTCGGGAAAGTCGATGAGAATTGCCAAATATATTTTTCAGGGCTTTGCAGCTATTCGCTCGCTGATTGGTTCTATTCCTACCGCCGTAACCCTAACACAGGGCGCTTAGCGACAGTGGCCTACCTCAAATAGAGATATACCAAACTTGAATAATACTATAGCAAAGTAGGTATTAGTGTTTATCAGTTCGGTATGTTAGTTTGATAGATAGTGTAAATAAGTAAAAGTAAGAATTGTTAAATCTTTTATAATGATAGTTGCCTAGGCAGATTATTTGCACAAAAATGTAACACTTTTATATTATAATGAAATAATACCATGATGTGACAGATGGAATTCTTAGGAATTGTATGTGCGCGCCGATAAACTGAAAAGGCCGACAGAGGATCAAAGGGAGATAATTGATGCAGCAGTTTGATTTAAATAACAATCCATGGCTTGCTTCATGGAAGGAGTTGACTAGCTCAAGTGATTGGAAGGTGTTAAAAACAGATTTTTTAAGTAAGTATCAGGAGTTAATCAAACTCAGCCAAGAGGGTGAACTGCCTGCACTTAAAGATCGTCGTTTTAGCAATGAATCATGGCGTGAAAATACTCAGCTACATCTGTTAGCTCATTTGTATGCCTTGTCGTCAGAGACAGTAGAAAAGATGGCTACGCAATTTGATTTGCCGGAAAAGCTACAAAACCGTCTGCAATTTTCCGTTGAGCAATGGTTAGCCGCCGTTGCCCCATCTAATTTCTTTGCACTTAATGCTGAAGCGCTTAAGGTACTCCAAGAGACTTCCGGTGAGTCGTTGCAAAAAGGCATGAAGAACTGGTTAGCTGATATGCGCAAGGGACGCATGACGCAGACTGATGAAACGGCTTTTCAAATTGGTGAAAATATCGCAACGACAAAAGGCTCAGTTGTTTTTGAAAATAAGCTGTTTCAGTTAATTCAATACCAGCCAACGGCTGATCAGGTATTTGAAACTCCGTTGCTGGTTGTGCCGCCTTGCATTAATAAATACTACATTATGGATCTGCAAGAAGATCAATCAATGGTTCAGTATTTGGTTGAGCAAGGCCACAACACCTATCTAATTTCATGGCGTAATCCTTTACCAGATGATAAGGATGGTATTTTGGAAGCGACGTGGGATGATTACATCGAAGACGGCATCATTCAGGCGATGAATATTGTTCATGAAATCAGCGGTAAAGAGCAGCTTAACTTGGCAGCTTTCTGTGTTGGCGGCACGATGTCCGCAACTGCAGTGGCGATACAAAAAGCCCGTGGCATTGACAATGTCAAATCACTCACGTTATTAACCACCTTCCTGGATTTTACCGAAACCGGCGTGATGGATGTCTTTATCGACGAGGGGATGGTACTCAGAAACGATCTACAACTGGGTAAAAGCGGTTTAGCGACTGCGAATATGCTTAACAGCACGTTCTCTTGGTTAAGACCTAATGAATTAGTTTGGAACTACGTGGTGAGCCATTACTTCAAGGGTGAAGCACCAAGCGCTTTCAATATTCTTTTTTGGAATGCCGACAGTACCAACTTACCGGGACCTTTCTACGCATGGTATTTGCGCAATACGTACTTAGAAAATAACTTAGCTAAGCCGGATCATATCAGCGTCTGCGGTGAGAAGATCAACTTTGGTCGTATCAACATCCCTTCTTTTGTTTACTCATCCATTGCGGACCATATTGTGCCGTGGGAATCAGGCTTTGAGTCAGCCAAGCTCTTACCTGGTCCGGTCCGTTATGTGTTGGGAGCTTCCGGACATATTGCCGGGGTCATTAATCCACCGCAAAAAAATCGTCGCAATTATTGGGTTAATGAAAGTCAAACTGATGACATTGATCGTACACAAAGCGCCGGTGATTGGCTTGCAGGGGCCGAGGAAAAGCCCGGTAGCTGGTGGCCGGTCTGGGCAGAATGGCTAGAGCAACAAGGAGGCAAAAAAATCCGTCCTCGTAAAAACATGGGTAGCAGAACGTACCCTGTGATTGAGGAAGCGCCGGGGCGCTACGTCAAAGTAAAAGCATTAGATTGATTAAGCAAACGCTTAATTTCAGTTTAGTTTCATCCTAATTGCTTTGAATTAATTTTCTTTCAGCTGCATTGGTATCTAATACAGTCAGTGTTTTGTAAGCTTTTATATTAGGTTTTACCTGATAGACAAATTGATACCATACAGTTACATTTATAACTAAAGTCATTAAAATCTAAAGGAGAGTGGCTTATGAACTCAGCAAAAAAAGTTGCCTATGTTACGGGCGGTATGGGCGGTATAGGAACAGCTATTTGTCGTCGTTTGGCTGATGATGGATTTACCGTTGTCGCAGGTTGCGGTCCTACTCGTAACTATCAAAAATGGCTAGATGAGCAAAAAGCAGAAGGCTATGAGTTTCATGCTTCAGCCGGTAACGTTGCTGATTGGGAGTCGACCGTTGTTGCATTTGAAAAGGTTCGCGAAGAAATCGGTCCTATTGATGTGTTAGTCAATAACGCCGGGATTACTCGTGATGGTGTTTTCCGTAAAATGTCGGTTGAAGATTGGTCAGCGGTGATGGATACAAACCTTAATAGCTTGTTTAATGTAACTAAGCAGGTTATTGAGCATATGTATGAGCAGCGCTGGGGACGCATCATCAATATCAGTTCTGTTAATGGTCAAAAGGGTCAGTTTGGTCAAACTAACTACTCGACAGCCAAAGCAGGTATTCACGGTTTCACGATGGCTTTAGCCCAAGAGGTTGCGAGCCGCGGTGTGACTGTCAATACAGTATCTCCGGGTTATATTGGTACAGATATGGTACGTGCTATTCGTCCTGAGATTTTGGAGCAGATTGTCGGTACTATCCCGGTACGTCGCTTAGGTGAGCCTGAAGAGATTGCTTCAATTGTCGCCTGGTTGGCCTCTGATGAGTCAGGTTTTTCGACTGGCGCTGACTTCTCTGTTAACGGTGGCCTACACATGGGCTAATATATCATCAAGTTTTTTGGTGAATTGGTAATAAATAATGTCAGAAGTTAAGCAAGATAATTCGCGTGTAATTAAAAAGTATCCTAATCGTCGTTTATACGATACGGCGACCAGTTCGTATATTACGTTGGCCGATGTTAGGGAGTTAGTGGTAGCGTCAGAGCGCTTTACGGTCGTCGATGCGAAGACTAACGAAGACATCACGCGAAGCATCTTGCTGCAAATTATTTTAGACCTTGAGAGTGGTGGTGTACCTATGTTTAGCACCAATACTCTCAAACAAATTATTCGCTTTTATGGGCATGCGATGCAAGGGGTGATGGGTAATTACCTTGAGCACAATATGCAGGCCTTTACAGAAATACAGCAGCAGCTTAGTAAGCAATCTGAGGAACTGTACCAAACTCAATTCAAGCCCGAAGCCTGGGCTGAATTAATGTCAATGCAAAATCCTATGATGAGTCGCATGATGAATAATTATGTGGACCAAACCAAGGATCTTTATCTCAATATGCAAGAACAGATGCAGAGTCAAACACAACAGCTTTTTAATGTCTTTAATCCATTAGCGACAAAAAAAGACATCAAAAAAGATAAATAGTCTGTGTGACTTGTTTTTCATCTTTCTATGTCGATTGATCGACTGTTTTTTTGTTGTAAATAGCTTGTTTTAAGCGCTTTTAAAAGTCATAATATCAAAGAGACCTTATACATGTAATGGGTATATTGTTACTTTTTGGTTACATATTTGTGTTTTAAGGGCTTATATTACGGTCTTAAACGGGTGAAAAGAGTGTTTTTTGAGGGTTAACGCTTACCTAGCTTGATTAGGATCAACCCCAAAGCTAATCATCTTATATATCATAGTAATTAAGTTACAACATCCTACAATTCTAGGGGGAATTTATGAAGAAATTGACAGCTGCATTACTAGCCTGTGGCGTTTTCGGTTTTATGGCGACGCCTGCGTTAGCTCAACAAGCTGAGGGTGAACGTTACAAACCTAGCAATGAGTTAATCCAACCAATTGAGCCACATGTTGTTGAAAATCAGGCTGAGGTTGATTTAGGTAAAAAGCTTTGGTTTGATCCTCGCTTATCGCGTTCAGGTTTTATTTCCTGTAACTCATGCCACAACTTAATGCTGGGCGGTGCTGACCACTTAGTCAGTTCTGTTGGTGACTATTGGGCTCAGGGTCCAATTAACTCACCGACCGTTCTTAACTCAAGCTTGAACTTTGTACAGTTCTGGGATGGTCGTGCGGCTGACTTACGCGAACAGGCCGGTGGCCCGATTGCGAACCCTTTAGAGATGGGTTCTACTCACGAGTTAGCGGTGAGCGTATTAAAAACAATTCCGGGCTATGTTGATGAGTTTGAAGCAGTTTATGGCGACAGAGAGATTACTATCGAAGAAGTGACCGGTGCTTTAGCTGCTTTTGAAGAGACCTTAGTTACGCCTAATGCGCGTTTTGACCAATGGTTAAAAGGCGATGATGATGCAATTACCGACCAAGAGTTAAATGGTTACTTACTATTTAAAAACAGTGGTTGTGTCGCTTGTCACAACGGTCCTAACTTAGGTGGTAACTCGTTCCAGCGTATGGGTCTAGTTGAACCGTATGTTACTGACAATGAAACGGCGGGTCGTGCCGGTGTGACCGGTCAGGATATCGACCGTATGAACTTTAAGGTACCGACTTTACGTAACGTTGAGTTAACCTACCCGTACTTCCACGATGGTGGTGCTAAGACCTTGAGTGAAGCTGTTGATATCATGGGTCGTTTGCAGTTAGGTAAAAAGTTTGAAGCCAATGAGATTGAAGACATTGTTGCTTTCTTGAAGACCCTAACTGGTGATCAGCCGGAGTTTACTATCCCTGTTTTATACCCTAACAGCGATGAAACACCTCTTGCTAATCCATGGGCTCCACAAGAGTCAGCTGAAGGCTAGTTTCGAATTTCAATTAAATGCTTTTAGTTCATGTTAAGCAGTAAGCAAAAGGTCGTGAATATCATATTCGCGACCTTTTACTTTGCTGCGTTAATACTCAGTAGCTGAGCTTTACTTCATCGCAATGGTGGTATTAACATTTCGGTCATGGTGTGACCAACGCGCGGTTACTGTTTTGGTTTGGGTCCAGAAGCTGAAGGCCTGCTTACCGTTAGGACCTAAATCACCGAGTTTGGAGCCACGTGAACCAGTAAAGCTGAACCAGGCCACAGGTACCGGAATAGGAATATTAATACCTACCTGTCCCACATCAATATTGTTCTGGAAGTGACGAGCAACACCACCATCTTGTGTAAAGATAGCGACACCGTTACCGTTAGGGTTGTCATTGATAAACTCGATGGCTTCATCAAGTGTATCCACATTGACAATAGCCAAAACCGGACCAAAGATCTCTTCGTCATAGATTCGCATGCCCTTCTTGACACCGGTGAAAATGGTAGGCCCTACGAAGTTGCCATTTTCATAGCCGGCGACCACGCAGTTACGACCATCCAGTACCAAGTTTGCGCCCTCATCAACGCCTGATTGAATGAGTCCTTCGACGCGTTGCTTAGCTTTAGGGGAGACTAGAGGACCTAGGTCGGCTGTGGTGTCAGTACCGACATTGACTTTTAAGCCTTTGGTTCTTTCGACTAACTCATCGACCCATTGGCTGCTTTCACCCACCATCACGGCGACAGATGTTGCCATACAACGCTGACCGGCCGCACCAAAGGCCGCCCCAACCAATTGATTAAGGGCAACTTCTTTGTCTGAATCAGGCATGATCACGCAGTGGTTTTTGGCTCCCATCATTGATTGGCAACGTTTGCCGTTATCAGACGCTCGTTGATACACCTCGGTACCGACATGCGTTGAACCAATAAAGGACACAGCTTTGATGTCAGGGTGTTCGCATAGATGCTGCGCCACATCCGGACCGCCATGGACCACGTTTAAAACACCGGGAGGCAAACCGGCTTCCAGTGCTAATTCGGCTAAAAATAAGGAAGCGCTCGGATCTTGCTCAGAAGGTTTTAAGATAAAGGTATTACCTGCAGCGACGGCATAAGGGAACATAAAGCAGGGCAGCATCACGGGGAAGTTAAAAGCGGTAATGCCGGCCACAACACCGAGGGGTTGGATAAGGGTGTAGACATCGACACCACTGGCGGCGTTTTCTGAAAACTCACCCATTTGCATACTGGCGACAGAGCAAGCGTGCTCAATGGCCTCTAGCCCACGGCCGACTTCACCAACTGCATCGGGTAAGGTTTTGCCATGCTCTTTGGTGATCATGGCGGCGAGCTTGTCCGTGTTGTCACGGACTAATTCTTGTAGTTTCAGCATGACTCGCATGCGACGATTAAGCCCTGAGTTCCGCCATGTTTTGTAAGCTTCTTTGGCATTGGCAATGGCTTCATCAACCTCATCGATACCGCATAGAGGTACCTTAGCCACGACCGATTGGTCGGCAGGATTTAATACATCCAGATATTTATTACTTTTAGATTGGACTTTTTGACCGTTAATTAATAAAGGAATAATGGGTGTCTCGCTCATCTATGTCTCCTGTCAGTAGTTACATTTTTTTATTACTTAATTTTGAAGCCTAAAAAAATAAAAATCAATATAATAAATGCACAATCATTGTTTATTTTTGCACCAGTTTTTATAAAAGAGAATGTGATGGATTGGGATGGGATACGTTATTTTTTAGCGGTCGCGAGAACCTCAAAAGTGTCTGAAGCAGGGCGTCGATTAGGAGTTGAGCATAGTACAGTATCGCGGCGCATTCGCCAATTAGAGCAAGAAATGGGGACGGTGCTTTTTGATAAGTCGCGTCGCTATGGTTATCTATTGACGGAGGCGGGCAGAAATTTGCTGCAGCATGCGGAGAAGATGGAAAGTGAGCTGCTCAATGCGCATCAGACCATTAGCGTGTTTGAAGAGGATTTAAGTGGAGATATTCGGGTCGCTGCAACCGAGGGCTTTGGTGTTTATATGCTGACGCCTTTAGCAGTGGATTTTCAGAAGCAATACCCAAAGACCAGTCTAGAGATCATGGCCTTTCAGCACTTTGTTGATCAATCTCGTCGAGAAGCGGATATCTTCATTACGATTGATCGGCCGTTACGAGGCAACTATGTGTACCGATTATTGAGTGATTATAAGTTGAGACTTTATGCGTCACCACAATATTTAAAGCGCCATGCGCCAATCAATACTCCTCTTGATTTAGCAGAGCATCATTTTATTGATTATATAGACGAGTTTATTATTAGTGAGGAATTAAAATACCTTGGTGATTTGATACCGGGTGCCAATGTGGTGTTTAAATCTAATAGCTTGGTGGCACAGTTGCAGGCCTGTTTGGCAGGCCAGGCAATGGCGGTATTACCGTGTTTTATGGCGCATCAAAATCCTGACTTACAAGTCGTTCTTCTCGATGAAATAGCAATTAAACGTAGTTTTTGGATGCTGTATCATGAGGATTTGAGGCAGCTAAAGCGCATCGAGCTATTTTCTAATTTTTTAAAAAATAAGCTCGAACAGCGCCAAGCGATGATGATGGGCGAATAAAAGCCCAAGGCCAGTTAGTTAAACACGACGGTGCGATGACCGTTTAATAAAATACGGTGCTCTACAAAGCTTTTAACGGCACGTGACAGGACAAGTGATTCGATGTCACTACCGACTTGTGTCAGACGTTCTGCGCTGAGGCGGTGATCGACATGCTGTACATCCTGCTCGATAATCGGGCCTTCATCCAGATCGGCAGTAACATAATGAGCTGTTGCACCAATGATTTTTACGCCACGTTGGTGGGCTTGGTGATAGGGTTTAGCCCCCTTAAAACTCGGTAAGAAGCTATGATGAATATTAATTGCTTTACCTTCCAGTGCTTCTGATAGCTGATTTGAGAGGATTTGCATATAACGTGCCAGTACAACAAGATCGACCTCAAGATCGTCAACTAACTTAAGTATTTCTGCTTCCTGCTCTACTCGGTTGTCATTGCTGACGGGTAGGTAGTGAAAGGGGATACCATAGCTTTCTGCCAGTTTTTCATGATCACGATGGTTTGAAACAATGCCGACAATATCCATGTGCAACAAGCCGCTATGGGTGCGGAATAATAAGTCATTTAAGCAATGCCCTTGTTTACTGACAAGAATGAGTACACGAGATTTTTGCTCAGCTGAAACGATCTTTAAATCCATATTAAAACTGTCTTTGATGGCTGCCAGTTCAGCTTCAATCTGTGCTTGTTTGATGTTGGTGGGCACACTGAAACGGATTCTCAGGAAGAACTGCTGAGTATCTTCATCGCCGAATTGCTCAGAGGTGAGGATATTACCACCGAGTGTAAGCAGTGCGCCGGAGACGTTATGAACAATGCCGATTTGATCGGGGCAAGAAATGGTAAGAATAAATTGGTGCGTATTCGTAGTGTTCATTTTAATGATTAAATAATTGTTTTTTTTAAATAGATTATTATAATTGCTGAGCCACTTCGTCGGCAATCGCCAGTGCAGCGGTTAATCCGGGGGACTCAATACCAAATAAGTTTAACAAACCGGCCACCCCATGTTCTGCCTTAGAGCTGATGACAAAATCAGCTGCCTGTTGGTGAGGCCCACTCAGTTTTGGTCTAATGCCGGCGTAAGCTGGGTGTAGCGTATTGTTTTTTAGTGAAGGCCAATAGCGTCTGACTGCTTTGTAAAAGCTGTCTACCTGCTCCTGTGCAACATCGTAGTTTTCTTCTTGGACCCAAGTGACATCCGGGCCGAATTTGATTTGACCGGCTAGATCTAATGTCAAATGTACACCTAAGCCGGCACGAGTTGGCATAGGATAAATTAAATGCTTAAAGGGTGATTTTCCAGTGTATGCAAAATAACGGCCTTTACAGTAATAATAAGCTTCAGGAATGTGTTGTGCATCCAGGCCTTTGATAGCTTTTGCTAATTCAGTTGCATGTAGCCCTGAGGCGTTGACTAGGTAGGCGCAGCTTATAACGCTTTGATCGGCATCGTCAAAATAGCATTGAAAGTGATTAGGACCTTTAATATCGACCCCTTTTAAAGGGGTATTAAGTACTATTTGTGCACCTGCTTGCTCGGCTTCACCTAATAACGAAAGCATCAGCGCATGACTGTCTACAATCCCTGTAGAGGGGGAGAGTAGGGCTAACTGACAGTTTAATTCGGGTTCTAATTGCTTAACTTCTTCTGCAGATAGGATGCTTAGATCATTAATACCGCATTGCTCCGCATTGTCTTTGATCGCCATCAGCTGAGCCGTCTCTGTATCATCGGTAGCGACGAGTAACTTGCCAAGACGTTGGTGCGGGATATGCTGTTGTTGACAGTAATCATATAAAAGCACTTTACCACGTAGGCAAAGCTTAGCCTTTAAACTATCAACAGGGTAATATAATCCGGCATGAATAACTTCGGAGTTACGGGAGCTGATACCTGAGCCGAACGAGGACTCAGACTCAACGATCAATACTTCTTTGCCTTGTTGTGTCAATGTACGGGCAATCGCTAAGCCAATGACGCCGGCACCGATAATGACGCATTCTATATCGACAGGGGGATGCATTTTATTTTGCAAAACGACTGGTAGGTGTTAGGTCAAAGGTGCCGGCATGGAAAACCAGTGGTAATTTATTGGTATGCTGACAGCGCTCTACATAACCCACCATGATCAAGTGATCGCCGGCGACATGGTGTTGCTCATTGGCACATTCAAACACGGCAGAGCAGTATTCGGAAGAAAGTAGAGGTGTGCCTGTCTCGCTAAATTCCCAATCAATACCTTCAAAGCGATTAGGTACCTTGGCAGTCGAGAACTGCATGGCTAAGTCAATTTGGTCATTAGCTAAAATATGAATGTTGTAATGCTTGCTGTTTTTAAATAACTCAAGGTTTTTGGAAACCAAACGCAGACACCACAAAACCATGGGAGGATTGAGAGATACCGAGTTAAAGGAACTGACGGTGAGTCCCACAGGAGTATTGCTCTCAGGATCTGTTGTGGTAACGATTGCCACACCGGTAGCAAAACGGCCTAGGGCCAGTCGGAAATCTTGTTCGCTAAAATCAGCTTGACGTTTAATAGACATAGTTAAATTTAATTGATTGACAAGGTATTATAGGCTTAAGGTGCTAAGCGTGTCATTGACCACTTGTCATTTTCTTTATTGTAGAGTAATCGATCATGCATACGCGACGGGCGACCTTGCCAAAACTCTATTTTTGACGGCACAACTAAATACCCACCCCAGTGCGGAGGCTTAGGCACTTGGTCAGGATACATAGCAGAGAAGTCGTCAAAACGTTGGCTGAGCTCTTTGCGACTGAGGGGTTGGCTTTGCAATGAGGCCCAAGCGCCAATGCGTGAACCATAGGGACGGCTATTAAAATACTCAGTTGAGTCTGCCTCTGAGAGCTTGTGAGCAAAGCCATTAATCCTGACTTGACGCTCTTGTTTAACCCAGAAAAATAACAAACTTACGTGTGGGTTGTATGCAATGGCTTCACCCTTGGGCGAGTCATAATTGGTAAAGAAGACAAATCCCTTATCGCTATATTCTTTTAGGAGGACCATGCGAGCTTCAGGCTCATTAGCCGAGTTAACGGTTGCTAAGGTCATCGCATTGGCTTCGCGCTCAGTGTCTTGACAGGCCAGCTGAAACCAACGGTCAAAGAGTTCAAAAGGGTTTTGTGTGGTATCTTGCTCCAGTAATTCAAGCTTTTCATAGCGATGGCGCATGTGCGCTGTTGAACCCATAGCTTTTTCTTCCAAAATATACTTTAAACTAAAGTTATATTTTACACTGAAGCGTAGCTAACTTCAGCGCTTTAGTCGCCCGTTGATGCTGCCGGTTGAATCGACTCATAGGTGTTGACGAATGAGATCGGCAAGGTGGTAGAGTTCAGGATCATCGATATTTGCTTCTTTGAGGGCATCCGCTGTCTCCAGCACATATTCCGTACAAGGGCCGTAGATGCCTGTTGCACCTAACACCACGTGAAGAGTTTCTTCAGGCGAGAGGTCACCAACGTAGGAGTAATCATCCGGATCCATGACAAAAGCCAACGCTTTGACAGTGCCTTCGGAGGTTTCACAATCCAGCCACATGGGGATATAGGAGCTGTTTGGCATTTCTCGTTTCCACAAGCGACGCATTGTATTGAGTAGATCCTCATTAGGAAGTTTGTAGACGGCGCCTTCACAGTGCCCGGATTCTGCTAGACCAAACACCAGACCGGGACGCTCTGGGGTCCCACGGTTAACGCTGGACCAAAGACACAGCGAACGGTGGTAGCCCTGTATCACGCAACGGCGATTCTCTACGTAGTCAAACTCAGGACGCCAAATAAGCGAGGCATAACCAAAGACCCAGATATCTTTTAGTTCATCCAGTTGGGCTAACGCTTCTTGTAAGGAAGCTTCTCGCTCTTCTTCGGTCCACAGACGAAAGTGCTTAAAATGTAGTTCTGCCTTTGCCAATAGACTTGGACTTAAGTCAATATACTTACTATTCACGAATTTATTTGATTAAAAAAGTTAAAATAGACCCTTGATTGTAGCATTGACTGTTTTTTGTAGATGCATTAAAACCTGCTTGCAAAGGGATTTAGGGAGTGAGCTTGACGATGGCTGAGTATGATTTAGAGCGACGTTTTGGTGGTCTTAAGCGTTTGTATGGTGATGAGGCGCTGAATATCATTGGTTCTAAATCTGTGATGGTGGTTGGCATAGGTGGTGTCGGCTCTTGGGCAGCTGAGGCGTTGGCCCGGAGCGGTATAGGACGTTTGGTGTTAGTGGATTTGGATGTGGTCTCTGAATCCAATATTAATCGTCAGATTCATTCACTTACCAGCACCTTAGGTCAGAGCAAAGTCTACGCAATGGCTGAGCGTCTGCGTGACATTAACCCTCAATTGCAGCTAGAGATTATTGATGATTTTGTTGATACTGGCAATGCTCGTACAGTGATAGAGTCAGCTGCGGTTGATGTGGTGTTAGATTGCGCTGATCAAGTAGCGGCTAAAATTGCCATGGCGGTCGTATGTCGAGATTTAGGAATACACTTTATTATGTGTGGGGGCGCAGGTGGTAAGTCTAATAGCTTGGCCTTAAATTTTACTGATTTGAGTCAAGCACGCAATGATGCCTTACTCGCTAAAATACGTCAGCAATTACGTAAGCAGCATGGCTATGCTAAGGGGAGTGATGGACAAGGCAAAGCTTTAAAAAAAGTGCCGAGCATGGGGGTGCCTTGTGTGTGGATTAATGAGCCGGCGTTATTGCCTTGGGGTCCGGAGAGCGAAGTGGAAGGTGAGGGAGTCTTGCGCGGACCGCAGGGACTCGCCTGTGCCGGTTATGGTTCATGCGTAACAGTCACTGCTGCGATGGGGTTGGCAGCAGTGAATCAGGTACTGAGATATTTTTACCGCTAAGAGTTTACCTCTAAGCGTGTCAAGCTGAGCTTACGCTTTGTCTAGGAGACGTTTTTTGAGTGCACGCATCCCCTCAGAAGCGCCTAATTGGTAGAAGTTCTCCTGATGGGTAAAGTGATTCTCTAATCCCTTATCAATCACATATAGCTCACAATGAGATGGGATAAAGTCAATTAAGCCCGCTGCCGGGTAAACCTTCATCGAGGTCCCGATGACCAAAAAGATATCAGCTTGACTGGCGATTTCTGCCGCTTCTTCCATGGCCGGGACCATCTCACCAAACCAAACGATATGGGGGCGAAGCTGTACACCGCGTTCGTCCACGTCGCCGATATTTAAATCACCGGTCCATTCTATGATACCTTCTTCTTCAGAATCTACCGGACGAGCCTTACAGAGCTCGCCATGTAAGTGGAGTACCTTGGTAGAGCCTCCGCGTTCGTGGAGGTTATCAACGTTTTGGGTAATGATATATACGTCAAACTCATCTTCTAAAGCAGCCAGAATTTTGTGAGCATCATTGGGTTCAACCTCCTGAAGTTGTGCTCGGCGTAAATTATAAAAGCGCATCACTAATTCGGGGTCACGCCTAAAGGCCTCGTGCGTTGCGACGTCTTCAACGCGATGATTTTCCCATAAGCCATTGGAGTCTCTAAACGTTTTTAAACCACTTTCAGCGGAAATGCCGGCGCCGGATAAAACAACCAATTTCTTTTTGCTCATTAATAATCCCTCTAATTATTTCTTTCCATGAATTGCTTGAGTGCTGCGCCGGTGTGCGAGTGTTCGTGTCGGTCCATTAAATGCTCTGGCGTACCGCTCGCAACTAATTGACCGCCTTCAGTGCCACCTTCAGGACCTAAGTCTACAATCCAGTCTGCTTCAGCCATAATGTCTAAGTTGTGCTCAATAATAACAACAGTGTTACCGGCATCGACCAGACGGTGAATGACTTGAATGAGCTTTTTCACATCAGCCATCGATAAACCGACGCTCGGTTCATCCAAGACATATAGTGTATGCGGTGCGCTGGAGGCACGACCGGTTTTATGAATGCCCTCATCTAAGCGTGCTTTGAGTAACTCAGTCACTAGCTTAATGCGCTGAGCCTCACCACCTGATAGGGTAGGCGATGGCTGGCCTAAGGTCAAATAGCCTAAGCCGACATCTTGGAGTAACTTTAAGCCTCGATGGATTTTTGGATGAGCGGTAAAGAAATCAATCACCTCATCAACTTCTAAGCTGAGGACATCACCGATGTTTTTATCGCGAACTTTAACCGCCAAGGTTTCGGGGTTGAAGCGTTGACCTTCGCACAGCTCACAGTTGACTTTCACATCAGGTAAAAAGCTCATTTCGATGGTTCGCATACCTTGGCCGTCACACATTGGGCAACGCCCATCACCTGTGTTAAAGGAAAAGCGTGAGGCATTCCAACCCTGAAGCTTCGCCATGCGCGTCTGAGCAAATAGACGTCTCACATCATCCCAAATACCAATATAGGTAGCGGGCGTTGAGCGTGGCGTTTTGCCAATAGGTGTCTGATCAACTTCCAGGATGCGTTCTAATTTATCCCAGCCGATAATGTCTGCACAGCCCTTAAAATTGGTGGTAGGCTCTCGCTGACCGACTTTACCGCGAAGATTTTCTAATAAGACATCGCGAGCTAAGGTGGATTTACCGGAACCGGATACGCCAGTGACGACGGTTAGTCGACCGATAGGAATGGCGGCATCAACCTCTTGCAGATTGTGCAGTGTTGCCTTTTTAATTTCTACCATTGGGTGGTTTTTAGGGATGTCACGGCGAGGCTGCATTGGATGTGACATTGGATTACGTAAAAACTCACCGGTCAGTGATTGCGGTGAATTTAAAATATCCTCATAACTGCCCTGGGCAATGACAGTGCCACCGCGCGTGCCGGCGCCCGGGCCCATATCAATAATATGCTGGGCACGCTTAATGGTGTCTTCGTCATGCTCGACGACGACCAAGGTATTGCCGTTGCCTTCTAAATGGCTGAGAGCATTGAGTAAAATCTGATTATCCCGAGGGTGAAGACCAATTGTCGGTTCATCCAATACGTAACAGACGCCTTGAAGGTTAGAGCCCAACTGTGCCGCTAGGCGAATACGTTGAGCCTCACCGCCCGATAAGGTGGGAGCGGCTCGGTCTAGGCTTAGATAGTTTAGCCCTACGTTGCGCATGAATTTTAAGCGACTGCGAATTTCATGGAGTACATCGCGAGCAATTTGTTGCTCTCGTTCAGTCATCGTTACCGTTAAGAAGAAATCCTCTAAGTCCTCGACTGAGTATTCACTGAGTTTATGGATAGGTAGCTTTTGCCAGAGTACATTACGTGCTACTTCATTAATACGCGCACCGTGACAGCTTGGACAGGTACTGTCACCTTCTTCTGTCTCACGATTTAACCATGATGTTTCTTCTCCGGTCAGTTCTTCTTTAAAGTCTTTCAGTTTTAAACCGGTACCAAAACAGCTTTCGCACCAACCGTGCTTTGAGTTATAAGAGAACAACCGTGGGTCCGGTTCAGGGAAGCTTCTTGAACAAGACGGGCAGGCACGTTTAACAGAGAAATGCTTTTGTTCTAAATAATCAGGTGTGAGTGGTTTCTCAGGATCCAATTCGTACAAGATGCTGAGTTGTCCTTGACCGTGAGTCAGTGCAGTATTGATGGCCTCACGCAGTTCGGACTCATTGGCAGGGTCAATAATAATATCAAGCACAGGGAGTTCAATGGTATGTTCTTGGTTGCGGTCAAGGCGCGGCCATGGGTTGACCGGAATAAACTCATTATCTACCCGCAAATGAGTGTAGCCTTTATTGTCTGCCCATTTAGCGAGATCGGTGTAATACCCCTTACGAGCAACGATTAGGGGAGCCATTATACCGATTCGCTGACCGCGATGATGGGTCATGATATGAGCCAAAATTTGATCGGGCCTTTGTGGTTCGACCGGTACTTGGCAGCAAGGACAGTATTGAGTGCCTAGCTTGACGTATAGGAGTCGCAAGAAGTGGTGAATCTCCGTCATCGTGCCCACGGTCGATTTGTAACCACCCCGACTGGTTCGTTGCTCAATAGCGACCGTAGGTGCGATGCCATAAATAGCATCAACATCAGGTTGGCCTGCCGGTTGAACAATGGAACGAGCATAGGCGTTGAGTGATTCTAAATAGCGACGTTGGCCTTCTTGGAAGAGAATATCAAAGGCTAAGGTGGATTTACCGGAGCCGGATACGCCGGTAATTACGGTAAATTTGTCTCGTGGAATTTCTACATTAATTCCCTTTAGGTTGTGCTCGCGTGCGTTGAGAATCTCAATGTGATTGCTTGCTGAGCGGCGCTGTGCTTTGCTGTTTGCTTTGTACGCGTCTGCTGAGACGATGGCTTTGTCCGCAGCCATGAGCTGGGTTGGGTGGTTAATGTGTGCCTTACGGACGATATCGTCCTCATACTCATTTAATGCTTGCCCTGTATACGAATTAGGAAGTTTCTTTAATGTGTCGGGTGTGCCTTGGGCAAGTACTTTACCCCCATGTTCACCACCGCCGGGGCCTAGGTCAATCAGCCAATCCGCTGCGCGTACCAGATCCAGATTGTGCTCAATAATAATCAGCGAATGCCCCGCTGCGAGCAGCTTCCTAAAGGCCTGCATCAGGCGTGCGACATCATCGAAGTGTAGGCCGGTCGTTGGCTCATCAAATAAAAATAATGAGCCTTTGAGGGCTAACTGCTTGCCCTTGGTGCGGCTTCGAGAAGCTTCTGCTAAGTGACCCGCTAATTTGAGGCGCTGTGCCTCACCTCCGGATAAAGTGGGTACCGGTTGACCCAGCTTGACATACTCTAAGCCCACATCAATGAGTGGTTGTAATGCAGTCTGCACTTCTCTTAAGCCTTTGAAGAACTCTAAAGCTTGATAAACTGTCATTTCCAGTACATCATCGATGGAGGCGGATTGGCCTAGGTGCTCAACACGTACCTCACACACCTCATCTCTAAAGCGTTTGCCGTGGCAATCCGGGCAACGTAAATACACATCCGACAGGAATTGCATTTCAATATGCTCAAAGCCGGTTCCTTTGCAGGTAGGGCAGCGACCATCACCACTATTAAAGCTGAATGTGCCCGGTTTGTAACCGCGCTCAAGACTCATGGGAGCTTGAGCAAAAAGATTACGAATGGCATTAAAGGCGCCGACATAACTGGCCGGGTTCGAGCGAGCAGTTTTGCCGATCGGACTCTGATCGACCATCACTACGGAGGCGAGTTGCTCTGCGCCTAATAAGTGTGTGTATTCACCCGGAGACTCAGTGGGCTCTCCGAAATGCTTTAGCAGCGCAGGGTAGAGCACATCTTGGATGAGGGTGGATTTCCCTGAACCCGATACGCCGGCAACACAAACAAGGCGATTAAGCGGAAAAGCAACATCGACATTTGTTAAGTTATTATGGTTTACGCCTTCCAGTATAAGCTTTGGCGTTTGAGCGCTGACCTTCATCGGTAGCGGTGCTTCGACTCTTAACTGGTTTCCTAGGTATTTGCCGGTCAGGGTGTCGGCACTGCGTAGGTCGTCGGGGGTGCCGTCAAAGACAATATGACCGCCACGTTCGCCGGGACCGGGGCCAATCTCTAAAATGCGATCAGCCGCAACCATCACTTGGGGGTCGTGCTCAACGACAACGAGAGTGTTGCCGGCGTCACGTAGACGCTGCATGACCTCAACAATACGACCCATGTCGTGAGGGTGTAAGCCAATAGAGGGTTCGTCCAGCACAAATAAGGTATTGACCAAGGAGGTGCCAAGCGCTGTGGTAAGGTTTATCCTTTGTACCTCACCACCTGAAAGCGTCCGACTCTGTCTATCGAGTGATAAATAATCCAGTCCGACATCACATAAATAGCGTAGGCGATGACGAACTTCTGTCAGCACTAATTCACTGGCTTTATCTGAGTGCTCATCAAAATAGGGGCTATTAAAATAATCTCTTAAATGACCTATCGGCAACTGCATAAGATCATGAATGGCTAAGCCGGGTAGTTGCTCCAGGGTGTTTGTTGACCAGCGGGCTTCGACCGGCATAAAGCGCTTATAACGACCCTCGGCATAGTCAGCTTGTTGACCATCGCCTAAGCGCCACAAGTTAGCATCGGCTTTTAGACGCGAACCTTGGCATACAGGGCAGGGCGTATAGCTTCTGAATTTTGACAATAAAATACGCACATGCATGCGATAGGATTTGCTTTCCAGCCAATCGAAAAAACGCTGTGCACCATACCATTGGGTGTCCCAAGCGCTTTTTTTGCCGGTCCATTCAGGATCTCCCTCAATCACCCATTGCTTCTCAGCCGTATTAAGATCACGCCAAGCGGTATCGGTGCGAATACCTGTTTTTTTGGCATACTTCATGAGGTCATCTTGCTGTACCTTGAAACTAGGTGTTTGCCAAGGGCGTATTGCGCCCTCTGCGAGGCTCAGGCTTTCATCAGGGATCACTAAGCCATAATCAATCCCCATACTTCGGCCAAAACCACGGCAATGATCGCAGGCACCGGCAGGGGAGTTGAAAGAGAAAGTGCTGGCATGTGGTTTTTGATAAGAGATATCACACTGTGCGCAGTGCAGTTGCTGACTGAAAGGCCATACTACCTCCTCGCTATTTTCCAGCAGAGCATAAACATAAACAAAGCCTTGCCCATGATTCAGAGCGTGTTCCAACGCTTCAACTACGCGTTCAGGCTCAGCTTTAGAAAAGCGGAACCTATCCTGCACGACGTAGAGCCTTTTCATCACCTCAAGTTTTGTTTTTTTGGTTTTTTTATCATTGATTTGACGTGTGGTTTCCTCCTCGCGATGAATACGAGTATAGCCCTGCTGCTCTAGGAAAGCTTTGACTTCGTCATCACTAAAATTGGCCGGTACGAGAATAGGGAAGGTCAATACCAGTCTGGGATCATGATGCTTTTGACTGAGCTCGGCGAGTTGCTGTTGAATCGATTGAGTCGTATCTTGGCGTACAGGAGCTGCACATTGCCTACAGAATAAATGCGCAGAATGTGCATACAGTAACTTAATGTGATCATTGAGCTCCGTCATGGTTCCTACCGAGCTGCGTGACGTCCTGACAGGGTTTGTCTGGTCAATCGCAATGGCGGGTAAAATTCCTTCGATGCGTTCAACCTGAGGCTTATCCATGCGGTCCAGAAATTGACGCGCGTAGGGCGAGAAGGTCTCAACATATTTGCGTTGACCTTCCGCGTATAGGGTATCAAACGCTAATGAACTTTTACCCGAACCTGACACACCGGTTAATACTGTAATTTCTTGAGTATTAATTGTGAGGTCTAAGTTTTTGAGATTGTTTTGTTGGGCGCCAAAAATACGGATTTGTGATGACATAAATTATTTAATTCAAAGCCAAGAGACAACCAAGGGAGTCAAGGCGAGGATGGAATAGTAAGAGATTCTTGAGCAGAACTTATAAATGAGGTCGAAGAGACTCTTTTCAAGCTATTTTGCTTTTAAAAAGAGCTAAATGCTATTGTAATATGAATCATCTTTTGCGTTAAAGACGACATATTTTTTAATGTGTTATTAAAAATCAAGCCTTTTCTAGAGCATATCAATAAAATATGGTAGGATTAGAGATTACCCCCGGTATTGATAATATATACATACCCTATATCCTAGGGTTAGAGTTTAATAATTTTAGAGGCGAACATGGCAGAAATTAAGCGTACAAGCCGTAACACGTTAGAGCGTCGTTGCATTAGCAAAGAGTTGAAGCGTTTATATTCAAACTCTCCAAAAGGTGTTTGGAAGATGCTAGAAAAGGTTAACCAAGCAAATAAGCTTAAGTAGTACTTTTTTGAGCTTGAGCTTATTCAAGCTAGCAATAATAAATAATAAAAGGCCGCCGTATTTTATGGTGGCCTTTTATTTTATAAGTCTATTACTTATTGATTGATTGTGCCTAAATGGTTGAAGTTCGTGGTATTTAAGGGAAATATTTTGTTAATAATCGTTCCTTTTTGCTAGGCCATAAACCATTAGACTAGAGATTATTTGATAATCTAGCATTTATTTTTAAGAACATAACATGATGAGTCAATACGGTTTTACCGTGCTCACCCCGACCTATAATCGGGCTGACACCTTGCCACGGGTATATGAATCACTCAAAGCTCAAGACTTTGGTGACTTCGAGTGGCTTATTATTGATGATGGTTCGACAGATGGTACCGCCGAGCTCGTTGCCGGGTGGAGTGATGAGGATATCATTCCTATTCGCTATGCTTGGCAACCTAATCAGCACAAAAAAACAGCCTTTAACAATGGCGTGTCAATTGCTCAAGGTGAGTTGATTGTCGCTTTGGATTCAGATGATACTTTGCTGCCTGATGCTTTGTCCTCGATGTGGGCTACGTGGTACAGTATTCCGGAGAAGCTGCGCGTAGGGTTTATTGCGGTGACCGGTTTGTGTCAGCGGCCTGATGGCAAGGTAGTGGGTGATCGGTTCATTGATGATCAGATGGATATGACCTCAATCGAGATGTATTTTAAGCATCGCCCTCGGGGTGAGAAGTTTGGCTGTTTAAATACGGAGATTTTGCGTCGCTTCCCATTTCCTGAAGAGTATGATGGCTTTGTACCGGAGAGCATTGTTTGGCGCAAAATTGCTCGTGCAGGTTATTTAACTCGTTTTGTTAATGACGTGTATCGGGTTTATTATGATTCGAGTGACTCCTTGAGCCGTCAGGGCTCAACAAATGTTGGGCAGCATGCCATGGGTTTATTGTTGTTAGCTCATGACACGCTCGATAAAAGTATCGCTTGGTTTTTTACGAGTCCATTGGAATTTGTAAAATCAGCGATTCGCTATACACGATTTCGTCTGCATCTTAAGAGAGATAGCCAATCGGTACCGCCTACGGTTCGTCTAAAAAGTCCTGCAGCCTGGGCGCTGGTGGCATTGACCTATCCGATTGGTTGGGGTCTTTATTTAAGAGATCGCACCTGTGCGCTTAGCGGCTGCAAGACGTCCTAAGATAGATATACTAGTTTTTTAGTGCGTGCTGTCTTTGTCGTCAGGGGGTAGGCGATGTCGTTCGAGCCATTCTTCTTCGCTGAGCGCATCATCATGTTCGCCATCCTGATCACCACCGTCATCATCCCAATCCTCGTCCTCCCAGTCGTCAAGATCATCAACTTCTCTAAGACTGAAGGGGACTAAGTCCTCAATGTTATCGGAGGTGGTGACGAGCTCAAACTCATCATTGACAAGCAGAAAGCGCTCTTCAAATTGTCCTTCTTCAGCGTTAAACATAATGCTAAAAAGAAGTCGACATTCGTAGATTTGGGTGTTGATATCTGTGAGGCCGCCGGCATTGCCGAGGATACTTGAATCAGCGCCACCTAGCAGCAGGAACTGTCCTTCTTCTTTGTCTTCAATGGCATGAGTCTCGACACTTTCATCGGCGTCGGCAGGGTTTTTGGTTGCTTCATTACTGTCTAAAACCTGGGCGAAGATGGCAACTTCAAGGCCTTCATCCGTGATGTTTTTTTCGCACAATATGCACTTGCCGGTCCACGCACTCAGTACATCGGCAGTTTTGGCTAAGGCGTCTAGTTCTTCTTCTGTGAATAATTTCTTCATATCAATTTTTGCTGTAAGCAAAGGTCACTCTATAAAACGATTAATATTAATATGTCATACTGCTTAAGTCTAAGTCATTTTGGGCAGAATAAGTATCTAAATGGCTGTCTTTACAACAGATTTAATCTGTATTGATTACAATTAGCTGGTATTTTAAAACTATTTTATTTTAATTATTTATGGCGCAATTTGTTTACACAATGAATCGTGTGGGTAAAACAGTCCCACCCAAACGTCAAATCTTAAGAGATATCTCCTTATCATTTTTTCCGGGCGCAAAAATCGGTGTGCTTGGTCTCAATGGCTCCGGTAAATCGACTTTACTTAAAATTATGGCCGGCCTTGATAAAGAGATTGACGGTGAGGCTATCCCCATGCCGGGCATTAGTATTGGCTATTTGCCGCAAGAGCCTCAGCTTAACCCGGAGCATACTGTTCGTGAGTCGGTTGAAGATGGATTAGGAGAGGTGTTTGCCGCTCGCAAGCGTCTTGATGAGGTATATGCTGAATATGCCGAGCCCGATGCGGATTTTGATGCCTTAGCGGCTGAACAGGCAGAGCTGGAAGCGATTATTTCTGCAGCCGCAACTGCCGGTAGCGACGATCTTGATCATCAATTGGAAATCGCTGCAGATGCCTTACGCCTACCCCCTTGGGACGCTAAAGTTGAGCACTTATCCGGTGGTGAGAAGCGTCGCGTGGCGCTTTGTCGTTTATTATTGTCAAAGCCGGATATGTTGTTGTTAGATGAACCAACCAACCACCTAGATGCGGAGAGTGTTGAGTGGCTGGAGATCTTCTTGCAAAAATTCCCGGGTACAGTGGTGGCTGTTACGCACGACCGTTATTTCTTAGACAATGCAGCGGAGTGGATTCTTGAGCTTGACCGCGGTCATGGTATTCCATGGAAGGGTAACTACACCTCTTGGTTAGAGCAAAAGGAAGACCGTTTAAAGCTTGAAGAGGCGGCGGAGAGTGCGCGTCAGCGTACGATTAAGCGAGAGTTAGAGTGGGTTCGTCAAAACCCTAAAGCTCGCCAAGCAAAATCCAAAGCACGTCTTGCGCGTTTTGAAGAGTTGTCTTCACATGAGTATCAGCGTCGTAATGAAACCCAAGAGATTTTTATACCGGTAGCAGAGCGCTTAGGCCAAGAGGTTATTGAGTTTGTTAATGTTTCTAAAGGCTTCGGCGACCGTCTATTGATTGATGACTTAAGCTTCAAAGTGCCTGCTGGTGCGATTGTTGGTATTGTCGGCCCTAACGGTGCCGGTAAATCCACGTTATTCCGTATGATTGCAGGCCAAGAGCAGCCGGACAGTGGTGAGGTCAAAATTGGTCAAACGGTCAAGTTGGCTTATGTTGATCAATCACGTGACAGTTTGGAAGATGGTAAATCGGTATTTGAAGTGATCTCTGACGGTCAAGATATTTTGACTGTCGGTCGGTTTGAGATGTCATCCAGAGCATACTTAGGACGCTTTAATTTCAAAGGCTCAGATCAAAGTAAAATTACCGGTGAGTTATCCGGTGGTGAGAGAGGTCGCTTGCACTTAGCTAAGACACTCATTAGTGGCGGTAATGTCCTTTTACTTGATGAACCATCTAACGACCTGGATGTTGAGACGCTACGAGCGCTTGAAGATGCCTTACTTGAGTTCGCCGGTACAGTGATGGTGATTAGCCATGACCGTTGGTTCTTAGACCGTATTGCTACACATATCTTGGCGTACGAGGGTGATTCACAGCTGTATTTCTTTGAGGGTAATTATCAGGAATATGAAGAAGATAAAAAGCGTCGATTGGGTGAAGAAGCTGCCAAGCCTAAGCGTATTCGTTTTAAATCTTTAAAATAAAATACAGCGCACGGTATTTTTTCATATAGATACATTTATATAAGTATTTAAATAGTATTTACTTGTCACTTGGGTTAACTTACTGGTAATAAGTTGTCGCAGTGGCCTTTGAACTCACTGTGCAAGTTTAGATTTTTCAGTTTTGAAAATTATAAGTATTAAATTATAAGAGGTGTGTTATGAAAGTCACAATTGGTAAATATCTTGTATTAGCTGCACTCGTTGGTAGTCTTAGCGCCTGCGGCCATATGTCTACTCGTGATAAGAGCACGGTTGCCGGGGCCGCCATTGGCGGTGGTGCCGGAGCTATTTTAACCGGTGGTAGCGGTTGGGGTACGGTCGGTGGTGCAGCGGTCGGCGGCATCATTGGTAACCAAGTAGGTAAATAGTATTTTTATGGCGCTATCTATAGATAGCGCCGAGTATTATATTAGAGGGGTCAGTTGTGAAGAATAAAATTGGCAAATATGTTGTTTTAGCTGCACTTGTTGGTAGTTTAGCGGCCTGTGGGCATATGTCCAGCCGTGATAGAAGCACAGTTGCCGGGGCTGCCATTGGTGCCGGTGCCGGTGCGTTAATTACTGACGGTGACGGCTGGGGTACCGTGGGAGGGGCTGCTGTCGGTGGCCTTATCGGTAACCAAGTCGGCAAGTAATAAACTGGCAATTAGCGCTAAGTTAAGTTTTAAAAACAATAGCCGGATAATTAATATTATCCGGCTATTGTTGTTTGAGAGCTAACTGCTTCGGTGTAAGCAACGCGACTAAGTTAGGTGGTCGATTCGTTTTTAGCCTCTTTGGCTGCGTTAATCTCTTCTTGACTCATTTCTATCTTGACTTCTAATACCTCTAAGTTGTCTTGCTTATCAAGGGAGACTTTAATATCATCCTGATTGACTTTGACGTATTTAGAGATGACTTGAATCAGTTCTTTTTGTAGCTCGGGTAAAAAATCCGGGCCGTCATTGGCATCACGTACTAAAACAAAGCTAATACGCTCCTTGGCAATTTTTGCCGAGTTGGACTTTTTTCTTTCACCTAATAATAATTTAATTAAAGACATCAGCTATTTACCTCCGAAAAGGCGCTTAAATAAACCGGCTTTTTCATGAGTTGTAAAGCGCATTGGTTTCTCTGTGCCCAAGTAGCGGTCAACAATATCCTGATAGGCTTGAGCGACGACACTTTCCTTGAGATGAATGACGGGCGAGCCTGTGTTGGACGCTTGGATAACATCATCAGATTCCGGAACGACGCCAATTAATTTGATACGTAAAATATCCTCGATGTCCTTGATTGACAGCATATCGCCTTCTTCTACGCGTCTTGGGTTGTAGCGCGTGATGATGAGATGCTCCTTAATGGGCTCTTCAGAGGTTTCTGCACGCTTAGATTTAGAAGATAAAATACCAAGGATGCGATCGGAGTCACGTACTGAGGAAACCTCAGGATTGGTCACGACCAGGGCGTCATCAGCATAATAAGCAGCCATCAGCGCTCCGGCTTCAATACCGGCAGGAGAGTCACAAACAATATACTCAAAATCCATGGTTTTTAAGTCGTCTAAGACCTTACCCACTCCCTCGATGGTGAGCGCGTCTTTATCGCGAGTTTGTGACGCTGGCAAAATGTATAAATTGTCTAGTAACTTATCCTTAATGAGTGCTTGATTGAGGGTGGCTTCACCGCTAATCACATTAATGAAGTCATATACTACACGACGTTCACAACCCATAATTAAGTCTAGATTACGTAAACCCACATCGAAGTCGATAACGGCAGTTTTGTGACCGTGCATGGCTAAGCCAGCTGCAAAGCTGGCACTTGTGGTGGTTTTACCTACGCCACCTTTTCCAGAAGTTACAACAATAATACGTGCCATAAAGGTTCCTATTTATAAAAATTTGGATATTATCTTAACTGAAAATTAAGCTGTGTGTATATGCTTCCATGTACTTGTAATACATTATTGCATATGGTCTATTTGCTTTTTTAGTTTAGATCGTCACCTTGATGAAAGAGTAGCGATTCATGTTCTAATTCAATAATTACTGGTTGCTTATGAATTTCTGTTGAGAAGTCCTGGTCAATCAAACGATAAATACCAGCAATTGCTACTAACTCCGCGTCTAAATGTGATGTGAAGATACGAGCGCTTGTGTTGCCACGAGCACCAGCGATGGCTCTACCACGTAAAGGGCCATAGACGTGGATATTGCCGTCGGCAATAATTTCTGCACCGCGACTGACTGCACCAATGACAATTAAATCGGCGTTACGCGCATAAACTCGCTGACCTGAGCGTAGTTGACGCTTGAGGACCATGGTCGGACTGACTTGTTCCTCCAGCGCTTGCTTTTTATGATCGGGGTCTTGAGAAGCGGGTTGCGGACTTGCTTCTAGGACTACCGGCTCATCCGTAGGGCTAGGCTCAGGTGCTTCCCGGCTAGGTAGGTTGTCTACATCAATAATATAGAGTCCGCGACCCTTAGCTTGCTCTAAGAGCTCACCCTGTGCGCTAACGCCAATGACGGGAAGATTTTTACTTTCTAAAAAATCAATGAGCTCTGCCCATGCTAAGGGCGCTTCGATTCCATTAACATCAATGATTAAGGGTTCGTTTAAAAAAAGACTGCCCGTGTTGGCTAGCCTTTCTTCTAGCGATTTCTTAATTTCTTCAATGTCATTACTTTGCAAAATCAATCGCAGAGTATAGATAAATCCGCCTTTGAGTTGTAAAACCGATGCTGCTTGATTACTCACGCTTGTGTCCATTTAAAAATTAAATAAAACGTCTGCTCTATACCCAATTATCACGTAGGGTAGTGCTACGGTTGATGACCATCTTGCTTGTGTCTTGTGGATCAACATCAACATAGAAATAACCTAATCGCTCAAACTGCCAGCGAGCGCCCGGCGTGATCTCTGTGCCCGGCTCAATAAAAGCTTGTACCGTTTTAACTGAGTTCGGATTGAGGAGTTCGAGGAAATCCTGGTCACCGGCATCGGGGTTTTCTACCGTAAATAGACGGTCATAGAGTTTGACCTCGACAGCTTGTGCGTGCTCTATGCTGATCCATGTGATGTTGCCTTTGACCTTGACGCTGTTGGCTCCCGGTGTGCCGCTTTTTGTGTCAGGTAAATACTCAGCATAAACCTCAAGGATTTGACCGTTTTCATCTTTTTTAAAGCCGGTACATTTAACGATGTAACCGTACTTTAAGCGAACCAGGTTGCCCGGGAAAAGGCGGAAGTACTTTTTGGGTGGATCTTCCATAAAGTCTTCACGTTCAATCCAGAGCTCACGACTAAATAAGAATTCGCGGGTACCTTGCTCAGGGTTGTGCGGATGCTTTGGTGCACGACACAACTCTGATTGACCCTCCGGGTAATTGGTAATAATCAATTTAAGCGGATCAAGCACGGCAACGCTGCGATCGACTTTAGGGTCTAAGTCGTCACGTAATGCTTGTTCAAGAATATTATAGTCAATACGAGAATCTGCCTTTGATACACCGATACGTTCGCAGAAAAGGCGAATAGATTCCGGCGTGTAACCACGACGACGTAAGCCCATGATTGTCGGCATACGTGGGTCATCCCAGCCGCTGACGAGGTTTTCATCGACCAATTTCTTGAGTTTGCGCTTACTGGTGACGACATGATTTAAGTTTAAGCGAGCGAACTCATACTGATGAGGTCGGTGCTTAGGTAAATGGCCAAGCGCAATAAGTTTATCAATCACCCAATCGTAAAATGGGCGTTGATCTTCAAATTCCAAAGTACAAATACTATGCGTGATCATCTCTAGCGCATCCTCTAGGGGGTGCGCGTAGGTGTACATAGGATAAATTGGCCAATCTGAACCGGTACGATGATGAGCTTCATGACGAATACGGTAAATGACTGGATCGCGCATGTTGATATTTGGTGATGCCATGTCAACTTTGGCGCGCAAGCATAGGCTGCCGTTGGGATGTTTACCGTCACGCATTTCAATAAAGAGCTTTAGTGACTCTTCGACAGGACGATTACGCCATGGTGAATCGACGCCGGGCGTAGTAAGGGTGCCGCGGTTTTCGCGAATTTCCTCTTGCGTTTGCTCGTCGACATAAGCATCGCCACTTTCGATGAGGGCAAGAGCGAACTCATAGAAGTACTGGAAGTAGTCACTGGCGTAGTATAAATGCTCGCTATCACCGTAGTTCCAATCAAAGCCTAACCACTTGACCGTATCGATAATACTGTCAACATAGGCTTGCTCCTCTTTTTCGGGATTGGTGTCGTCAAAACGTAGGTGACACTGACCGGCATAGTCGCGCGCTAAACCGAAGTTAAGGCAAATACTTTTGGCGTGACCAATATGTAAAAAGCCGTTAGGCTCAGGCGGGAAACGTGTGCGAATACGCGCAAGATCTTTTGGAGCATCTTGTTGCATAGATAAAGGCCCAGGTTTCCCGGCCCAACGCTTATTTTGAAATTTATTTGCGCTTAGATCTTTTTCAATAATAGTGCGCAGAAAATTTGAAACAGGTACGTCTGAATTAGATGCACTCATAGATGATAAATACAGATTAATTAAATTTAAATAACACCCTACATTGTGCCATACTCGGAGGGTATACACGTTCAATTAAGATAGTGGAAAGTAAATATCGACACGTAATCCACCGGATTCATGATCGTTTAATTCCAAGCGGCCTCCATGAGAAATGACAATTTGCTCTACTAACGCCAGACCGAGTCCTACACTACCGGTTTTGGTGCGTGCTTTGTCCAAACGAGAAAAGGCTCTTAACGCTTCCTCTCGCTGCTCTGCAGGGATACCTTTACCGTGATCGCTCACGCTGATATAAAGTGTTTTGTTATCAGGCATAACCCTAGCCTCGACCTCAACAGGCGCTTCACCGTGCTTTAGTGCATTGCCGATGAGATTGTCGAGTAGGCGATCGAGGGCTAATTTATCAGCTTTAATAGCACAAGACTCAGGTGTTGGTAGCTGTAATAGCTGTACATCTGCACCTGCATCTTGCCAAGAATTGATACGCTCGCTAAGCCATTGACAGATGTCTAGGCTGACTAATTGGTAGCTGGTAGGATCGGAGCCCCGAACATAAGTGATAAATTGGTTGATAATCGCTTGCATTTCTTGAAGATCTTTGCGCATGCCCTCTTTGAGGTTTTCGTCCTCCGTCATTTCAAGGCGTAGCCAGATACGTGCTAAGGGACTTTTTAAATCGTGTGGTAAACCGGCAAGCAGTGTTTGTTGAACCTCTTTAGATTCGTTGAGGCTATGCTGCATGCTATTAAACTGTAAACCTAATTGCTGTGTTTCACGTGGTCCGGATGGTTTTACATAGGCTGTTTGTCCTTTAGCTACCTGTTCAACTGCTTGGCTTAAGCGTGTAAGAGGTCGGGTGAGGTACCAACTGAAGCACAAGCTAAGTACGAGAAGGGCGAAAGAGACAGCCAGCCACAATAGATAAAGGTGAGAGGTGTCGGGCGCTTCAATACGGTTAAGAGGCACGACTAACCAATCTCTGGTTTGACCCAGCTGACCGGGTTCGGCAGTGGGAACAAGAGAAATAAATAAGGCCGGGCGTTCACCTCGACTGAGGGCAATCCGTGTGCCGTCATTAAACTCTTGGTTGAGCTGGCGAACCATTTTGGCCAATCCGGAGGGTTTATTGTGAGGAGGTTTGCGTTTTGGTTTTTCCAGTCTGCCACCTTCATGGCGTCGTTTGCCGCGCGCCCAAGATGTATAGCTGTCTTGGGGGAGCGGACGCTCCAAATACTCCCACTGGCCCAAGGAAGCGGTGTGCACAAATTCCTTTCGCCGTTCTTTTGGGGTATTGTCTAATGATGCCCGTAGTACTCTGATCGTTGAGCTAAGGTGGTTAACGATGACATTTTGGGAGTAACTCTCTCGCAATTCCTGAGCAATGTATAAATTCATCATTTGTACACTAATGATGGTAAATAAAATTAATAAGATTGTTTGGAAGCGTAGAGAAAAAGGCCAGGCCTTTTTTAAACTAAAACGCTTTTTAAGTTTGTTGCTCATTAATGCGACGAGAGTTGTGTGTTAACACGTCATTTCTAAAATTAAGGGGAAAATCGATAGCCTACGCCCCACACTGTTTGTATCCAACGTGGGTTTTTAGGGTCGCTTTCGATGGCTCTTCGTAAACGCAAAATGGCGATATCAATGGCGCGATCATTGCGTTCACCGGTTTCGTCGTCACGTGCTAAGCTCAGTAAGCGGTCGCGACTGAGCGGTTTGCCGGGGCTTGTGACCAGCGCTTCTAATAAATTAATCTCACCACCGGTTAGTTTGACTGCGTTGCCATCTTTGCTGAGTTGGCGGCGCTGCGGGTCAAAAATGAAAGGACCAAAGTGAACCGGTTGGTCTTTGGTTAGGGCAGAAGGGCCTTCTTTGCGGCGCAGTACTGCCTCAATGCGAGCTAAAAGTTCGCGAGGATCAAAGGGCTTGCCCACGTAGTCATCAGCGCCGGATTCGAGGCCAATAATACGATCAATGGGTTCATCTTTTGCAGTTAGAAGGATAATGGGAATATCCTCATCGACAGCACGTAGGCGACGGCAGGCGTCAACCCCATCACCGCCCGGCATCATACGGTCAAGAATCACTAAGTCAGGCGCAAAGCGAATGATAAGTTGCTCTAGGCCTGTCGCATCTTCAGCTAATAACGAATCATAACCATGACGGTTTAAATAGTCAGATAATAATTGACGTAAATCAGGATCGTCATCGACAACAAGAATTTTTTTCACAAGCTTACTCCTTACTTTCTACTATTATGGGGATTTGAGAAGGCTTAGACAAGCTTGCGAAATCAATTGAAATGGCTTAGTTGACGTTAAAGGTGCGACGACCCAACACTTCACCGCTGTTACTGTCTTTGACAGTGAACGTGACAACGGTGGCGGTTAATGTGCGCTGTGGCTCCGGGTATTCAAGTTCACCGGCAAGTTGACTCATGCTGCCAACGGTGGCTGTAAACGGTTCCGGCGTAGCTCGACCTAAGCGGCCATTACGATAGCGTCCTTCAACATTCGCTTCGATAGTAACATGAAAATCTTGTGCATTTTCATCGCGTTTCATCAACAGCAAATCATAGTGCAGTTTTCCTAATTCTGCTTCTAAGGTGGCATGGCGTAAGCCGACCGGTGTGCCGCTTGGGTCTTGGGGAATAGCGCGTTTTAATAAATCGATTTCTTCTTTGAGTGAGGTGATTTGTTGTTGATTTTGTTCGTGTTGCGCCAGTAAGCGACTATTTTCATTTTCGGTTTGCTGCAAGTTCTGGCTCAGCTCTTCGCCACGAGCTTGTAGGGCGTATTGCTCTTGGTTCAGGTTGGTGATTTGCTGGTTTAGTTGCTGTGACTCTTCTACTGTAATGCGCGTTGGGCCATAATTTGTTTGTAAAAACCAAAATCCGCCTGCGCCTATAATGACTCCTGTAAAAAGTACGACCATCCAACGTGGCATCCCACGCTTGCGACGGCTGCCGGTTTCATAAACAGAAGGTTTAAAGGCTCGATTTGACGATCTAAACATAAAGATTTTTCCTATTTCCTACTTAATTTTCCAGTTGGCTGAGTTTGTTGTTAAGTGATGCTAAACGCTCAGGGGTTCCAACATCTACCCATTCGCCTTGAAAATGTTGGCCTGCTACCTGTTGTGTCATCATTGCTACCTTGAGCAGGGGCGCTAATGGTGCTTTTGTTCCAGGTGTAATGCCTTTAAATAAGCTCGGGTGATACACTCCGATGCCGGCGAAGGTTAGTGCGTCAGTTGCATCAGTCAAAGCGTTTTTTGGTTGTACTTTGGCATTGGGCTTTAAAACAAAATCACCGGTGGGGTTATGCTCAGGATTATCCACTAAGAGTAACCAAGCTTGGGCTGCACCATTGTCGATCGCATTGACATGGGCCATTGCTTCCAGTGGATTCCAATCGCACCAGACATCGCCGTTAATCACTAAAAAAGCATAGTCACCAAGCAAAGGTAGGGCGTTAACAATACCCCCGGCGGTTTCTAAACCCTCCTCACCTTCGGGAGAATAAACAATGCTCACCCCATATTGAGAGCCGTCACCTAGGTAGTCTTCTATTTTAGAGCCTAGCCATGCATGATTGATGACAATATCAGTAATGCCTACTGCTTGTAGTCGTTCGATGTGATGGACGATAAGCGGTTTGCCGGCTACCTCAAGTAAGGGCTTGGGTGCGTGGTCTGTCAGAGGGCGCATGCGCTCGCCACGACCGGCTGCCAATATCATTGCCTGAATCAAAACGTGTACCCCGCTTCTAGAGTGATGTTGTCAAGACGATCTAAGATGCGAGCGATAATTGCGTACTCATCATAGCGATTGGCAACTTGCCTAATATAGGCTGTTACGCGGGGGATATGGTCAAGGTAATGCTGCTTATTGTCGCGTAAGGCTAAGCGTGCGAAAACGCCTAAAATACGTAGATTACGCTGTAGGCTCATTGCCTCATAGTGGCGATGAAACTGACCGAATGATTCCGGTACAGGCAAACCGGCAGCACGCGCCTTTTCCCAATAACGAATAGCCCAATCAAGTTGCTGAGGTTCCTCCCAAGTAGTACGAGCATCCATCACTAGAGAAGCCACATCATAAGATAGGGGGCCATATAGCGCATCTTGGAAGTCGATCACAGCGGGGTTGCTTTTGTCGGCACTTGACTCAACAAGCATCAAATTAGGTGAATGGAAGTCTCTATGTACGAATACTTGCGGTTCCTTAGCGTTGAACTCAGCGAGTGCATCTAGTACGGGGTAGAGCCTTTGTTTTTCTTTTTCAGTCAACTCGTTTTCTTTGTGTTTTTTAACATACCACTCTTCGAAAAGATTCATCTCTTCGCGCAGACGTGGCGCATCATAAGGAGGTAGATGCGCTGCTGGGGTTTGCTGGATGAGCACCAAGGCATCTAAAGCTTCACGGTAAATAGTTTGTAGCTTATTGTCATCAAGGCCGTTTTGTATGGCTTGATAATAGGTGCAATCACCAAGATCGGACAGTAGTAAGAAGCCAAGTTGCTGATCTTCTTCGAGGATTTTTGGCACATTGACACCGTGCTGGTCGAGTAAACGGGCGATATCACAAAATGCAGCACAGTTTTCTTGTGCCGGAGGAGCGTCCATAATAATAAGGGTTTTGTTAAACGCGTTACTGACAATGCGATAGTAGCTTCTGAAGCTGGCATCTGCCGAGGCGACGCGGAGACTTTCGATGTCAAATAGGTATTTGTCAGTATGCTGAGACAACCATTGGTGTAATTGTTCTGAGCGTTTATCAGTGATATTTAAGGTCATAAAACTATAAATAAATGTATTAGGAGAAAGAATTCAATTCAACCGAAAGACTTGCTATAAAATAAGCGGTTGTGTCAGTAAAATATCACTAATTTTAGAACATACTGAGCTTTTATGTCTTAGAGAGTGACTTTTTTTACTTTTAGCTTTTATCGGGTTTTATCCTAGTCCAATTGGAATAAGTAGTGTTTAAACGCAGCGGTTTGCTTCTCATTATTTTAGCCGTTAGTATTCAGGCGTCTGTGCATGCACAGACTGACGGTTTGCGCGTGCCTTTGCTGGCATCTCCTATGTTGAGAAATGTGCCAACAGCCAAAGACGATATCGTGACCATTACCGACAGTGCCACCTTAGATGTGATAGAGGATACCAATAAGCTGATCTTAGAAGGTGATGCTCAGGTTCGACGCTCAGATGCCATTTTGAAGGGTGACCGTATCACGTATGATAGAGCACTGGGACAGGTTCGCTCTGTGGGCAATGCTCGTCTTTACCAAGAGGGTAACTTAGTCACCGGTGAGGAGCTTGAGTACAACGTAGATAAAGAAACCGGCGAGTTCTTGGGGCCTGTTTACTCTTTCGCAGACGGCGGCTCCGGAGAGGCTGCTTTTGCCGATATGATTGATGACAATCATTTGCGACTTTTTGATGCTACCTACGCCGCTTGTCCTTGTCCATCACCTTCTTGGTATATATCAGCGGATCAGGTCGATATTTATAATGACGAAAATAAAGGGGTTGCGCGCAACGCCACCATTCATGTGGCTGATGTGCCGGCTTTTTGGTCTCCTTATTTTACTTTCCCGGTAAGACAAGAGAAGAAAACCGGTTTTTTGGCGCCGACTTTTGGCTACTCTTCACGTAGTGGTGCTGATTTGGTGGTGCCGTATTTTGTCAATTTGGCGCCAAATTATGACATGACCTTTTATCCGCGTTGGCTCTCTAAGCGCGGCCTGATGTTGGGTAGCGAGTTTCGTTATTTACGACCAAATTATTCAGGCCAAATTACTGGCAGCTACATGGATAAAGACGATAAATTTGGCGATAAGCGCTGGACTTATGGTATTGTTCACCGTCAGCGATTAGGACAGGTGCTGGGTTTTAATCTCGGCTTAAATGTTGATTGGAATAAAGCCTCGGATGGTGATTACTTTCGAGATCTAACAAATTTAGGTCTTAATGAGTCGGACAATAGTTATTTAAATCAGAGTGCCTCGCTAACGTTTTCAGGTTACAAGTACTGGAGCGGGTTTTTACGTTGGCAACAGTATCAGGGCTTGCACGATTTACAACTCAACCGGGAGACGCCGGGTCGTGGTATTTATGCTCAGTATGAGCGTAAGCCTGAGCTATTAGTTCGTGGCGCGCGGTATGATTGGAATGGTTTTGACGTTAATACGGTCAATACACTAACGCGCTTTGAGTTTCCAAAGTTCCCTGCGCATTTAAATGGCGGGGAATCTATTTGGCAAAACTATGATGGCCATCGTCGTCATGACGGTACACGATTTACTTCTTACAGTACGATCAGCTATCCAATTATAAGACCCGGTTGGTACGTCACGCCTAAGGTCGGTTTGCACTTTTCTCACTACGATACAGATTGGATTGGCCCGACGAGTGCTCAAGACGGTACGCGAGTGCGTGGGCAGAGTCGTACTTTACCGATTTTTTCTATTGATTCGGGCATGACTTTTGAGCGCGATACGACCTTTTTTGGTAATGCGGTAAAGCAAACTTTAGAGCCCCGTTTGTACTATCTTTATATTCCGCATAGGGATCAGTCCAGTATTCCTGTGTACGATACCTCAGTGAGCCAATTCGGCTTTGGTACTGCGTTTACTGAAAACCGTTATGCGGGGGGCTGGGATAGAATTAATAATGCCAATCGCGTGACCATGGGTCTAACGTCTCGTTGGCTGGAAGCAGATAGTGGGGTTGAGCGATTAGCCTTACAAGTAGCGCAAAGCTTTTCTTTTGAGCCGCAGAAAGTGACGCTTTCTAATAATGAGCAGTTAGCCAATAATCGTTCGGAGTTTTTGGCTGGCTTGAGTGCTCGCTTAACAGATACGTTCAATACAGAAGCCGCGATACAATATGACCCTTATGCCAAGAAGATCGCTCAATCGATGGTCTCATTACGTTGGAATCCTAAGCGTTTAACTTCAGTCAGTTTATCTTATAGATATCAGCGCGAGCAGTATGAGAATCCTGAAACAGGTGTCATTTATCCCTATCAGTTACCGGCTAAAGAAAATGTCATTGTCGCCGGTCAATGGCCATTTACTAAGCGACTCAATATGGTAGGACGATTGGATTATTCGATTAGAGAAAGCCGCTCCACTCAGTCTATCGTGGGCTTAGAGTATAAGGGTGAATGTTGCTGGGCGGCTCGCATATTATTCCAAAGATATGCAGTTGCACGTGAAGAAACAGATTCGCGTGTGTATTTCCAGTTAGAATTAAGTGGTTTAGGTGCCTTGGGCTCTGACCCAATGTCAACGATTAGAGATACGATCCCGGGCTATGAATCAACAGAAGTTCCAATGCCGGTACGTTCTATATTTGAAAGGTATGAATAAATGCGTAAACAAGTAACATTACGACAGTTTGCTTTAAAAGCATTACCTCTAGTTCTTTTGGCTTTGCCAATGAGTTTTACTCAGGTTCAAGCACAGGGTGCCAGAGCCACTCAGCCAGGGCAGTTTGCTGATGGTATTGCCGCCATTGTGGGCTCGGAAGTCATTACCATGCGTCAGCTGCAAGAGCGTATGAATGCTAATCGTATTTCCGGTAATGATGGTCGCGGCCAAGCGCAAATCCTGCAGGGCATGATTGATGAGCTATTGGTTGAGGATGAGGCGCTGCGTTTAGGTTTGCGAGTGTCTGATGGTCGTTTGAATCAGGTCATTAGTGAAATTGCAGGCAATAACAATATGACGCCTGAGCAGTTACGTGAAGCGGCTAATCAATACGGCATTAATTGGGAAACTTACGTCGAAGGCATTCGTCAGCAAGTTTTATTAGATGAGGTGCGCAGTCAGGTGCTCCGCTCGAGAATCAATGTGACTGATGCTGATATTGAGGCGTATATTAAGCAAAATCCGACGGGTGTATCCCCTACGTATGAGCCGCAGTTGATTCAGCCTGACGCGCCACCGCCGGAAAAACGCATTGTGGTAGAGCAGAGTTTTGAGCCCAAGGCCATTGCTTTACAACACATTCATGTTCGAGTGCCTGATAATTCTCCTGAATCGGTTGTTGAGGCAGCGCGCGCGCGAGCAAACGAAGCACTGCGCAAGATCCGCGGAGGAGCAAGTTTTGAGTCGGTAGCGGCTGAGTATTCGGATGCGCCGGAAGCGGCACAGGGTGGTAATTTAGGTATTCGCTTATTTGAAGACTGGGCAAAACTATTTGTTGATCAAACGCGTAATGTTCGTGATGGTGGTGTGACCAGCGTATTTAGTGCAGCCAACGGCTTTCATATTTTAAAAGTAGTAGAGCGCCGAGGTATTATTCATGAGCGTCAACGTGAGGTGATGGTACAACCACCGCGACCGGCACCGGTTATCGTGCATGATCCTCGTGTTGAAGTAGCCCGTCAAGAAGGGCCCGTCGAAGTGACCGACTCACATATTCGTCATATTCTCATTCGCTTTACGCCGGTAGTTACCGATGAGATGGCGCACGAGCGTATTCTAGAGGTGCAGCGAGCGATTCAGGGCGGTATGAGTTTTTCTGATGCTGCTGAGAAGTTTTCTCAAGATTCTTCGGCTCCTATCGGTGGTGATATTGGCTGGGTGACACCCGGTCAAGCGGACCCGGCGTTTGAAGCAGCAGCTAATAACTTACAAATTGGTCAAATTAGCGAACCGGTACGAAGCTCTTTTGGTTGGCATTTAATTGAGGTCATGGATCGCCGTACCGAGGATAAGCAGCCTGAAATTCGTAAAACCTTAGCTAATGAGGCGATTTTTGAAGAGCGTGCAGAAGCGGTATTAGATGATTGGCTAGAGCAATTACGCGGTCGCACCTTTATTGATAATCGTCTTGAAAATACGAGAAATCGTTAGTTTAATTTTTAGTAGGTAGAGAGCATTGGCACATCAAGCTCGTAAACGTTTTGGTCAAAATTTCCTTATCGACAACTATGTGGTTGAGGAAATTGTTCGTGCGATTAATCCTCAAGAAAATGAATTGATGGTGGAAATTGGTCCCGGTCAATTGGCCTTGACTAAGCCATTGTTATCGCATTTAAAGCAGCTGACTGTCATTGAGATTGATCGAGACTTAGTACAACGTTTAAAGCAGAGTTATCCATCTGAGCGACTCAGAGTGATTGAGGGTGATGCCTTAGAGATCGATTTTGCAGAGGTTTTTGAGCTACATAGTTCGAAGCAAAAGTTACGTGTCGTCGGAAATCTCCCCTACAACATTTCGACGCCCATTTTGTTTCACCTAATGGACTTTGCCGATCTGATGGTTGATCATCATTTTATGCTGCAAAAAGAGGTGGTGATGCGTATGGTCGCAGAGCCAGGGACTAAGGACTATGGGCGCCTTTCTGTGATGCTGCAGCAGCGCTATCATATGCAGGCTTTGTTTGAGGTTGGGCCAGATGCCTTTGATCCACCTCCACGCGTAGATTCAGCGATTGTGCGGATGATTCCTTTGGGGGATGATCGATTAAAGCCACAGAATTATCAGCTGTTTTCGGCTGTTGTGGCGCAAGCATTTAATCAGCGTCGCAAAATGATTCGTCGCAGTCTACAGCAATGGGAATTTGATTTTTCAGCCTTAGGGATTGATGAAACCGCTAGGGCAGAGGATTTGAGTTTGGCGCAGTTTATTGCCCTGGCTGATATGGCTCATACTAAGCCATAGTTCGCGCATCTTAGTATGGTCTGAGAGCAAAAAGCCGCAGTTTATTTGGTTGACAAACTGCGGCTTTTTAGCGCGAGCACTAAATCTTATCTCAGTCCGCTACCGGGAGCGTCCATGTCTTTTCTTTCGATGAACTCGATTTTATAGCCATCGGGGTCTTCGACAAAAGCAATCACCGTCTCACCGCCAAGCACCGGACCCGCCTCACGAGTTACCTTGCCACCGGCTTTTTTAACTTTTTCACAGGCTTCATAGGCATCAGGAACACCAATGGCGATATGGCCATAAGCAGTGCCCATATCGTATTCTTCAACGCCATAATTGTAAGTCAATTCAATCTCAGCTTGCTCTGGATTAGAAGCGTAGCCTAAAAAGGCGAGAGTGTATTTGTATTCAGGATTGTCAGAAGTGCGAAGCAACTTCATCCCTAATACGTTAGTGTAAAAATCAATAGAACGTTCTAAATTACCGACGCGCAACATAGTGTGCAGTAATAACATAAGATCTCCTAACTGGTTAATCGACAGGGTTAGCTGCTGCTATTTTACCCTTTTTTACGGGCAGTGTAGACTGGCGTATCAGCAGGGTCGCTGCTTGGGTAGTCTTCAGGATTGATACGGATCATTTCAGATTCAATCCAATGCTCGACTTCTGCAGTAATTTCTTCGCTGCTACGACCTGCCGGTTTGATTGGAGCGCCGAAAGACAGCGTCACTAAACCCGGTTTTTTGATAAAGGAATTTCTGGGCCAGAGCTTACCGGCATTGTGTGCCACCGGGATGATCTCTGTGTCGCTTTGCATAGCTAAACGCACGCCGCCGGGTTTGTAGCGACCTTTGTAGCCGACCGGAATCCGCGTGCCTTCAGGAAACAGCACGGGGGAGCGCCCCTCTTTGATACGTTGTGAGCCTTTGCGAATAACTTGGCGTAGCGCTTCAGATGCTTTTGAGCGATCAATAGGAATGTTGTTTAAGCTTGCTAAAGCCCAACCAAAGAGGGGGATATACTCTAATGTTTTTTTATAAACAAGAACGACAGGGTAGGGGGTAAACCAAGGCATAAACAAGGTCTCATAAGCAGACTGATGCTTGATTAAGTAAATTACCTGACGGTCTGTCGGGATGTTTTCCTTGCCCTTAACTTCATAACGAATACCCAGTATGATTTTAGCTAAATAAATTTGGAGGCGAGGCCATTGGACAGCAAATTTATAGCGTTTATACAAAGGCAAGGGACGAGCCAGTACGATTAAAGGCCCCAGAGTAAAAGCAAGAACGATAAAGCAAATGGTGTAGATTAAGGAGCGAATAAAATTCATAACAATGTCCTTTAATCGTGTTGCGAACTGAGAATGGAATCAACAGCAGCGGCAAGTGTCTCGCTAATCGGTGTGTCCTGATTAAACGCAGGATCCTGTCTTGTTTTTTGACCGTTGCCTGTCAGGACTAGCCATGGCTGGAAGCCGGCACTGGCGGCTGCTTGCAAATCACGTAAAGAATCACCAATCGCATAAATTCCTGAGACGTGTTCAAGGTTATAGCGTCGTTTGATTTCTTCGAACATACCGGGTGCCGGTTTACGACAGCGACATCCATCTTCGGGTTTGTGAGGACAAACAAAAATCGCATCAATGATGCCGCCTTTCTCTGCCAGTAATGAGCGCATCTTTGCATTCATTTCAGCTAAGGCGTCGATAGTAAAATAGCCGCGACCCACACCGGATTGGTTAGTCGCGATGACTACTTTATAGCCGGCAGAGGTCAGGCGCGCAATGGCTTCAAGACTGCCCGGAATAGGCTCCCACTCATCCGCATGCTTAATATAATCAGCAGAATCCTGATTAATCACGCCATCTCTATCGAGAATAATTAATTTAAGCATCTTGAAGCTCCTTGAGGCTTAAATCACTTAGGCTAAGCAGGAAATATCTGCAATCAAATTCATGGTGCTGTGTAGGCGGCTGAGTAATGATAAACGATTGCTACGGATTGCCGGATCATCAGCCATCACCATGACCTCATTGAAAAATTTATCGACGGCAGGACGAGCGGTTGCCATCAAGCTCATGCTGCCGGTGAAATCCTTGGAGGTAAACAGAGCATGAGCTTTGGGCTCCACGGCTTGTAACATGCTGAAAAGCTCTTTTTCTGCCTCTTCTTGAAGTAGCGATTTATCCGGTTTAACAAGCTCGCCTTCGACCTTACGTAATAGGTTAGTAATACGTTTATTGGCGGCTGCTAGGCTTTCAGCTTCTTCTAATTGCGAGAAGGTTTCGATGGCTGCAATGCGCTCCGGAATTTGATCTAAAGGTGGATTGACTGCCAACACAGCATCAATGACTGCTTTGCTATGTTCATGTTGAAGTTGGTTGCGATAGCGCTCAAGGATAAACTGGTAAACCTCATTAGGCGTGTCAGGGCTTAATTGGCTCTCAGCATCAAATAACTCAAGTGATTTATTTAAGATAGCCGGTAAATCTAATTGGCTACTATTTATATCACTTAAGTTGGCTTTTTTTAGCCATTCATAGGCGCTGATGATGCCTAAAGCGGCACGACGCAGACCATAAGGGTCGCGTTCGCCGGTGGGGATGGAGCCGATACCCCAAATGCCGACAAGTGTTTCTACTCGTTCAGCGACAAACAGAAGGAGGGCAGTCAGGCCGTCTTTGTTTGGTGCTAAGTTAAAACGTACATCGTACTGGTGAGCTAAGGCTTGGCAAATCTCATCGGATTCGCCTTCGTGTGTGGCATAGTAAGCAGCCATCACCCCTTGAAGTTCAGGGAATTCGCCAACCATCAATGAGCTGAGATCGGCCTTGGCCAGGTAAGCTGCGCGTTTAGCCAACGCTGTATCTGCACCGAGTTGAGAAGCAATCAGAGCGGCTAACTGCTGGACGCGTTCAGTTCTTTGTAACTGAGAGCCTAGTTTGTTGTGATAAACCACATTAGCTAGTTGCTCAACACGATCGTTTTGAGATGTTTTCTTATCTGTATCAAAGAAGAACTTGGCATCTGCTAAGCGAGGACGCACCACACGCTCATTCCCTTCAATGATGTTTTTAGGGTCTGCGGGTCGCATATTACTGACAATTAAAAAGCGGTGATCGAGCTTGCCACTGGTTTTGTCAAAAAGCGGGAAGTACTTTTGATTTAAGCGCATGGTTAAAATCAAGCACTCTTGGGGTACTTCTAAGAACGCTTGATCAAATTGACCAACATAGACGGTTGGATGCTCAACTAAGGCAGTAACTTCATCTAATAGGGTGGCTACTTCCGGATCATCGCCAATGGTGCTGTTTAATGACTCAGCAGTTTCTAGCAATTGCTTTTGAATATCTGCCTTACGCACATCATAGTCAGCGATCACCATGCCCTCCTCGGCTAAGCGCCGCTCATACTCTTCGGCGTGATTGAGTGTCAGCGTGCTGGCGCCCATAAATCGGTGACCTTCAGTGATACGATCAGCGCTCAGACCTAAGGCCTCAGCAGCTAATATCGTATCGCCATGTAAAACCACTAGACGATGGGCCGGACGAACAAAGCGTACGCTGCTTTGACCGTCTTGTAGCTGATAACGCATGACTTTAGGAATAGGCAACTGATTGATGCTGTGCTCGATAACTTCCTGAATACGGTTTTTTAAAATGGCTCCCGGCGCTTTGCCTCGAGCAATGAGAAAGTCTTGCTTGCCGTCAGACTCGACCACTAAATCAGCTGCTGTTAGGTGACCTAAGCCTTTTGCTTCAAGGCGTTTGTTAAGAGCGGCGGTGGCATTGCCATGCGCATCTAGTCCCACTTTGGCAGGCATCAGCCTTTCGGTAAAGTCTTGTTCGGGTGCTTGCTCTAATACCTGATCAATCAGAATCGCGAGGCGCCTTGGTGTAGCAAAGCGACGGCTTTTGTAGCCGGTTGGTAGTAGGGCTAATTTATTTAAATCTGCTTCAATCGAATTGGCAAATGCATCGCTTAGGCGTTGTAAGGCTTTGGGTGGGAGCTCCTCGGTTAGGAGCTCAATCAATAGGGCGTGATTAGTCATATTACTTAGCCTCCTCAGTTGCTGCTTGTCTTAGCATTGGGAAGCCTAATTGCTCTCTGGAATCGTAATAACATTGGGCGACACCGCGTGATAAATTGCGGATACGTGCAATATAGGTGGCACGTTCGGTCACGCTAATGGCACCACGGGCATCTAGAAGGTTAAAAATATGGGCAGACTTTAGCACCTGCTCATAGGCCGGTAAAGCTAGCTTAAGCTCAACGAGTTGTTGAGCATTGCTTTCGTGATCACTAAAGTGACGGAACAGGGTCTCGACATTGGCAATCTCAAAGTTATATTTAGATTGCTCAACTTCGTTTTGGTGGAATACATCACGGTAGTAGACAGGGTTGCCTTGTAAGTCGGTATTCCAAACCAGGTCATAAACACTTTCTACGTTTTGTAAGTACATTGCTAAACGCTCTAGACCATAGGTAATCTCGCCTGTCGTCGCAGAGCAGTCTAGACCGCCAACTTGTTGGAAATAGGTAAATTGGGTCACTTCCATACCATTGAGCCACACCTCCCAACCAAGACCCCAAGCACCGAGTGTCGGATTTTCCCAGTCATCTTCGACAAAGCGAATATCATGCTCTTCGGGGTTAATGCCTAACGCCCGTAGAGAGTCCAGGTAGAGGTCAATAATATTGCGAGGAGCAGGTTTGAGAGCCACCTGGTATTGATAGTAATGCTGTAGGCGGTTTGGATTTTCGCCATAACGACCGTCATTGGGACGTCTGGATGGCTGTACATAGGCAGCGTACCAAGGTTCAGGGCCAATCGCTCTCAAAAAGGTAGCAGTATGAGAGGTGCCGGCACCTACTTCCATATCATAGGGTTGTAGTAGGGTGCATCCCTGAGCGCCCCAATACTTTTCTAACGTAAGAATAATTTGCTGAAAGCTAAGCATGCTAAGACATTTACCAAAAATTTAATTAACTCATAATTTTAGGATATTTAAGCTGATAAAACAGAGATTAAGTACAGGAAGCGTAATTTCATCTGTGCAAAAGAGAATCATTAGCAATTTGTGGATAGCTGTTAGTGATTGGACTTGATAAATAGAATTCGCAGTAAAATCAGGAGCGATGTAGTTCAATAATAAATAATTAAGGAGATAAGCATGTCAGAGGCTTTAGTGATGACTGAGAAAAAAGGACGGGTACTGATTATTACCATCAATCGTCCGCAAGCACGCAATGCCTTAACCTATGAAACCTCATTTGCTTTGGCTGATGCCATTGATCAGCTGGAAAATGATGATGAGGTGTCATTAGGTATTTTACGTGGTCAAGGCGAGCATTTTTGTGCGGGCATGGACCTCAAGGAGTTTGCTAAAACACAGCGTCGTGCGGTGGTGCCGGGCCGTGGTTTGGGCGGTTTGTGCGAGGCGTTGCCTAAGAAGCCTTTAATTGCAGCGGTTGAAGGCTATGCGTTAGCGGGTGGGTTTGAGTTGTGTTTGGCTTGTGATTTAATCATTGCGTCTAATCACGCTAAATTCGGTTTACCTGAGGCTAAGCGCGGTTTGGTTCCGGGTTCCGGTGGTATGTTGCGTCTGCCACATCGCGTACCTTATCCGGTGGCCATGGAGATTTTATTAACAGGTGACATGCTAACTGCCGAGCGGGCTCATGCGCTTGGTTTAATCAATCAGTTGGTGGAACCGGGTCAGGCCTTAGAAGCTGCTTTAGTCATGGCTGATAAAATTGCCGCAAATGGTCCTTTGGCTTTGCAAGTCATTAAGCAAGTGGTAAACGAGGGCCGCACTTGGAGCAATCAAGATATGTTTGCATTACAGCAGCCTCGCATGCAGCATATTTTCAGCTCCGAAGATGCGAAAGAAGGAGCGACTGCTTTTGCTGAAAAGCGCGATCCGGTCTGGAAGGGTAGGTAAGGTTTTTAGCAAAGAGGCCTTGGCTTGTCACATGGTCTCTTTGTTCGATTGTTGATTTTTATTGAAGGATTAAGGAATTTAAGAATGTCCATTGTTATTAAAGAAGCTGATTTAGTTCAGTCAATTGCCGATGCCGTACAGTTCATCAGTTATTATCATCCGCAAGACTATCTCCAGCATTTGGCGCGCGCTTATGAGGTTGAGCAAAGTCCTGCCGCTAAGGATGCCATTGCACAAATACTGACCAACTCCAAAATGGCGGCTGAAGGGCATCGTCCTATTTGTCAGGATACGGGTATTGTCAATGTCTTCTTAAAAGTGGGTATGGATGTTAAGTTCGAGATTAGCGGTTCACTTCAAGAAGCCTGTGATGAAGGGGTGCGACGAGGCTATTTAAATCCTGATAATAAATTGCGTGCCTCTGTGCTTGATGATGCCATTTTTGAACGTAAAAATACTCGTGACAATACCCCCTGTATTCTGTCGGTTGAGCTTGTACCGGGCGACAAGGTTGAGGTTCAAGTGGCCGCTAAAGGGGGTGGCTCTGAGAACAAAACAAAATTTGCTATGCTAAATCCCGGTGAGGATATTGTTGAGTGGGTACTCAAAACAGTACCGACAATGGGTGCCGGTTGGTGTCCTCCGGGTATGTTGGGAATTGGGGTTGGCGGTACCGCCGAGAAAGCGATGCTGATGGCCAAGCAAGCCTTGATGGAAGACATTGATATGTATGAATTGCTCCAACGCGGCCCGCAAAACAAATTAGAAGAAATGCGCATTGAGTTATATGAAAAAGTCAATGCACTCGGTATTGGTGCCCAGGGTCTGGGTGGTTTGACCACTGTGTTAGATGTGAAAATTAATACCTTCCCAACACATGCAGCGTCTAAACCGATCGCGATGATTCCTAACTGCGCGGCGACCCGTCACGTACACTTTGAGTTAGATGGTAGCGGTGTGGCTGAGATGCCGGTGCCGTCTTTAGATAGTTGGCCTGATATTGAATGGGCGCCTGATTACAACAAGTCCAAAACGGTGAATTTAGATACGCTCACACCTGAAGAGGTGGCTAGCTGGCAGCCGGGCGATACCTTATTGCTATCAGGTAAGATGTTGACAGGTCGTGATGCAGCGCATAAGCGTATTCAGCAGATGTTAGCAGCCGGTGAGCAGTTGCCGGTAGATTTTAAAAATCGTGTAATTTACTATGTCGGTCCGGTTGACCCTGTTCGTGACGAGGCAGTTGGTCCTGCTGGTCCTACCACTGCAACACGTATGGATGCCTTTACCGATATGATGCTAGAGCAGGGCCTTATCGCTATGATTGGTAAAGCAGAGCGCGGTCCGGTCGCAGTCAATGCGATTAAAGATCACAAGTCTGCATACCTCATGGCTGTTGGTGGTGCAGCGTATTTAGTATCAAAAGCTATTCGCAGTGCCAAAGTAGTGGCTTTTGAGGATTTAGGCATGGAAGCGATTTATGAGTTTGAGGTTAAGGATATGCCGGTCACCGTCGCTGTTGATACGACAGGCGTGTCTGTGCACGAAACCGCTCCCAAGATTTGGCAGGCGAAGATTGAGGAGTTGCGCACGGCAGAAGCTTAAGTAGCCACAGTCGTTATCGCTTTTTCTTGAAGGCAGGCAAAGGGAGTTAGGGTGTTTTCTTAACTCCCTTTTTTGGTCAGTGATAGAGAATTAAAGAGCATGAATAATTTGTCCTGATGCTAAAGCTTCTTCTAAAAGCTTAGAGAGGTAACCTTGCTGAAGTGACATATCCCCCGCAATTTCCATTAACGGCATCAGCACAAAGCTGCGTAAATGCATACGAGGGTGTGGGACCGTTAGCTCTGCACTATCCGAATTGAAGTTCTCATAAAGTAACACGTCAAGATCTAAGGTGCGAGGTGAGTTTCTGTATAAACGCTCTCGACCAAACGCATTTTCAATCGCCTGTAGCTGGTGCAAAAGTTCCAAAGGCGTCAAAGTGGTCTTAATTTCCGCAACGGCATTAATATAATCCGGACCATCTGCATCAAGAGGAGGGCTGCGATAGAGCGATGAACGCTTAACCAGCTCTATCCCTTTGCTTTGACTGATGGTCTCTAGAGCGGATTCCAGTGTGGATGCAGGAGAATTAAGATTAGCGCCCAAAGCGATGTATGCTTTGCTGGCCTTAGTCATCTGTCGTCCTGTTTAGAGCTGAAGTGGTTTTGTTGGCTCTCTTATTGCGACCGGCGCTTGAGCGACGACGAGAACGACGGCGTCTGGATTTTGTGGCCCCGGCGCCACCACCGGCAGATGAAGCCGCTTGATGCGGTAGTTTGCCAAGCATCTCTTTGCGGTTTGCATCGTCAGCGTCAGCTAAGTCCATCCACCATTGGGCAAGCACGCTGTCAAATTCACCGGCAGCCGCACGGATCTGTAAGAAGTCCACTGCTGCTCTGAAACGTTGCTGTTCAAACATGCGGTAAATCGATCGGGCAGATCGCCTTTCAAAACGTGGCTGCATAAACCAGATCTCGCGCATATCGCTGCTTTGTCGCTTTTGAAGCGCTAAGGCGCGTGCGTATTGATCCAATACATCATGAGCGGCTTGGATAAGTGCCGGTACGGCAGGCTCTTTATGCTGCTCTTGGTAGAAAGCCCAGCGTTGATTGACTAATGGCCACAGTGCAGAGGCGTATAAGAAACTGGGGCTGACTGTTTTGTTATGGCGAATGCGAAGATCGGTACGCTCCAAGGCAATATTTAAAAACTTACTGCTATCTACCTGCTGTAGAAGCAAGTCAATTAACGGTAAAACACCTTGGTCAATTTGTTGCTCTTGAATGAGCTGCAGACATAGATTGACATTGCCACAGGTTAATAATTTAAGACATTCGTCAGCCATGCGGGACTCCGGGACATTGGCGAGTAAATTCGCCATTTCTCGGATTGGGGCGGCCGTTTTTTCTTCGATGGTACCGTTTAATTTGGCTTGAAAACGTAGGGCACGTAAAATCCGTACCGGATCCTCTCGATAGCGCTCTTCAGCATTGCCAATGATTTGAACCACACGTTGACGGATATCGCTTAGGCCATCATGGTAGTCAATTAACTCTTCGCGAACCGGGTCGTAATAGAGTGCATTGATGGTGAAATCACGGCGCTCAGCATCTTGAGCTTGCGTGCCGTACACATTATCACTGAGGACGCGACCGAACTCGTCTGTCAGTTGCTTTTTCTTAGAAGCAGCCCTAAAGGTAGATACTTCAATAATTTCGCGACCAAAAACACAATGCACCAGTCTAAAACGGCGACCGATAATTAACGCTCTACGAAAGAGCGGTTTAATTTCTTCAGGGGTGGCATTGGTGGCCACATCAAAATCTTTAGGCTGTAGGCCAAGAGTTAAGTCACGTACTGCGCCACCGACGATATAGGCTTCATAGCCGGCTTGCTGCAGTACCTGGCAGACTTTAATTGCATTGCGTGAAATAAAATGCTTTTGAATCTGGTGTTCATCAGCGCTGTAGATTACTTTTTTAGCCACGGTTTTTGAGGTGCCTGCTTTGTTTTTTGATGTGCGATGTGCAGTCTGTTTATCTTGGTCTGACGTTGGAAAGAACCGCCTTACAAACTTGCTGATGGTGGATTTAGCTTCGTTAGCCATAGACTTTTACTTAAAAAGATCAATAATTGCCCAGTTGTTGCGCTTAGCAATCTCTCGTAGCGTCGGACTTGGGTTTGTCGCTACTGCGTGAGTCGCTTTTTCTAATAGTGGTAAGTCATTCATCGAGTCACTATAAAAATGCACCTCGTTAAAGCTCTCGAAGGTTAAATTTAAGCTCTTGAGCCACTCCTCAACACGCGTTATTTTACCCTCTTTGTAGCTCGCAACGCCAACGAATTGACCGGTGTATCTACCGTTAAGGTACTCCGGTGTGGTGCCAATAATATGAGAAAAACCGAAAGCGCGCCCAACGGGTTCGATAACAAAGGAGTTAGTGGCTGAAACTAAGCAGCATAAATCACCATTGGATAAATGCTGATTCACCAAATCACATGCTTGCTGAGTGATGTTTGGGCGTACGACCTCTGCCATGAAGCGCTCATGATAGGCTGCCAGTTCAAATGGGCTATGCATGGTTAAAAAACTGAGTACAAAGGCCGCTGACTCCTCGATCGTGAGTTGACCGGCATCGTATTTGTCCATGATCTCCTGATTACGGCGTTTTACCTCAGCGGGATCGCCGGCTAAGTTATTACGGCTAAGCCATTCGACCCACTCATAGTCGGTGTCGATTGGCAGTAAGGTGTGATCAAGATCGAAGAGGGCAAGTGTTGTTGTCGTTGTTGTACTCATAGTGTGTTTTTAAATTCAGCTTCTTTAATAAAGTTTTTAATTAAGTTTAATGTGATTTGGCGTCGCTTAGCGATGGAGTAAAGATCTAAAGCATCAAGCCAAGCAAAAAGAGAGCGGATATTACGCTCAGTATTTTTTAAAAGCCAATCCATTGCTTCTTTGTTGATTTTGAGATCTTTTTCAAAGGCGCGTTGCTGTATGGCTAATAAGATATCCTCGTCTTTGAGCGAATGTAATCTATAAGCCAGCCCCCAGCCGAGACGATTACGTAAATCCTCACGAATCGGCATGTTTAGCGGTGATTGGTCGCCTGTCATTACGAGGGAGATGGCGGCATCATTAGTCTTGTTGCGATGACAGTAATTGACCAAATCGAATAGAGTCATTTGCTGAGCAGCAGTTAGCCTATGTACATCATCCACCGCGATGATTCGGGGCTTTGATGCTAAACATGCATCGACAGTCCTTGGAAAATCATTGGCAGTAAAATAGATAGCATCTGTACGATCCGCTGCTAAGGCTTTTAGCAGATGTGTTTTGCCACTGCCGGACTCACCGAAAAGATAAAACATCTTGCCGGTAGAGCAGTCAATGAGCCGGCTGAGCGCTTCCCAGTTCTCACCCGGTACAAAATTATCAAAGCTAAAGTCTTGGCTTAACTGAAGAGCCAATGGCAGTTGTTCAATCATTCAAAATCATTGCAACCACTCAAGCACTGTTGAGTGATAATTTATCGTAAAATAGGATAATCTACTTAATGCGCAGCGTAGTGCACTTTTTCTAACAATAATCATTATTCTTACATATTTGGGTATATTTCTCATGACAAATAAGCAAAACTCCCCTTTAAGTTACCGTGATGCGGGTGTAGACATTGATGCCGGTGAGGCTTTAGTTGATCGTATTAAGCCTTTGGCAGCTAAAACCATGCGCGAAGGGGTGTTAACAGGTCTTGGTGGTTTTGGCGCCTTATTTGAAGTTCCTAAGCGCTATGAGGAGCCTGTTTTAGTCGCCGGCACCGATGGTGTAGGTACCAAGCTGCGTTTAGCCTTTGATTGGGATAGGCACGATACCGTCGGCATTGACTTAGTGGCGATGAGTGTTAACGATATCCTGGTACAGGGCGCAGAGCCTTTATTTTTCTTAGACTACTTTGCTTGTGGTGTACTCTCCGTTGACAAGGCGGCTGCTGTGGTCGGTGGAATTGCCAAAGGTTGTGAGTTGTCAGGCTGCGCCTTAATCGGTGGTGAGACAGCTGAGATGCCGGGTATGTATCCGGAGGGTGAGTACGATTTGGCCGGTTTTGCGGTCGGTGCTGTCGAAAAATCTAAGATTATTAATGGTTCCACGATTGCTGCGGGTGATGTCGTGATTGGTTTAGCTTCCAGTGGCGCCCACTCAAATGGCTATTCTTTAATTCGTAAGATCATTGAGCGCGCAGGGATTAAACCAAGTGATCGTTTTGGTGACAGCACCTTTGGTGACGTCATCATGGCTCCGACGCGTCTCTATGTGAAGCCGCTATTAGCTGCTATTGAAAAGCATGGCGCAGCGATAAAAGGCTTAGTGCACGTTACCGGTGGCGGTTTGTTGGAAAATATCCCACGTATTGTGCCTGCCGGTTTAGCTGCTCATTTGCAAAAAGGTGAGTGGCAGTTGCCGCCCTTGTTCCAGTGGTTACAGGAGCAGGGTAATGTGGATACCCAAGAGATGTACCGCGTCTTTAATTGCGGTCTGGGTATGGTGATTGTAGTAGCTGCCGATGAGGCTGAAGCGATCAAAGCTCAGCTAAGCGAAGCCGGTGAAACAGTCTATCACTTAGGTGGGATTGTTGAGCAGGGTGATGGCGCTCAAGTTGTCATCAAAGAGTAGTGTCAACACCCCAAAATTGCTGATACGGTGTTAACTATATTAGTTAATAAAGCCATGCTCCCGAGCAAGTGCTAGCACTTGCTTAGGCACATCATCAGAAAAGCAGTCAATCTGAATTCTTTCCGGTTGACTGCGCAGCCAGGTAATTTGGCGTTTTGCCAGCTGTCTGGTGGCAGCAATGCCTCGCTCAACTGCTTCATCATAGCTGCAGTTATTATTCAAATAATCCCAGAGTTGTCTATAGCCTACGCAGCGGATTGACGGTAAATCAGGGTGTAAATCCTTGCGCTGATAGAGCGCTTCTACTTCATCTAAAAAGCCCATCTCCATCATTTGATAAAAACGTTTAGCGATTTGTTGGTGTAATTGACTACGATCTGTAGGTTCTAAGCTAATAGTGACAAAATCATAGTTGTGCTGTTTGTTTTTTTGCTCGGACAGCAGTGCCGACATAGGTTTGCCACTTAGTTCAATAATTTCTAAAGCACGTGAAATACGCTGGCTGTCATTGGGTGCTAGGCGATCGGCAGTGATGGGATCTAAAGCAGCAAGTTGTCGGTGCATTGCCGGCCACCCGAGTTCGGCTGCTTCCGCTTCGATCCTTTCTCTGAGAGTGTTATCGGCTTTGGGTAAATCATGCATGCCCTCACGCAAGGCTTTGTAATACATCATGGTGCCACCCTCAATGACCGGCAGACGGCCGCGCACTTCTATCTCACGGATGAGTCTTAAGCTATCATCAACAAAATCCGCTGCGCTATAACTCTCGGCCGGGTCGCGAATATCTAATAAATGATGGGGTACCAGTGCTTGTTCTTCCGCGCTGGCTTTGGCGGTGCCGATATCCATATGTTTGTAAATGGTGGCTGAGTCCATGGAGATAATTTCAATTGGAGTGGACTGGGCCAAAGCCAAAACGGAGGCGGATTTGCCGGCGGCAGTAGGACCACTAATGCAGAGAATCTTTTTTTTCATGATGTTTTTCTTATTCGCCACGCATAAAGAGTTTATCTAAGTCGCGCAGCGACCATTGAAACCAGGTAGGACGACCGTGATTACAGTTATCGGCCTTATCTGTTGCTTCCATCGCCCGTAGAAGAGCGTTCATTTCTGTGATGGTCAGGAATTTATTAGCGCGTACCGAACCGTGACAAGCCATCGTTGAGAGAATTTCGTTGCGTTGCAAAGCGAGTCGTTCGGTACTGCCAATATCATTGATATCTTTTAAGACACCTAAGACAAGACTTTCGATATCACCTCGAGCGAGTAGGGCAGGAACAGCACGTACCGTGATGCTTTTAGGGCCACTGGCACTAAGACGCAGGCCCAATTCCTGCAATAGTTCCTGTTGTGATTCGACAAGAGCGACTTCTTTTTCGCTACAAGAAATTAAGAAAGGAACTAAAAACTCTTGGGTGACAATCTCTTGTTGATTGTGTAATTGCTTTAATTGCTCATAAACGACACGCTCATGGGCAGCGTGCATGTCAACCAGCACGAGACCGGAGTGATTTTGGGCCAAAATATAAATACCGTGTAATTGCCCAATGGCCATGCCTAATGGATAATCCCCCAACTCAGTCTCACTGCTGTTGTGCATTCGAGGTTTAGGTACGTGAATATCTTCAGGTGCGCTGATAGGGGCATAAGCAGATTGCCAGTTGCCGGCTGTCTGCGCTAAGTCTAGCGAATTTTGGTGGTAGCTGGACGTAGGGTAGTTAAGCGCAGCAGGAGCATGGTTGCGACTGCCTGTGTGTGCCGGGTAGGTCCCTTGTGTCATGAGTGCTTGAGGTAATGCGGACTGTGCCGAAGCAGCGTCCACTTCCACTACTTGACCATCACCCGCACGACCTAGGGTGCTCATGACGGCATTAGCATCGCTTTGGCTTTGACCCCCTGTGTTGGATAAGGCTGAGCCGATTGCTTGTGTAAATAAGCGATAGACGGCGCCTGATTCTCTAAAGCGAACTTCACTTTTAGCAGGGTGAACATTGACGTCGACTAAGTCGGGCGAAATTTCTAAAAAAAGCACATAAGCCGGTTGACGATCACCATGTAAGACGTCGCTATACGCTTGTCGAATGGCATGGCTGATGGTGCGGTCGCGTATAAAGCGGCCGTTAACAAAGAGATATTGCTTATCCGCCCTGGCTCTTGCCGCCGTGGGGTGAATCGTGATGCCATGAACTCGCGCAAGTCCATGATCCATTTGTACTTCGAGGCCGTGTTCAATAAATTCCTCACCAATGACATCACGCACACGCTGAAACGCATCGCTCGCTAGCCATTGCTTATATGGCTTTTGATTATGAAATATCCTAAAACTGATGTGCGGATTTGCCATTGCAATGCGCTCCATGGCGTCTACCGCATGACCAAACTCAGTGCCCTCGGTTTTAAGGAACTTGCGACGTGCAGGGATATGCTCAAATAACTGCTTAACATCAATGGTGGTGCCAATGCCGCCGGCTGCCGGACTGATTTCTTTGCTGCTGCCGCAAATGCTATAAGCAAGATCTTGTTCGGCGCTGCGTGAAGTGATGGTCAGACGGCTGACTGAGGCGATTGATGCTAGGGCTTCACCCCTAAAGCCCATTGATGCGACTGACTCCAACTCATCAAGCGAGCGAATCTTACTCGTTGCGTGTTGAGTGATTGCCAACGGCAGTTCATTGACAGGAATACCGCTGCCATCATCAATGACGCAGATACGGCGAATGCCACCGCCCTCAAGCCGTACTTCAATTTGAGATGCACCGGCATCAATGGCATTTTCCAGTACTTCTTTAAGTACCGACGCAGGACGTTCGATCACCTCGCCCGCGGCGATTTGATTGATTAACTGCTCTGGTAGGGGGAGGATTTCTTTTCGTTGACTCATGTCGTACATATTAAAAAACCGCTCGATATTAATCAAGCGGTTTTAAAAACTAAGTTTAATCAGTAGGTGGGTTTGCTTTTAACCCATGCGGGCTAATGGTGGGTTGGTTGCTAAGTAGTCTTGTAAGCCTCTGGCAATCCCCTGCGCTAAGGCTTTTTGGTTGCTCTTGGAGCGTAAAAATCTTTCTTCTTGTGGATTAGAAATAAACGCTGTCTCAACTAAAATGGAAGGTATATCAGGGGATCGTAAAACAGCAAAGCCTGCTTGCTCCACTCGTCGACTATGGACGCCATTGACCTTGGAAAGCGAACTTAAGACGCGATGTCCAATTTTTAATGAGTCTTGAATTTGCTGAGTCGTCGATAGGTCTAATAAAACACTGGCTGTGCTCTTATCGTGAACACCAAAATCAACGCCCCCAATCATATCGGCTTGGTTCTCACGATTGGCTAACCATTTGGCGGCGGCACTCGATGCCCCCTTATTGGATAAGGTAAAGACAGTCGTTCCGCGAGCACTTGGATTGGTGAAGGCATCTGCGTGGATAGATACAAATATATCGGCTTTTACGCGTCGTGCTTTTTGTACCCTTACTTGTAAAGGCACAAAGAAATCAGCATCGCGCGTCATGTAAGCGCGCATATTAGGCTGGGCATTGATCTGGTCGCGTAGGAACTTACCAATGGCTAAGACAATATCCTTTTCTCGCGTGCCGCTAGGGCCAATTGCACCGGGATCCTCACCGCCATGACCCGGATCGATGGCGATTAAGACTTGACGCGAGCCGCGGCTCCTGCTGCCTGAACTGGTTGGCGGTGTTGGCGGAGCAATTTGTCCCTGTACGGTAGGTGCATTGGTGGTTGGGCGATTTGCACCTAACTGATCAATAATACCTGCCAACGGGTCATCACCCGGACTATCTAATAGGGCCATGAGCGGATCGTGGGCTACTTTAGGATACAAATCCAGCACAAGACGGTATTGATAATCACCAATCGGTTTTAGAGTAAACACTTGTGGAGCAATCGACTGCTTAAGATCCATGACTAAGCGTACAACATCAGCACGGTTTTGCCCAACACGTATTGACTGAATGTAAGGGTCATTAGGCTTAATCTGTGACACTAACGAGTTGAGTGCCTGGTTTAGCGTAATGCCCTGTAAATCCACCACTAAACGGTTTGGGTTTTCGAGCATAAAGTGCTCAGCACTAAGCGGTGCACTTAACTCTAAGGTGACACGGGTATATTCATCGGCAGGCCAAGTACGAACAGCCAAGACCTGGGGTCCGGCAGCTTGGGCCCATTTTGGGATGACACTTAGGGTCAATAAGCTACCCGCGACGCTTAAAGCACGACGACGCTTTATGCCTTTGTCTGTGAGTTCAAATTGTTTAACCATTGCTTCCCTTTGTCTGAAATTGCCGATAAAACGGCCTCTCGTCCTTCGTCCTGATAAATTAACTTAAGGTATAAATCAGGAGGAGGGAGTTGCTCGTTTGCTTTTTCTGACCATTCAACTAGTACAACCGCTTGGTCGAATAGCTGCTCCTCAAAACCGGCTTCTTGCCACTCGTCAGAGTCACTAAACCTATAAAAATCAAAGTGATATAAGTATAATCTAGAAACATTATAGCTTTCAAGTAGGGTATATGTGGGGCTTTTAATGCGCCCTGTTACACCTAATGCACGTAAAAAGGCGCGAGCAAAGGTTGTCTTACCGGCGCCTAAATCTCCTTGCAAATAAATACGAGCACCGTCGAAGTTGCTAAGGTCTGGCTCATAACCCGTTGATAAATCAGGGAAAATAGATTCTGCAAGTTGATTTGCCAAGGCCTCGGTGGCCTCTTCATCGGCTAATAACAGGTGATAATTACTCAGTTCTTTGTCCATGTGAATTCGAGATGGTAATGCTAATTCATTGTTAATTAAGTAAATTTTAAGTTATTATTTGTGTTTATTATTGAAAATAATTAACAATTGTTTGTAAAAAAGATGTGTTGACGATAAGAAATAGCCACATCGGGATAGTTAATACACAACATAAGGTTTGTACAGAAATAATATTGGCGACTAAACGAGCGTCACCACCCATGCGTACGGTTAAAACATAAGCCGCCGGTGCGGTGGGAATAGCAGCAAAGATGACAAACATCTGTGTTTCCAATACGCTGAAACCCATAATCAGTGCGATAAGAATGGCACACATCGGCATCAAAAGCAGGCGTCCCGCGGTCATCCAAGCAACTAACGGTGCATTGGCAGTGCCTTCTCTGAGTTTTAGTGCTGCACCAATACAAATCAGACCGAGTGGAATGGAACCTTGACCCAGTTTAGATAAGGTGTTGCTAAGTACCTCAGGTAATTGGAAACCGAGTAAATTCAAGCCCACGGCAGAGGCGGTAGCAAGTACTAATGGGTTGGTGAGTATGGACTTAATCATGCCACCTTGACCTGCTGCCAAGGCGCGAACAGCTAAGATATTAACTAAAGGCACGGTAAAACCGATAAAAACCGCCATCACCGCCACTCCCTCTGTGCCGCCAACGGAGGGGGCGATGGAAAGGGCAATGTAGGTACTGAAGCGATAAACACATTGCTGTGTTGAGTTAGCTGAGCGCTCATCTATTTTTAAAACCGGTCGGGCTAAGCTCGCGACTAATAAACCGGCAAAGGCTAATAAAGCACAAGACAACAAAGAGGTGCCTGCGGTATTAAGACTCAGTGGACTCAATAAAACAGAGCGAAATAACAATGCCGGAAACATGATGAAATACACCATTTTTTCAGTGGTGGCAAAAAACTCACGACTAAAACCCATCTTGTTAAGTAGGAACCAACCAAGCGCTACAAGGATAATGTCAGGTAAGAGAATATATAAAATAGACATGACGGAAGGGATTGGTTTAATGTTTAGAATGGGTTGGGAATTAATGCGCAATTTCTATGTGCGAAAACACAGTTAGCTAGTATAGCTGAATATTAATTTTTAAATGGGAAGCATAATGCAAGAAAGCGATGTCTCTTCTTTTTTAGATACCTTGTGGTTAGAGGAAGGCTTATCCAAAAATACGCTATCCGCTTATCGGCAGGATTTAGGTATTTTTCTTAAGTTTTTAAAAGAAAAGCGTAACAATATCTCGCTATTAGCAGTAAGAGCAGAGGATATTCAAGCGTGGTTAGCGCAAATGCATTTGCAAACCAAGGCGAGTACAGCGAATCGCCGTTTAGCGACGCTCAGACGTTTTTATGCATGGGCCATTCAAAGTCGTCGGATTGACGAAGATCCCTGTCTACACATACAGCCTGCAAAGCAAGCGGCACGATTTCCTAATACCCTAAGTGAGGCACAGGTTGAATTGTTGTTGGCCGCACCTGACATCACGACCCCGGGCGGGCTTAGGGATAAGGCCATGATGGAAACGCTTTATGCAACCGGGCTACGTGTGACTGAATTGATTAGCTTAAAGAGTTTTCATCTGGCTTTAAACGAAGGCTTTGTCCGAGTGGTTGAAGGTAAGGGGGGTAAAGACCGTATTGTGCCACTGGGGGAAGTGGCTGTTGATTACTTGGTGCAATACTTGCAGGAGGGTCGACCGGAATTACTAAAGGGTCGGATTGATGACGCGGTATTTATCACACGCTTGGGTCGTGCCATGAGTCGCCAAGCATTTTGGCAATTAGTGAAGAAATACGCGCAGCAACAAGCGATTCAAGTGCCGCTATCACCTCATGTGCTAAGACACGCTTTTGCGACACATTTACTCAATCATGGGGCGGATTTGCGAGTGGTCCAGATGCTGTTAGGTCATGCGGATATTTCAACCACACAAATTTATACGCATGTGGCGCGCGAGCGCTTAAAAAGTTTACATCAAAAGCATCACCCGCGCGCTTAGGGTGTTATTTTAAATAGGCGCGTGTAGCAGTTTGCGTTTAAATAAAAATGAAGCAAGTCTATGACTTAAGTCTGATTTGCAGGCTATCGACTAAGGTTTAAACTTAGATCCATGCCATACTTTTGAATACGGTTACTATTTTAAAAAGCATAATTTTAAATCAGGAGACAACATGGCCGATTACGATACAGGTCTGGGCAAAAATGCCGCAAATTACGTACCAATTACCCCCATTGATTTCTTAGTCCGTGCTCATGAGGTATTTGGTGATGAGCTATCTATTGTTCATGGGACGACTCGACAGAATTGGACTGAAACCTACTATCGTTGTCGTCAAATGGCAGCTGCTTTAAGGCAAAATGGTGCAACGCGTAGCACAACGATCGCTACGCTTTTATATAATACGCCTGCCATGGTTGAGGCCAGTTTTGGGGTACCGATGTCCGGAGGCGTGTTGCTGGCATTGAATGTCCGTTTAGAAGTGGATGGGCTGATTTTTTGTTTAAAGCATGGCGAAGCCGAGTTCCTCCTGGTAGACAGTGAGTTCGCAGCGTTTATTCCCAGGATTAAGGCGGAGCTGCCGGCATTAAAAATCATCCAGGTCAATGATGAGTTAGGTCCTCAGGGGGTGGAGCTATTTGCTGATGTGGATTATGAGACTTTTTTAGCATCAGCAGAAGACCTTGATAACTGGGTGTTGCCGGAGGATGAGTGGGATGCGATTGCACTGAACTACACCTCAGGCACTACCGGAAACCCTAAGGGTGTGGTGTACCATCACCGCGGTGCAGCCTTAAATGCGATCGCGCAGATATTAGAATTTGATATGCCTAAGCGTCCGGTTTATCTATGGACCTTACCCTTATTTCATTGTAATGGCTGGTGTTTTGCTTGGACGATTGCTGCGCGTGGTGGGGTCAATGTATGCTTACGCAAATTTGAGCCGACGCTTTGTTTTGACTTAATCCGACAGGAGCGAGTTAATTATTATTGTGCTGCTCCTGTGGTGCATGCGGCTTTAGCCAATGCGCCGGCCGAGTGTAAGCAGGGCATTGAACATCAAGTCAATGGGATGGTCGCCGGTGCTGCGCCTCCCGAAGCTATTTTAGCCCGTATGGAAGAAATGGGCTTTAATATCACACATGTGTATGGGCTAACGGAGATCTACGGCCCATCTGCCGGCTGTGTTGAAAAGCCGGAGTGGGATGAGTTAACGGTCAGTGAAAGAGCAATGAAAAAGGCACGTCAGGGCGTACGATATACCCTGCAGTCCGGGTTTGCGGTGATGGATCCGAGCGCGATGAAGCCGGTCCCTGCTGATGGAAAAACCTTTGGCGAGCTGATGTTCCGCGGCAATATTGTCATGAAAGGCTACCTTAAAAATCCTCAGGAAACTGACAAGGCCTTTGCCGGTGGTTGGTTCCATACAGGTGATTTAGGTGTTCTGTATCCTGATGGCTATGCGCAGATTAAAGACCGCAGCAAGGACATTATTATTTCCGGTGGTGAAAATGTCTCCAGTATTGAGGTGGAAGATGTGCTTTATAAATACCCCGGTGTGGCAAATGTCGCTGTCGTTGCATTAGCCGATGAAAAGTGGGGTGAGGTGCCAGTTGCTTTTGTCGAGTTGCAGGAGGGTGCAGTCATCACAGAGGAGGAATTGGATCAATATTGTCGTGCTAAGTTAGCCGGCTTTAAGCGCCCTAAGCATTATGTCTTTGGTGAGTTAGCTAAAACAGCGACGGGTAAGATTCAAAAGTTCGAGCTGAGAAAGCAGGCAGAGGCTTTGTTTACGTAGAGCAACTGCTTAATTAACTGTTTAAAAGGGCGCATATCATGACGGTATGCGCCTTTCTCTTCGCAGAAAGGTGTCGGTAGCTTAAAATTAACTACCATTATTTTTAAATATCAAACAATCATTAAGTGCTTAAGGCGGAGCGATGCTGGATAGTTTAGAGATCATTTCAAGACAGCAGTTACTGGATTTTCCAGCGACTGATACCATGGTGGTCACGGTCAATAACCGGATGGCCATTCATTTAAAAAAAGAATTAATTGCTGCTAAACGTCACGATGCCAAAGTGTTTCAATTGGCGCAGGTGCAGCCGTGGAATTTGTTTTTAGAGTTTCTTTATGAGCGGTTGATCTTTACTGCTGGTAAAGTGCCTGCCGCTAAGCAGTTGACCCCGTTCGCATCATTGCTCTATTGGGAAGCCGTCTTGGAAGAGCAGCATCTCAACACATTGAATTTGACTAAACTTGCCAAGGTTTTGTCCGACGCCTATACCTTGCAAGTAGAGTGGGGTGTGCAGGTTGAAGCGCTTGAAGAGACGCCCGAATATATTGAGTATAAAAAGATCAAGGCGCATTATCTTCAAAGGTTGCAGGAACGGGACGCGATTGACGGACCATTAAAAAATCAATGGCTTTTAGAGCAATTACAACAACATGCGGTCAACGCCTCATCAAATACTGACAGCAGTACCTACACTACCCAACGCTTACAAAAAAACATCGCGAAGAAAATTGTCTTATTGGGTTTTAGAGAGTTGTCTGCTATTCAGGTTGACTTATTGAACGCGTGCCAAGCTTTGGGGGCTGAGCTATACATTCTTGAAAGTGAATTAGAAGAAGTCGCTAAGCTGCAAGTGATCCGCACGCAAAGCAGAGCCGAAGAATTAGAAGTAGCGGTTAACTGGGCTAAGCAAATGCTTCAAAAGCATCCGCGTGGTCGCTTTGCCATTATCGATCCCATGCTGCAAACAGAACTTAATACGGTGCGTCGCTATTTACATGAGCGTATTCAAGACGGCGGTTTAAATGCTGATTTGCTTTATAACGTGGCCATCGGTCGTCCGCTCAGTGACTGGTCCATTGTGCGCTCCGCCCTTGCGTGGCTTAAGCTGTTCATCAAGTTAAGCGCTTCAAAACGTATGCCAACTCAGGAGATTGGTGAGTCCTTGCTGCTTGCTCAGGAAGCCTTGGTGTCAACCTGGGCAGATCAATTAAGTGCCGTTGACTTGGCGCTACGACAAAATAACAAAGTCAGTTATAGCAAACATCAGGTTAAGCAGTTTTTATATGATATTAGCGATGAGTTTAGTGAGCTGACAGAGAGAGCTTTTGCCCTATTTGCAGACGATGAAAAGTACCTAAGGTTAAATCGTTGGCTGCAGAAATTTAAAGCTTTTTTCGAACTCTTTGCCTTTCCCGGTATTAAGAAATTAAGTTCTGCTCAGTATCAAGTATGCGGTGCGTTTGAACAGGCTCTAAAAAATGCAGTGCCTCTATCACAGGCGTTAGACCACATGACGGTTAGCGACGCTTATTATCTCTTCGAGAGAGTCTGTAAACAGCAGATTTTCCAACCGCAGAGAGCGCCCACCGCACGTCTTGATGTGTTGGGTATGTTGGAGGCTGAAGGGGCTAAGTGGGATGCCGTATGGATCTTAAGTATGCAGGATGATGTTTTGCCCACCGTGCCAAAGCCAAATCCTTTACTTCCAAAATCGGCTTTGTTGCGAGTTGATGCGCCGAGGACGGATCACAAGCGCGAGTTTCTATGGGCTGAAGCGATGCTGAAGAGTCTGTTGAAAACAGCACCGGATATCACGATTAGTTGGCATGCCTTTGCCGGGGAAATGCCAACGAAAGCATCACCGCTTATTCATCAGCATTTGGCAGAAGAGAAGTGGGCTAAGGTTGAGGATCTTGACGAAGTGAATCAAGCGGCTACTGAGTCTCAGCAAGCAACACCCGCTGCGCTTGAGTTCTTAAGGGATGATTACGGTCCGCCGGTGCCGGCGGACGGTTTGCTGTCAGGAGGTTCCCGATTAATTGATTTACAAGCCATCAACCCGCAATGGGCGTTTGCAGTGTATCGTTTGCATATGCGCGCTTTTGAGCCCTATCCGCGCTATGAGTTGGATCGTATGCAGCGAGGCAGCTTTATTCACGCTTCTTTAGAGAGTTTTTGGCGTGATGTGCGGGATCAGGCCACGCTCAACGCGATGAGTGATAGCGAACTGGAAGCGAAGATTGCTGAGGTAGTTGATGCCTCAGCGCGTAGTGAGTTGCTCTTTGATTCGGCGACGTTATTGGCGTTGGAAAAAGACTTTGCAAAAAGCCAGTTATTCCATTTCTTAAAATTAGAACAACAACGGGAGCTAGCTTTTACGGTAGCCGATATTGAGAAAAATGCGGAGATTACTCTGTCTAAAATCAAGATACGGGTCAAGATTGATCGTGTGGATTTTTTAGAAAATGATAGCTATTTATACTTAGATTATAAAACCGGCAACCTTCCTAACTACAAGCAGAACTGGTATAGGGAGCGTCCGATTGATTTGCAACTACCCTTGTATGCGGCCTATGGCGAGCACCCGATCAATGAGGTTGGCGGTGTAGGTTTTGGTGGTTTAAAACCTAAACAGATGGGTTTTGCCGGTATTGGATTAGCCAACTGGTCATATCCGGGTAGGTCCGGCGTTGAACTAAAAGAAGAAGCTGAGTTTGAGCAGCAATTAAGTCATTGGAAGGGTGTGTTAATGGGTTTAGCTGATGAAATAGCGCGTGGTTATGCTGCCAATCGCTATGTTTCTCAAAAGGATATGCAGTATTGTGAGGTCTTACCTTTCTTGCGCCTAGATCAGGTCTTTGATGAAGAGGAGAATGACAATGACTAGATTACCCTCGGACGCTGCTGAGCGTAAACGCGCGCTCGCACCTAATCGATCCTTTTTAGTTCAGGCACCGGCGGGTTCAGGAAAAACAGAGCTCGTGACCGATCGTATCCTTTCATTGCTGGCGATTGTCGAGCAGCCTGAGCAGGTATTAGCCATTACCTTTACCCGCAAAGCGGCGGGAGAAATGCGTCATCGTGTGATGGAAAAGCTGACTTCAGGCCTGCAGTCTAAGCCTGTCGAGGACTATAAGGTGGCGAGTTGGGAGCTTGCGCAAAAGGTTTTACAGCGTAATCAAGAAAAAGAATGGCATTTATTGGAGTACCCGAGTCGTTTACGTATCATGACCTTTGACTCGCTAAGTTCAGGCTTAGTGCGCACCATGCCTTGGTCATCGCAAACCGGTGGTGGTTTGGAAATTTCTGAAGCGCATCGCCGTCAGTATCATGAAGCTGCTTTTATGACCATCCGTGAGATTGATGACTTACCGGCGCTGCAAGCAGTCTTAAGTCATTTAAATGTGGATTTGGTGCATTTGGAGCATGCCATTGTGCAGATGTTGGAAACACGTGAGCAATGGCAGGACGCCTTGAGTGACCCGACTAAAACCATCGTCAGTATGGTGCAGACTTTTGAGCGCTTTATCCAGAAGCAGTTGCAGCAGCTCGTCGATCATTTACCGCTTGGTTTTGCCTCAAATTACATTCCTTACTTGGTGCAGTGGGCTCAGGATTGGCCGGATCTTTCTTGTCTAAAGGACGTGGATATCAATCCTTTAACGGCAGAGGTTGATGACTTAGCGCGTTGGCAAGCCGTGGCGGAATCACTGCTGACAAAAGAAAATACGATTAGAAAAAGTCTGAATAAAAATAACGGTGTACCGGCAGATGCGCCATTTAAAAAGGGGTTAATCGACTTCTTAAAAGGAACTGATTTTTCACCGACATTTTTACAAGCTATGGTGACGGTGAGAAGCTTGCCGCTTAACCTACTGACAGACGATCAGATCGTGCTTTATCAAAACCTGTCTATCGTATTAAATAAGGCCTTAGAAAGCTTATATAAAGTCTATGTCAATGAAGGAGCCGTTGATTTTACCGAGGTTGCGCTAAGTGCTTTAAATGGCTTGGGTAGTGCTGACAACCCGGCTGATTTACTGCTGGCCCTTGATGCGCGTATTCAGCATTTATTGGTGGATGAGTTTCAGGATACCAGTCAAATGCAAATTGATTTATTGGCTTTATTAACGTCGGGTTGGTTGCCGGATGATGGACGCACGGTGTTTTTAGTGGGTGATCCGATGCAGTCAATTTATCGCTTTAGAAAAGCAGAAGTAGGGCTTTTTATTAAAGTGGCTAAAGAGCAGCAACTAAATCACGTACCTCTCGAGGTGCTCAAGTTGCGAGAGAATTTTCGTTCAGTTGAGGGGGTAGTGGAATGGAACAACACAATTTATCAGACGAGTTTTCCTGAGGTGTATGATGCTGAATTTGGTGCCGTGCCTTATGAACATTCCGTGTCGTTTAATGGGCCGGGCAGCCTCGAGCCGGTGACACATTATCCTTTTTACTACAGTAATAAGGAGATTAAGGGAGTTGATTCTAAATCCTTAGCGCTTGAAGCGGCAGAAGAAAGAGTGGTTGAGGTCGTCAAAGAAGCCTTCAAACGCCATCAAGACAAAGAAAAACCGGTCGCTATTTTAGTAAAAAGTCGTAGCGCGTTAGGACGTTTAAACGAGCGTTTATTGCAAGCCGATATTCCGGTGCGTGCGGTGGATATGTTCCCGCTCAGTGAGCAACCTTATGTGATTGATTTATTGCAGATTATCCGTGCTTTGACCTATCGTTTTGACCGCGTGGCGTGGTTGTCTTTGTATCGTTCGCCGTTGTGTGGTTTGACGTTAAACACCTTATATGTGATTTTTGGCGATAAAAAAGAACCCAATGTCTTGAAGCAAATTCGTGAGGCACTTAGTGATGAGACCTTAGCCATTCAGATCGGAGAAGAACAATTCGCTCGTTTTAAGCATTTGAGTGAGGTGCTGCTTAGTGTCAGTGCAGAGCAGCAGGGCTTAAGCTTTACGATGCGTGTCAGTACGATGTGGCAGCAATTGGGTGGGCCTTTGCTGTATACCAAAGAGTCCGAAAAAGCCGATATCGAGGCTGTGTTCAATCTGCTTGATAAGCTGGCGCCTTATGGTACGCCTGATCTTGAAGTACTTGAAGAGCATATCTCAAGCTTATATGCGGAGAGTGTGACTGCCGGTGCTGCCGTGGAAATCATGACGATTCACAAAGCAAAAGGCCTACAGTTTGAGGAGGTTATTTTATATGGTTTACATGGCACCTCAAATAATCGGGATGAGATACTTTTGCGTCTTGAGCCTTATAGTTATGAGGTTAATGGTGAAAAAGTGCCCGGTGTTTTGTTAGGTACAGTGCAGTCGAAGCAGCATGGAGCAGCAGAAGATGCCATGACAAAGCTGCTAAAAACGCGAGAAGCACAGCGTGAATTGTTAGAGGAAACGCGACTGCTCTACGTGGCAACGACTCGCCCATGCCAGCGTTTACATCTTTTTTATTTAATGGGCTTAAGTGAAAAAGACGGGGTGTTAAATGTCACTAAACCGTCAAAAAATCAGTTTTTTACCCGTATTGAGCAAGCGCTGGTATTGGATATTGAGGTCATTAAGCAGTCTTTGCCTAATTATGTGGATTCTCACAACCAAGAAGCTGAGTCTACGCAAGGCCCATTCGAGCAGCCATACCAGTTGGATATTGGTGCAGAGCACATAGATGCTACGTTGAGCTTGGGGGATTTTGTGCGCTTTAAGCAAAAGACGATTGAGGAACTGCAAAATGGCTACCGTTCTTATCGTCAATTGGGTGAAAACCTGATGAAAGAAGCCGGTAATGAGGAGGGGACTTGGCAATTTGCCAGTGAAGATGAAGCCCTTTTAGGGACCGTAGCCCATACCTGGTTACAGATGATGGGGGCGGATCAGTTGGCGGGTTGGGATAAGCAGCGATTGCTACAAGGTGAGCCATTAATGCGTCATCAGTTAATGAGCGCCGGTTACAGTGAGGATAGGTTAGAGGAGGCAATGAGGGAATTATTGCTGCTGCTTGCAAATAGCTTAAGCAATCCTCAGTTAAGAGAGTACTTAATCGATCCACTCGCTCAGCATGAGTGGCCTTTGCACGATGTTGATGGCAAGTTGTTGATTATGGATTTAGTGATACCGCACGAGGACTATTGGCATGTGATCGATTTTAAAAGTTCACGTCGTCGGCATGATGAGCATGTCGACGACTATTTACTTCGTATGCGTCAAGAGCATCGACCACAGCTGCAGAGCTATTGTGCTTATTTACGGGCGATTGATGGCAAAGCAGTCAAAGCTTCTTTATTCTTAATGGAAGAGGGGCTCTTTGTGGAAGTCATTTCATAAACTTGTTATACTAGCTTGCGGTGGGTCCCTTCGCATAGGTCCATGGTCAACCTGGTCAGGTCCGGAAGGAAGCAGCCACAGCCATTAAGACTTAGTGCCGGAGTCAGGCTCACCGCCTCATTATCATCTTCCTCCTCATGTTCTATGAATTATTTAGCCCTTGCCCGTAAGTGGCGTCCTCGTAAGTTTTCGGAATTGGTTGGCCAAGAACATGTGGTCCGCGCGCTGTCTAATGCGCTTGATACGCAAAGAATCCATCATGCTTGGTTATTTACCGGTACCCGCGGTGTTGGTAAAACGACCTTGGCGCGCATTCTTGCTAAGTCGCTTAATTGTGAAACCGGTATTACTGCCGCTCCTTGCGGACAATGCTCTGCCTGCTTAGAGATCGATCAGGGGCGTTTTGTCGATTATATTGAGGTTGATGCGGCATCACGACGTGGTGTTGATGAAATCACACCTCTATTGGAACAGGCCATTTATGCGCCATCACGCGGTCGTTTTAAGATATATACGATTGACGAGGTGCATATGCTGACGACTCACGCATTTAACGCGATGTTAAAGACGCTTGAGGAACCGCCGGCACATTTAAAATTTATTTTAGCGACAACCGATCCACAAAAAATACCGGTCACTGTGTTGTCGCGTTGTATTCAATACAATCTCAAGCAGATGGCGCCCGAAGCCGTCATCGAGCATCTGCAGCATTTATTGTCAGACGAAGGCGTACAGTATGAATCCGCAGCCTTACAGTTGATAGCTCGTGGTGCAGCCGGGTCAATGCGTGATGCTTTATCACTGACAGATCAAGCGATAGCGTTTAGTGGTAACCATATCACTGTTGAAGCGATGCAGGATATGTTGGGTGCCATCGATCAAAGCTATTTGCTTCGTTTAGTTAATGCCTTATTAGCAGGTGATGCATCTCAAGTGGTTAGCTTGGCTGATGCGATTGCTGAGCGCGGTTTCTCTTATGAGGGGGCGCTTGCAGATTTGGCAATCGTGCTATCACGTATCGCCATGGAGCAAAGATTGGCGGGCACGCTGGATAGTGACGATCCACTTTATCCGGACATGATGCAGGTAGTGCAGAGCGCTAATCATGATCTGCTGCAGCTCTTTTACACGATTGCCGTGCACGGCCGCAAGGAATTAGCACTCGCTCCGGATGAATATGCCGGTTTTGTGATGATTTGCTTGCGTATGCTGGCGTTGGTCAATACCCCCGTGATTCAAGGTGAGTTGAGTCAGCCACGGCCAGGATCATCTGTAAGTGATGCGCCGATAGCTGACGAAGAGGATAAAAAAAAACTCCTTAAAGAAGACGTAAGCAGTCAAGCAGAGCAACTCTCCGCACGGACTTACACAACCGCTCCGGGTACTGAGCCTGACAGACAGGAAGTCGCTGATGAAGTTTACGAAGCTCAGCCGGAGACGATTGAGAAGATCGCTAGTGCTGACGTAGTAGTGGAAGAAGAGGAGCTGGTTGTTGCTGCTCCGGCAGTGAATACAGTGAGTCCGGCAATCGATGGCGAGAGTGTGCCGACCGAGTCTGTTCGTTTTTCAGAGCCTCACAAAGAACCGCACAATATTGCTAGCTCTGAGCGTTCTGAGATGTCTGACGCCGATTGGGATCGGATATATGACAGTAGTGTAGGTGATTATGATGGCGGTATCATTGATGCACCATTATCTGATAGTCACTTTGAGTTGGGCTGGGAGCCCCATGCGACAGAAAGCGATAATAAAATCAGTCTGGCAAATCTTAATCAAGAGCGCTGGATTGAGCTTACTAAGCGCTTGAATTTGCCGGGCTTAGCTGGTGAATTACTATTAAATAGCCAATGGTTAGCGACCGATGGTAATACTCTGCATCTGAAAATATTCTTAAGAAATGTCGATGAGTTGTCGGTTAAGTCAACCCTAACGACCGCATTGACTGAGTATTTTTCTCAAGTGGTTAAATTGGATTTTAAAACGGGCGAAACAGGGGATGCTACCGCCCGAGCTCAATTAATTAAGGAGCAAGAAGAGCGTCAAAGACAGGCAGAGGAATTGGTGGCCAATGATCCTTATATAAAAAGTCTGCAAGATAATTTTGGTGCGATTGTCGTTGATGGCTCGGTGCAAGTTCTCTCTAATGGATAGATAAGATACAATACGGTAAATTTTTAATCTTTAGGAAAACGTCATATGATTATGAAAAATCAATTAGCTGGGTTGATGAAACAAGCTCAGAAAATGCAAGAAGATGTCAAAAAAGCACAGGAAGCCTTGGCTGAGATCGAGGTTGAAGGCGCGGCCGGCGGTGGCTTGGTTAAAGTAACCATGACATGTCGTTATGATGTACGACGAGTCACGATTGATCCGTCTTTACTAGAAGACGATAAGGATATGCTGGAAGATCTGACGGCAGCAGCCTTTAATGACGCCTTACGCAAAGCACAAGCGACGTCTGAAGAGAAAATGGGTGCGGCGACAGCCGGTATGCCAATGCCTCCGGGTATGAAGTTTCCTTTCTAATTCTTTAAAAAATTACTCTTTTAATTCTAAATAGTTCATTGATTAAAGCTAATATCAACGCTGAGCCTCAATTTGCCGATCCCTTGGAAGAGTTGGTTGATAGCCTGCGACAACTCCCCGGAGTAGGTGAGCGTAACGCTAGGCGTATGGCTTATCATTTGCTGCAATACGATCAGCAAGGAGGCCTAAGGTTAGCCGCAGCGTTAGATAACGCACTTAATAATCTGCGTCATTGTCAACTCTGTAATTCATTTACCTTGGATGATATTTGCTCTACCTGCCGTGATGAGTCGCGTGATCACTCAGTGCTTTGCGTGGTTGAAACGCCGGTCGATCAAAATATGATTGAGTCGACTCGTAGCTATCGCGGCTTGTATTATGTGTTGATGGGTAAATTGCAACCGATTCAAGGGGTTGGGGCAGGCGATCTCAACTTGCAGCGTTTAATTGAACGGACCCAGCATGGGCAGGTTAAAGAAGTAATTTTGGCAACCAACTACACGACAGAAGGTGAAACGACTGCGCATTACCTAAGTCAATTACTACGTCCGCAGGATATTAAAGTGACTCGTATCGCTCGTGGTGTACCGGCGGGTAGTGAGTTGGAATATGTTGATGCGGGCACCATCGCGTGGGCGCTCATGGAGCGCAAAGGCTAGGTGATGTCTGCCTTGTGAGCTCCAATTTTGGTTTTTCAACTAATGGGTTACGAGCTTAGCGAGCAGACTCAATGAGTTTATCAAGTTTAATTGCATCCGCCACAAAGTTGCGAATACCTTCGGCAAGCTTCTCTGTTGCCATCGCATCCTCATTTAATAAAAATCTAAAGCTGGCTTCATCTAGCGTCAATTCGTCGATGTCCATCGATTGGGCTTGCTTCGCGTCCAAAGTCTGAGCCAGAGGGTCATTGTTATCGCTCAGTTGCTGCAGTAAATCAGGGCTGATCGTTAATAAATCGCAACCTGCCAGGGCTTGAATTTGGCCGATATTACGGAAACTTGCGCCCATGATTTCAGTACTGATACCAAACTTTTTATAGTAATTAAAGATGGTCGTGACGGACTGAACACCCGGATCGTTAGGTCCGGACTTCGCCGATTCATCCCAATCAGCACCTGCTTGTTTTTTGTGCCAGTCATAAATGCGTCCGACGAATGGTGAAATTAATTTGACATTGGCTTGAGCACAAGCGACAGCTTGAGGCAGACTGAACAGTAGCGTGAGATTGCAGTGAATACCTTCCTGCTCTAATTGTTGAGCGGCCTGAATCCCTTCCCAAGTAGCAGCGATCTTGATTAGTACACGCTGTGTATCAATGCCGGCAGCCTTGTATAACTCAGTTAGACGGCGCGCGCGCCTGACTGTTGCTGAGCTATCAAAGGATAGTCGGGCATCAACTTCTGTCGATACGCGGCCCGGCACAACCTCTAAAATCTTGCTCCCGAACAAGACCAAGAGGTGGTCCAGTAACTCCTCCGTATTGGCATCGGGGTGCTTTTTAATCACCTCAGTTAGTAACGGGCGATAACGCTCATCTTGCGTTGCTTTTAAAATTAAAGAAGGATTGGTTGTCGCGTCAGTAGGTTGGAGCTTGCTAATGGCTTCGAAGTCTCCGGTGTCTGCAACAATGGTTGTGTATGTGGCTAAGCTTTCTAATTGATTTGTCATTGAAAAACCTAAATTGTTTTATATTTAAGTAAATTAGATGTAAGGATTTAAAATTATATTACGTAGAGATGTAATTTCAGTGAATTAGCCAAAAGGTCATGAAATTAAAAGAGTTATGTAACATACAGGAACTTTGGTTTACTTTTTTTGACCAATAGCCGACCATTTATGGTTGTCGATACATAGTGAAACTCCTAATCTATCAGAAGTAGCTCCTTAGGCACAATCATTGCCTGTACAATGCAGATAGTATATTATGTCTTGAGTGTAATCTATTGTAAGCAAATGTTCGGCCTTTGCTTAATATGGTATATATTAAATAATAATTTTTGGTTTTACTCCCTAGAGGTTTTTTTAGTTGAAAGACTTTCTCTCTCTTCTCACCCTGGTGTTTAGTCTTAGTGTGACACTGCTGCACTCCGCTGCAAGTGCCTCTCCTAGTGACGATGATTTATTGGGTTTTTCGCAGGCTGAGTACGAGTTAGCAATAAATCCCTGTATTGATGAGACTGTTTTAGTAAAGCGCTTTGGTGCGGATGCTCTCAGAGTCAAGGAGCAAGAGCTTAGGGAGTGGCCGCACGAGTTATGTCGGCACATGGATGTGTCGAGTAAGCTTCTGACGTGGAATTATTATTACACCAACTTATTGGCCAATACCGAGCGACCGGGTGTTTTTGCAGCAGAAATTAATAAGCACTTAAGTACGCTTAAAAACTGCACTGATGTGGCTTGTCTAAATAGGCAGTTGCCACGCATGACCGAGTGGGTTTATTTTAATATTGACCGTTTACCTGTCTACACCGATTCAGAGAGTGCCCGCCGCAGTAAGGCTACGGTCGCTGGGGAGCCTGTACTTCATCCCGGATTGGCTTTACGTAACCTGCCCTTAACCTTATCGGGTCAATCGGAGGTCTGTCGAGGTGGTACGACCAATGATTTGGATTTTTTCACCGTCAATTTCGCAATTGAGGGACGCCCCTTAGTGCTTGCTGTCTGTAAAGAGCTTACTGACGGCTCTTCCAATGAGCAAGGTGTTTGGCTGCTGGAGCGATTGGAATCGAGCGGCGAGGGGTTAGGGCTTAGTGGCTGGCGTGAAATTTTGGTTGAGAGAGAAGATAGTCGTCTGTATGTCTTAACCAATAGTCGCACCTCTTATCCGACACTTTACAGTCGCCGATTGACAGGCTCCGGTGAGGAAGTGGTGATTTATGAATTTCGAGAAGCTAAGCAGCATTATGAGCGTAGCGTGGCTTTGAATATTGAGTATGACGCGTTGGGGCGCGCGCATGCTTTTATGCAATAATGGCTCACTCACCTAAAAAATCTCTAAAATCATTACAAATTATTAAGCTTGACATAGATATCCTATATAATAAATAGGTTTAACTAAGTTTTTATGTATGAGATTTTATGGCGCACTCTAGTAGCATTTTTGCTTATCAAAAAGGTGTTGAGCCGGCAATTCTCGCTTTGTCTGATGGTACTGTATTTAGAGGCCGTTCAATCGGTGCGACAGGTCACAGCACAGCAGAAATTGTTTTCAACACATCAATGGCTGGTTATCAGGAAATTCTTACTGATCCCGGATACACTCAACAAATTATCACTCTAACTTATCCCCATATTGGCAATAGCGGCATCAACTCCGAAGACGGTGAATCTGATAAAGCCCATGCTGCTGGTTTAGTCATTCGTAGCTGCCCTGAGCAGTATTCTAATTTCCGTGCTGAGCAATCCCTGCCTGACTATCTAAAAGCAAATGGTATTGTAGCGATTAGCGATGTTGATACACGCAAATTGGCTCGTATTCTTCGTGACGGCGGTGCCCAAGCAGCTTGTATTTTGGTTGGTGACGATGAGGCTAAAGCCATCGAGCTTGCAAAAGCGTATGCCGGTCTTGAGGGTCAAGATTTAGTCAAGACAGTGACTTGCCAGGCTCTTAAGCAGTGGTCACAGACTTCTTGGCAGTTGGGTCAGGGCTATGGTGAGTTATCCGACGCCACCTATCATGTGGTTGCTTATGACTTTGGCGTCAAAAGTAGTCTTTTACGTTTATTAGCTGATAGAAAGTGTCGCGTTACTGTCGTTCCGGCCAATACGTCGGCCGCTGATGTATTAGCGCTAAATCCTGATGGCGTGTTTCTAAGTAATGGCCCCGGCGATCCGGCTGCCTGTGACTATGCTATCGACAATACTAAGCAGCTGCTCGAACAGCGGGTTCCTCTTTTTGCGATTGGTTTGGGTTATCAAATACTCGCCTTAGCTACCGGTGCCAAGACATTCAAAATGAAGCTCGGTAATCACGGCGTGAATCATCCGGTCAAAGATTTGGCGAGTGGCCGCGTACATATTACGACGCAAAATCATAACTACGCTGTTGATGCTGATAGTCTTGAAGCGACGGTCAAGCCAAGTCATGTTTCTTTATTTGATGGTAGTTTACAAGGCATTAAGTTAACTGATCGTCCTGCCTTCGGTTTCCAAGGTCATCCGGTTGCCACGACTGCTCCAAATGATGAGGTGATGTTATTTGATCAATTTATTAATTTAATGGCTGATAAGTAGAGAGTTATGCCTAAGCGTACAGATTTAAAAAGTATATTAATTATCGGTGCCGGCCCGATTATTATTGGTCAGGCTTGTGAGTTTGATTACTCCGGTGCCCAAGCTTGTAAAGCCCTCAAGGCTGAAGGTTATCGTACTATTTTAGTAAATAGTAATCCGGCCACCATTATGACTGACCCTGAAACGGCGGATGTTACTTACATTGAGCCTATTACTTGGCAAGCCGTAGAGCGTATTATTGAGGTTGAAAAGCCGGATGCTTTATTGCCTACGATGGGTGGTCAAACAGCGCTTAACTGTGCCCTTGACTTGGCTCGTCACGGTGTCTTGGAAAAGCACGGCGTTGAGATACTAGGCGCCAATGAAGCTGCAATTGACAAGGCTGAGGATCGTCTAAAGTTCAAAGACGCTATGACCAAAATCGGTTTAGAGTCAGCCAAATCAGGTGTCGCTCATACGATGGAAGAGGCATGGGAGGTGCAGCGTGCGATTGCCGCTGAGATTGGCACATCAGGTTTCCCGGTCGTTATTCGTCCCAGCTTTACTTTGGGTGGTACCGGTGGCGGTATTGCTTATAACCCGGAAGAATTTGAGACAATTTGTCAACGTGGTTTAGAAGCCTCTCCGACGAGCGAGTTATTGATTGAAGAGTCATTGCTTGGTTGGAAAGAGTATGAGATGGAAGTCGTTCGTGATGCCGCGGATAACTGCATTATCGTTTGCTCTATTGAGAATTTAGACCCCATGGGTGTGCATACCGGTGACTCAATCACGGTCGCACCAGCACAAACGTTAACCGCAAAAGAATACCGCATCATGCGCGATGCCTCTGTGGCTGTTTTGCGTGAAATCGGTGTTGAAACAGGTGGTTCTAATGTGCAGTTTGCCGTTAACCCTGACAATGGTCGTATGATTGTCATCGAAATGAATCCACGTGTTTCGCGCTCATCCGCTTTGGCCTCTAAAGCGACCGGATTCCCTATTGCTAAGGTAGCTGCTCGCTTAGCTGTCGGTTATACCTTAGATGAACTGAAAAATGAAATTACCGATGGTCTAACACTTGCCTCATTTGAACCAACGATTGATTATGTCGTTACAAAAATCCCGCGCTTTGCGTTTGAGAAATTCCCACAAGCGGATGATCGTTTGACGACACAAATGAAATCAGTGGGTGAGGTCATGGCCATCGGTCGCACCTTCAAAGAGTCTTTCCAAAAAGCGTTGCGTGGTTTGGAAGTGGGTGTTGATGGGCTTAACCAAATGACCATTGACCGTGAAAAGCTTCAGGTGGAATTAGCTGAACCGGGTCCGCAGCGTATCTGGTATGTTGGTGATGCCTTTGCTAAGGGCTTTTCTTTAGAAGAGGTGCATCAGCTGACTAAAATTGATCCTTGGTTCTTAGAGCAGATTAAAGAAATCGTTGATATCGAGTTAGCGTTGGAAAAAGTGACGTTAGCGGCTATCGATTCGACGACAATGCTTGAGCTCAAACGCAACGGTTTTTCTGATCGTCGTTTAGCTTATTTACTTGATACGACCGAATCTGAAGTCCGCAAAAATCGTCACCAAAATAATATTCGTCCGGTTTTCAAGCGCGTAGACACATGTGCTGCCGAGTTCCCAACCAGCACAGCCTACATGTACTCAACCTATGAGGATGAGTGCGAGGCTCAGCCTACCGATAAGAAGAAGATCATTGTTTTAGGTGGTGGTCCAAACCGTATCGGTCAGGGGATTGAGTTTGACTATTGCTGCGTACATGCAAGTTTCGCGCTACGTGATGATGGATATGAAACCATCATGATTAACTGTAACCCTGAAACCGTTTCTACGGACTATGACACTTCGGATCGTCTGTATTTTGAGCCTCTAACACTTGAAGACGTATTGGAAATTGTCGAGGTAGAAAAGCCGGTCGGTATGATTGTTCAGTATGGCGGTCAAACGCCGCTGAAATTAGCCCGTGATTTAGAGGCTAATGGTGTACCGATTATCGGCACCAGCCCTGAGTCCATCGACATTGCTGAGGACCGTGAGCGTTTCCAAAAGCTGTTGCAAAAATTAGGTTTACGTCAGCCGCCTAACCGCACAGCCCGCACAGAAAATGAAGCATTAGTGCAAGCGGCCGAAATTGGTTATCCGTTGGTAGTGCGCCCATCGTATGTTTTAGGTGGCCGCGCGATGGAAATTGTTCATGAGCAGAGCGATCTTGAGCGTTACATGCGCGAAGCGGTCAAGGTCAGCAACGACTCTCCTGTGTTACTTGACCATTTCTTAAACAATGCCATTGAAGTGGATGTGGATTGTATTGCTGATGGTGAACAGGTCTTTATTGGTGGTGTTATGCAGCACATTGAGCAGGCCGGTGTTCACTCCGGTGACTCAGGATGTAGCTTGCCTCCATACTCTTTAGATGATGAAACGGTTGAAGAGATTAAGCGTCAAACCAGCCTAATGGCTAAAGCACTTGATGTAAAAGGCTTGATGAACGTACAGTTTGCCATTCAGGATGGTGAGGTGTATGTGTTAGAGGTTAACCCTCGCGCCTCACGTACTGTACCATTTGTTTCTAAAGCGACCGGCTTACAATTGGCTAAGATCGCTGCGCGTACGATGGCAGGCAAATCATTAGCTGAGCAAGGCGTTGAAAAAGAAGTAGTCCCTCCTTTCTACAGTGTTAAAGAAGCCGTCTTCCCCTTTGTTAAGTTTCCGGGTGTAGATACCATTCTTGGTCCGGAGATGAAATCAACAGGTGAAGTGATGGGGGTGGGTAAAACCTTTGGTGAAGCCTTCCTTAAGTCTCAATTGGGCGCAGGTGTTTCATTGCCTGAGTCAGGCACTGTCTTTTTAAGTGTCAAGGATCAGGACAAAGATCAGGCCTTAGAAATTGCCAAGGGACTACATGAGTTAGGCTTTAAATTGCGTGCTACGCGTGGTACTGCAGCGAAGATTAGCGATGCCGGTATTCCGGTGCAGGCAGTCAATAAGGTAACTGAAGGGCGCCCTCATATTGTTGATATGATCAAAAACGATGAGATCGATATGGTCATCAATACAGTCGAAGCGCGTCGTAATGCAATTAACGACTCGAAAACCATTCGGACTAATGCCTTATCCGGTAGCTTAACTTTCTTTACCACCATTGCCGGTGCGCATGCCGCAGTACAGGGTATGCTTTATATGCGCGACTCTAAGACCATCAGTGTGTATTCCTTACAGGATTTGCATAAAGAGATGTCTTAGTGCCTTAGCAGCTTGTCTTAGCAGCGTATATTAGCGATATAGCGCGCTAGTATTGCAACCCATGACCCCCATGATCAACGTCAATAGTTATTATGGGGGTTTATTTTTGTCTAGCTTGGTTTAGCAAGGTGCTGGATAAATACCCTGAACAGGGTAGAATGGGATGAGTTAACGCTTCGTTTGCTTATGTAAAATGAGAGAGAAACTCGACCATGATTTACATTCACTGAATAATCACGATGAAACTGACTTTTCTAGGTACTGCAGATTCAGCCCAACTACCTGTCTATAACTGTCTTTGCCCAGCATGCATGTGTGCACATAGTGATCCCTATTATGTGCGTAGGCCTAGCAGTGTCCTGGTGCAGAGTGGTTCAGAGCAGTGGCTGGTTGATTCCGGTGGTATGGACCTATGCCAGCGATTTCCGCCCGGCAGTTTATCAGGTATTTTGCAAACGCATTATCATGCCGATCATGCACAAGGCCTACTGCATTTGCGCTGGGGGGTCAATATGAAGATACCGGTCTATGGTCCACCTGATGAGGTCGGTTTTGCCGATCTATTTAAACATCCGGGCGTGTTGGATTTTTCTAATCCTTTTGCGGCCTTTGAGACACGTCAACTCGGTGACCTGAGGGTAACAGCATTGCCGCTAAATCACTCTAAATTGTGTTTTGGCTATTTATTTGAAAGCGATAAAGGGGCAATCGCCTATTTAACTGATACGGTTGGATTGAGTGACGAAACCCAGCAATATTTAAATAAGATCTCATTAGACTATTGCATTGTGGATTGCTCTTATCCACCCAAGGATATACCGCCACGTAATCATAATGACTTAACGACGGCGTTGGCCATGTGTGAAGAATTAACAGTAAAAGAAGTGCTCCTGACACATATCGGGCACCACATGGAAAACTGGTTGATGGTGCATCGGGACTCGTTGCCCGATCATGTCAGTGCAGCCAGAGACGGACAAATACTGGAGTTATAAGGAGTTCACGTGCTTTGGGCGTTTTAGTTTTCGTCCTTATGTTCGATAAACGACCTTAGCAGTTCTTTGGCTATGTCGACTTGATCTTCTCTAACCAGTAAGATTTGTTCGCTTAGACCCGTGGATATGACCCCTGGGTACATGGTGCCAAAGTGCTTATTACTTATTAGAAAGTCGATGTCATAGGCGGTCATCATGGACGTAATCACGACCGCTTCAGATTCGGATAGGCAGGTATAAATAGGGACCATTTCCATTGGGTTTGTCTCGTCCTGTATGGTCAGGAGCAAGTTTTATGAGTGTCAACTCTCTAAATGCGCTTGATGGCCCCAGTCGAGAAGATGCCATTCGTTCTTTGCATAACGCACGTGATTGATCGAGGTGTTGCGTTGTAATATCTCACGTTCTGTATTATGAGTTAGACCTTTGAAATAGCGCCACATCATATCCAGTGCGCCACCATGAGAAATAATAATGACTAATTCGCCCGGATAGCGCTGCACAATGCCATTAAGACCTTGTTGAATACGCTGTGAGAACATAGCTAGGCTTTCGACTTCGAGCTCAGAGGCAAAGTCTTTAGGAGCAATATGTCCACTTGTATTTTGCTGTTCCAGCGCCTCTCGCCAATTCCTACCTTCTAATTTACCGTAATTGCGTTCGCGAAGATTTGGCTCAATGCTGATTTGTATCGACAGCTCATTGGCTAATGGTTTGGCGGTTTGGATTGCGCGCTTTAAATCACTTGCATAGATGCGTGTCGGTTTTAAGCCGTTGCTGTTATAGATTTGTTGTAGATATTGTGTTTGAAGGTACTTGTTAAGATGTAGTGCTTGATTTGTACCAACCTCATTAAGAGAGATATCGGACCAACCTTGCAGGCGTTGTAATGCATTCCAATCGGTCTCGCCATGACGAATAATTAATAAGTCAGTGCTCTGCCTCGACATAGTGACTCCTAAAATGGGTGTTAGTGTGAGCCTAGATTCTAGCATTAACGTATTAAAAAGTGGTAACGTGTGGATTTTAAGGAATTAGCGTCAATATAAAAACAGGGCACTTTGTGAGTGCCCTGAAGGATAAAACATAGTTTGTCATTTAACAGCAGCGGAAGCTTCCATCACCACCGCCATAACGAGCGTTGACCCGATCACGATAAAACTCTTTGTATGTCATAGGCTCCTGATCCGGATGTTTGTGTGCCATATGAGCTAGGTACATATCGTAACTGGGAACACCAACCATTAAACGGGCAGTTTGGCTTAGGTATTTACCACCTGCCTTGACTTGTCGGCCTGTTTTGGCGAATTGACTAAAACTGAACATTGAATTTCCTTAATTTAAATTTTGATGCCCGCGAGGCTTGGTTTGCAGAAAGCACCTGTTAACTAACTAAATTTTTAAACCAAGCTTCATGGGCTCAAACCTTATTAAGCGTGACCTCTTAAGATGTCATCAGCATTTGCCGGTAATGGCTCATAAGGAGTCTCTTTAGCAGTCACCTGATCGCTAGCCATTGCTTTGCGGCAACTTTGGATAGTAAAGATAACCATCGCGACAACGACAATCATAAAGAAAGCTTGTAGTACGCCGTCAATCTGGTTATTAAGGATAACCTGGCGAACAGACGATTCAGACTGGAAGATGGCACTAGGCACAAAACCGTCAGCAAGCATCGCTTTAAGCTGATTTGCTTTGGCAAAGAAGCCAACACCCGGGTCGTTACTAAACACTTTCAGTCCACCGGCATACATGGTGACGAATGTTAGCCAAACAGCCGGTACGCCCGGTACCCAAGCGTATTGCTGACGCTTAAGTTTAAATAAAACGACGATACACAGCATGAGTGCCATTGCCGCTAACATCTGGTTAGTAATACCGAATAAAGGCCATAGCATATTAATGCCGCCCAACGGATCGGTTACGCCCATGTATAAGAAGTAGCCCCAAGCAGCCACGACAAGTGCTGTCGCTAATAAGTTAGCCGGCAGAGAGTGAGTTTGCTTTAAAGTAGGGTGTACTAAGCCCAATAAGTCTTGCAGCATAAAGCGAGCTGAGCGCGTTCCTGCATCAACAGCCGTTAAAATAAAGAGGGCTTCGAATAAAATGGCAAAGTGATACCAGAATGACATCGAACCAAGACCACCTAAGGCTTGGTGGAAAATTTGAGCCATACCGACGGCTAGCGTTGGTGCACCACCAGCACGTGAAATAATACTGCCTTCACCTACCTCTTCAGCGAGAGTGGTTAAGACATCAGGTGTCACTTGGAATCCCCAACTGGTAACGGTCTGTGAAGCAGCTAAGGCAACATCAGCCAAGCCTGTCGGGTTTAACGCTGCCAATGGTGCGTTCATTGCAAAATAAACACCCGGGTCGATAATTGATGCCGCGATTAATGCCATCATGGCAACAAAGGACTCCATCAGCATGCCGCCATAACCAATCAGGCGTGCTTCAGTTTCGCGAGCAAGCATTTTAGGGGTAGTACCTGAAGAAATTAATGCGTGGAAACCGGATACGGCACCGCAAGCAATGGTAATAAACAAGAACGGGAATAAGCTACCGCCCCACACAGGACCTTTACCGGTACTTGCATATTCAGTGACTGCGGGCATTTGTAAATCAGGTCTGAGGACGACAATACCCACGGCTAGACCAACGACCACACCAATCTTTAAGAAGGTAGATAAATAGTCGCGAGGTGCTAATAATAACCAGACAGGAAGTACGGCAGCAATGAAACCGTAAATCATTAAAGCCCAAGTTAACTGGATACCGTCCAGATCGAAAATTGGTCCCCAAGTTGGGTGTTCTGCGATATGACCACCGTACAAAATGGCGAAAACCAAGCCAACAAGACCGATCACAGAAGCCTCCAAAATACGTCCCGGTCGGAGATAGCGTAAGTAAATCCCCATAAAGATAGCAAGTGGTATCGTAAAGGCAACTGTAAAGGTACCCCATGGGCTGTGAGTCAACGCTTTGACTACGATCATCGCCAGTACCGCGAGAATAATGATCATAATCATAAAGCACGCGATTAATGCGACAACGCCGGGTACAGTACCCATTTCTTCTTTGATTAATTCACCTAATGAGCGAGCATCGCGGCGGGATGATACAAATAGGACCATATAGTCTTGTACCGCGCCGGCAATAACTACCCCTGCTAGAATCCAGATCATGCTGGGTAAATAACCCATTTGTGCAGCTAGAACAGGGCCTACTAAAGGACCTGCACCGGCAATGGCGGCAAAGTGGTGACCAAATAGCACAACTTTGTTAGTCGGGACGTAGTCAAGACCATCATTGTGTCGGAATGACGGCGTCATACGCGTAGCATCAGCCTGCAATACTTTATTCTGAATAAATAAACTGTAAAACCTATAGGCAATGAAATAGGTACATACAGCCGCTGTAAGCAGCCACATTGCATTAATCGTTTCACCACGCCTTAGCGCAATATAGCCGAAAGCAAGTGCACCTAGGATGGCTACTAAAAGCCAGCCTATTTTGCTCTGCAGCGTTGAAGTTTTTGTTGATGACATAGGTTTCCCCATTTTGGTAGTAAGAGAACGAAACAGGTGTTTCTAGATGAAAATGTATATCATAAGATTTATAGTCTAATCAATAACCATGAAATTAATACGGGCTATCAAGGGTAATCCCTAATAAGAGTTTGTCGTTTTTGAGACATTTTCAGTGAAATTATTACTTGCAATTTCTGAAGTGTGTCATTTTTGCCTGTTAGCCTTGCATGATTTAGACACTCATAAATTAACGATAAGGAGTCAAATCAAACACCGATAATGATGAGAAGAAGACTGAGCTCATGCTAAACTTATAGCGCTAAAAGGTGCCTATAACATAGTGTATAAATTAGTTAACAATAGATAACAGGGGTATCCCATGACGGATAAAGAGCAACCAACCTCAGATGAGGCGGTCGGTTTTGGTTATAGTGGCGAAGAAAGTGTCGCCGAACTTGCATTTGAAACAACGGGAGCCGGTGCTGAAGCTCAATCCTTGGCTTCTGATACCACGTCATGGTTTCCTAAGTGGCGCAAGGTAGATCGTTTGGAGCCCGGGCAAATGATTGCGCCGGACGAGCGCCTGCCAATGGGGCAGTCATTGATTTTGGGTGTTCAGCACGTCGTTGCCATGTTTGGGGCGACTGTGTTGGGTCCTCTATTAATGGGCTTCGATGCGAATCTGGCCATTCTAATGTCAGGTATCGGTACGTTAATCTTTTTCTTTTTTGTAAAAGGTCAAGTACCCAGTTATCTGGGGTCTAGCTTTGCTTTTATCGGTGGTGTGGTCTCAGTGACTGCGTATAGCGGTTCCGGTCTTAATCCGAATATTGGTGTTGCACTGGGTGCGATTATCGTTTGTGGGTTGGTATACACCTTGGTCGGTGTGGTGGTTTGGCATTTTAATGCTAAAGGCAGTGCTTCCGCGTGGATTGAGAAGTTTATGCCACCGGTAGTGACAGGGGCGATTGTTGCGGTCATTGGTTTAAATTTAGCACCGGTTGCCGCCAGTGGTGCCATGGCAAGCGGCTCGACCTATGATGCCTTGATGGCCATTGTGACGATGTTGAGTGTGGGTCTGGTGGCGGTATTTACTCGGGGCATGCTGCAGCGCTTATTGATTTTGTTGGGCTTAATTCTTTCTTATTTTATTTATTACCTTTTCAGTAATATCTTCGGCTTTGGTACGCCGGTAGATTTAAGTGCGGTTGCCGCCGCTCCATGGTTTGGGTTGCCGACCTTCTATAAGCCTGAGTTTCAGTTTTCTGCCATTACTATTATTGCACCGGTAGCGATTATCTTAATCGCAGAGAATCTTGGTCACATTCGTGCAGTGAGTGCGATGACCGGTCGTGACTTAGATAAGTATCTTGGGCGCGCTTTTGTGGGCGATGGCGTAGCGACAATGGTGGCAGCGTCGGTTGGTGGTACCGGTGTGACGACCTATGGTGAAAACATCGGTGTTATGTCTGTTACCCGTATCTATTCGACCATTATTTTTGTTATCGCTGCCGTTTTTGCAATTACCTTGGGTTTTTCCCCTAAGTTTGGTGCCTTGATCCATAGTGTGCCGGCGCCGGTTCTCGGTGGGGTATCGGTTGTGGTCTTTGGATTAATTGCTATCGCAGGCGCAAGGATTTGGGTAACTAATAAAGTTGATTTTTCAGATAATCGAAACTTAATCGTTGCCGCCATTGCTGTGATTTTAGGCGCAGGTAATTTTACAATTGAATTGGGTATGTTCAAATTAGAGGGAATTGGCACAGCGACTTTTGGTGCTATTTTGCTTTATCAGCTCTTAAGTATTGGTAGAGATAAAAAGGCATAATATAAAAGTATCGTCATTCGTTTGTCGCTTTTTATACGGCTTGACTACTTGATTTTTACGTTTTTTTTTAGCATAATAGGTTCATCGAACTCCCCGGCTGTGATGGTCGGGGTTTTATTTTTAAGCGCCTCATTTAGTGAATTTGGGGCGCTGTTTTAATCATATTTCATGATAGAGGTAGGTCATGTCAGGTGTTCCTTTAACGGTTGCAGGCGCTAAGCGTCTTAACGAAGAATTACATAACTTAAAAACCGTAGAGCGTCCGGCTGTCATCGATGCAATCGCAACAGCACGCGCACACGGAGATCTTTCAGAAAATGCTGAGTATGACTCGGCGCGAGAGCGTCAGAGCTTTGTAGAAGGACGCATTAAGGAGTTAGAGTCGGTCTTATCAGCGGCTAATGTGATTGATCCTACCGCCTTAGATGCAGGAGACCGCATTGTGTTCGGTGCGACGGTCGAATTAGAAGACCTAAACTCAGGTGAGCAGCTGAAATATCAAATTGTAGGTGATATTGAATCAGATATCCGTCTTAACTTGATTTCTATTTCAAGTCCGGTGGCACGAGCTTTGATTGGTAAGCACGAGGGCGAAGTAGTCAATGTGATGGTGCCATCAGGCGAACGAGAGTTTGAGATTTTATCAGTCGAATATCTCTAGATTTATCTCAATTTAAACCGCCATAATCCTCTCATTTTTTAATTAAAGTGAGAGGATTTTTTGTGACTGACACTGTGGATTGCTTCGCAATACTTAGCTACGCCAATTAATCGCTTCTGCGTCTGCCCGCTCTTAGGGTTAAAGCGCTGGTCGGACGACGACGTGTTGATTTTTTATCTGATTTGGCATTGTCACGTCCAAAAAAAGCATTGGCAATATCGCGATTGCTTTGAGTGCTTTTTGCTTTACTTGGCTTAAACGGACGCTGAAGCTTTTTGCCCTCGGCAGCTACTCTCTTTGGGGTATAGGCTTCACCTGATTTGCGGTAGCTACGCTGATTTTCAGGAGCAAATTCATCATAAGCTTCAGTCTCTATGACGGATTTGCCGGGACGGTATAAAATTAAGGTCTTACCTAAATGGTGGATATTGGCGCAGGACAGCTCATCACAGATTTTGTTAAGCAGGCTGCTGCGCTCTTCACGATCGTCCAGCGCCACTTTAACCTTAATCAGGCTGTGAGCAGTTAGGTTGCGATCGATCTCTTTTAATACAGCATCAGTTAAGCCGTTGTCACCAATTTGTACGACGGGCTTTAGAGCATGAGCTGCAGAGCGTAGTGCACTACGCTCCTTAGAAGCTAGTTCAAGAATAGACATAGGAATTATTGGCAATGGCCAAAAAGAAATTTTCCAAAAATTGGATACATCAACATATTAATGATCCATACGTAAAGCTTGCTCAGCAACAAGGCTATAGAGCAAGAGCTGCATATAAGCTTATAGAGATTTTAGATACTGAAAAGCTAATGCGTCAAGGGGATATTATAGTAGACTTAGGAGCTGCACCTGGCAGTTGGTCTCAAGTTGCGCGAGAAAGATTAGTCACACCTTCGGGAGAGCTTGATGGTCGAGTGATTGCGCTGGATCTTTTACCCATGGAAGCCATTGCCGGGGTTGAGTTTTTTCAAGGTGACTTCCGTGAGGATGAGGTGCTGCACGAGCTCGAAAAGCGTCTGGCAGGGCAGAAGGTCGATCTGGTCATTTCTGATATGGCTCCCAATCTCTCCGGTGTCGGTCCGGCGGATGCAGCAAGAATCCAGCATGTATGCGAATTAGTACTGGAGTTTGCGCTTGAGCATTTAAAGCCTGAAGGGGCCGTGATCGTCAAGGCGTTTCATGGAAGCGGTTTTTCACAAATTGTAGAAATGTTCAAACAGCACTTTAAGCGCGTGGTAGAGCGTAAACCTAAAGCCTCTCGGGATCGTTCTGCTGAAACTTTCTTAGTTTCTAAAGGTCTAAAGTAGTAAGACCTATTGTGTTTATAGATTATTTATGCTGGGTTCTTGAGTTATGGATTTTTGACCCCACGATATTGAGATAGAATAAAGCACATTAATCTATAAACCATCGGTAGTGAGTCTTTATTAAGTGTAAATCTTACATTTAGCTGTATTTACTTGCTCAGTGTTTTATTATTATAAAATTATATTCGGTTTTTTTGGAGTACCATGTTTTGAATAATTCCTTTTCGAAATTTGCCATCTGGGCGGTAATTGCGATGGTCCTATTTACGGTATTCAGGCAGCTTGATGCACCTACAGCGCCTACTGATGCCGTGACATATTCGCAGTTCTTGGAAGATGCAAAGCAAGGTAAATTATCTCGTGTTGAAATCCAGGGGGATACGCTGACTGTTACCCCGGCAAATGGCCGTTCGTACACATTGACCGCGCCACGTGATCTCTGGATGGTGAGTGATTTGATTCGTGATGGCGTGCAGGTGTCGGCCCGTCCGCCTGAGCAGCCTTCTTTCTTTTTAAGTGCCTTATTATCTTGGTTCCCAATGCTTTTACTTATTGGGGTGTGGATTTTCTTTATGCGCCAGATGCAGGGCGGTGGCAAGGGAGGTGCCTTTAGTTTCGGCAAGTCTCGGGCACGTATGCTGGATCAGGCCACTAATCGCGTTACATTTGCTGATGTGGCGGGTTGTGACGAGGCCAAACAAGAGGTGAGCGAGATTGTTGAGTTCTTGCGCGATCCTTCACGTTTCCAACGCCTTGGTGGCCGTATGCCTCGAGGCGTCTTGTTGGTAGGTTCACCCGGTACTGGTAAGACCTTATTAGCCAAAGCAATTGCCGGCGAAGCTAAGGTACCGTTTTTCAGTATTTCCGGCTCTGACTTTGTCGAGATGTTCGTAGGTGTCGGTGCTTCTCGTGTACGTGATATGTTTGAAAATGCCAAGAAGCAGGCGCCGTGTATCATCTTCATTGATGAGATTGATGCGGTAGGCCGTCAGCGTGGCGCAGGCGTTGGCGGTGGTAATGACGAGCGCGAGCAGACCCTTAACCAGTTGCTGGTCGAGATGGATGGTTTCGAATCAGGTCAAAGCGTGATCGTAATTGCAGCGACTAACCGCCCTGATGTGTTGGATCCGGCTTTATTACGTCCCGGTCGTTTTGACCGTCAAGTCGTGGTTTCTCTTCCTGATGTTCGCGGTCGTGAGCAAATTCTTAATGTTCATATGCGTAAAGTGCATGTCGCGCCTAATGTTGACGCATCGATCATTGCGCGCGGTACACCGGGATTCTCCGGCGCTGATTTAGCCAACTTGGTCAATGAAGCCGCCTTATTTGCAGCGCGTCGCGAAGGCCGCATGGTTGATATGGTTGACTTTGAGGATGCCAAGGACAAGATCATCATGGGGGCAGAGCGACGTTCTATCGTTATGCCGGAAGAAGAGCTATTAAATACGGCGTATCATGAGTCCGGTCATGCGCTAGTGGCCAGGTTATTGCCTAAGACTGATCCTGTACATAAAGTCACGATTATTCCTCGAGGTCGTGCGTTGGGTGTCACGATGCAGTTACCTGAGGGTGACCGTTACAGTATGGATAAAGAGCGCTTGCTAAATATGATTGCCGTTTTGTTTGGTGGTCGTATTGCCGAGGAAGTTTTCATGAATCAGATGACGACCGGTGCATCCAATGACTTCGAGCGTGCTACGCAAATAGCTCGTGATATTGTGACCAAATACGGTATGACTGACTCTTTAGGCCCGATGGTTTATTCAGAGCACGATGCCGATCCTTTCTTGGGACGTCAGATGACGCGTTCGGCACCTGTATCTGAAGCGACTATGCAGAAGGTTGATGCAGAAATTCGTTCGATTATTGATCAGCAATATGCTGTTGCACGTAAGCTTATCGAAGACAATCAGGACAAGATGCATACCATGGCTAAGGCCCTCATGGAGTGGGAGACCATTGATATTGATCAGATTAATGACATTATGGAGGGTAAACCTCCACGTCCACCAAAGCTACCTGATCAACCTTATGACTCTCAGCCGCCGGGAGCAGGTAATGCACCCGCTGAGGCAAGCCCTGATGCAGTTCAAAAGCCACAAGACAAAAGCAGTGACAACAAAGATGGCAAGGACAAAGACGGGGATAAGCCGGTAGAGGCAGTTTAGACCTTTAGTTTTTTTATAAGGCACTGTGATATGATTTCGCAGTGCCTTTTTTGATTAATCATCAATAAGTTGTAATGTTATGAGTTCAAGTTTTACCTGTGGACGGTATGTCCTCGATTTGTCGAAGCCATTAGTGATGGGAATTGTCAATGTCACCCCGGATTCATTTTCTGATGGTGGTGCTCAGTCTGAGCAATTGGATTTAGCCATTGAGCACGGCTTACAGATGGTTGAAGAGGGCGCCCACATATTGGATATCGGCGGCGAATCGACTCGTCCGGGTAGTGATGCAGTATCAGTGGAAGAGGAGTTGCGGCGTATCATCCCGGTCATTAAGGGGCTTCGGGATGCCGGCGTACCTTTGTCGATTGATACCTTTAAACCGGAGGTAATGCAGGCTGCATTAGATGCCGGCGCCGATATGATTAATGATATCTATGCCTTACGTCAGCCTGGTGCGCTAGAGGTGGTGGCTAAGCATCCTAATTGCGGTATTTGTGTCATGCATATGGATGGCGAGCCTAAGACGATGCAGCTCTCACCACCTAACTATGACGGTGATATTACTGCGGCAGTGAAGCGGTTCTTAGAAGAAAGGGCGGATGTTTTGTTAAAATATGGGGTTAACTCTTCTAGGGTTATGCTGGATCCGGGTTTTTGTTTTGGTAAAACCGTTGCTCAAAATTATCAGTTATTAAATCAAATGGCAGAGTTAACAAGTTTAAACTTACCACTCTTAGTAGGTCTTTCACGTAAGTCCATGATAGGAGCCGTTGTTGGCAAGGAACCTAAACAACGAGTGGTAGCTAGTGTTGTTGCAGCCGTAGCGGCAGCCAAGCGCGGTGCGGCTGTGCTTAGGGTGCATGATGTCGTCGAAACGCTTGAGGGTTTGGCTGTTTCGCATGCAATTCATCAGGGAGATTAGTAAATGGCACGTAAGTATTTTGGTACTGATGGTGTACGTGGTCGCGTAGGTGGGCCTGTCATTAACGCTGAGTTTGCTCTAAAGCTCGCTTACGCTGCAGGGCGTGTGCTGGCTAATCAGGCATTAGAGGGAATTGAACGACCCACAGTGCTTATTGGAAAAGACACGCGAGTTTCGGGTTATATGATAGAGGCTGCCATGCAAGCAGGTTTTGCTGCGGCAGGTGTTGACGTATTATTGGCGGGGCCAATACCCACACCGGCAGTCGCTTACTTAACTCGCACCTTACGATTAAATGCGGGCGTTGTGATTAGCGCATCACATAATCCATACTACGATAACGGCATCAAGTTCTTTTCAGAAAATGGATTAAAGCTACCTGATGAAATTGAAGCCAAGATTGAGGCCCTGATTGATCAAGAGATTCAGTATGAAGAATCCGAATCAATAGGTCGTGCGCGTCGTTTAAATGACGCGGCAGGACGTTATATTGAATTCTGTAAGAGTAGTTTCCCCAATGATTTAAATCTCCGAGGACTCAAGATTGTTGTTGATGCTGCCCACGGTGCAGCTTATCAAGTCGCGCCGCATGTTTTTAAAGAGCTTGGTGCTACGGTGGTGGATGTGGGTTGTAGTCCTGATGGCTTTAATATTAACCGTAATGTTGGCGCATTATATCCGGAGCAATTAGTCGCGACGGTCAATGCCCAACGTGCGGACTATGGTATTGCGCTTGATGGTGATGCTGACCGTATACAAATGGTTGACTCTAAAGGCAATATTTACAATGGTGATGAGCTTCTCTATGCCATTATTTTAGAGCGCATGCAGCGTTCAGAGGTCAAAGGCGTAGCAGGAACCTTAATGACAAACTTTGGTTTTGAAAAGCGTCTAAACGAGTTAGGTATCCCATTGGAGCGCGCCAAGGTCGGTGATCGTTATGTCCTGGAAGCTCTGCACAATAATGGTTGGAATTATGGCGGTGAGAGTTCGGGGCACTTATTGTGCTTGGATTGTCATACAACAGGTGATGGCATTATTGCTGCATTACAAGTGCTCACCGCGGTGGTACGTAGTGGAAAGGCATTAGGCGAATTGATTAGCGATCTTAAAATGTATCCACAAATAATGATCAATGTCCCTTTAAAACCTGGCTTAGACTGGCAAAATCACGAAAAACTTAATCAAGTCAAGGCTGAGGTAAAGGCTGAGTTGGGTGATAAAGGACGTGTCTTAATTCGGGCCTCGGGTACAGAGCCGATTTTGCGCTTGATGGTAGAAGCTGAGTCCCATGAGCTTGCCAAACGCAGTGTTGAGCGATTGGCCGATGTTGATCTGGGTGCGTAGGTTTTTTTCTATGCATCATAGGTAAAAATTCAATCATTGCATAGTTCTCACGTAGGGTCCGGCGCATTTTTTGTGCCGGACCCCAAAATAAAAATAATTGAAAGAAATCTGTAAAGTGGCTTTTGTATAATGCTTGATGGTATTTAATTCAAAAGAATTGTGTCATCTTGTAATATATATATATCGTCACAAAACTTTTAGTTGTTTGTTTAGCATATTGAGGAAATTAACTTATGCAAGAGCTGATTGAGATTCCAAAGGACTTGAGCAGTATAGATGGTCCTAGCTTGGTATTAGGCATTGCCACTACGAAAGAGGAAGTGGAAGCTGTTCAGCGACTTCGTTACGATGTGTACACGAATGAGATGGGTGTGCATTTTCCGGATGCGATTGATGGTCGTGATGTCGACCACTTTGATCAGTTTTGTCAGCATTTGGTTGTGATGGATACCAAGGAAAATCTTGTTGTCGGTACATATCGCATTATGACCCCTGAAAAGGCGGTTGAAGCAGGGGGCTTTTATTCAGAATCTGAATTCGACTTAAGCGAAATGGCGCATCTACGCTCAGAATTGAGTGAGTGTGGCCGTTCATGCACCCACCCGAACTACCGAGATGGTGCGGTGATTATGCTGCTATGGAGCGGCTTAGCTCAATTCATGCGATATCATAATTTACAATATTTATTCGGTTGTGCCAGTGTCAGTTTGATGGACGAAGGTATTCAGGCGGCAAGGGTCTGGCAGTTAGCGAAGCAGCAGATGTTGGAATATGCCGATGAGCCAATTGTCACCCCGCACGAACCTTATCCTCTCGAGTTGCTGGAAGCCAAAGCCGATGGCGAGCGTATTCGCCAATCTCGTATGCCGGCCCTCATCAAGGGTTACCTAAAAATAGGTGCCCGTATTTGTGGTGAACCAGCTTGGGACAAGGATTTTAACGCGGTTGATTTTCCGGTGATTGTAGACGTTGAGAACATGGATCGCCGCTATCGACGACATTTTGGTTTTGACTGATTGGATTGATTGTAAACTCAAATCCGGAACCTTCCCAATCATGTTTTTCATTGGTTAGGCTAAGCTCTGTCAGTGGATGGTTTGTTAGCCAGCGCTTACTGATACTTAAATAGATATGTTTGCCTTTAATCTCTAATGCCAAGTTTTCTAAATGGATAGCTTGGCGATTGCGCAAAAACATTAGCGCTAGGCGCATACAGAGGATCGCTTGCCATTCTTCATCGGCGAGCTGACCAACCTCGGTTTTGTTTAACTTACCTTGAGAGACAAAATTCAGACGCGATAGGATGGTTTGCTCGTCTTTAGAAAAGCCCGGCATGTCGGCATGTTGAAGTACGTAAGCAGAGTGGCGGTGATAAGAAGATTGAGAAATACTCAAACCTACTTCGTGTAAATCACAGGCCCATCCCAGTAATAGTCGTAAATCATGAGGCCACTCTTCCTGCTCTTTTTTACTCAGTGTCAGTGCTGAGCCATATAATGCTTCTGCTAATAAGCGAACACGAGCGGCTTGCTTCGTGTCAACGCGATAGCGATGCATATATTGTGCAACGGTGCCGGAGCGGATATCAGTGGCTGTTTTACGGCCGAGCATATCATACAAAACACCGACCCTGAGGGCACCTTCACCTTGATTCATTTGTTGAATCTTCAGCTCTTTAAAGGCGGCCATCATAATCGCGAGACCCGCGGGTAAAACCTCAATACGATCTTCTTTTAGGTCTAATAGTAAGGGGGAATTAGCGGAGCCGGTTTTAATTAATACTTTTTTTAACTTTTCCATGCCTGCCAGCGTAATGCCGCGTTCAGAAAAGCCGGAGGCTTGTAAAACAGCCACAAGTGCTTTAGCAGAGCCTGATGAGCCAAAGGCTTCAGCCCAGCCTTGTTTACGATAGCTTTTACTGAGTACCTGAATCTGGTTACGGGCATTGATTTCTGCCTTTTTAAAGGCCTCAGCCGTAACGGCACCGTTAGGAAAATAGAGTTTAGTAAAAGATACACAACCAATGGCTAATGATTTGACTAAGACTGGTTGATAGCCTTGACCAATAATAAATTCAGTAGAACCCCCACCAATATCAACGACTAGGCGATTCTTGTCAGAAAAGGGCAGTTCATGCGCAACACCGGAGAAAACGAGTCGAGCTTCTTCTGGGCCCGACACAACCTGAATAGGAAAGCCTAAGGCTTCTTCTGCTTTTTTTAGCAGTACCTCTTTGTTTTTAGCGACGCGGAAGGTGTTGGTAGCAATCGCGCGAACTTGGCTGGGGTGAAAGTCTTGAATTCGCTCTGAAAAACGATTTAAAACGCTGATTGCGCGTTCTATCGCCTCGTCACTCAAAATTTTCTTATCATCTAGACCGGCTGCCAAGCGTACAGTTTCTTTTAGGCGATCAATCGCAAAAATATGCGCTACGCCCTCACGCTCTTCGATTCGTCCTACTGACAGGCGAAAGCTGTTGGAGCCTAGATCCACCGCAGCAAGTAAATTACTGTTTTCCATAAATTATTGTGTCTGTAAGGGTAAGGTTATTGTACAAAATTTTGTTTTGGAAACTGTTTTGATGAAGCAAATTAACGACAATTTCCCCCCTATGCGTTGAATGAATTTATGGTGTAATATTCTTGTAATATGTAGCTTGTACAATTCTGGTTGTAAATAAATACGCCGATATTATTTTGATTATCGAATTTTTAAACCGATATTTACAATCTGATTTCAAAAGGACGATCATGTTAAAACTAGCTTTATCACGTGTATCTTTAGCAGTGGCTTTAGGTGCTGCTACTTTCACAGTACAAGCTGCCGCTTCAGTGACTGGTGCTGGTGCTTCTTTCCCATACCCTATTTATGCTAAATGGGCTGCTGATTACCACAAAGAAACTGGTCATCAAATTAACTATCAGTCTATCGGTTCTGGCGGTGGTCAGCAACAGATTATTGCAAAGACGGTTGACTTTGGTGCGTCTGATGACCCGTTAAGCGGTGAGAAGTTAGCTGAAACTAACTTATTACAATTCCCTGCGCTTATCGGTGGTACTGTTCCTGTAGTTAACATCGAAGGTATCGAGCCGGGCAAGTTAAAATTAACCGGTACTGTACTTGCTGATATTTACTTAGGTAAAATCACTAAGTGGAATGACAAAGCAATTGCTGATCTAAACGAAGGTACACAGTTACCAAGCTCTGATATTATCGTTGTTCATCGTTCTGACGGTTCTGGTACTACTTTTGGTTGGACTAACTACCTATCACAAGTTTCTGACGAGTGGAAAGAAAAAGTTGGTGAAGGTAAAGCTGTTAGCTGGCCTGTAGGTCAAGGCGGTAAGGGTAACGAAGGTGTTGCCGGTTACGTTCGTCAATTAGCTAACTCTATCGGTTATGTTGAGTACGCTTACGCTAAGCAAAACAATTTATCTTGGACTCAGTTACAAAACCGCGACGGTAACTTTGTACAGCCTGAGCAGTCTTCATTTGCTGCCGCTGCTGCTAACGCAGACTGGGCTTCTGCTCCTGGTATGGGTGTTGTCCTTAACCATGAGCCGGGTGCTGAGTCTTGGCCTATCACTCAAGCTACTTTCATCTTGCTTCACAAAGTTGCTGATAAGCCTGGGCAAACTAAAGCAACCATGGATTTCTTCAACTGGGCTTGGGAAAATGGTGCTGACACAGCGTCTTCTTTAGACTATGTGCCTTTACCTAAAGAAGTAAGTGATGCAGTTCGCAAAGCTTGGGCTGATGAAGTTAAAACAGCTGATGGCTCTGCTATTTGGAAGTAATTTTTAGATTTATCATTTTGATTAATCTAAGCTGACAACGTTAGGCTTTCGTCTATCCAAGTGAATTTGGTAGGTGCATGCCTAACAGCAAGGAGGTCGGGCAGTGGGTTTAGTTATTTGCTGTCCGATTTTCTGTTTTCAATTTGTAATAATTCTTAAGTAAAATAGAGCAAGTGTTATACTCACGCGTTTGTATTTATTTAAGTTAAACTTACCGGATTGCTGTTGTCGACATGTTTAAAAACTATTGTCAATAATAGTAGGTATTTAAACCCTAATTCAAGAGGCTACGGTGTCGAAGAGTATATCTCCTTCTTCCGGCAAAAGTGGGGCAGGCTTGGCAGATTTGATTTTTGCTAATGCAGCACGCTTCTTTGCTTTTTTCGTATTTATTTTACTGGCAGCGATCATGTTATCGCTGGTTTACGGTGGCTGGGATTCAATCAAGGCTTTCGGTTTTAAATTTTTATTTACAACTGAGTGGAATCCTGTGCAAAACCAGTTCGGTGCTGTGGTACCTATTATAGGTACTGTACTAACAGCCGGTATTGCATTGGTTATTGCTGTGCCTGCTTCGTTCGGTATTGCCATGTTCCTTACCGAGCTTGCGCCAACTTGGATTCGTCGGCCCCTAGGTATTGCTGTTGAGATGTTGGCGGCCATTCCTTCGATTATTTACGGTATGTGGGGCTTATTTGTTTTTGTACCATTGTTCCAAAAGCATATTCAGGTCCATCTGATTGATTTCTTTGCACCGATTCCTGTATTGAATCAGATATTTGCCGGCCCTCCCATGGGGATTGGTTTATTTACGGCAGGTCTAATTCTTTCCATTATGATTATTCCTTATATCGCTTCGGTGATGCGAGATGTATTTGAAGTGGTGCCTGCGATGTTCAAGGAATCAGCTTATGGTCTAGGCGCTACGACATGGGAAGTGATGTGGAAGGTTGTACTTCCTTATACCAAAGGTGGTGTGATCGGTGGCATTATGCTTGGTTTAGGCCGTGCTTTGGGTGAGACGATGGCGGTTACCTTCGTAATTGGTAATGCATTCCGCATGCCTAATAGTGTGTTTGCACCGTCTAACTCCATTGCTTCAGCGATTGCTAACGAGTTTAACGAAGCATCAGGATTGCAGTTAGCCGCTTTAATTGAAATTGGTTTAATTCTATTCTTGATTACAACGGTTGTTTTAATGCTATCGCGCTGGATGTTGTATCGTTTGGAAAAAGGTCAAGGAAGTAAAACATAATGAGCAATCAAATGACGACTAATAGTTCCCACGCTTCTCGATTGCCGGCTAATTCGGTACTGCATAGTGGTAATAAAATTTATAAAAAACGCCGAGTGGTTAATAAAATTATGTTGACCCTCTCGCTCTGTACCTTAATTTTCGGTTTGTTTTGGTTATTCTGGATTATCGGTACGCTGCTTGTTAAAGGTGGCGGCTCATTATCGTTAGATCTGTTTACCCAAAATACCCCGGGTCCCGGTGGGCAAGGCGGTTTAGCTAACGCGATTGTCGGTTCGGTGATGATTTCAGCTGTTGCCACGTTGATCGGTACGCCGATCGGTATTTTGGCCGGTACTTATTTAGCAGAATATGGAAACCGTGGCTGGTTAGCACCTGCGACCCGTTTTTTAAATGATGTGTTGCTATCTGCACCATCCATTGTGATCGGCCTATTTATTTACTCAGTCTATGTCGCCCAAATTGGACATTACTCAGGCTGGGCCGGATCGTTTGCTTTAGCAATTATTGTGATTCCGGTGGTTGTTAGAACAACAGACAATATGCTGTTGTTGATTCCTAATAGCCTACGTGAAGCAGCGGTCGCTTTAGGCTGTCCTAAATACCGTATGATTCTGTCAATTTGTTATCGTGCTGCTTTATCAGGCATTATTACCGGTGTTTTATTAGCAGTTGCCCGAATTTTAGGTGAAACAGCACCATTATTATTTACCGCGCTAAACAACCAGTTCATGTCTTGGAGTATGAACTCGCCAATGGCTAACTTACCGGTAACCATTTATCAATTCGCCGCCAGTCCGTTTAATGACTGGAACCAGTTAGCTTGGGCCGGCGCAACGTTGATTACTTTATTGGTTTTAGGTCTAAATATTGTGGCCCGTTTAGTAACTCGTTCAAAATAATTTTTAAAGATTTTAGGATTAACAATGGATACTGTAGCACCAGCAAGAATTAGCCAAGAGGAATTGGATTTGGTTCCTTTAGATGAAACCAAGATTGAGGTTAAGAACTTAAACTTCCACTACGGCAAATTCCACGCAATTAAAAACGTTAATATGCGTATTGCACGTAATAAAGTAACGGCCTTTATTGGTCCGTCAGGATGTGGTAAGTCGACTTTGTTACGTATTTTTAATCGTATGTTTGAGCTTTACCCGGGTCAAAAGGCTGAGGGTGAAATTAATATGGATGGTGAAAACCTCCTAACCAGCGACACAGATATTTCTTTATTACGCGCCAAGGTCGGCATGGTTTTCCAACGTCCTACTCCGTTCCCGATGAGCATCTACGACAATATCGCTTTCGGCGTGCGTTTATTCGAAAACTTGAGCAAACCGGATATGGATGAGCGTGTCGAGTGGGCGCTTCAAAAAGCAGCACTTTGGACTGAGGTCAAAGATAAGCTGGGTCAAAGTGGTTACAGCTTATCAGGCGGTCAGCAACAGCGTTTGTGTATCGCTCGCGGTGTGGCGGTTAAGCCGGAAGTGATCTTGTTAGACGAACCATGTTCGGCATTAGACCCCATTTCAACGGTTAAGATTGAGGAATTGATCTCTGAGTTGAAAAATGACTATACCGTTGCCATCGTAACTCACAATATGCAGCAAGCGGCACGTTGTTCTGATTACACGGCTTATATGTACTTAGGTGAGTTAATCGAGTTTGGTCAAACTGATAAGATGTTTGTTCAGCCACGTCGCAAAGAAACGCAAGACTATATTACCGGTCGTTTCGGTTAATAGCCTAAATTTAAGTCTAGCGCCTGACTCTCACGTGTTAGGCGCTTGGGTGACTGATAAAGCCGAGGATTTCCTCGGCTTTATTGCTGTCTAGTTGGCTGCAAGGCGCAGTGAATCCGGCTAGGTTAAGCTTAAGCACACGTCCCGTAGCTAACAGCTCAATGTCTTGTTCATGTAATTCCCTAGCTGCGTCAGAGGCAGTATCAGAGGGTATGATTTGCGCCTGCTCTAAAAAAGCAGATGTGTCACGGCCTATCAGCATGGCAGGGCCTATATCTGTCTTGGCAAACACTCGCCCATCGTCAGAGAAGTGCCAATGCGCTATCGCGTTGACAGTATGACCGTGGTGCGTTTGAAGTCGCTGTTGAGTATCATCATAGAAAAGAATCAATGGCGCGTGAGGCAGGGTGACGTAGGCTTTTTGAGGGCCATTTTGCACATACCACTCGCCCTTGTCGTTGACACGGTAGTTTCGATTAAAAAATTCGATTAATTGCGTGTTTTCAATCGTATCTCCCTCAGGATCGGCGGCAAAGTCACCTTGGTGATGAAAACGCCACAAACCGCGAGCATTAAGAGACAACCAGCCATAGGCGGCGGGTACATTAGGCCATTTTTTCATGGCGGCTAATACGCGTTCGTCCATCATAAAAACCTCAACTTAATGGGTGAGGAAGGGAATTACTGTGCTTTAAGTGTCTTTAGCAGTTCCCACGTGTCGCTTAAAGGTAAGCCAACGACGCCGGTGAAGCTACCTTCCAGTCTTTCGATAAGCATAGCACCTAAACCTTGAATCGCATAGCCGCCGGCTTTACCGATGCCTTCGCCGCTACGAACATAATGTTCAATTTCAGCGTCACTTAGTTTTCTCATGCGCAGTTTGTTGATGCTGCTGCGCTCTAAGGTGTGCTGTGGAGTGATAAGAACAAGGTGGGTGTGTACCTCATGCTCTTGTCCTGAGAGGATTTGCAGGCTTTGGCGAACATCATGATCACTATGTGCTTTATCAATGACTTGGCCGTTGAGTATGACACAGGTATCAGCCGCAAGAATAGGGCGTATTTCAATAGTATGTGTGCTTGCCTGCAGATAGCTTAATGCTCGTTGGGCCTTTTCTCTTGCCGTGCGCACGACATAATCTGCCGGAGCTTCGCCGGGAAAAATAGGTTCGTCCTCACCTTCATCGGCTTCCGGTACGCGTAAAACCTCATGGTGGACTTCTATTTGCTTTAGAAGCTCATGCCGTCTGGGGCTTGCGGATGCTAAGTAAATAAAAGGGGGTGTCATCATGTCGGAAGCTATTCTCGGTGATAAGGGTGATTAGTTAAAATTGACCAAGCTCTATAAATTTGCTCAACCAAAAGAACTCGTACCATCGGGTGGGGCAAGGTGAGGGAAGACAAGCGAATTTTTTGAGTGATACTCCGCTTGAAATCAGCATCAATGCCATCCGGTCCGCCGATAATTAAGCTGACGTCTTGCTGGTTTTCTATCCAATGACCAAGCATCGTTGCAAGATGCTGCGTGCTGATGTCTTTACCGTGTTCATCAAGCACGATCACGAGATTGTGTGATGGAATGGCTGCTTGAATGCGTTTTGCTTCAGCGGCCATCATTTGTTCCGGCGTCTTGCCTGTGTTGCGAGGCTCAGCTTTAATTTCTTTCAGTTCAACCGAACAGTCGTTGGGAAGGCGCTTGGCATAATCTTGCCAAGCAGTCTTAACCCAGTCCGGCATGCGGTGGCCCACCGCTATTACGGTGGTTTTCATTAATCCTCTTCGGGGTAGGGTTGGGTTGGATCAAAGCCCTGATTGATTTGAGGGATGAGACGGGATTGAGGAAGTAAATCAACTTCCACCGGCTTTTCGCCCCAAATGGCTTCAAGGTTATAGTATTGACGAATGGCAGGTTGCATACAATGAACAACAATATCGGCCAGATCCAGCACAATCCACTCACCTGTGTCTTCACCTTCAACAGATAAGACATCAAGCTTTTGCTCACGTACTGCATCAAACACGCTGCGAGCTAAAGAGCGAGTCTGTCGGTTTGAGGTACCGCTGACAATAATCACACGATCAAATAGACTGGTCAGTCCGGTTGTGTCAAACACCTGAATGTCTTGAGCTTTTGCATCTTCTAAAGCATCAATGACTAGGCGTTGCATGTCTTCTAGTGGCATATTTAACATAAAAATCCTTTTGTTTTTATCGAGCGGTTCTGTTAATTCTTATAAAGATGATGCTCGTTAATGTATTGTATGACCTCAGGATGTACATAATCACTGACGTCTTCATTGTTGGCCAGACGCTGGCGAACCTCAGTTGAGGAAATATCCATTTCATCAAAGAAAATCTGAATAATTTCTTTACCTGGGACCTGAGCATCCAGCATGGCTTGGGGTATCTCTGAGGAGTAGTCAGGACGTTTTGCAATGACAAGCGTCAGAGTTTGCATGATTTCCTGCCAACCATTCCACGTCGTGAAGTTTTGCAATTGGTCTGTGCCCATGAGCCAAAAATAATCAATGTTTTTGTCTAATTGTCTAACTGTATCCACAGTATAAGTGGGGCCATCTCGCTCGATCTCCATGGTGTTGAACAGGATCTTGGGGTTGTCCTCTGCTGCAATCTTCAGCATGGCCAGACGATGCTCCCGACTCACTGACAATGTGTCTTTTTGCCAAGGTTGACCGGCTGGCAGTAGCTCCACATGTTCTAAGGGTAATTGCTTTAGAGCGCTTAACGCTAATTCGATATGCGCGATATGAATTGGATTAAAGCTGCCGCCTAAGAGGCCGATCTTAGGGCGCACCGTCATTTTATCGCTCGCCATGCAATATCTTTGCGGAACTGCATACCGTCAAATTTAATAGATTCAATCGTCTCGTAAGCTTTTTGTCGAGCTTCTTCGATCCCCTGTCCAAGTGCGGTGACGCAAAGTACACGTCCACCTGAGGTGGTTATTTCGTCGTCGACCAGTTTAGTGCCGGCATGAAACACCATGACGTCATCACTATCGTGTGGCAAGCCGGTAATCACGTCACCTGTGCGTGGGTCAGCAGGATAGTTGTGTGCGGCCAATACCACGCCAATAGCACTGCGAGGATCCCAGTCGATGTGTACTTGATCTAAGTTGCCCTGAGTAGCTGCTTCAAATAAAGCGACAAAGTCATTTTTCACGCGCATTAAAAGCGGCTGAGTTTCGGGATCGCCTAATCGGCAATTAAACTCAAGGACTTTAATAGGGCGCGTGGCGTCGTCGCCTTCGCCAATCATCACGCCGGCATATAGAAAGCCGGTGTATTCAATGCCATCGGTTTTCATGCCTTCAACGGTAGGAATAACTACTTCACGCAAGATACGATCATGAATGATGTCATTGACAATCGGAGCAGGGGAGTATGCACCCATACCACCGGTATTGGGACCAAGATCGCCATCTAATTGGCGCTTATGATCTTGACTGGACGCTAGGGGAAGAATGGTTTTGCCATCACAAAGGACGATAAAACTCGCTTCTTCACCCTCTAAAAATTCTTCGATAACAACCAATGCACCGGCCTCACCAAATTGACCGCCAAGCATATCGTCAATTGCCTGGTGCGCCTCTTCGGGAGTCATCGCAACAACGACGCCCTTGCCGGCGGCTAAGCCATCTGCCTTGATAACGATAGGAGCACCATGCTGATCGACGTAGTCATGGGCCGCTGAGGCTTCTGTAAAGCTGGCATATGCGGCCGTTGGAATGTGATGACGAACCATGAAGGCTTTTGCAAAATCCTTGGAGCTTTCTAACTGAGCTGCTGCTTGACTTGGGCCGAAAATTGCTAAGCCCTCGGCGCGAAAATGATCAACCACACCAGCAGCCAAAGGCGCCTCAGGACCAACGACGGTTAACGCTACTTGATTGTCCTTGGCAAAACGCACCATTTCTTCAGGTGTGTTGAGATTGACGTTAATCAGACGCTCGGAACGAGCTGTGCCACCGTTGCCCGGTGCTACAAAGACTTTATCCGCATTAGGGGATTTGGAAAAACTCCACGCTAAGGCGTGTTCACGACCACCGCCACCGATCACTAAAATATTCATAAGGATGTTGCTAATACTCTTTAAAGATTAAATTACTAATTACTCGCCTGCTTCTTCTTCGTCAAAAACGGCGTTGGTATACACTTTTTGTACGTCATCTAAGTCTTCTAACATGTCGATGATCTTTTGCATTTTGTTGGCGTCGTCACCAGATAGCTCGATTTCATTTTGTGGCTTCATCACGATTTCAGCGACTTCCGGTTCAAGCTCCGCCGCAATAAAGGCGTCACGGACTTGAGCAAAATCGGTCGGTGCAGAAATCACTTCGGTGAGGCCGTCTTCGTCGGTTAGGACGTCTTCAGCACCTGCTTCTAAAGCAACTTCCATGATTTTCTCTTCGTCGATATCAGGAGCAAAAAGAAATTGACCGACATGATCAAACATAAAGGTCACTGAGCCGTCGGTACCAAGATTACCGCCATTTTTAGTGAGGGCGTGACGCACGTCGGAGACGGTGCGTGTGCGGTTGTCGGTCATACAGTCAACAATCACCGCGGCGCCATTAATGCCGTAACCTTCGTAACGAGCAAACTCATAGTCATCACCATCTGCTGCGCCGACACCGCGTTGGATCGCGCGATTAATATTGTCCTTGGGCATATTGTTCGCGGTTGCTTTGTCGATGGCCAAACGTAATGGAGGGTTAGTGTCCGGATCAGGGCCGCCACCACGCGCTGCAACGGTGATTTCACGGATGATTTTTGTCCAAATTTTACCTCGTTTGGCGTCCTGGCGACCTTTGCGGTGCTGGATATTCGCCCATTTACTATGACCTGCCATAATGTGTTCTTTTAATTTAAAAAGGTTAAACTGATGTAATAAATTATTAGTATAAGTATATTAATTTTGATATTTTATTGTGCCTTGATTTTACCTTGATTGGCACTTTTTTTATAGAATAGCCCTAATTATAGCCTTTTAAAAGGAATCCTTTATGCTCGAGCCCATTGCCTTCGGATGTAATTCTGAAAAAGACGTTGTTTTACACCCAAAATTAGCTAATCGCCATGGTTGCATTACAGGTGCGACTGGTACCGGTAAGACGGTCACGTTACAGTTAATGGCAGAAGCGTTTTCCAGGATTGGCACACCGGTGTTTTTAGCAGATGTTAAGGGAGATTTGTCCGGCATTTCGCAAGCCGCAGTAATGACTGAGGGCTTACAAAAACGCTTGGAGAAACTTGCCTTACCGGAGCCTAAGTTAGGGGCTTGCCCGACTGTTTTTTGGGATGTGTTTGGTGAAAAAGGGCATCCGGTACGCGCCACGATTAGTGATATGGGGCCGTTATTGTTGGCACGGGCCATGAATCTTAACGATACCCAGAGCGGAATTTTAAATATTTGCTTCAAATTGGCTGATGACGAGGGCTTGTTGTTGCTTGACCTCAAGGATTTACGAGCAATGCTGCAATTTGTCTCAGACAAGGCCAAAGAGCTACGAACGACTTATGGCAATATTTCACCGGCGTCGGTAGGTGCCATTCAGCGTGCTTTGCTTGAATTAGAAGTGCAGGGTGGTGATGTTTTTTTCGGTGAGCCGATGCTTGATGTATTTGACCTGATGCGTACGGATGCTAATGGTCAGGGCGTAGTAAATATCTTAGCAGCTGATAAGTTAATGCAGTCACCCAGGTTATATGGAGTTTTCTTGCTATGGTTACTAGCCGAATTGTACGAGAACTTACCGGAAGTGGGCGATTTAGAGCAGCCTAAATTCGTTTTCTTTTTCGATGAAGCGCACTTGTTATTTGATAGTGCGCCCAAGGCATTATTGGAACGCATTGAGTTGGTTGTGCGCTTAATTCGTTCTAAGGGGGTAGGCGTTTATTTTATTACACAAAATCCCTTGGATATTCCGGACGCTGTGTTGGGTCAATTAGGTAATCGCGTACAACACGCTTTACGAGCTTATACCCCGCGAGACCAACGCGCAGTTAAAACAGCTGCTGATACGATGCGCCCTAATCCTCCCTTAGATATACCGCAAGTGATTACAGAGCTGGGGGTGGGCGAGGCTTTGGTTTCATTTTTAGACCCTAAGGGTATCCCGACGCCTACCGAGCGAGTCTGGATGTTTGCGCCAGGGAGTCGTATTGGTTTGGCCACAGCAGATGAGGTGGCACGTATTCGTGCTGCGTCATTATTTACGCATAAATATGATCAACCAGTGGATCGTGAGTCGGCTTATGAGCTGCTGCTGCGTCGAGCGGAAGAAGCGGTTGCAGAAGAAGCCAAAGAGCAGGAGGGCGGAAGTGGCTTAGTGGGTATGCTCAAAGATGCGTTATTAGGTTCGACGGGCCCTCGGGGTGGACGACGCGAAGGCTTGGTAGAGCAGGTAGCCAAGACAGAAGCTCGTCGTATCGCAAGAAATATGATGCGCGGCGTATTAGGCTCGTTATTAGGTCGGGGTAGTAAGAGATAAATAAGCTTGTTTAACTAAAAATAAAAAGGAGATGATTTGATGTCATCTCCTTTTTTATTTTTTAACGAGTTTTAACCTTTTTCATCTGGGAAAATTGAGGCGTAGCTTTCAGGTAAGTTATGAAAAATCAGTTTTTTATTTAAAGCGAGATAGGTATCAAATTCTTCTTTGCTGAAGCAGGAGTAAAAATCGTTTAATGTTTTTTCAATAGTTTTAATAATTTCTACTTGTAGGTTATTGCTTTTTTCGGTTAGTGCTAATTCTACGACGCGTTTGTCTTTTTCGGAACGCTTGCGGGTGATTAAGCCCTTGGCTTCTAATCGGTTAAGTGTGCGCGTCATTGCGCCTGTGTCGACGCCGATGATGCTTGCTAATTCAGCCGCTGTGTTGACGTCGCCGCAATCGAGCAGTACGATAGGGCGCCACTGAGCGCCGGTTAGGCCTAGTCGTAATAAGTTTTCATCTAACTGTTCATTAATCGCTTTGTGGATAATGCGCAGTAGATTGCCGACGTTTTGTTCATTTTCTAAGTTGTCGCCTGTGTTGGCTTCTAGTTTGATATGGTTCATGGCGGTTATGGCGCAACGGCATAAGACAATACATTTACTTTATTATCAGGCATGCTACTATTTATGGGGTATATTTTTAATTAATTTAAGTTTACAACTAAATAGGAATAGCAGTAAAAATACAATGACTGACGTTGCTTAGAGCTATAGTCATTTGTGGTGTATGAGGAAAAAAGAAGGTGGCGTATCCTGTTGATTGTTTCGACCAAGAAATAACCAACAGTTGAGTGATACGCCATGACCAATACTACCTTGAATGTTCTTTCACAACCAGATGAAACTGGCACAGATGTGCTTACCGCTTTGCTACGTAATGGAGCTCGCCAGCTCATTGCGCAAGCAGTTGAAGCTGAGTTGCAACAGCTGCTGCAAACCCATGAAGACAAACTCTTGCCTGATGGCCGCAAAGCCGTGGTGCGCAACGGCCATTTGCCCGAGCGTAG